>CAWJBS010000076.1:0-72749 GCA_963840845.1 Bryobacterales bacterium
CACTGCGGTGGAAAAATGAGACAAGGGAGAAAGGGGACACTTTCAGCGAAAGGAAACGAGAGTGTCGGAAAAAGTCGAAGGACAGAGGCGAAAGAAGTACAGCGCTGAGTTCAAGCGAAACGCGGTGGACCGGATGGTGGCGGGCGAGAGTCCAACGGCGCTAGCGCGGGAGTTGGGGATGCGGCGTAAGTTTCTGTACGCCTGGCGAAATGCCGGCTGGGGAAGCCAAGGCGTAGCAAAGGCCGAAGCGAAAGCAGAGGAGGAGGCCCCAGAGACAAGGGAAATGATCCAGTTGAAGGCCAAGATCGAGGCGTTGGAGCGATTGAGCGGACAACAAGCGGCGGAACTGGATTTTTTCGCCGCAGCCTTGCGCAGCGTCAAGGGACCACGCCCGAAGAGCGGCGTGGGTTCCGACGGGGGATCTACCAAGTGATCCAACGTCAAGCGACTGAGCAAGGCGCCACGAGCATAGAACGGATGTGTGAACTGGGGAGAGTCAGCCGCGCTGGTTTTTATCGGGATTGGCAAGAACGCCAACCGCAGCAAGCAGAGATGGCCCTTCGGGAAGCGGTGCAACAGGAAGCACTGCGGAGACGAATCTTAGGCTATCGTCGCGTCACTCAGGCCCTACGAAGGAAAGGAGTCGCAGTCGGAGAACATGTGGTCCGGCGGATTCTGCGCAGTGATAATCTGCTGGCGATTCGTAAGCGCAAGTTTGTGGCGACGACCGACTCAGCGCACGGTTATACGGTCTATCCGAATTTGGCGCAATACCTGCAAATACGGGCGATGAATCAACTGTGGGTGGCTGATATCACTTACTTGCGACTAGGGCGAGAGTTTGTTTATCTGGCCGTTGTGTTGGATGTGTTTTCCCGCCGCGTGGTGGGCTGGTCGTTAGGCCGTAGCCTGCAAGGAGCGCTGCCCCTGGCGGCGCTGAACAAAGCCATTGCCGATCGGCAACCAGGGCGCGGGCTGGTTCATCACTCCGATCGTGGATCGCAATATGCCAGCAACGAATATGTGAAGCGTCTCGAGCAAGCGCATATGACGATCAGCATGAGCCGGCCCGCGCGGCCTTGGGAGAACGCTTATTGCGAAAGTTTTATCGGCACACTCAAGAAAGAGCAAATCTCTTGCACTCGCTATTCGACGATGGAGGAGTTGCAACAGAACATCGCAGAATTCATTGATGTGTTCTACAACCGCGAGCGGCTGCATTCGGCGCTCGACTATCTTTCCCCGGACGAGTTCGAGCAAACCTGGAGGAATTCTCCACCGCCAGCGGCTTTGAGTTTTCCCAGGCATGAGGAAATCTACCCTGATGTCTGAGTGGTTGGCTTTTCAGCGGAGAGCCTACACGCTCTCCGCTGTCTCATCAGGATGAGTCTCCAGCAGGGTATTCCTTGGCTGGTTGCTCTCCAGCAGAGCCAGCCTCCGCTTCCCCTGCTATCCTCATCCTTAACCATTAACCTCCCGTTCGCCAATTGTTTTCAGCGAACGGTAACTGTCCCCTGATTCGACTGTCTCAAATCTCACCGCAGTGCAGCGCTCCGTCCCCTCTGGCCCGTCCCCTCTGGCCCCGTGCCGATTTCATGGTTACTGCTATTCGCTCATGGCGTGTAAATGGCGCTTGAGTGAATCGGCAATGACTTGCTTGGCGCCGCTGGCGATGGTGAGCATGGGAAATGCGCCGTAGATGCGGTCAAAATTATGCTGCCCCACGGCGGCCACCACGCGCTTGGACGCTTGCGGGCCGAGCGGAATCCAATTGGGATAGCTCCACATAAAGCCGACGTGCTTGCGATCAGGGGCCACTTGAATGATGTCGCTGCTCAGGAGTGCGCCTTTGCCTTCGGCGGCAGCGGGCCAACATAAAACCGTGCCGCCGGGGAAATGGCCGCCGCAACGCACGAGTTTCACGCCCGCAAGCAGTCGTTTGGTTTCGCCCGACCAGAATTCAACACACGGCGATTTGCGCATGACCCACTCGGCGTCGTCGCGGTGGATATAGATGGGCACGTTGCCGAATTCGCGGCTCCATTCGATCATCGACGAATAATAATGCGGATGGGAAATGCAAATGTATTGCAAGCCGCCGCGGCGCTTGATGTGGTCAACGGTGGCGGCGTCGAACATGCTTAGGCAATCCCAGAGAATGTTGCCTTCCGGAGTCTGCAATAAAAACGCGCGCTGGCCGATACCGAATTTCGGTTCGATGCTGAAAGAGGTGAGGGCGCGTTCTTGCAAAACGATATCGATGTGATGCGTGGCGCGCAGGTCTTCGAAGGTGGTCCATTGCTGGCCGTTGAGCCCGACGAACTGGCGTTCATCTTCGCAAATGGGACAGCGATCGGGAGGCGTGACCGACTCCTCAAATTGTGTGCCGCAGGTGACGCAAATCGCTTTCACCTTTAAAGACTATCGTGCCGTCAAAATTATTCCGGGATGGAAAAGCGGCGGCGCATTTCATCGCTGACCAACGTGGGCCGTTTTGTCTCGGCGTTGACGGGGCACCAGGTGCTTAGCGCCTTAGCGAGCAGAGTGCCGTCGCTGATGCGGAAAATTTCGGTGTGGCGCTGAAATTTGAGGCCGCGCGCGGGGCCGACCCAGGTTTTCGCCACAATTTCGTCACCCAAAACGGCTTGGCCTTTGTAATCGATCTCATGGCGGATGACAATCCAGAGACAGTCTTGACGCTCCTCTTCCGTGGTAAGCGCGCGCCAATGGGCGACGGCGGCGTCCTGTACCCAGCGCACGTATGTAACGTTGTTGACGTGCTGCATGCTGTCGATGTCGGCTGGCTTAACCGTGATGCTGAGTTCGAAAATTTCCACAGGCGGATCCCCTACAAATACGCTAGCAACCCGCAACCTCCTGTACTGACCAGACGTCTCAATAGCGTATGTCCGTAAATTTGCTTAATCGGCGCGCTTTGATGGCAGCGCTTGCTTCTTTGCCGGCTTACCGGCTTTTAACGGCTCAGCAACAATCAGCGGCACCCGCGCCGCAGCCGTCACAACCGACTTTTTCGGGTGGCGTCAAGGTGGTGAACGTTTTTGCGACGGTCCGCGATAAGAAAGGGCAAATTGTTAAGGATTTGAGCAAAGCCGATTTTACTTTGCTGGAAGATGGCCGTCCGCAGGCCATTAAGTATTTCGCCAAGCAGAGCGATTTGCCGCTCACTTTGGGATTGCTGGTGGACACGAGCCGCAGCGAGTGGCGCATGATTCCGGCAGAGAAATCGGCGAGCTATAAGTTTTTTGAGCAAGTGCTGCGGCCCGACCGAGACAAAGCATTTTTGCTCCACTTTGACCATGAAGTGGAATTGCTGCAAGATCTGACGGCGTCGCGCGAGAAGTTAGAGAAGGCTTTGGAACTGTTGACGCCTTCGCAAGAAGACCTGGATGCTCAGGGCCGAGGCGGTGGGGGAGGCGGCAATAATGGCGGCGGAGGATATCCTGGCGGCGGTGGTGGTGGCGGGGGATGGGGTTACCCCGGGGGTGGAGGCGGCATGGGACGGCACGGCGGCGGCGGATATCCGCGCGGCGGTGGCGACGGTCAGCGCCGGCATTCATCCGGCGGCACCAAACTTTATGACGGCATGTACCTGGCAGCCGACGAGCTTTTGAGCAAACAGACAGGGCGCAAGGCGATCATCTTGCTGACGGATGGCGAAGACAACGGTAGCAAAACCTATTTGGAAGAGGCAATTGGTTCGGTGCAGAAGGCCGATACGGTGAGCTATGCGGTGCGCATTACGGATGAAGAGATCGGCAGCATGGTGCCGCGCGGCTGGAACAACGGGGGCGGTGGACGCGGCGGTGGCGGAGGCGCTGAAAGGCCCGACGGCAAGAAGATTTTGAAGCAGATTTCTTCTGAAACCGGCGGAGCGTATTACGAATACGGCAAGAAGAAACCGCTGGAAGATATCTACAACGAAATTCAAGATGAATTGCGCAACCAATATAGTATCGGCTACACGTCGGACCACACAGGCGACGACAAAGGCTTTCGCAAAATTGAGCTGACCGTGAGCCAAAAGGGTTACGTGGTGCAAGCGCGCAAAGGTTATTACGCTTAAGCTGCCCGTCGGAGTGCGAAACTGAAGAAGTGACAGGGAAACTCCCAGCAGCTTTGCAGCGTCTTCTTACTATGAACCGTTTACGCCCCAGAACTCTCGCGATCGCAGGCACGTGCCTCGCTGCGGGCATTCTGACCTGGGCACAGATTATCCCTGGACAGCTGCCACCTGGGCCGCCGGCGAGACCTCCACAGCCGGGACAACTTGCGCCGGAAGACGAAGTAAAACCAGCGACGCCGCCGCAAGCCACGCAGAAGGCGGACCCAGCAGACGATAAGCCTATCTTCGATGACAAGCCGGAACTGGGAAAGAAATCTGACTTCGTTGTGGGCACGCGGCGCGTGGTAGTGCCGACTACGGTTTTAGATCCCGACGGGCATGGTTATGTGACGGGTCTGAAGGCGGCCGATTTCGAAGTGCTTGACAATGGCAAGCCGCAGCAGATTGATGCTGAGTTGATTGAGCAGCCGCTTTCAGTAGTGCTGGCGATCCAGGCGAATTCGGAGACGGAAGGATTTCTCCCGAAGCTGAAAAAATCGGCTAACCTGCTGCATGGTTTAGTGACAGGCGTGGACGGCGACGTGGCTATCTTAGCGTTCGACCACCGCATGACTCTATTGCAGGATTTTACGAACGATCCGGAGAAGCTTGACGATGCCATGACGCATCTGCGCTCGGGTTCCAGTTCGGCGGCGCTGATCGATGCCGTTCTAGAGGGCGATCGGATGTTGAAGCGTCGCGACCGAGATAACAAGCGGCGACGCGTGATTGTTCTCATCAGCAGGGACGTGAATAAAGGCAGTCAAGCCAAGCTTTCCGAGACTGTGCGCGACATGCAGTTCGACAACGTCACGGTTTATTGCGTCGATATTTCCAAAACCCTCAGCGCACTCACGCAGGACCCCGGCTTTCCGCGGCCTGATCATGGCAACATTCCTGCCGAAGCGATGCCGGGTCCGATCGCGGGCGGCGGCGGTCCGAACACCATGACCAACGATGCGCAAATGCGCGTGGGTAACGATTTGGAACTGATTCCGCCACTGTTGAACACCATTCACGACCTTTTCAAGAAACCGCCGGCACGCGCGTTTACGTACTTCACCGGAGGCCGCGTGTACAACTTCGCCACGAATCGAGGTTTGGAGAGAGCGATTGCCGATATTGGCCAAGATCTCAACAGCCAGTATGTGCTGAGCTACCGGTTGACTCCTGAAACGGCAAGCGAGTCGGGCTTTCACAATATTGTTGTGAAGGTTGACCGGCCCGGCTTGAAAATTCGGACGCGTCCCGGTTATTGGTGGGGCGGCGGACAGATCGAATAACTCAGCCGAAGCGGAGCGCACCGAAACTGACCACACTCTGCGGATCGATCTGCCATTGGTGGTAATTGAGCAGTTCGCCTTTGAGTCCGGGCTTTACCTTCAAGAAGGTATAAAACGGCGCAGAACCGCACCACTTCAAGTCGTCTTTGCGTTCCTGCACAAGTGACCAATAGCTTTTGATATCGGCCTCCGCGATTTTGGAAATGCGCTCGCGGTCGCGTTGCTCAATGGCCAGCATTTCGCCCATATTGGCGGTGGCGCGCAGTTCATCGCTATAGCGGCGGCCCATATGCGCCATATCAACGCCTAACACCCAACGCAGTTTGCGGTTTTCGCGCGCGGCGATGTTGCCCAAGGCATCAAAAAAGCGCGCCACGCGCGGCGTATCCTCGGGCATACCACCTTCATAAGTACTCTTCACAAAAAAACCGCACAAGATGGGCAGGATCTTTACCTTCGGGCCGTAGATCTGCTGAAGCATGACCACTTGAAACTCGATGGAATGTTCCACCGCGTGGCAGTAGTCTTCCATGGTGACGGCGTCTTTCGCCTGTTGGCCTAACTCTGCCACTAACGCCGTATTGGTCTGCGCTTCGCCGAACGGAGTCTTGAAATTTTTGCGCGTGAGGCCAAAGCGTTCGGGCGCACCGTAGTGCGAAGTGCCGAGAATGACCACCGTGGTATCTTCACCATCCGTGCGCGGCGGCAGCGCCTGGTAAGCGGCGCGATAAGTGGCCCAACCGCCGTCGGGGCTGGCATGCGGAGCGGCGATGGCCACGGTATCCGGCTTCCCTGCACTGCTCCCGATTTCTTTATCAAGGAGCACTTTCAATTTGGGCAAACTTGCCGGATAACCAGCGTCGGCAAAATTGGCTTCGCGAATAGGTTCGGCGGCAAACTCAGCTTCGCGCTTACCCTTCAAGGTGAGATAGCGTTCGTTCTCCAGAAAGCCGGCTTCATTGAGAGCGTCGAACAAGTGCTGCTCAATTTCGCCTACTTGAATTTCGCCGGTGATGCGCACCAGTTCGGCGCGCAGATCGAGAGTGGAGCTTTGCCCATCGAACCACTCGAGCGCGGGCACCAATTGGGGCGGGACTAGTAACGTGGCGTCCGAATAATGATAAGGATCGCGAATGAATAAGCCGGGCCGTTCCGGGTCGGGCGACGGCATGAAATCAAGATTAAAGCGCAGTCTGGGAAGAACTTCGGACACGCCCTATTGTAGTGCTACGTTCGCGCGTAATTGCGCAAACCTTCCAAGAATTCCAGCGGGGCGCGCACGTTTCCGGCCCGTCCCGTTCCCAACTCAATATCGGGCTTAACTGCGCCGTGAAAATCCGATCCGCCGGTGGGCAGTAAATCCAGCTCTTGCGCCAGCAGACCGTAGTAAGTCTGCAGCGCCGGAGGATGATCGGAATGAATGGTCTCGAGCCCCACCAGACCCGCTTTCTTAAATTGCGCCAGCACATCATGCTCCACGGCGCGCGCGAGTCCAATGCGAATGGGGTGGGCGACTACCGGAATGCCGCCGCCATCGAGCGCAAGGCGAATCACCTCTTCGGTGGTTTTGCTGTCGCGCTCAACATAGCTGGGCGCTTCTTCGCCTAAATACTGTTTGAAGGCTTCTTCAAAATTGCCGACGTAGCCTTTGTCGACCAGGATGCGGGCGAAGTGGGGCCGGCCAGCCAAACTGCGGCCGCGCGCTTCCACCTCTGCCAGGGTGATATCAACGCCACGCGCCTGCAACGCCAGCACCAGTTTTTCATTGCGGTCGCGGCGTTCGGCTTGCTGGCCGGTTAACCAGCTGAGAAAACCCGCCGAGGGCTCGCTGTTGGGAAAATACACCAGCATGTGGACGAAGCGCGGCTGTGATGATCCTGACAATAGCAATCGCGAATTGAGTTCGATGCCGCGCACCAAATCTAACCCCGCGGCCTTGGCCAAGGGAAGCGCCACATCATGGCCTTCAAAGGTATCGTGATCGGTGATTGAGAGCGCGGCTAAATCTTTCTGCTGCGCCAGAGCCACTAATTGAGCAGGTGTGAGAGTACCGTCAGAAGCATTCGTATGCGAGTGCAGATCAATGAAGGCAGAGGACACTAGTGACTTTTCAACTCCCCAAATGTTTGGAACACAAACGTCTGCCCACAAGTGCGGACGATTAAACGACCGGCCCCCAAGGTCTTTTCCTTGGTGTGATTTTCAAAGAAGACCGCGCCATCGGTACTGTCGCTCGGTTTTAATTTAGTGGGAATGAGTGTAATAGCGGAAGCGGCGGCGGCGGCGGTGAATTCGCGATTCACGCGCATGGCCATGGCCGCTTGCCGGCGCTTTTCATAACCATTCGTGGAACGGAAATCTTGTAAAGCGTAGATGCTGTCTTCATAAAGCAGTTGCAGCTTGATCACATCGTTACGGCTCGCTTTGGCCAACAGCGATTCGACGACATAATCGGCTGAAAGGGACGGGAGCACCGTTCCATCGGCGCGCACAAAAAGGAAATCGGAGGGCTTCACCGTCCAGGAAACGAGCGAACCGTTGGTCACCGTGACCTGCAGAATGGTGAAGTCTTTGATGTGCGGTGGCAGAGGAGTGAACATGACGGTGATGCCGTCGTGAGTGAGCGCGTCGTATTCCAGACCCTTTGATTCGAACTGAACGGGCGTTTCTGCGGGCAAATTCAGCAGGTCGGACGGTGCCTGCGCATTGGGAACGGCGGGAGGCGGCGGTGCTTGCGGACGCGCCAAGGCACCCGCCAGCAAAACGGCCGGAAAAATCAAGGCTCTGCGCCGGAAAGCAAAGCGCCGCAACACACTTACCATCAAGAGACCCATCTACATCATAGATGGTGCCGGTTCCCGCTCTGGTTACTCCGTGGCGCGAGGCTTGCTGCGTTTTGCCCGTAGTTTGTCATATTCGGCGCGAAACGTCTTGTTTTGCGGATATTGCTCAGTTAATTGCGCAAGCAATTCCTCCGTTTTGGCGGTTTTCTTTTCGCGCAGATAGAACATGGCGAGCAGAAGTTGGGCGAAGGGTTTTAGGTATTGGCCCGATTGGGCAGCCACTTGCAAATCGCTCAAGCCTTGTTCGCGCGTGCCGCTCAACTGGTCCATATTCATCATCCAGCGCAAATAAAACGGCAAGCTCGCTACCAGATATTCGGTAAAGCCTTTGGTCAAATAGGCGTCATAGGCGGTGGGATCGGCTTCCAGCAGTTGTTTCGCGTAGCTATTGGATTCTCGAATGAAGGTGTAGCTTTCGCGTAGCCGGTGTTCGACCAGCGCCAAGTAATCGCGCTGCACGCCGGTAACGATACACATGGCCAGCAAGGCATTGCGATCTTTTGGGTCGGCCAGCAAACGAGCGGACGCGATCTGGCGAGTTTCTCTTACGCTGTCATCGAGCGCAGCGGTTACGTGGGCGTCAGGCTTAAATTCGGCTGCGCCTCCCCCCTGTACGTTCTTGTCGTCGCTCAACAAATCGCCCTTTAGGGCGCCGGCGCGTTCCAGTTCCGCAAATAAATACGTGGCGGCTTTCATGGAATAAGGCAGCGGGTCTTGCGGGTGAGCGGCCGCGTATTCGCTCAAAGTTAGCCGGCTTTCGGCGAACTTGGACTGATACAAATCGTTCACAGCCAATTGCAGCGTTTCGTTTGGCGGCGGCAAAGCCCGGGCCAACAAATGCGCATTATTCAGTAGGAATAAAAATGGAAAAACTAGATATTTCACTCGCGACTTGCCGACAGTTTAGCAGTTAAGTACCAGCACAAAATTCCGCGGGGCTGCGCGCCGAACGATTCCAAATCAATACGCATGATGGCGCCTTTTTTGAAATCGACTTTCAAGTTCGGTGTCCCGAGCAAGAACGCCGCTAACGAATCGAATAACGGATTGTGCCCCACCAATAGAAGTGAGGGTTCGCTTTTATGAATTCTCACCTCTTCCCAAATTTGTTCGGCCGATGCAGCGGGAGCGAGCGCTTTGGTCTTGACGATATCGCCTTCGTAGCCCAGAACGTCTTTAGCGATGTCGGCGGTTTGTACGGCGCGTTTTAAATGGCTGGAAAAAATCAGGCTTGGTTTGACGCGCGCATCGGCCACGGCTTGTAAGACATGACGCAGTTTTTTACGTCCGTCCTGGGTGAGAGACCGTTCGGCATCCACAATCCCGAGACGGGCCTCTTCGGCAACTCCGTGTCGCAACAAATACAAATGCATACTTCGCGGGTTTCGCTTTTTATTCTGGCATACCGGAGATAGCAGCGTTTTGGAAGGAGCGGAATCCTCAGGGAGTGGGGCCATTAGCAAGCTAGTTCTTACCTTTGCAGCCGACAGGGCAGCGCTGCTTTTTGCTTGGCGGGCGACCGCCGCTTTTGATAGACCTTTCAGTCAGAAGTACCAAAACCTTTCTGATTCACTCAGCGTTGCGTGAACTCGTAGATACGATATATACTTTTGAAAACAAGGTCTCGGGGTGGCGTTTTTGCTCAAAATCAAACGATCTTGTTAAGCCTAAGGGGGATAAACTAGATGAAGGCTTTTGCCTGTATTCTTTTCTTTTCGATGACGTGCACGGTTTGGGGCGCCAAGATTGGTACGACGAATAATTCTTCTTACGGGCAGGGGTCGGCCACTTGTACCGTGGATCCTGGTGGCTGTTTTCCCACCAGCTTGGTTTCGGATTCAGTCACCACAGATTCTTTTATATCGACTAACGAGCCCACGAACAAAGTTTATGTCTACTTTGTTGACGATTCTAGTCCTTTCAACCTGACTTTGACGTCTGGAACTGGCGCCGTCGGGTTTGTCGATAGCGGAGCGTTTTACTGCAATTTTTCGTTGTCGTTCGGTACCAACGAATATTGTGCAGGCACAGACGGGACCTACTATTCATCGGTGAACGTCAACCCGGGCGCGACCCCGTCATCGATCGTGATTTCGGGCGACGGCAGCCAAACCTATTACGCATTTTATGTGGTCGAGTCAACGAGTGCAGCGGCGCCAACTTGGGTGCTCACACCAGCGGCGTCTGCGGTGCCAGAGCCACGATGGTTAGCGATTGCCGGTTTCCTTTTTGTACCCATTGGTCGGCTAGCCATGTCGAAATGTCGGCGGCGGTTGGCTTAACAGTTTAAACTTCGCGATACTAAGCACCAGAAGGCAATCAGTTTCGGTCCTGCAACAGCCGGAACGATAGTACCGGAACCCCCGCGTATTGTTCTTATGAGGTTTTTCGCTTCGTTTCTTCTTTTTTTAGCTGCATAGGCGACGCTTTCTGCAACCAGGATTGTCACGACCAACGCGGGTTCGTAGGGCTCCTGGTTTAATGCCGACGGCTAAGGCTTTTGTTTAACTCCAGTACCTTTGCCGCTGATCCCACGTGTGACGGTGGCGCAAATGACATTATTTTCTCCGAGCAAAGTATAACCGGATCGGCGACTGGCACCTACCTCCGAATCAGCGGATTCAGCGGAACGGCGCTTTCGTTCACAAGCGGAGAGAATTTTGAGGTGTCGGCCTCCGATTGTGACATTAGTTTCACTGTCAATTATCCGTGCGGCGGATGTCAGTCTCGCCCCGTCTTAACACTAGAGCCGAGGTGGCTTCTCGCCGCGGATCTCTTATTGCTCCTCATCATGGTGTGAATCCGTTTCATCAGTGCAGAGACTGTTCTTCGCTCCCACCAATAAAAAGATAAGCGGGGCTCAGTACATTGCAGTTATGAAGACTTGCCTGGGTTTAGCCCCCGCCTTAACGTTCGCGATTTAGAAGCTCGGTCTTTTTAGCCAGAAGTAGGAACCCATTCTTGCGCGCATCCTCGCGAAGCGTGGATAAAGCTTCCGGATCGCGACTTTTAGTTAGCTCAACTTGAGCAAGGCGAATCTCCAACTGGGTCCCGATTAAGCCCAATTTTAACGCCTCATTATTCGCCTCAGTTAGTTCTTGTCGAGCCTCAGCTAACTTGCCGAGGCTAGCCATGACGCGAGCCTCAGTAGTTTCCAGACTCAGGCGTATTGGGCGATCTTGAGGGGCTAAAGTCTTCGCCTTTTCCACTTCTTCTTGAGCGGCGGTAGCGTTATGGAGCGCGAGCAAAGCTTGGGCCAGGCAATCGCGCGAATTGGCCTCCATGTCTACAGCTTTTTCGCGCGCAAATTCTTCGGCGGCTTGCTGGCCCCACTTTCTTGCCTCATTGGGATCGCCCTTTTCAAGATAGAGAAACGCCAGAGAAAGTTGGGCCCCGGCGATATTTGATTGGTCTTGCAATTGGGTGAATAGTTCAATAGACTGCTTATAGGCCTTTTCCGCATCCGCCGTGCGACCTTGCGCAAGGAAGATATCTCCGAGCGAACCTATGGACGTCGCGCGCATGTCGGCTATCTGGTTGGCTTCGGAGAAGTCGATCGCCTGCCGCACAGACTTTTCGGCGGCAGCCAGATCCCCTAGCTGGAACTGCACGAGAGCTAGATTGGAGAGAGCAATGGCGGCATCTTTCTTATCGCCCACTTTCTGGGCTGCTTCCAACGAACTTTGGTAGAGTTCGCGCGCTTTGCGGTAACTTCCTCCGGATTGATAAGCAACTCCGAGAGATGCCTGTAGACTGCTGAGTTGCGCATCATCGCCGATTTCCCGGGCGATTGTTATGCCTTTCTCGTAGTTACTTTTCGCTTCTTCATCCTGACCTTGTTGCAACTGCGATCTAGCTAAGTTGAGCAATGCGCCGATCATGTCCTTGCGCGATCCGATCTCCGTGGCAATTCGTAAAGCCTGTTCGCGGAGTTCCAATGCTTCTGAGTTCTTGCCTTCCATTTCCAAGACATTTGCCAGGACTGAGAGACTGCGAGCTTTGAGCTTTTGGCCGCCAGACAGGTCGGACGCCTGATTGGCTCCGGCGCAGGCTTCTTCCGCTTTTTGAGGATCGCCCAGTGTGAGCAGCGCGCTGCACTTTTGCCAGAGAATTTCCGCAGAAAGCAAGCGAGAGCCCTGCTTGCTTGCGGCTTCAGCGCCGCGACTTGATGCTTCAAGTTGGCGTTTTGCGTCGGCGGTATGCATCGCAGCAACGGCTTCAGCCAGATCAAAGCGGGGGTCGGCCGCGACTCGCGCAGAGGAAGCGCGCAGTTTTTCAATAATGGCAAAGGCATCTTGAGGCTTGCCGGCAGAGATTTGGGTATCGATCAGTTGGAGCGGATACTCAGGCTCGTCGGGATGAAGTGTCCAAAGGGAGCGGTAGATTTCGGCGGCGCGGGCCCATTCGGAATTGAGCGCGCGGTAGTTGCCTTCGATCAGGAGTTTGTTTTCCGGAGAAAGGTTGCTGGCTAACTCTGTCGCATTGGCCGCTTCCTGGCGGGCTTTGGCGTCGTAGCCTAACTCGGCCCAGGCGCGGGAGAGAAGGCTGTGAGCGTCTGCCGACTTTGGCTCTGAGGCGACGGCTCTTTCGAGTAAGTCGCGCGCCTTAAGCAGGTCATACGCTCTGAGCCTGGATAGTCCCTCTGCGAAGAGACGGGCTGCATCGGCCCGGGTGGGCAGCGAGGAAGCGGTGATTGCAGTCGCGGGCGCCGCGCTAGAAGCGGCCACCAGCTTTTCATCGAAAACCGCGGCCGGCCGTTTGACGAGATTCGTGAGATCGCCATCTGATTCGGATTCGGCAAAACCGCTGGCGATATCGCGATTCGCTCCGCTTTGCATGCGGAAGTCAATGCGCAGCTTAGCTCCGAGATGCGAGTACGAGCCGCTTACAAAGTAATCGGCGCCCAAACGTTCGTGAAGCTTGGTTAGAACTTCAGGACTCAGACCAGACGAATCGGCAAGGCCTAATTCGGTTTTGGCGCTTGCCACCAAGTCGGTGGAGATAACGCGGACTCGCTCATGGCCGCCGATTTCGGTGGTGAGATATTCGGGCAGGGCGGCGGAGAGCCAAGCGTCTTCAGACTTGCCTAGTAGATTCTTGAAGCCGATGATGGCGATGACCGGGCGGGCGTTGGCTGACTGCACTTCAGGAATGCTCGCGTTGGCCGCGCTGTCACTGCGATTGGCGGTCGATGTTGTGGAGCCAGTATCCGGTTTCTTGGCTTGCAGACGTTTCGATATAAAGAGGAACTCGCTGCCTGCCTCGTTGTTTCCGAATTCGCCCCAGTGCGGCTCAGGGTTGGTTTTTTCCACGCCGGACAAAATCGCGGCGAACGTCAAATAGCCTTGATCCCCTCCATACGTCCGTAAGGTCTCCAACAAGTGAGCGGCGAAAGGCGAATGGTGATTCGGTTCGCCGTCCGGCACATAGTTCTTTCCGCCCGAGGTCAGGAACTTTCGAGTGGGAAGAGCGAACTTATTCGCCATCAGATCAGCCAGCGAGAAATTGGCGTAGTTCTCTGTGCCGCGCGAAGTGGCATCGCCAATGCGATGGTCAAAGGTGCCCGAATAGCACGCGTCCATCACCAAAAAGATGTGCTTGGCTTTCATCGCATTGACGATGGTTCGCAAGTCGTCATAGGAAGCGTAAGATCCTCGGGTTTCGTCGTCCATTTTGGAGTCTTTAGCGACGATATAGCCTTGTTTGAAGACATCGTCATAGAGACCGTGGCCGGCGAAGAAAATAAAGAGCTGATCGGCATCGCCGAAAGGCTTTTGACTGTATTCGCGGAGTTTGCGGAAAATCCGCTCACGCGTGGGGTTCTCTACGGTCTCGGTTTGAAACGCATAGTTATCTGTTAACTCCTTGGCGATTGCTTGCGCATCGGGGACGGGGTTGATGAGAGGCGGCCAGCTTTCGTATTCGTTGGTTGCGAATAAAAGCGCATAATCGTGGCGGATGGCTGGAAGCGCCACTGAGGAAGCGGCGCTTGGATTCACCTTGACACCGCGGTCTAACTGGTTTGGTTGCGAGTCTTGGCCGAGCGAATGATGAAGCGGGGAAAGCAAAAACGCTGCGAGGACTGCTAAAACGCTGCCTGAGCAGGCTCGGCTGGTGGGGTGGGCCAGTTGCATCTCCGTTCTCGGCGTTTTGCCAGGTGCGCCTTATCTAACTTTTTAGATTCTACAACGATCGGTCACCCGTCCAACACGTAGAACAAAGGTAGCGCGCCTCTTGGATCGACTGCGCTTGCGCCCCTTTTAGCGGGACGGCTATCTTGTAGACGGCACTACTTGAATGACCGCCATCATGCCGCCGTCTTCGTGCTCAAGAATATGGCAATGGTAGACGAACTTCCCTGCGACGGCGAACGGAATCTCGACGGTAATAGGATGGGCGTGGCATAGGCCGGCGCGCCAATCGGAGATTGGATTGCTTAGATCGACACCGGGGTTATTGCCGCAAACTCCATCGGCGTGTTGCAGTGGAATATTATCGAATTCGATCCCGCGGCCGCGATTGGAATTGGGCAGAATTGTTCCGGCCAATTCGTCCTGCGTGAGCACGCGGAATTTCGTTTGATGTATGTGAAAGTTGTGGTCTTCAGTGGCTACGTTGATCAACTGCCAGCGTTCCATCACGGGGGTGTTGCCGGGACCAAGCGGCAGGCAGATGGTATCGTTCATTGGGTTGAACGGTGTCACATCGGTAGCGGGCGTGCCGACAACGTTGCCCTTTTCGTCTAGTTCTTCATAAGCCAGGCCGAACGCATCCAAATCTGTGGTGGGGACAGCGTAGAAAATGCGGCGCGTGTGCCCTGGGGGCAGAGCTTTGCACGAAGCAGGGCCGGGAACGGCCGCCTTATTTTGCCCCGATAGCTGAGAAGCAATCACTTTTGGATTACTGACACTACTCGCTTCGCCGCTAATGCCGAGAAGCGCCAGCGAATTCAGCGAAGACGGGCTTAGAAAGTTTACTTGAGCGAGATTGACCGCAGGCCAAGAATCGCCGCTGGGTCCGGTCTGAAAACCGGCGGTGCGAAAAACAGCATAAGCATTTTTACGCGGCGTTGACGGCAGATCGCTGGCGTCACGGTACGTGACCCATATTTCCACACGCGAACTGGGCATGAGCAGCAAATTACGCGTACACAAGGAAGCCTGCGCCTGCGGGATGAGAAAACGCGCGGCGGCCGGGCAAGCCTCGGGCTTAAACTTAGCGCCGCCCATCTGTGTCATCTCTCCAAGGGTCATATCCGCCGCGGGACTAATGCTCACGCCGTCGGATGAAATCACCTGCATAATCATGTTACGATTCTGCGCGGGATTAAACAGATTCAGATCGTAAGTGGCACTGCCGGAGGTGTTCGTGATGCGCCAGATTTCGCCTCCCACCGAAGTCATCGGAATCGTCGGATACACCTGACCGTTTAACGTAAAAAACCAATTGCCGTTCGTGTAATTGGGACCGCCATCCGGTGTAGTGTCCTGGCCCGGAACGCGGCCTTGACGTGGATCGTCACTATCGCCATCCGGCGGGCCAAAGTCAGGATCTTCTTGCGATTGCAGCGTACCATCGGGGAGAATCTGCGTGTCCTTCAAGATGATATGGCGAACGCCTATGCTGGGCAGCTGGGCGGCGCAGGCGGGATTTTTACAAACGTAATCGGCCACATGGCCAACAGTGATAATTCCAGACAGGCCCGCGCTGACTTGGTTAAGCGCTAAGCCGTGGGCATGTGGATGAAACCAGAAGAGGCCTGCGGGGTGATTGGCGGGAATACGAATGGAATAATCGGTGACGTCGTAACGAACGTCGGCGTGCATGTGCGGACTCAGCACCGGTTTTCCGTTGGCGGAGTTAAAGGTCAAGACGAAAACGTTGTCACCGTAAGTGGGGTCGGCGGCAGTGGGCCCGTGCGGTGAAACGAGCATGCCGTGTGTGTGGATGTTGATGGGATTGAGCGTCAAGAATTCACGGCCCGGTTCGGAGGCATGTTCGCTATCGAGCGCCAGCGGCAATCGGTTGACCAAACGAACTTTCAATAGATCGCCGCGTTCCAGTTGCAGGCGCGTGCCGCCGTAATAGTTCGGCGCATTCGCCACCGGCGGACAAACATTGCTGTTATCCAAAGGGCGTCTACAAATTTCGAAAACCCAGCCGGTGGGATTGTTCGGAAGCGTGTTGACGGGCGCGGCCTGGGCGATCATCAGGATGTCCAGAAACCCGTTGGAACTGGCCAGAGTGATGGGCTCTTTCAGATCGGCGCCCGAAAGAATGGTGGACGCCAAGCATGATACGAGCAGCGCCGAGGCGCGTAGAAACGAATTGATGAACATAGTGAATCCCTCCAAATAAGTGCGCTCATTGTGCGGAGCGTTGCAGGTAAGCAATGATTTGCCAGCGCTGTTCGTCGGGCAAGCTTGAGAACGATGGCATTCGGTGAGTGCTGGAACCGTTGCGCAGAATCCAGAACAGCGCTGCGGGCGAAGCTTCACGAACCGTAGGGGAAGCAAGGACAGGCGTTCGCGGGCGGCCCCGGCCTTTGCCCTCGGCGCCATGGCAACCGGCGCATTCGTTGGCAAATAGCTTTTGACCCGCGCGGACGGCGTTCGCATCGCCGTTGTAGGGATTCGCCAAAGGAACCGCGGCTTTCTGACTAGCTTTCTGAAGCAGCGATTGAGGCGCTGCCGGAATGGCCATGAGTGAGAGCGCGAAGAAAATCTTTTTCATTGTTGACGCCACCTTCGGGCAAACTGTGCGAATTCGTAAGAGACCCCGAAGCGCCAGAGCACTGGGATGCTCGACGACGTCACTCCGAATGACGGCGATACTTTGAGCGTGAGGCCGCTGGCGGAGGTCCACTGAAAAGTGGGCGCAAGGTAATGGGAGGTATCGGTGAGCGTTAGACTATGCGTGTCGCCCAGCCCTCCGTACGCTTCCAAGCCAGCGCTGAAATTTTCAGGACACCAATTGCAGCGATTGGGCCGCGCGGCGAGTGCGAACGGACGGCTCACGCCGGCGGCGTAGCCAAACTCCCAAGGCTCGTGCGCCAGATTTTTCTCGACGATGATGTTCTCTGAAAAATTCCAGCCGCGCCAGTTGCTTCCCAACAGGATCTTCCCTTCCATCTCTCGCTGCTTTTCGGCGCGGGCTACGTCGTTTGGTGCGGCGACGTCGTCTTTCGAATCGTGGCCCACCACTTCAAGCAGGGTCTTGTCTGCGCCATTGGTGTTTTCGAATTCCAGATATAGGACTGGGGTGACTCGGTGTTCCTCTTTGGTAAGGCGGAAGCGGTTTTCCCAGCGGTCGCCCGTAAACAGGGTGCTTTGTCCGGCGGTAACTTGGCCATCTAGATAAAACTCGGTGGTCCACCAGCCAAAGACGCCGTATTCAAATTCGAGGGCGGTGGCGAAGAACCGGTCGCTGCCAGCCGGCTTGGCCGTGGCGCTGCGCGTTTCCAGATCGAGATTGCCCTGTTCCTCCAGTTGGTGGGTATATGTAACAAAATAGGGACTTTCGGCGGCACGGAGAGGCGGAATTGCCCCTGTGGCAAGGCCGAGGGTGATGAGTAAAACACGGTGATGCATCAAGCTGAAGGATATAGGACTGGATCAATCCTAGATAAATATTTTGAAGCGTTTGGGGAAAAATGAGGCGTGACGTGCGGAGAACTAGGATCGAACTGGTCGTAGATCCTCCTTAGAGCCGTGACCGCAACGAATAGTTAGCTAATATAGAGTTAGCTATGACAGCGAAGGTTACGACGATTCACGAGGCGAAGACGAATCTCTCGCGCCTGATCGCAAGGGCGGAGCGAGGTGAAGAGGTGATCATCGCGCGCGGGAATCGACCGGTGGTGCGATTAGTTCCGGTTGACAAACCTCTGAAGAAGCGCAAACTGGGAATGTTCAAGGGCCAGTTTAAGGTCGGGCCCGGTTTCTTTGAACCACTACCCGCGGATGAACTTGATGGCTGGGAGTAAGCATGCGCGTGCTTCTGGATACTCACACACTCCTTTGGTCGGCGACAGATGAAACAATGCTGTCACGAAAAGCACGCACGCTCTTAGAATCGTTTGCGACTGATATTTATGTGAGCGCGGCCTCTGCTTGGGAGGTTACAACAAAGGTGCGCACCGGCAAGCTTCCCGAGGCGGAATCTTTTGCCGCCGAATTTGCGGAGAACGTGAGGAAAATGGGATTTCTAGAACTGGCCGTCAGCGTCCAACACGCACAGCGCGCGGGTCAGTTACCCGGACCTCACCGCGATCCCTTTGACCGAATGTTGATTGCACAATCTCAAGCGGAGAATCTACCAATTGTGAGCAACGAGGAAATTTTTGACCGTTATGGCGTGCAACGCATTTGGTAGGATTTAAGCCGCCTTATCACCTAATGCCGAGACTGTGGCGAAGTGTGGCGGCTCGGTTTCGCGATGCACAATGGCGGTCTGCACGTTTCTAAAGCCGCCCTTCTTCAAAAAATTCCGCAACTCCAATTCAGTAAAGCCCAGCCAAACGTCGGCATACATTTCGCGCGCTTCTTCAAACTGATGGCGCAACAAATCCAAAATGACAATGCGGCCGCCGGGCTTAACAATGCGAAACGCTTCTTCCACGGCCTTCACCGGATGAAGGGCATGATGCAGCGATTGGCTGAAAAAGGCCAGATCTACGGTGCCTGCGTCAAGCGGCAGGGCTTCCAGATCGCCCAGGCGAAATTCAAGGTTCTTCAAACCGTGCGTTTGCGCCAAGGTGCGCCCGAACTCCACCATCTTTTCAGAATTATCAATGGCGATGACGTGCTTGGCGCGCAGAGCGAGCAATTGCGAAAACGTGCCCTCCCCTGCCCCCAAATCCGCAATCACCATAGGGGCATAAGGCGCAGCAACACTTCCGCCAAGCCTTCCCAAGATCGGCCCGGCAGGTACGCGCGGCCGAATTTTCCCGCTAGCGAATCGAAATAGCTGCGCATTTTGTCGCGTCGTTTGCCGATAACTAATTTGAGGGCGGCTCTATCTTGCTCCGCCTCTGGAATATCGGCCACCGCTTGCCGCAACACGTTCATCAAGTCGCTCATGCCCGCAGAATGCAGACGATAGAAAATATTCTTCCCCTCGCGGCGGTCTTCCACTAATCCCGCTTGTTTTAACTGAGATAAATGCGTAGAAATCTGACTTTGTCCACGGGCAAGAATTTCCTGCAGCTCCGCCACCGACAATTCTTCCTTCTCCAGAAGCAGCAGCAAGCGGACGCGGGCGGGATCGCCCAGCAAGCGAAAAGATTTTAGACTCAGAGCCATTACTTATCCATCAACATATCAAGATTCTTTGATATAATCTACTACGAGGTCAAATTGAATGGGTTCCACCACTCTCACCACCACTGAATACAAAGTCGCCGACATGGCGCAGGCCGATTGGGGCCGTAAAGAAATTTCCATCGCCGAGCATGAAATGCCGGGCTTGATGTCGATCCGCAAAAAGTATGCGGCCAGCAAGCCGCTGAAGGGCGTCCGCGTCACCGGGTCATTGCACATGACCATCCAGACCGCCGTCTTGATTGAGACGCTGGTGGATTTGGGCGCCGACGTGCGTTGGGCGAGCTGTAACATTTTCTCCACGCAGGATCACGCAGCCGCCGCCATTGCCGCCGCTGGCGTTCCCGTGTTTGCCTGGAAGGGCGAGACGCTGGAAGAATATTGGTGGTGTACGTATCAAGCCGTCAGCCATCCGAACGGCCTTGGTCCGCAGTTGGTTGTGGACGATGGCGGCGATGTGACGCTGCTCATTCATAAAGGTGTGGAGCTGAAGCGGGCAGCGATTGGGTGAACACTCCGTCTGGCAGCCACGAAGAGAAGGTCATCAAAGACCTGCTGAAGAAAGTGCATGCCGAAGATCCGAAGCGCTGGACAAAGCTGGCGAAGGAATGGCGCGGCGTTTCCGAAGAGACCACCACCGGCGTTCACCGCCTCTACAAGATGCAGGAGCAGGGCAAGCTGCTCGTCCCCGCCATCAACGTCAACGATTCCGTTACTAAGTCTAAGTTCGATAACCTTTATGGCTGCCGCGAATCTTTGGCCGATGGCATCAAGCGCGCGACCGACGTGATGATGGCCGGTAAAGTGGCTGTGATCTGCGGTTATGGCGATGTCGGTAAAGGTTCGGCTCATTCGCTGAAGGGCATGGGCGCGCGCATTATCGTGACCGAAATCGATCCGATCAACGCGTTGCAGGCTGCGATGGAAGGCTTCGAAGTGACGACGATTGAAGACACGCTCGGCCGCGGCGATATCTATGTCACCACCACAGGCAACGTGGATATCATCACGCTCGAACACATGCAGCACATGAAAGATCAGGCGATTGTTTGCAACATCGGCCACTTCGATAACGAAATTCAGATCGACCGGCTGAACGCTGCCGCTGGTGTGAAGCGCACGAATATCAAACCGCAAGTGGATATGTACACCTTCCCGGCGGGCAACAGCATTTACATGTTGGCCGAAGGGCGATTGGTCAACTTGGGTTGCGCGACAGGTCACCCGAGCTTCGTGATGAGCAACAGCTTTGCCAACCAAACGCTGGCGCAGTTGGATCTGTGGGCGAACAAAGACAAATACAAGGTTGGCGTTTATACGCTGCCTAAGAAGTTGGACGAAGAAGTGGCGCGCTTGCACTTGGAAAAGATCGGCGTGAAGTTGACGACGCTGACGCCGAAGCAGGCCGATTATCTGGGCGTGGCGGTCGAAGGGCCGTACAAGCCGGAACATTACCGTTACTAAGACAGTTTCATCGCTGAAGTAAACAAATCCGGGAGGGAGCATTCGCGTGCTTCTCCCGGATTTTCTTTTTACGCCTATTTCGGCTACAGTGGTTATGTCTGCCTATGCTTGCCTAGCTAAGGCGCGAGTTGCGCCTCCCAAGTCGACTCTCTTCCAACCAATTACTTGAAGTGTGTCTGCACGGAGCTAGAAACAAGTGTTCTTAGAAAACATCGGCGCCGGTGAACAACTGCGCCATCTCTTCCATCCTTATGCCCAGCAAGGCCTGCAGCTTGGCCGCATCTGCTTCGCATCGCACGAACAATATAGCGTTTTCCTGGAAGACGGCCTCCACGACGCGTTGCCTACCGGGCGCCTGCGTTTTGACGATACCCTACCCGCGGTTGGCGATTGGGTAGCAGCTCGCAAAGTGGATCAAACCTTAGCGCTGATTGAAGAAGTTCTGCCCCGCCGCACGCAATTTTCGCGCAGGGCCGCCGGTACGGCAAAGCGCGAACAAGTGATCGCGGCCAATATTGACTTGGCCGTGATTGTCTGCGGGCTGGATCATGACTATAATCTGCGGCGTCTGGAACGGTATCTTGTGCTGACGCAGGAAAGTGGCGCTGATGCTCTCGTCGTGCTGAATAAGTCAGACCTATGCGCCGAACGGGAAGAACGGGCAGCGGAAGTTCGCGCCATTGCACCCGCGGTCTTGCTGCTGAGCGCTTGCGAATCGGTCGCGGCGCTCTTGCCGCTCATAAAGGATAAGACCGTTGCCCTGCTCGGCTCTTCCGGCGCCGGCAAATCGACGATCGCGAACGCGTTGATTGGGGAAAACAAACAGGCGACGGCTGCCGTCCGCGAATACGATTCGCGAGGCCGACACACCACCACGAGCCGTATGCTGATTCCGCTGCCCGATGGCGGCGCACTGATTGACAACCCCGGCATGCGCGAGCTGCAACTCTGGGCGAGTGAAGAGTCTCTCGATGATGTTTTCGCCGAAATCACTGCGCTGGCTCAGAACTGCCATTTCGCCGATTGCACGCACCACGCCGAACCAAAGTGCGCTGTACAAACCGCGCTCGCAGCCGGCGTTTTAGACCCGGCACGCTGGGAAGGTTATCAGAAACTAGCGCGGGAGTTGAGATATCAGCAGCGTTCCAACGATACGCAAGTCATGCTGGCGGAGAAGCAGAAATGGAAGGCCATTCACAAGGCCATGCGCCATCATCCAAAAAATAGGCGCTGACGCCGGAAGAGGCGTAGACCCCAATCCGCGCCAATCTGATATAAAATCGAGCTGTTTGGCAAACTCAGATCCACGCCTGGCGATTTTGTCGCAAGTACTGACGGCTTCGACCGACATATATAAAGAGAATGGCCGGATTCTCGCGTTGCTGGAGGATAAGGCGCAGAAAGCCATCGTCCTGGCCGGCATTTTCCTCGCTGCGGCTTTCTCTTTTCTGCGCAAGGACGCGCTGGCGGATTTTTGGAGCCTTCTCGGATGGTTCGGGTTTGTGCTGCTGGGCGCGGCGATTCTTTGTATGTTGCTCAGCGTAGTCGCGGGTGCAAAGACGCTTTGGGTGCGAGAGATGAACATGCCTCCAGACCCATCCAGATTGCTCGAAAACGTAGATTTGAAGTTAAATGCCGGGCTAACGCCAACAATGCAGGAAAATAATCTGCGCGAGCAGGCGAGGATCTGGAATGAAGGAATTGTGAGCCAGCGGCAGGCGATTGATGGAAAAGCGGCGTTCTTGAAGGCCGCACAATGGCTGCTGCTGGTAGCCATTGCTTTGGTTTTTGCACTGCTCGCTTTGTCAATCTTCGTTTACGGAACAGAAGGCAACCGTGCCTCCCCTTAGTTGAAAGTGGATCCACAAAAGGAGTAATGTTATGGCTCTGTGTCTCAGATGTAAGAACAGTGAAGCATTGGTCGGCAGTGATTTCTGCGATGGGTGCCAAGCCCGCTCGGGCGGCGGCAGTTATCTCAGAAGCGGCGCTCCGCTGATGGATGAAAAGCCTAAGAACGATGAAGAGTCGCGACCAGACGAGCTTCCCATGAGCAGAGTCGATTAATGGCGGGAGGCTGGCAGCCTCCCGCTAATCTTGCTTAGAACCCGAACTTCAACCCGAACTGAAACTGCCGCGCATTACTCGCCGAAGTAAAGCCCAGCGTCTCGCCTGAGGACAGCGATTTATTTCCAGTAAAATCGAACGGACCGCTGTTCAAGCGCGGGTCGCCCAAAGTGAACGTGTTATTCACGCTTAGGAAGTTTGTGTGGTTCAACAAATTCGTCCCTTCCACACTCACTTCCAGCCGTCGCACGGTATCAGGCTTCAAAATGAACGCCTTCGAAAGGCGCATATCGAAGCTATAAAATGCCGGTCCGATACCGCTATCGCGCGGAATGTAAATCGGCCGCGCGTAGAGCGAGTGGCCTTCCGTACCATTGCTTGCGCCCGGAACCGTTACGCTGAACGGGATGCCGCTGCGCGCAGTCACGATGGGCGAAAGCAAGAAGCCCGAAATCCAGCGCGGCCCCTTGGTCGTATAAACGGCCGTCGCAACAAAATTGTTCTTGATATTGAAAGCCGATAATCCGCGCTCCAAATACAAGCGCGTGGGCGTGAACGAAGCGAACTGCGAATTGAAATCCGTCACATCGTCAATCGAACGGCTGTAAGTGTAGTTAGCCGAAAACTGAAAATTTGCTGAATAGCGCTTCGTCAGAGACGCTGTCAAACCGTTATAAGTAGAGTTCCCGATGGATGAATACGTGTTCTTGCTGAATAATACTGGGATTGTTCGGCGCATACTCCGGACCGTACGCCGCTCCTGAATCCGCAGGGGCTCCCGTCTCATGGTAGTTCGTTTCCTGCGACATCTGAAGATGCACGCCGCGGTACATCAGGTAGCCTAACTTCCAGCGAAAGATTATGCGCTATCTCGCGCGCGATACTCAAGCTCGCCTGCACCGAATAGTTGTTCTTGTAGTTCGGCGCCAGATTGAAAATAACGCGCGCCGTTCTGCCCCGGCCCGGGCGTAATGCCAAAGAGCGAAAGCTCCGGAGTGCCGATTGTTCCGAACGGCAACTTCCCTTCCTGCAAACCTAAACCGAACAACTGCGCCACGGTCGTATTGGTCGAACTCAATTGCTGTCGCAATCTGGTTGATGTATTTGCCACTATCGTTCAGCAGGTTCGTAAGATACGGAACCTGGAAATAAACGGGCGAGACAAAGATGCCGCTGCCGGCACGCACCACCGTCTTGCCATCGTGCGTAGCGTCCCAGGCAATGCCCAAGCCGCGGCGAGAAATAGCCGTTGTGCGGCACCGGCGCGGGCTCGGCATCATAGTCATACCGCAAACCGTAATCAATGGTCAAACCATGCGCCGCTTTCCAGGAATCCTGCGCATACATGCCGACATAGTTGGCCCAGCTCTGCCAATTGGCATTCCCAAAACCCTGCCGGTAGGCCACCGGAACACCCACCGCAAAAGACTGCAACGCGCTTAGATTTGTCAGCGGATCGCCCGTGGCAGGTAGGCCGTTCGTGAGGTTGTACGTCACCAGCGCTGTTTGGATTTGCGACGCGTAAGGACCCTGCACCAAGCTAATTAGCGGCACCGCGCCATCAAAGAAATCGAACTCGCCGCCGTACCACAAATTGTTGGTCACATTGTAATGAACCGGGCGGTAAGAAATACCAAACTTGACGTTATGGTTGCCCTTAATCCAGGAAACGCTGTCTTCAAACTGAAAGCGTCGCTGCGTTAGATTAAACGGCGAACCAAAGTAGTTATCAAACACGCCTAAACTGCCAAGCGAAAGCTCTGCGCCATTTGGATTGAACCCGTTCAGGCTCGAAGTATTGCTCGGCACAACCTGCACACGCGCCGTATTTACCAGCGTTGAAGAAACAATGTGGTTCCAGGTAGCCAGAATGGCCGCATCGTTGCGCTGTGTGCTCCCCGCATCGCTCGGCGCGGTCACGCTTGAAGCGCCAATGTTCGTGTATTTGAAGCGCTCGATAGAAAACCGCGCGGTAAACGTGTCGTTCGCGTCGGGCTGGTAATCCATCCGGAGCACCCAATCGTGGCTGGCGAACACATCGTCAAAGACACCCGTATTCTGATTCAACAACGCCGCCACATAGGGAATATTTGTTGGCGTGAGCAGCGGCTTGACCTGCGCGGCGAAACCCTCCAAAAACGGATTACCCGACGCCAGCAAGCCATTCACATAATTCAGTTGGGCGCTATTGGCATTGATGCCCTGCGCTTCGGGCGTATTCACATAATCGCGGAACTGCGGCGTGTTGATGCGCCGGTATTCGTAGTTGGTGAAAAAGAATAGCTTGTTCTTCACAAGTGGACCGCCCAACGCGAAGCCAGGAAAAATATGCTGTTCATAAGCCTTGCCGGGAAAGATGTCGAAGTAATTGCGCGCCTCGGTGTGTTCATCCAGGAAGTAGGTGTAAAGGCTGCCATGAAAATCGTTGCCGCCGCTCTTCGTCACCACATTCAGCGCCGTGCCGGCCGTGAAACCGAACTCCGCCGCGAACGAACTGCGGTTCATCTGAAATTCCTGAACTGATTCCTGGCTGATATTCGGCGTCCGCAGCGATCCATCGCCAAATTCGTTTTCGCCGCCATCAATGGTCACTAGATTGTTGCGCCCATTACTGCCGCCAATGGAAAACCCACTACTCACGAAGCCGGTGAACGCCGCCGCGTTCTGCGTGCGCGGCGCTTCGGAACTCGAAACACCGGGCAGCGTGAAAAGCGACTGCGCGAAATTCCGGCCCACATTCGGCAGTCCTTCAATCACTTGCTGGCCCACCGTGTTAGCTTGTTGCGCTTGCTCGGTTTGAATCGTGGGCACTTCGGCTGTTACATCCACTCTTGCGTCTACCGAACCTAGCGTTAAATGGACATCGTATGGGAGCACCTGCCCGACCGTGAGGTGCAAACCTTTGACTTGCGTCTTCTCAAAACCCTTCGCTTCCACCAACAGTTCGTAATCGCCAGGTGGCAAGAGCGGAATGTTATAGCTGCCGTCGGCTAGAGATTGTGCTCTGAAATCGGTGCCCTTCGCGGCGTTCGAGAGGGTCAATGAAGCTGCGGCAACCGCCGCACCTGTGGGGTCAACCACATTCCCTTTTAGAGTGGCGGTGGTAGCGTCAGACTGACAAAAGGCCGATAACGCAGCAAGGCCCAAACACAAAGTGATTGCAAAAAAGTTCTTCACGGAACAACTCCCTGGAGAGACACTCCCAAACTGGTCACCGTATTCCTAGACGATAACCACGAAGGAATAGTATCAAAGGGGGATGTTTCGTTGCAGAAGAGGTGCGAGAAATCTAATGAGAAGACCGCGCCACAGTACTAGCAGCGACGACCACCACTAAAGGCCGTCGGCGAAGAGGAACTCCTGGCTATCCTCTTTTTCGGAGTCCAACCGGGTCTTTGCCTGCTCCATCGCCTCTTCCCACGTATCGCACAGCACAAAGCATTTGTGCTTACCGTAGCCCTCCAGTATCCAATAAACATAGCCCACTTCGGACTTGGTCCTCTTGATACTGAACTGGCGGTCACCCCGTTCCATTGCTGATCGAACCAACGGGGCGGTGGTGGCTCGCGGTGTTTCTACTCTGACGGGTTCGGGCATAAGGTTCGGCTCCGGTATTACAGAATCATCTGAAGCATTAAACGTTTCGAAGATTGTGTAACGCATTTCTCAGAATTCGTCTAAGTTCTTCTTCAGATTACGACTTTTGGCGCGCCTACGCTATGGATCGAAAGGGCAAAAGGTGCCAGGTAGCCAGTACTACAGGTTTAAAGTCCTTAGTACGGCTCGGGTTAGTACCTAGTACCTCATGATCGAGAGGTAGTATCCCGGTAAAAGTGACCGGAATAGGCATAATCGGCCCACTTCGGCTGCCCGACCCGTTACGGAAGTTATGCTTAATTAGACTGAAAGAACTAGAGCCACAGTCCTACGCGTACAACTGCTGCGCGGCCAAAACAGGACGAACCAAATCGTCCGATGCCTCTGGCGTCGTCTCACCCAGCAGCCTTAAAAGACGTTGCGTAACCTTCTCCACCGGCTGCGATGCGTCAATGCGGTGGTAGCCTCGGTTCTGGTAAAACCGCACAATCTCGCTGGTGTTTTCGGCGTAGATGGCGAGTCGCCTCCGAATGGTAGCCGGTTGATCGTCATTACGAATGATCAACTCAGCGCTATCGTGCGGACAAAGCTGAGCAGCGCCCGGGGTGACTTGATAGGTGCGCGCGCAGTTCGGGCACTGCCGGCGCGAACCCAAACGGTCAATCAAGATTTGCGCGGTGATCGCTAAATCAAAAACGATTGGCGCCATGAACGCACTTCCAGCCAAATACCGATCCAGAAAACGCGCCTGTGCCGCTGTTCTCGGAAAGCCGTCCAAAATGCAGCCATGCGCACAATCGGCATCCTTCAACCGTCGCCCCACCACTTCCTGGATCAACTCATCTTTCACAAGCTGGCCGCTTTCCAAAAGCCCCTGAACTTGCAAGCCCAGGGCAGAACCAGAACGGCACTCCTGCCGCAACATTTCACCGGTTGAAATAGAGGGATGCCCAATGCCGACGACAAACGCTCCGCTTGCGTGCCCTTCCCTGCACCGGGGGGGCCCAACAAAACGATCACGCTTCCCTGTCTATGCATCGGCCAACACTGCCTCCACGACCTAGTGTGCGCCGAACGATTCTACGGAAGCAAATCGGGTAGTCCGCAGCGGACTACTTGTCCAGAAACGACACTTTCATATTCTTCACATGGTCACCCACGCCTGGCTCCACCTTGTCTGTAATGTTCTTGAACGCCCTTAAATCGGTAACCTTTGAAAAAGCCTTCAAGAAGTCGGTCCAATACATAAGGTCAAAAGGATCTCCGCTTTGCATCTTCCATAATTTCAGTGCTTTTGCCTCCAGTTCCGGGCTCAGCCGGAAAACGTCACCTGCCCGAAGTGGTAAAGCGCTCCTTTGCGGATCGACAGTCTAAGCAGAAGCGTTTGGCTGGCATCGTCCAACACTCGCTCCGGTTGGGCGACAGCATCCATATAACCCAGCCGTTTGACAGGAACCTCCGATCGCCAAATGCCCTGCTGAATCTCGGTCCAGTTAGCCACTTCGCCTTTTTTGAACTTCGCCGCCGCCAGCATGGCGTCGGCCGGCAGTTCATCGCCGATCAATTGCACATCCGCCAGTTTGTACTGCGGCCCCTCGACGATGGTGGTGGTGACGTTCACCGTTGCGGGATTCACAAATTGCGTCTGAATGCTGGGAAATTGCACCTTGAGACAGGCCGTGACGCCAATACTCCTGCCGCACCGCTTCTTCCACCACTTGCCGAAAATGCCGGTCCATATAACCGTCGTTGCCGAGCAGCTTCTGCATGAGTTGGTTCAAATCGTCCGCCGGAACCAGCGTCGCCCCTGTGAACTTCATCGACCCAATGCGCGGTAGATGCTCCGGCTGAAAGGAAATGATCTGCCCGGCCGCGCACATCGCGCTCCAGGCGAATGGCTAATTTTTCGCCATGCAACGTTTCCCCTAATTTCCGTTCCAGCAGGCGTGCTAAATATTGGTCGGCCTCATCCGATTCGGGCACGCGGTGGTGAAAGGCGGGAAATTGGCTCTCAATAAAAGCCCAAAGTGCTTTGTCATCGACGCCCGGCCACGTCAATGGAGGCGTCCATCAGCTTCTGCGGATCAGTCAATGCCAGCGTCACCACATAGCCCTTTTTCGGCCCAGGCTCGTACCCGTAATTCACACCCTCAAAAATCCCGCTCTGCCCCAGTTTTTGGCACGCCTCTTCGATGGCCGCCTTATTAATGCTCTGCCCTAATTTGAGCCCACCGATCTCCATCACCACCGCCGCCGGAACGCGCGAACCGGAAATCTTCACGTCTTCCAAGGGAAACGACGCATCCTGCGCCCAAGCCGCCCACAAGCCGAGAAATACCACCGAGTAACGAAGCATGCTTCAGATTATGTATGGTTTGAGGATGGGCCGCAACTTGCCGAAGGTGACTACCAATTGCACATTTTGGTGCGCACTGGTTGTTTTGTCGTCAAGCTTCGCTAGCGAGAGGGTTCTCAAGCTTGGCCTCTCGCGCGTTCCCCTAAACGGTTCGTCAGCGGATGTGTATGTCGTCGATACGAAAATGTCGCGCATCGGTATCTATGGGTTCGATTCAAGCGGGAATAAGATCGCAACCTTTGAGAATTTGCGCGCGGATTTACAATCGCGTGGCGTCAAGGTTGCTTTTGCCACAAATGGTGGAATGTTCCGTGCAGATTTAAATCCGGTCGGTCTTCTTGTCCAGGACGGAGTTGAGCGCGCGCCCCTCAATCTCAACAGCGGCGAAGGAAATTTTTTCCTCAAGCCCAACGGCGTGTTCGTGATCTCCGCCCAGGAAACGGCCGCCGTTATCAGGAGCGAAGAGTATCCGGCGCTCCGTCGCAGTGTCAGAGCCGCCACTCAGTCCGGGCCATTGCTTGTGATCGATGGCCAGATCAATTCCGTTTTCCATGCCGGATCAAACAACAAATTTATACGCAGCGGCGTGGGTATCATCAATCCTCACAAAGTGGTGTTCGCCATCTCAACGGAGCCGGTCAACTTCTGGGATTTTGCACTGCTTTTTCGCGATGTTTTTGGATGCCAGAACGCTCTTTATCTTGACGGCGCCATTAGCAAGTTCTATGTGTCCAAGGGAAAAGCGCTGCCGGATGACGGGAAATTTGGAGTTTTTATAGCGGTGCCGGAGATCCCATGAAAGCGATAGCAATACGGATAATGAAGATGGCCCGCTTAATGCATAGCCCACCCGCCAGCATTGTAATTCTCTAGCGTTTTCAACTACTCCGCCGTTCCCCAAACCTTGCTATCATAAGGACTTAGAAGTCTTCCCTTCCCTATGAGTGCTCCAGCTTCCCAGATGTTAACCGTCGCGGCTTATGTCCTTAAGCAAAAGCTCGCTGGCCGCAAACGTTACCCGCTCGTGCTGATGCTCGAACCGCTGTTCCGCTGCAATTTAGCGTGCGCGGGTTGCGGCAAAATTCAGTATCCGGCGCACGTTTTAAAGCGCAACCTCACGCCGGAAGAGTGCTTCAAAGCGGTGGAAGAATGCGGCGTGCCCACGGTGGCCATCCCCGGCGGCGAGCCGCTGATGCACCCGCAAATCAAAGAAATTGTAGATGGTTTGGTGGCGCGCAAGAAGTACATCTACCTCTGCACCAACGCCCTGCTGCTGGAAGAAAAACTCGATCTCTTCAAGCCCAGCAAGTATCTCAGCTTTTCCGTGCACGTGGACGGCGAGCGCGAACACCACGATTTCTCCGTCTGCCGCGAAGGCGGTTACGACATCGCTGTCAAAGCCATCAAAGCGGCCGTCGCCCGCGGCTTCCGCATCACCACCAACACCACTCTTTTCGATGGCGCCGACCCCAACAGCGTGCGCCGCTTTTTCGACGAGATGATGGGCCTCGGCGTGGAAGACATGATGCTTTCGCCCGGCTATTCGTATGACAAAGCGCCCGATCAATCGCACTTCATGGGCCGCGCCCGCTCGCGCCGCTTGTTCAAGGCGATTCTGTCGAACCGCAAATCGACCTGGCGCTTCAACAATTCTTCTCTCTACAACGAATTCCTCATGGGCCAGCGCAACTTCGCCTGCACCCCGTGGGGCATGCCTACTTATAACGTGTTCGGCTGGCAGAAGCCTTGTTATCTGCTGCAAGACGGTTACGCCGATACGTTTGAGGAATTGATTGCCGAGACCGAATGGGCCAAATACGGCACCGAATCCGGCAATCCGAAGTGCGCCAACTGCATGGTCCACAGCGGCTACGAAGCATCGGCGGTGAACTACGCTTTCGGTTCCATCAAAGGCATGTACGAAATGGTGGTCGGCTTCATGAAAAAGCACGAAGATAAGGATGCGCTGGCCCTGCTCAATGAGCCGGTCAAGCCCGTTCATTCGTATAACCCGCTGGTGCAAATCAAGAACAGGAACCGAAGCCTGATGAGCCAGCCCATGCATACCGCCGTTGACGATCTGGAAGTCGTACCCGGTTTCGAACATCATCAACTGCAAGGTTCCGTGCCGAGCATCGCCAGCGAAGACGAACTGCGCCAAGCTCTGGAAAATGCGTTCGATTACCGCGGCGATATCACCATCACCCGCAAAGACGGCACCACGGTGGAAGGCTATCTTTTCGACCGCCGCCAAGCCAGCACGTTGAAAGATTCGCTCGTCCGCATTCTGCCGCCCAACGGCCCGCGCGTGAGCATTCCCTATTCCGACATTGCCGCCTTAGCCTTCTCCGGCCGCGACCCCGCCGCGGGTAAAAGCTGGGAAGCCTGGGTCCGCAAATATTGGGAAAAGAAAGCTTCCGGCGAAACAGCCGAGATCGAACCCGAAGCGCTCGATTAGCCCTTAGCCCAGATTTACTTTCGCCCAAACGGAAAACAGCGTCACGCCCATGAGCAGGTAGCAAAGCACCAGCAGGATATACATGGTAGTCCGTTGCTCTGAACTCGGGAACGTGATTCTCGTCATGGTGGTCAACGTGATGTTTGAGTTCGGGACGTGTGGTCGTCATATCCACCTCCACATCAGATCAATGCACGCAAGCTACCAGCGCAAGCTGTTTGTTTCGAACGGATCGCCCAAGAGAGGTGACCGAAAAGCCGCAAGCGTAAAGCAAGGCTGCGCCAAAGCACGCTAATTTGCCTCTCACAGTTGGTTTCCGCCCAAGGATTCTCCCCCTGTTATAAAATCACTCCACACCCCAATGACCGTTCCGCCTCCCGTTCCGCCCACGCCCCGCCTCCACTCTCTCGACACCCTCCGCGGCTTCGACATGTTCTGGATCATGGGCGGCGATAGCATCTTCTCCGCCCTGGCCGCCCTCACCGGCTGGCCGATCCTCCAGTGGTGGGCCGGCCAACTCGAACACGTCCCTTGGTCCGGCTTCCACGCCTATGACATGATCTTCCCGCTGTTCCTTTTCATCGCCGGCATCAGCTTCCCGTTCTCTCTCGCCAAACGCTACGCCACCTCCGCCAACCGCCCCGCCCTCTACCGGCACATCATTACCCGCGGCCTGCTGCTCGTCCTGCTCGGCATCATTTACAACAACGCCATCCGTTTCGATTTCGCCCACATGCGCTACGCCTCCGTCCTCGGTCGCATCGGCCTGGCTTGGATGTTCGCCGCGCTCATCTTCAGCAACACGTCATCAGTGAAAGCGCGCGTCCTCTGGCTATGCGGCATCTTGCTCTCCTATTGGGCACTCCTCGCCGCTTTTCCTGCCCACGACCTCGGTCCCAACTTTGGCCCCTACTCCCCGCAAGGCAACCTCACCGGCCACCTCGACCGTCTTTTACTCCCCGGTAAGTTTTGCTGCTACACTTACGGCGATAGCGAAGGCCTCCTCAGCGCCCTGCCAGCCATCGGCACGGCTCTACTCGGCATGCTCACCGGCCAATTCGTCCTGTCGCCTTATCTGAGCAGCCAACCTCTCCGCAAGGTTCTCTTCATGGCCGCCAGCGCCATTGCCCTCATCGGCACCGGCACCCTCTGGAACCTCGCCTTCCCCATCAATAAATACCTGTGGTCCAGTTCCTTCGTCTGCTTCGTCGGCGGCCTCAGCCTGCTGCTCTTTACCCTCTTCTACCTCATCATCGACGTCTGGCAGTTCAAACGCTGGACCACCTTCTTCGCCGTCATCGGCATGAATTCCATCACCATCTACCTCGCGAAAGAAATCATCGACTTCAAACACGCAGCCGATTTCTTCTTCGGCGGTTTGTATACCCTCCTACCCGCGAATGCGCACAACCTTGCCGTAGCTTTAGGCACCTTCGCCGCCGCCTGGCTCTTCCTTTATTTCTTATATAAGAAAAAATTATTCTTCAAGGTGTAGACAGTTCTCATGACCGCGCAACGCCACACGCCCACTCACCCCAATGGCCCCGCGCCCGCCTATCCTTTGTACCCCGCCAACACCTGATTCAGCTTCTCGATCGTCGTCGCCGGCTCGGGTGTCACCAGACGTAACTCTGTCCCCTCCGCGTTGATCAAGATCTGCTGTCTGCGTCGCGGCACCAGAAATCGCTGCAGCACATGAGCCGCGGGAGGTGCAACCAAAGCCGTCTGAACCCCACTCGCCAGGGAAACGCTCACCACTTCCGGCGTTCCCGCGTTCAACCAATGCGGCACAAACGTCAAATCAGCCGGCCCCACGTACAGAATCCCTCCCACCCCCTGCGGTCCTATCACTTGTGTCGCAGGAAGCTGATATTCAGGATGAACGCCTGCCGGCAGAGGCCGCACAATCCACCCCTCGCCCTTGTACAAACCCTCTTCGTACCGCCTCACCCTGCGCCGAATCAACCACGTAAATATCACTCCGAAGAACAAGCCGCCTAAAACACCCGCCAGCAACAACACCACCGGTCGCGAGGGGAAAGTGAAAAATCCCATTACAGTCATCGCTACTCCAAAAAGGATCCCGCCCAGCAGGCGCAACCGCCCCCAATACCCCGTGTCGTCTTGCTGATAACTGGCCAGTGGAAGCAGATTCTCAAACGCCCGCACCTCTCCCTTCGGAGCCGCATCCCTTTGTTTACGAATGCTGACGCGCCGGCGCCACAAAGATTGCGCCATAAAAATCCAAACTGCCACAAGGATCAACAATGGCAAGAAAGACGTCCAGTCCGACGAACCCGCACTCATAGCCCGCATTGTATCCTTGGCCTTTCCCCCTATGACGGAACATCTCCACACCCCCACCAACCCCAATGGCCTCGCCCTTGTTGTCACCCATGGCGCCGGCGCGAACGATCAATCGCCGCTGCTCCTCAAAACCGCCGACGCCTTTACCGCCGCCGGGTTTTTTGTCCTTCGCTACAACTTGCCGTTTCGCCAGCGCAAACCCTTTGGTCCGCCTTCCCCCGCTACCGCCGCCCAAGACCGCGAAGGCCTCCGCAGCGCCGTCGAACGCATGCGCGCATTCGCGCCACATGTCTGCCTCGGTGGTCACTCATACGGCGGCCGCCAAGCCAGCATGCTCGCCGCCGAAGAGCCCACTCTCGTCAAAGCGCTGCTCTTGCTTTCCTATCCGCTGCATCCACCCAAAAAACCAGCCCAACTCCGTACCGCCCACTTCCCTCAAATACAAACGCCCGCCCTCTTCCTGCACGGCAGCAAGGACGAATTCGGCACGCCCGCTGAAATGGCCGCCGCCCTTGCCCTCATCCCCGCGCCCAGTCGCCTCCAAATAGTAGAAGGCGCCGGTCATGATCTCATGAAAGGCGCCTTCAATCTCCCCGATCTCGGAGTGTCGCTGTTTCTAAAGCTGCTTGCCGGCTAATCGCAAAGGAACCATCCAACCCTTCCGTTCTCAATTCTCCCGGCAGCCCGGAGATCACTGCCAGATTTTAATCAAATCCGGATGCGCCGCCAGTTCTTCCTCCCAATCGCCGCCTTTCGTTCTCATATCCAACGTAACTCGACCCAGCATGAAGTTCTGTGCCACCGGCGCAGCATAGCTGATCACCCTGAAATTTGTAAATTTATAATCTTTTAGGGCTTGTGTGAATTGAGCCGCCAGCGGCAACAACTGGTCTTCTGAATTGAACGCGCTCGGAGCCTGGCCGGTAGCAGCCACGGCATTGTATTTGGTCTCAAGCTTGTCAATAGGGCCCGACCCCGCCGCAAACCCAAAGGCTTTGAGCGTGAGCGCCTGTTTCTGAATGCCGAGTAGTTTGTTGCCTACCTCTACCGAGTTCACCGACTCACCCGCGTGGCAGACTAGCAGTTCAATCTCACGCCAATCCTTCGGAAGGTCATCGTCCCTCAGCAGCTTAACAAGCTGATGGGCCGTCCATGATTGGCCGTTGCACCGAAACACCGGCATCTGCGCATGACCGTGCGCAAGGATGTAAAGCTTGTCGCTTTGAGAGTTGAAAGCGCCAAGCTGTTTGTGACCACCCTCTAACGCCGTCTGATGCATGTTAGGAAAGGAATGCATCACCGATGCCATGTTGCTTTGCATCTCAACATCAATGCTTGGGCACCAAATCAAGTTCATGTCTAATCTCCTTTAAAAAGGGTGATCCGCCTTTTGTGTTCCTGGTGCGCGTTCGCCACTGGATCGATACTTTAACACAAAATGACGCTGTAAGGCGGCGACGCACCCACCCCCATCTCTCCGTAAACAGTTGAAGGCACCAGTCATGATCACTCATGAGAGGTGCCTTCAAGATTCCTGAACTCGAGGTCAGCTGTTTTCACAGCTGGCTGCGCTTGCAAACTAATCGGTAGCGACTTACCTGACGAACTAACCCTTCTGTTCGTCTTCCTTCTTCTCGAAGTGCTCGGCAATCGCGCCGGCGCCTTCAAATCCCGTCAGGGCCGCAGCCGCTTCCGTCATAAGCCCGGCATTCGGATCAAGCTTCTTCATGCCTTCTACCGCCGCCACCGCGCCCGCTAATTTTTCCGCTTCGTCTAGTAAACCCATATCCAGTCTCCTTACCTGTTCAGTATGAATTTCAGCCGTTTTTGCGACGACTCAACCCATAGAATACCACCGCCAACACCCCATTGCGACAGCTTCCGAACGGGTATAACCGGTACGATGTCGTTGAGACTATGCCTGTCACAGACTGGTTCGCCCGCGCCGTCCTGAGCGTGACAAACGTTGACGCCGCGCTTCACTTTTATCTGGACCAACTCGGGTTCACCAGCCCCTGGGTAATATCCATGATCCCGACGGCAATCAGCTCTTGTTCAACTACTCGAAATAGACCCGCAACATACCTCGTTTACGCGTCGATCTTCCCCAGTTTGCGATTCCCGTTTTTCCGGTGACAAAAGTTGCCGATTTTTTATTTCCCTTGTTTCCAACGACTTACCACTAAAAATCCATTTCGCCCGAACGACCTCCATAGCAACCTTGAACCGAAAGCAACTTCTATGGAGCAACAAACTACTCCCCCGCAATCGACGTCCACTCGCCGCAGTACCGCCGTCGAAACCAATCAACAACCAGCTGTCAACTGGAGCCGCCGCCGCCCCTTCGTCCAAGTTCGCGACGTTGATGGCGGGCTCTGGGACGTCTACGAAGCACGCGCCACGAAACATGGCTTCGATCTTCTTTTCGGCAGACCCGCCACTCTGAACCTTGACGGCACCTTCCCCCCGCCAAAACCGCAACTAATCGCCACACCGGAGCTCATCGCCTATTGGGACTCACACCGCCTCGAACTGCACACGAGCCGCGATCTCCCCGCCTGCAGTTCCACTCTCTGGCGGTTACGCCGCAAACATGGCTTCAATTTCTTTACCGAACGGCTGATTCGCTGGCAACAACGGCTCCCTGCGCTGAAGGATCTCAGCAATCAGGACTTCGCCGAATGCCACGACCTCCATTCAAGCACCGCTGCTAAATGGCGTATGCGCCTAGTGGGTCGCACCGCTCGACCGTCAAATTGGTGGCACGATCCTGCCGTCCTTGAACTCTTGCGCGGACCTGCCGATATTCGCGAAGTCGCCGCTCATCTGCACATTGATCCGTCGTGGGTATATCGGCTGCGCAAATATGCCCGCTCATCGTCCGATGAAGAACTCGCAAAACAATCTGAGCGTAAACAACCAGATAAATTTTTACGCTGGCGAACCGCGGAAGTAGTGGCCATCCTCCGTTCGCCCATTAGCGCACGCCAAGCCGCCGAAAAGCTTGGCATCTCACCCAGTCATGCCCTGCGCCTGCGCCACGCTCTCGCCAGCAATAACCAACTCATCGCCGCGTGAAGGAAAGGGGGACCTCTCCCGTCCCCCTTTCGATTGAGTAACCGAACCCCGCGCGTCAGCAAGGGGCCCTCCCGTACAAGCTTCGCCGGTACGCTGAGGCCGAATCGATCTTGGAAAATTCAATAGGCCCTGATCATCCCCGGTAGGGCAGGGTGGTATCCTGCGGCGGGTTGGCAACCCGCCTCTGTAGAGATCGGGCACATCGGTGACAGTCCAGCCACTCAAAAACTAGAAGGACACTAAAACAATAAATGCCATGCCCTGGAAAGAGAGTCGAAGGGTGGACGAACGAGTGAAATTTGTCGCCGATGTGTTAAGAGGCGAACGAAAAATGAAGGAACTGTGCCAGCAGTATGGAATTTCAAGAAAGACCGGATATAAGTGGATTGATCGCTATGATGAGGCCGGGCCGAAAGGACTGGAAGACCTTGGGCGATGGCGCCACGCTGTGCACACGCAACGCCGGAGTCGGTTGTCAAAGATATTCCGGAATTGCGATACAAGTATCCGACGTGGGGCGCGCGGAAATTACGGCAAAACTGGAACAAACGAAGGGTGACGCAGACTGGCCGGCAGCCAGCACGATGAATGACATTCTTCGGCGTGCTGGGCTCGTACAGCCGCAGAAACGCAAGCGAAGGTAAGGCACCGTCGTTCTCGACCTCGCCGGTGACCGCCGCTCTGTCCCCATCGGCGCAAATGGGCAAGCCTACTTCCCCGGCATCCCCGCCAACTTCCGCAATCAAGCCGTCTACCTCTCCGTCGAATCGCCCGACTACGAAGCCACAACCACCAAACCCCACAAACTTCGCGACCCTATGTATCTCGAAGTCAAAAAGAAACCCGGCAAACTCTTCGGCCGCGTCACCGACGAGAACGGCCAACCCCTCGCCAACGTCGATCTGACCGTCGCCGGCCTCACCGCCAAAACAACCGAATCCGGCGCCTTCAAATTCGAAATCCCCGGCGAGAGGATGTCTCCCGACCTGGACCTAACCGCCACCGCCCCAGATTTCGCGCCCTACCGCATGGCCGTCCATCCCAATTCGAATGCCATGGACGTCGTGCTCAAACGAACTCCCGCTAGCGCTCACCGACCGATCCGCGCACGCTAGTCACCGGTTCCACGGTCGGCTGACCTAATTCGCATTTCCAAATTTTCAGTCGCAGGTCTAGCTAAGTGGCGAAGATCTAAATTACTACAGGGTTGAGGCTGTAGCGGGAAGGTCCGCCCAATTGAGTGGAGAGATGTTGAGCGGGCGATGGGGCCCCGCAGCCTAACAGCAAGGGCGAAAGATCAATGCCGTCATCTTGGGTTCTGGCGCCGTTCGGGGCCAGTATAAGCGGGCCTTGGGTGAAATGTTTGTTGTGGAGGTGCTGCTGCTGTACTGTCGCCACTGAATACTATCCCAAGCGCGAGCAGCATCGCCCATATGACAGTTGAATCCATCTGCTGTCGTTTTTGAATGCTATACCGAGGGTCGTAGGCAGTGCTCATCTGCACATTCGCCAAATCCCAGGTTAAGAAAATGGTCGGAGGTTGACCATCGTACTGAGAAAAGGGATTGGCAACTCCCACAAGATTATTCCCGTCGTCCGAAACGCTCCCTTTATATTTGACTGAGAAATATGGATCTTTCGACGTCCGTGTAAACTCAGCCGATCGGTTCGTCAAAGTCTCCACGGTCCATGTTTCGTTTCCCCATGGATCGCCGTATTTTCCGTCCTGCAGTCCGAGCGTTACGCAATTTATGTCGCAAAACCGCATCACCTTGGGCAAGGGCTGCGCGCTGGCTGACACATCATCGCCCGAACGCGAATCCGCTACGCCAGCGTTACTGTTCCAGCTAAGCTGATAAGGCAGATTTCCGGACGCAGGGCCCGTTCGCCATTTAACTTGGCCATTGCTGAAAGTTCCACCTCCAGGAGACATCTTCCCAACAAAAACTCCTGTCACTGGGTACATTGTATTGGGCTCAGGCTTTATCGAACTGCCTACAAACTCTACATCATCTGCCTGCCATTGCTTGATGGTGTAAAAAGCCCAGACGAAATTCTGCCCATCCCGCACAGCGTCGTAGCGATCGCGATTCCATGTAAGGGTTGCGCAGTCATTCACTACACAGAGGCGCATCAACCTCGGCAATCCAGTTTGCTTTGCGGATGACGCCGATTGTCGCGTTGTCACCCATGACCGCCCGTCCCTGGAGTTCGATTCAATGGTTTCGGGGTTGACTGGAACCTTATTAGGTTGAAACTTGGATATGTTACTCAACAGCTCGATATCCGTCGTCTTCGCGTCCCATGTGATTTCATAGGGAAGCGTGCCTGACGTGGGACCCGTCCACCACGCGACCTCACCCCTCACCATCCTTCCGTCTGTTGACAAGATCTTCCCGACAAAGTTGCCCTTCACGTGAAAAGCTGTGTTAGGTTCGTTCCTCAAGGACTCTCCATACATCTCTACCCGGTCTGGTTGCCATCGACCTATTGTGTAGAAGGCCCAAACGGAATTTTGGCCATCCCTAATGGCGTCATAGCGAGTGCCGTTCCACGTTAGTGTGGCGCAGTCGCCGGCAACGCAAAGGTGCATAGTCGCTGGCGCTCCAGATGGCGGAGCCGATTGGCTATAAACGGGAAAACATGAGAAAACGAAAAATCCAAGCAAAGCACTGGCAACTGAAGCTTGCAAAAGACACCTCCGAAGTATGTAACCAGCCAGTTTCACCAACAACGTTTTCTCTCAAGAGTCTATAGGCCACGTCGCCGCCGGCCCAAGACCATCGCGCTCACACCAAGCCCGACGCCAATCGATTCCGCCACACCGGGCTCTGGCGCCGTCGAAACAGTCTGCAATTCCACTGAGCTGAAGTTACCGTCCTCGCCACCGAAAACGACCCAGTTTGCTCCCGATGCATAAGGGTTAGTAAACCCCGTATAGTTCGAAATCACATCCGTGCCATTCACATAAACATCCGCCGTCCTTGTCGTATTGTTGAAAAGGATCTGCAGAGTCACATAGCCAGTGCCGAGACCTTGAATGGTGTAATCGGGCCCGCTAGCAAACGAATCCAAAGAGAGAATTTGATTCCCCCTCCCGTCGGTATGCAAATCCACACTGAATTCGTGCCCGCTAAAAATCACGCCAGCATAGGTTCCATAAGCATCCGGCCCGTACGACGTCGCCGTGGTGTTCGTGGAAAGATTCCGGTACACTGCGGTAAGCTCCCAACTGCTACTGCTGTTAATATCAGCTAACTGACTCGCGGATAGTGGATCATAAAGATATCCACAACACCAGGAGCCCGTAATATTCCAAGCATTGATACCCAAGCCAAGATCGTTGGTTACGGCAGATTGAGAAGTAATTCCGCCGCCACTGGCTGTGAATCCCGCAGTCGCTGGGTTCGAATTCCCTGACTGAAGCACAACCACATCCGGCAAGGCAGGCAAAGCGCCAATCATAAGAGCGACAAACACAAGAGCTATTCGATGCATCAAGACCTCACTTACTCAGGAAGTCTAAATGACCGTGAAACAGCACGTCAAGTGCAATGCGTAACCAATTGCGTGACATCACATTTCGCGGTCATATACACCGAGTCCCTTAGTGGCAGCCGCCTACGAGTTGACAACCTGCTGCTTCGCCATTTTTCAGTCCTACGAAAATGTACCCTCTGTAACGGCGTTTCCATTCAATGAGTTAGGTGTAAGACCTCGCAGGTGTTTGCAGACAATTCCACGCGCGCTACACAGGCACGGACGGCCACGCTTACGAGCCGCAACGGCACGATTGTCGGCCGGAAGGGACTGCTTGATCGTCTGACTCGGTTTTCGCATCGGAACTGGGTCTCGAACAGACTCGGTAGAGGGAATCGGGGCTGAATCCGAAGACGGAGTTGAACGCACACGAGGTTCCGGAGCAGCAAGGACCGGAGGGGTGCCCGCAGGCGCTTGCGAGATAGAAGTCTGTGCGGGTTCCAGAGTGACGGCATAGCCCAGCCTTGTCAAGCGTTTCACTAAGCGGGAGACGACCTTCGGCTTACTTTGCTGATCGTAATAGTCGCCCCCCAACTCCACGTATTCCTCACTCCGCTTCAACACGTTATACACAATCGCAATCATATGGTGCGCCAGCGCCATGACCGCTTTGGGCGCTCCTTTGCGAACCTGCAGGCGGCGGTAGAACGCCGACAGGAACGTGTCCTTGGTATGCGAGCTGCCCAAGCCGCCTGACACAACGCGCGCTTCACATAACGGTTGGCTTTGCGCGTCTGCGCCCGCTCATCCGTTTACCGGCGCTTTCGCGGTTGCCGGGGCAGAGGCCGGCCCAACTGGCCAGATGACGGTCGGGAAATATCGCTCATGTCGACTCCGATCTCGGCCACGATCGTCCAGGCTGTCTTCCGTTCGACGCCGGGAATCGTGACCAGCCGCCGGATCTCTTCTTCGAAGGGGGTCACACGCCGCTCAATCTCCTGTTCGAGCGTTAACACCTGGGCTTCCAGCCACTCCACCTGCCGCAGCTCTTTGTCCAGCAGCCAGCGCTGATCGTCTGTAAATGTACCCTCCAGCGCGCGCTCCAGATCCTTTCTCTTGCCGCGCAGCGTTCCCCGTGCATAGTCCGCCATCCAGCCGGGGTCGCGCTTGCCTTCGACGATCGCTTTCAGCATGCGCCGTCCCGACACTCCGAACAAATCGGTCGCGACCGAAGACACTTTGACGTTGCCGGTCTGGCATAACTGCTCGATCCGGTTCTTGGCCCGGTTCAGGTCTTCCAGCACGTTTACCCGCTGGCGGGTCAGATCCCTGAGTTCCCGGATCGGCCGGGGCGGCACCCAGCTGTTTCGCAGCTTGCCGCCCTCCAGCAGTCCGGCGATCCACAACGCATCTTTGGGATCCGTCTTGTAGCCGTTCAGGCCCTTGATGTGCTGCGGATTCACCAGAATCAGCTGAGCGAATTCGCCCTCCAAAACGTTCCACAAGGGTCGCCAATACTGGCCGGTCGATTCCATGGCAACGTCGGTCACCTGGCAGTTCTTCAGCCAAGCCCCGCAACTGCCGCAGATCCGCCGTAAAAGTGGGGAAGTTCCGCCTCTTGTACTCCGACCCCCGGCTGTCCTGGCGGGGGGCAAAACACACACCGTGACACTGTTCTTGTGGACGTCGATGCCGCAACAGCGCCGATGTTTTGCTTTCACAATGGCTCCTTACGATCGCCGAGCGAAGGACGCCTGGAAGAAGTGAAGTGAACGACATTCCTACACGTGTTCACCGCCGGAAGCGGAGACGACAGTTCCTGGTTCCAGTGATCGCGTCCTGACCAGATTCACTGCCGGGCTTGTAAAAGCACCAACTGAAAACCGGCCTCTTGTTTCGCTGGGGATCTACTTCCATCCTGGCAAACGTGTCAAGCCCCCCATTTTCATCCGTCCCGGTGGACGCGCCCCGGCGCGGTGTGGTGAATCCTTCGAAAACCGGGATTTTTAAGTGCTATTGTTTGCAATAACTTGCCTTTTAGAGTGCCCCTCAATTAAACGCCCGCCCGCCTCCCCGGGCCTGCGTCCCGGTTTTCATCTTTTCGTTGTTGCGGCAGCCGCGATGGGGGAGTCACCGCCGATGCCGATTTTTTATTTCCTTTATTATCAACCACCTAACTCTAAAATCCGGCGTTCGCGAAAACAGCTTCATGGCAACCTTGAACCGGAAAAGAGGTTTCCATGCAACACCAAAACGAAGACTTCACCGCATCCGAATGGGTCATCAAAGACAAATTCAACTTCTCCCCCGAATGCGAACTCCCCGGCACGGCGCTCACCTGCCTCAACAGTCTCAAACACGGCGGCTCCTCGCGCATGATGTTCATCCCCGGCGAGCAACCCCAAGATTTTTATAAGTTCCTCGCCGAATCTTTTGAAAATCACAAACCAGCCACAATCGAACACTCGGCCCTTGTTACAGACGCCGTCGTCGCCCGCTGGTTCCTATGGCGTCGCCAGCGCGCCCATTACAAATGCGAATTCGAAATCTATAACGCGGCCGATCAGCAAGATTCGCCGCCCCCCGCTGGCCTCCGCGAACTCGCTCTCATGGATCGCTACGTCGCCGAAGGCGAGCGCAAACTCAGCCGCGCTCTTCGCAACTTACAAATGGTCAAGAAATCAGTGTTTGATGAAGAAAAATGGCGCACGCACCTGGAGCGCGAAAAGCTGAACTTCGACCTCGATCTCAAAAAGTTCGAACTCCGCAACGAGCAGCATCAGGCGAAACAGCAGGCCGAACAAGCCAAAAAGGCCAAACAACAGGCGGAAGAGGAGGCCGAAGCCAATCGCTTCAAGCCCGCCGCCATGGTCTGCCATCTCACGCAACAGAAAGGCGTCATGGGCATCGCCCAGAAAGCGTACGTCTCAACCAGCGAGCAAGGCTTCGTCTCCGTCACTTTCGAACCGAGCAACGACATCGTCGCTTCTATCATCGAACATCGCGATCATTTCCTGATGTACAGCCCGATCTTCGTCGAGCGGACCACTTACTTCGCCGCGGGCACCGTCCCCAATCAATACAAATGGACCTTGAAAAATGCCACACCGGAGGTGCTCGCCACTCTCAGCAGCCCCGACACCGGCGTCAAGAACACGCTCTCGTTCGAATCTTTCCGCCGGCTCGCGGCCGACGAGCAAACCCGCCAAAAAGCGGCCTAGCGAAGGAAAGGAAGTCTATGCAAGAAATGAGCAAACCCAAAGTGTGCCCGCCTTTTGTTCTATTTGGGTTCATTTGGGGCTGAAGAGTTTTTGTTTGTCTTCTTCATCGCCCGCAAAATCGTTTTTTCTTATCCGTGTTCATCCGCGTTTATCCGTGGCTAAAGCGTTTTGCCTTCTCTTCTCCTCTGCTTCGCAGAGATCGCCGTTCCTTCGCCTTTACGCCCAGCTAAACCCGCTCTTCGACAGCGGAATCGTCCTGACCCGCTTCCCCGTCGCCGCGAAAATTGCGTTCGTCACCGCCGGAATCACCGGCGGCAAACTTGGTTCACCCAAGCCAGTCGGATCATGCTCACTCTTTACAAAATGAACGTCAATCTGGGGCGTCTTGCTCAGTCGCAGCAACGGGTGGTTGTTGTAATTGCTTTGCACCACGCGCCCTTTTTCAAGCGTAATTTCTTGCGCCATCAGTTCGCTCAAACCGTCAATCACGCCGCCTTGCACCTGCGCCTCTGCGCCGCTCGGATTAATAATCTGGCTGCCGATATCGCCACAAACCCAAATCTTATGCACTTTCAACTTGTTATTAGCAGCGACACTCACTTCCGCCACATGCGCAAAGTAACCTTGAAAACTGTAATGGAATGCCACGCCCATGCCAGTACCGTTCGGCAACTTGCGTTTCCCCCATTCACTCCGCTCCGCCACCGCTTGCAACACGCTACGCATACGCGCCACATCGTAGCCCTTGTGCGTCCCGTCTCCCAGCAACGCCAAGCGGAACTCCACTGGATCTTTGCCCGCCGCATGCGCCAGTTCATCAATAAAGCCCTGCATCACAAAACACTGCGAGTTCGCACTCGGCGCACGCAACGCCCCTGTCTTCAACGCCAGCGGCATGGCCGAAACATGGATCGTGAAATTCTCCACAAAGTCCGACGGAAACTCGTTCGGACTGATCCCCGCCGAAGACGAGAAATGTTCCTTGTCTCCATAGGTCACAAAGTGATTGCGCCAAGCCACCACTTTGCCTTTGTCATCCACCGCGCCTTTCAGAAAGTGGAATCCGCCCGGCCGGTAATAGTCATGCTGCATGTCGTCTTCGCGCGTCCAGACCAGTTTCACCGGCGTGCCTGGCATCTTCATCGCAATGTGCGAAGCCTCAACCATGTAATCATTCGTCAACCCGCGGCCGAACGAACCACCCGCCCGCAACAAATGAATCTGGATGTTCCCTTCCGGAATATCCAGTTGCTTCGCAGTCAAGCCAGCGCCCCGCGCCGGCAATTGCGTAGTGCTCCAAATCTCAAGTTTGCCGTCTTTATAAAGAGCACTGCAGTTGCGCGGTTCCAGGGGCGCGTGCGAAATGAACGGATATTCGTACGCCGCCTCAAGCACCTTGGCGCCACTCTTGAACGCAGCCTCCACATCGCCATCATTCTTCAGCGTGCGGTCCGGCGCACCCTGCGCGAGTTCCACCGCACGTTTCGCGAAAGCCGCACTGCTCTGCTCCGCCGCCGGCCCTTCATCCCAATCCACAGTCAGCTTCTTACGCGCGGAATTAGCAGCCCACCAAGTCTCGGCCACAATCGCAATACCCGGCTCCAAACCCGGATCGCCGTCAACCACCGGCCCAGCTTTCACGGTCGTGTCCACCACAAACGCGTTCTTCACACCGGGCAGCTTCTTGATTTCGTCAATGTTCGCGCTCTTCACTTTCCCGCCAAACACCGGGCACTTTTGATAAACCGCGAACAACATTCCGGGCATCGTGAAATCGATACCGAAAATCGGCTGGCCCGAAACAATATCCGGCACATCCACCTGCCGCGTCGCCTTGCCAATAATCTTGAAATCGCCCGCATCCTTCAACTTCAGCGTCTTCAAATCCGGCACGGGCATCGCTGCGGCAGCCGAAGCCAGTTCGCCATAACCGAGCGAACGGTCCGTCCCTTTGTGATAAACCCGACCATTCTGCGCAAAACATTCCGCTTCGGAAACGTTCCACTTCTGCGCAGCCGCCGCAATCAACATGTGCCGTGTCGCCGCGCCTACTTGCCGCATCGGCACCCAGTTATTAGAAGCAGCTCGGCTGCCGCCTGTCGTCTGCATGCCGTATCTAGCCAAATCGAAATCGGCCTGCTCCACCTTCACCGATTTCCAATCCACTTCCAATTCCTCGGCAATCAACATCGGCAGCATCGTCTTAATGCCCTGCCCGATTTCAGGATTGCGCGAAACCAGCGTTATCGTGCCGTCCGGCGCAATCTTCACAAACGCTTTCGCATCAATCGGTGGCGGCTGCGGTGGTCCCTGCTTCGCATCAGCCACGGGCGCGTCAAATACTCCCAACAGCAATCCGCCGCCGGCCAGCGTGCCTGACTTGCAGAAAGTTTCTACGTGTCAGTCTCATTTAGGCAACCCCCTTCATCCCGGCTGCTTTGTGAATCGCCTCGCGCACTCGCACATAGGTTCCACACCGGCACAGATTCCCATCCATGGCCGCATCAATCTGCGCATCGGTGGGCTTCGGATGCTTCTCCAGCAGCGCCGCCGCCGACATAATTTGTCCCGCTTGACAATACCCGCACTGCGGCACATCCACTTCCAGCCAAGCCTTTTGCAGCGGGTGCGATGCATCCGGCGACAAGCCCTCAATGGTCGTGATCTTGGCGCCGGCCACCGTGGAAACGGGAGTCACACAAGCGCGTCGCGCCTCGCCATTCACATGCACCGTACAAGCGCCGCACTGCGCTATCCCGCATCCAAATTTCGTCCCGTGCAAGTTCAATACATCGCGCAGCACCCAAAGCAGCGGCGTATCCGGAGACGCGTCAACGCTCGTTGCCTTGCCATTCACTGTCAGGTTGATAGCCATATCACTGTTCAGTCTATGACAAATTCAGCCCAAACTACGCATCCAAACGAAGCCAGATTGTCGTGTAAACGTTACATCCGTGTAAACTCAGACAAGTCCATGTACGATCTAGCTGCAGCCGCACTTCAAACCGTAACCGACAACGGGTTCCATCCAGACTTCCCACCCGAAGCTCTCGCCGAACTGAAAGCTCTCAATCCCACATTTACGCCGGGTGCCATTGATCAGCGCGGCCTCTTGTGGTCGTCCATCGATAACGACACTTCGCGCGATCTCGATCAAATCGAAGTCGCCGAACAATTGCCCGATGGCCGCATCAAAGTCCTCGTGGGCATAGCCGATGTTGACGCTTATGTCCGCAAAGGTCTCGCCCTCGATGCTCATGCCCAAGCCGAAACCACCACGGTCTACGCGGAAGTGCGCACCTTTCCCATGCTCCCGGAAGCTCTTTCCACTGGCTTGACCTCTTTGCTCGAGAATGAAGACCGCGCCGCCGTTGTCACCGAATTCATCGTCGGCACGGATGGCGAAGTGACAGACGCTCGCAGCTACGCCGCCACCGTTCGCAACAAAGCTCAACTCACGTACAACGGCGTTGGCCCTTGGCTCGATGGCACTGCTGCCGCGCCGCCGAAAGTCGCTGCCTCCGCCGAACTGCAAGCGCAACTGAAACTGCAAAACACCGCGGCCCAGCGCCTGCTCGACGCCCGCCATCGCCTCGGCGCTCTCAGTTTTGAACGCACCGAAACCACGCCCATTATTAAAAACGGCCAAGTGACCGGCCTCGTCGCCAATACGAAGAATAGCGGCGGCATGCTTATCGAAAACTTCATGGTGGCCGCCAACGAAGCCATGGCCCGCACCTTCGTCGATAAGAAGGTTTCCTCCATCCGCCGCGTGGTCTCCCAACCCGCGCGTTGGGACCGCATTGTCGAACTGGCGAAACGCGCCGGCGGCAATCTGCCTGCCCAACCCGACGTGAAAGCCCTCAACGAATTCCTTCTCAGCAGAAAGGCCGCAGATCCCGACCACTTCGCCGACTTGTCTCTATCAGTCATCAAGCTTCTCGGACCCGGCGTCTATAAAATGCAGCGCCCGGGCGATGACGATGGCGGCCACTTCAGCCTAGCTGCCCACGACTACACCCACTCCACCGCACCCAACCGCCGCTACGCTGATATCATCACCCAGCGCATCCTCAAAGCCATCTCGGCCAATGCCCCCGCGCCTTACACTGACGACGAACTAACCGCCATAGCCGACCACTGCACCGAACGCGAAGACGCCGCCCGCAAAGTCGAGCGTGTCATGGATAAGCGCATCGCCGCCGTCGCCATGAGTGACAAAGTCGGCCAAACCTTCCTCGCCATGGCCACCGGCGTCACCGACAAAGGCACCTTCGTCCGCGTCCTCAACCCACCCATGGAAGGCCGCCTCATGCAAGGCATCGACGGCATCGACGTCGGCGACAAACTCGAAGTCCGCCTCACCCATACCGACCCCGCCCGCGGCTTCATCGACTTCGCCAAGATCCGCGAGCTGCCTCACTAAGGCGAACTTACGATGTCCAATTCACGCCCCACTGTAACTTCAATTCCGTCGGTATCGTGAACGTCGGCCGGTTACCGCCCCGTTGAACCAGCACGATCGAATTGATCAGCACCTGCCCAACCTTCTCGGCCAGCAACGAAATGGCAGCTGAGTCGTGTACCAAGTCAGTCAACACCTCGCCGCCAATCTGCAACGGCAGCGTGAGAATGCTGCGCAAGCCGCTCCGCTCCAGTAAGCTCGGCTCGACGCCGATCATGCCCGCATGTTCATCGCCCAGAAAGTAGCGCATCAATAAGCCCGGTGCATCGTCAAAAATGTCGCCCGGCAACTGGTATTTGATCGATTCAATCAGCGCGTTGGTCATCGCCTTACCTTCGGCGCAAGGCCCGAACTGTCGCCGCGCAATGGCCTGGCACACCGCTTCCGCCGAAACGTTGTCCGCCGGAATCATGTCGTCCCGTATGCCGAGCAGGTGCCCCACCACCTGCCAGCAATGCAAGTAAGCGTCCCATTCCTCCTGCGTGAGTTGCACCCCAATGCGCCGCAGGCCGTCCAGCGAGATCCAGGAAAAAGCCATCAGCGTACCCGTCATGTCTTCCTGGTTCACTGGTAATCCAAACTCCGCTTTCCAACCCGGATACTGTTTCACCAGATGCCGAATCGCCGCGTGCATCAGCCTGACCTTCTGTATCGTTCGCCTAGCCCGTCCGTCGGCGCCGTTCAATCCGCCCGGCGACATTGCGTCCACCAATAGCTGCGCCGTCTCCAGAATCCGCCGCATCGAATTACTGCCCAGACGTCCGCTCAGCGCCAGCACTTGCACCCCGTTCTTCCCTACGTAACAGAACGGAAGAGCATAGCAATGCAGAATCAGAATCAAGCGCGGCCCGTACTTCCAGAACACCTGTTGTCCAATCTGCATCTTGCCTACGTCCGCCCAATCAGGCAGTTGATCCAACTGCTTCACATAATCGGCCACCACCGGCGGCAGACTAGCGGGCTCTGGATATTCATTCGTGATCAGCCCACGCATCAGGGCATTTACCGAATCAATCGAGTTGTTGGCAAATAGATTCTCTATTACGCTATCCGCCAATGGATCGCCCACTTGGCGCATCGGGTCGAGAAAAGCATCAGTCCAGTTACCGGCAGTTTGGAACACAGGAGGCATTGAGTCAGAATATCTTTTTATGATCGAGATTCGTCAATTGACGGCGGATGAGGCGCAAGCGCACATAGCAGACTTAGCCGCCGTGCTTATCGATTGCGTAGAGGGCGGCGCTTCGGTACACTTCATGCCGCCTCTTTCACAGGCCACTGCCGAAGCATTCTTTCACAAGGTTCTCGACGATGTCGCGCAGGCCGGCCGCATCTTACTGGGCGCTTTTGCCGATTCGAAACTCGTTGGCACCGTGCAAGTGCAAATCGCCATGCCACCCAACCAGCCGCATCGCGCCGAGATCGCCAAGTTGTTAGTCCACCGCTCCGCCCGTCACCAGGGCATTGGCGCGCTTTTGATGGAACATGCCGAGCGTGTCAGCCGTCTTAATAACAAGAGCCTTCTTGTCCTTGATACTGCCACTGGCGGCAGCGCCGAACGGTTGTACCAACGTTTAGGCTGGACCGCTGCGGGAACCATTCCCAACTTCGCCCTGCTCCCCGACGGTTCGCCCTGCGCGACCACTATCTTTTGGAAGACTTTGCTGCCCCAGACTGAGACAATATGAGGCGAGGTTGTATGAGCTTATTAAGTCGTCTGAGTGTGACGATTCTGGCGCTCTCCCTTTTTACTTTTCACGGCGCTGCACAAATCACCGGAACAGGCATTGGCGGTCCCATTCCCGCAGGCGCTCCAGCCGCCACCTCAGGCACGGTAACATCCGACATCGTCCTCAGCGCGCCCGGGTTACGTAGCTTCCGGTAACGCCATCACGGTCACCTTGCTCGGCCTCCAGCACGACTTTGCCGGCGATCTGCAAATCAATCTGTCCTATATTTCGTCATCTGGTGCAACGCTTCAATCCGTAGATATTGTCAATCGCATCGGTGCCACCACTGCAAATCCTTATGGCACCTCCGCCGATTTTGGCAATAACCAAGGCAACGGCGACAACTATAGTTTCAACACCGATTACGCCGGCAATATCTGGAATGTCGCCAGTTGTTCCGACCCGCCTGGCCTGCACAACTCCCTACGGAGATGCCGATTCGCTTCCGGGCGTCAGCACCGATACCGTCAACAACGGCCAATATTTCACCAGCACCACCGGCGGCACGAAAACTAATTTATCCTACGCGTTTACAGGCATGAGCGTAAGCGGTGGCACTTGGCGCTTAACGATTACCGACGCAGCAGATCCCAACGTCGGATCGTTCATCGGCTGGCAGATTTCAATCGTCACCGGTACAACGGGCCCGGCAGCCACCATCACCGCCGCGGCCGGCACTCCGCAAACCACTGCCGTGTCTACTTCGTTCGCCAGTGCATTGCAAGCAAAGGTCACCGATGCCGGTTCAAATCCAGTCAGTGGGGTGACCGTTACCTTCACAGCACCATCGAGCGGCGCGAGCGCGACTTTCGCCGGCACCGCTTCAGCGACAGCCGTCACAAATTCTGTTGGCGTCGCCGTGAGTCCGATTCCCGTGGCAAATGCTATCGGCGGTTCTTACACCGTGACGGCTTCTGTTTCCGGCCTGACGCCGGCATCTTACAGCTTGACCAACTCTTCGTCCGCCTTGCCGACCGGCTTCACCACCTACCTTGGGACTTATGGTAGCGGCTTTCAAACCTATAACGGGACATCTGTTGTATTGCCCTTGCGTGCCTACCTTCCTAGCGGCGCATCGCAGATGACCGTTTTAGAGGCTGGCTTCAATACACCTCCGCCGGCGTCAACGAATACACAATCTACTCGGAAACAGATGGAGCCGGTGGCTATACCCTGTACATCATCGACTCCGCCGGATTCGCTCCTTGGCCCTACCTGGAATTGACCCCAAGCGGAGCCACCGTCACCCTCGCTACACCGATCACACTCGGAACCATGCAACTCACGGCGTACCGTTTCGCTTTAGTGGGCGGCGAGTTTCAACTAGACCTGTCCCTCACTCGTTCCGGAAGTTTCAACGATCAAATTATCGTGCTCGGCATCAGCGGCCAGAATTATTCTCTGCCTTGGAGTGCCTCAGACGGCCAGTGGATATCTACCGCCGCCTCCGCGCCAGCCGTAACGCTTTCGCCCACCACACTGAATTTCGGCAGCCAAAATGTCGGGAGTTCCGCTACTCAGTCGATAACGGTCACCAATAGCGGCAGTGCCTCACTCGCAGTTTCATCAGCGTCCGTGTCGGGAACCAATGCCGGCGACTTTACTTTAGTCAATGGCTGCACGGCCAGCGTAGCGCCGGGCAGCAATTGCTCCATCGCGGTAACTTTCGATCCTTCGGCCGCAGGTGCGCGAACGGCTACCCTATCGATTGCGGACAACGCCAGTGGTTCTCCACAGACGGTGGCCGTTAGCGGCACCGGCTCCTCCGCCACCACCCCCACGAGTTTCACTACCTACCTGGGCACCTATGGCAGCGGCTTTCAAACATATAACGGAGCTTCTGTTGTGTTACCGTTGCGTGCCTTCCTTCCTGGCGGCGCATCGCAGATGAGCACTCTCGGCGCCGCTCTCAACACCGCCGCCGGCGCCAACGAATACACAATCTACTCGGAAACAGATGGAGCCGGTGGCTATACCCTGTACATCATCGACTCGGCCGGATTCGCTCCTTGGCCTCTTCTGGAGTTGACACCGAGCGGCAACACTGTCACGCTCGCCACCCCGGTCACGCTCGGAACCATGCAAATCACGGCGTATCGATTCGCCTTGGCGGGCAGCGAATTCCAATTAGACCTGTCGGTGACCCGGTCCGGAAGTTTCAACGATCAAATCATTGTACTTGGCATCAGCGGCCAGAATTATTCTCTGCCTTGGAGTGCCTCAGACGGCCAGTGGAGCAACCCCTAAAGACGTTCAAGCCGCGTTTGAGAATCGCCAAACTGATCGAGCTTTACGCCGAAGCGATCCATTAACGAGAGGTACAAGCTGCACATCTTGCGCTTCTCGTCCGGCTCGTTCAGGTAGTTGAGCGTGCGGCCCGTTTCAAGAGTACCGCCTAAACCGCCGGCTAACACTAGCGGCAAGCGGAAGTTGTCATGCTTTCGCCCGATCCACAGATTCGAAAGGAACATCAGGCAGGTGTTGTCAAGAACAGTACCGTCCCCTTCTTTCATGCTGTCGAGCTTGGCGGCTAGGTAGGCGTACTGGCTGACATGGAAGTGCGCAATCCGCTCATAGCCGTCTGAATTGTTGTTGTGCGAGGCCGCGTGGTGCCCATCCTTGACGTCCAGAAACGGATAGTACATGGCCGACAGGTCGCGCGAAATAATCAGCGACGCCACGCGTGTTTTATTTGTCTGAAAGGCGATGGCAATGATGTCGCACATCAAGCGCGCATGTTCGCGCAAGTCTTCGGGCAGCCCGTTAGCCGGGCGGTCCATAGTGGCAGCAATGGTGTTCTTTGCTTTGGCCGCATCCTCGGCATCAGCCTTGCCTTTGCGCATGCCTTCCACGCGCTTCTCCACTTCGCGCACGCTGGTCAGATACTCATCCAACTTGCCTTTATCTGTCGAACTGACGCGCCGGCTCAACGCTTGCGCGCGGTCTTTCACCCGGTCGAGAATACTCAGATTCAGCAAGCTGCCGCGATTGTCAAACAAGTTGTCCCACGCAAGCGAGGGATACACTTCCACGGGTACCGGCGAATCCGGGCTTTGCCAGGAGATGTGCGAACTGTAGGCCATCGAAAAGTTGGTTTCGTGATAGCCGGTCATGGGCTGCTCACAGGCCAGCACAATGCTCGATTGCGGTGTATCTTCGCCGACGTGATTGGCAATCCGTTGATCGACGCTGATGCCCGAGTGGATGATGGCGCCTTTCGAAATGTGCGCGCCCGATAACAGGCTACCGGTTTGCGCGGGATGAATGCCCTGCCCCGTCAAAGCTTTTACATACAGGCCGTCGATGACATTGATCTTCTGCTTCAGCCCTTCCAACGGCTGCAGCGTCTTGCTCAACGTCATAGCCCCGCCCTGACCTTCTGCGCTCCAATGGTCCTCGTTAATCCCATTACCCAGAAACACCACTCCGAAGCGCTTCGGGAACTCTCCCGGCGAGGGCGTGTCCGCCAGCGCATGCAGCGACTCAAGCCACGGGAGCGCCATGGTGCAGCCTGCTCCGCGCAACACGGTCCGGCGGGAAATAGGACGTTTCATTCAGTTTCGCCTTTCTGGGTGGTGGTTCGTTTGTTAAGGAACTGTGGACTGGTCACTATCGTCTCAATTAAGAACTGGAAGTGTAAATCGCCAGTTTCCATGCGTTCAATTAACGATTCATCGGAGAGTTGCAGCGAGCGGTTGAGGGCATACGCCAATAGCTTCCGGCTGACGCTGTTCACAAATTCGTTTTGTCGGTGTTCGCGAATGAAGGTCTCTAAGCCAACCAAGCCGGTACCATCGATTCCGCCCGGGTAAGTGACGGCGGTATCGACCGGGCGGCCCGCAAGATCTTTGCTGCGGGCATCGCCCACCGGCCCATAACCTTCAAAGGCCAGACCGAAGGAATCAAACTTAGAATGACAAGCGGCACACACGGGGTTTTGACGATGTCGCGCCAGCATGTCGCGCACCGGCAAATCAGATTTCGATTCGTCGCTCTGCAGTTCCGGTACAACCGGTGGTGGCGGAGGAACGCGAATGCCTAAGACGCGTTGCACCACCCAATTGCCGCGCTTCACAGGGCTAGTTCGCAGGCCGGGCGAATTCTGTGTGAGAAATACCGCCATCGGCAAAATTCCGCCACGGCCATAACGGCCGGCACCGTCCACCCGCACCCAATGATTCGCGTCGCCCGTAACACCCGGTATGCCGTAATGCTGGGCCAGCGGCGGATTCACAAACGTATAATCGCCGTACACGAGGTCAAGGACCGAGCGGTTTTGCGAGATCGCATCCTGAACGTAACGGATGGGCTCTTGAAACATGGCCTCACGAAGATCGTTGTTGAAGGTGGGAAAGCGCGCGCGGTCTACAGAGTTATTGGTCTCAAACTGGCGCGTGCCTAACCAGTTTCCGGTAAATTCGGTAGCCATTCCACGCACGCGCGGATCTTTCAGCATTCGGCGTGTCTGCGTGAGTAACACCGATGGCTTTTCCAAATCCCCTGATGCCGCGTGTTTGAGCAACTCAGCATCGGGCATGCTGCCCCAGAGAAAATAGCTCAAGCGGCTGGCCAGCGCATAACTGGATAACGGTTGAACGCTTGAATGTTGCGGCGCTACGGAGCCGGCGGAGAGATCGATACGGTACAGAAAATCAGGCGCCATCAGGACACTGGCCACGGCGTCACGCAGCGCGTCTTCGTGCGATAACTCGTTCTTCGTACGCAGCTCGTGATAATAGGCGAGCAGGTCATCGCGTTCCGCCTTTGACAGAGGCCGCCGGTAGGCTCGCGTCGCAAAACGCAGAAGCGCCTCCAGTTGTTTGGGCTCGGCATCGGCCCGTTCCTTCTCCAAGCGGCGGAGCGTGGCATTGATCCCGTCAAAATGTTCACGGATCGCCTGCGGGGCAACGGGATCGTTCTTCGGGTCGTCCAGCGCCTTTCTCAGATAGGCATCGCGCATGGCTAGGATGACTGGCTCATCCGTGACCTGGTGGTCGATCGGGCGTTCGGACGCGGCCTCGGCGCCTTTGCCCTGCACTTCGCCGCTCTGATTGAAGAAATACTGCACCCAGGTGCGCTCTGTGAAATGCGCGATGAAATCAAACTCATCCCATAAGCGATTCAATTCCTTTTGCCCATCGGCGTCGAGAATCAACTCCATCAGCGGCGTATCGTCGCGAAAGAAGCCGACCACGCTGTGATAACCGGCGCTCAACAATCGTCCCTTATCTTCCGAATCGTCGGGAAAGTAGCGGCCACGCTCGGTGACATAGAAAGTATCGGGGAAAACATTTGCGAAACGCTCAAAAGCTGCTTCGTAACGCTTGCGTTCACCTGCTGGAACGATGAGATCGGTGTCACCGGCACGTGCCTTGGCCGAAAGGGCGGCCCAGCGGGGCGCTGCCTCTCTGTGAAGACCTGGATACTTGGGGATTTCGGGGACAATCGGAGGCGGGTCGGTATCGTTGCGCAGATCGTTCGGATCGCTGTCACGGCGGTGCGCCGCGAACTCGCGCAATTTCCAGTTCAACAGCGGCTGCGATCCCGCCGGAAGCCCTTTCACAATAGGAGCGGCAAACTGCATAGCGGTGTGAGCGCGAATCTTCATCACAAAATCGCTCATCTCCACACACTTCGCATGAACCTCATCCGCTTTAATTGCTGCGGGAGCAGGTAGGCCGAGCCACATTTCCTGAAGTTTCGCGATCGGCCCAACCGGATCTGGGTCATGCAAAATTCTCCAGACGAAGGGCAGATATTTCGGACTCAACTTGGCTTCTGCGGCGGTCTTTGCCAAGGTGGTGTGGACCCTTCCGTAGCGAAATCGCCAAGCGGCTTCGAAGTAATCGGCATAGTTGGTGGGCTGTTGCTTGTAGAAATTGATGATTCGTTGAATGGAGTACTTTTCGCGGTCGGTCTCAACCAACATCGGAAACGGCGCGAAATCGAACCCGTCCGGGTTAAACGCTATATGGTTGGCGACTTCGCGCGCGGCCTGCAGATACTTGTTCAGTAGAGCCGGAGACATAGTGAGTGACTCGCCGGAATTATCGAAGCCAGCCGTGTTGGCTGGGTCAACCGGAAACTCGCGCGTAACCTGCAAATCTTGGCCGGTCAGATCTCGAATCGTGTAATTGTATTCGGCATTGCTTAAGCGGCGCGCCAACACAAGGCCTGGATCGCCGGCAGACTTCTTGATTTCTTCCGCGCGTACAGCTTGGATCCAACCGATCACTTGCTGAGTCATCTCCGCGGGGGGAGGCGGTAGCGGTCTCGGCGGCATCTCCTTTGCGGTAAGGCGATCCATGACCATGCTCCAACGCGCAAAATCGGCGGTCACCGTATCTTTACTGGTGTACGAGCTAAGGTCGAATTGCGCGGCTGGCATGGCGCCGCTGTGACAGCCTGCGCAGTACTTCATGACAAACGGACGAACCGTTTGCGCGAATTGCAAGTCTAGCGGCGGAGTGGCGGCAGCGTCCGCCCAGCCAGCTATGGCGAAGATCCAGCAAAGCAGGAGAAAGCGTTGCACCCGGCCATTATTTCACCGTTTGACGGGAAGAAGCGGAGAAGTGTAAGCTATCTCACACTGATTGTCTAAAAATAATCGAAAAAGTTGGGAAATACTGCAACGTTCATGCTCTTTCCATCACTGCGACAGATAAGAAGTGCGGCGACAAAGGTTGAATGCGCCGAACTGAATATTGCGATGCAGAGGTAACTCTCTTGAATAGGGACTTTATTTTCGACGCCGACTACCTAGCTCGCTTGCGGGCCAAGGATCGAGACACGCAGAACCATTTCTACGACTATTTCTACATTCCGATTCGCAACAAGGTAAGACACTCTTTGCGTGGCACAGACGCCGACGACGTGGTTCAAGAAGTATTCGCAAAAGCTTTCGAACGGATTGACGCAGGTGAACCGCATGAACCCAACAAATTGCCGGGTTACATATTCGGCATCTGCCACAACTTGCTCTTGCAAGAATACAGCCGCCGCAAACAACACGTGACTTTGACGGACATAGACATGTCCAAGTTTGAGGATCTCCGGGAATCCATTGAAGCGCGTCTGATCAGAAAGTTGGATCGGCCGCGCGTAGACTTCATCCTGGAAAAACTGCCTCAGCGATATCGCGAGGCCATTGAGCGCGTATATCTGCGGGAGCAGGACAGACGGGTGGCGGCACTCGCCATGAGAACCACAATTGATAATCTGCGTCTGATTCTCCACCGGGCAAAAGAGCGGTTTCGAGAAGAGTGGGAACGATATTTCGGTAGTTCACCATTCGGTGAAACGATTTAAACGCAACGTAGACATCACCTAATAGAAGACGCTTATGCAAAAGCGCTCGAAAAAGAGCTAAATCACTATGAGTGAATCAACCCGCAATCTTAATAAAGACTTAAAACCCTTTGACTACCGAACCTCGAACCCCATGTCCCATGCGGAGGCCCTCGAGAAGAATGCTGTAGAGTTGTATGTTCTCAGGCATCTGACGCCTGACGAGGAGCAGCGTTTTGAGGAGCATTATTTTGAATGCCAAGAATGCGCATCCGACGTGGCGGTGGAGCAAGCACAGCTAGTTCCCCAGTTGGCGGTAAAAATACCGAGAGAGCCTTGGTGGCGGCGATTGGCCCTACCCTTTTGGATCCCGATTACGGCTGCGCTATCAGGCTTGGTTGTGTTTCAGCACAGTGAGCTTTCGGCACCCGTGCTAGCCGCAAATACGCCTATAGTCGCTCAGCAAGCAGTCATGGGCGGACCATCGGAGGCAAAAGCCGTAACGACTCCGTCAGTCACCATTGACATAAATTTACCTCCCGATGAGATACCAGCACATTTTTATCGTGTAGTAATCATGGGTGAAGGTGAGGCGCCTCTGTCTCAAATCCTCGAAGCGCCACAAGATTCTCGCCTTTCCTTGCAGGTGCAACGGCGTCTGCTGGGTTCGGGTTCTTACAACGTTATGGTTTACGGACGAGCAACACAAGACGGAAAAGACGGTCCGCAAATTGGGCAGTATTACTTCAACATCCATTAAGGTGACAGATAGTGAGAAAACAAGAAACAGAACGATTTATATACTCAGCCTACGCCCAATCGATCGGTGCCACGCTTGATTCCCCCTTACCCGCATTCCTGGATGATGCGCCCAGCGCGGCACTTCCGATAACGGGCGGGCAGGTTGCCCATGCAAAAGAAGGCATTCGCTTGAATCTAGGGACGGCCGAGATTATTAAAGTGGGCCGGGCATCCGCAAGAGTGCTGGGAGAACGCTCCGGCGAATTCTACTTAAGTCTAGCCACCGCGACACTGGAAAAACTGAATATCTTGGACGTCGTTACGGCAGACCGAGTTGTCGCTAAGGTGACATCACTTTACCCAGTGCGCCGTGGGAGCGATCGACCACCCCGCCGTCCGGCTCTCCAATCTGTTTTGGCGAGTCTGGAAGGCAAAGGAGATGGCCGTGAAGAAGAGGGCGACCTACATCCGGCAAAATTTTTCATATCAGGGTCACATTTCGATAACTTGAAAATCGACGGAAAACCCTATGATTGCGTTTTGGATCAGCCAGAGCACGAAGAGGGATTCATGGTGCGAAATACTCAGGCCACGTGGACATCGATCTTCAAAGATTGCGGACCCATTCATATCGAACAGTTCGGCACTATTCATCTTGGTGAAAAATACATGTATGGGGGGAAGGTTATCTTGAATATGTTCCGCGTGGAATTGGGCTGCCCGGATTCCGGTAGCACGAGTGGTGGAACTGCCTCTTCAAACGGTAAGGACGCATAGTAGCAAGATTGTCCTCGAAACGCCACGAGTATAATTATGCGTACTCGTGGCTACGCTTCCGGTCATAGCTAAGATTTGCCGCTATCTTTTGCTTATTTTCGGCTTCGGATTTTGTATTTCGCCTTCTTCGAATCCAGCCGAACAGTGGCAACTGGTTTCGCAGATCCGTCATAGTGATCGTAAGCGTGCGATCGAGATCGCTAAGGCGGCTTATGAGAGCGTTAATGGCTATCCGGACGCATGGCGCTGGCGTTTCGGTGTGCGGTACGCTGAGTTGCTGCTCGACTTGGGCGAGCGACAAAGCTCGGCAGTCGGAATACAAAAGGTCCGAGCGCTGTCTGCACCACAAGGGCTCACGGTTGGAGAGAGAGCGGCCCGCCTTTCCTCGGCGCAGGGTTATCTGCTTTTTAGTAACGGCGATTGGAAAGCGGCGGAACGACTATTCGAACAAGCATTGTCCGGATTACCGCAGGTTAAAGACGATAGCTGTTGGGAGGCCGAATTGCGAGTTCATCAGGCTCAAAGCTTTCGTCATTTACTAAACTTTTCCGCTGCAAGTGAATCTCTGCAGAAAGCGCAAGGGCCAGCGCACTTATGCAGCGACAAAAACTGGCTGGCCGTGATTCCCTTCACACTAGGCAACTGTTATAACGATCAATTTCATTTCGAGGAAGCTGTGCAGTCGTTTCAAGAAAGTTATCGAGTCGCCAACAAGTATGGGGTTTCACAGATCATGGGCAGCGCTTTTGGAAATATGGGTTTGTGCTACTACAATCTAGGCGACACTGATAAGGCCTTGGCGATGTTTGAAAAGGCTGATCTTTATTACAAGCGCTTCGGGCCGGCCATCAGCAAGAAAGACCTTGCGGACCATGGCAGCGATGTGGGGCACGAGGCGAGAACCTATTTCCTGCTCAGCAACTATGACAAAGCCGAAAATAAGTACAAGGAGGCAATCGAGATTGCCACTAAAACCGAGGACGATCGCTACTTGCCGCGTTGGCGAGCTGAGTTGGCCTCTCTCTTCACTGAGAAGGGCGATTATCGTTCAGCAGAGAAGCTCAATGAAGTTGTATTGAAAGACGAGCATAACGATGCTCTCGCTACTAAAATAGCGCGCTTGAACAACGCTCGGCTAGAGCGCTTTGAAGGGCGATATAGCGAAGCGGAAAACGATCTGGAAGCACTGCAGAGCGATCCGGTGGTAAAAAAGGATGCCAGCATGCAGTGGCAAATTCACATTGAGAAGGCGCTGCTATTTTCGGCTGGGAAGCGCGACCATCAAGCCACCGCCGAATTCAAGACGGCTTTGCAAACTGCCGACGCGGCTCGCGCTGACATTCAAGTTTCTGACTATCGACTCACTTATTTTCTTCAGTTAAAGGGCATTTACGAGAAGTACATTCAATTTCTCATAGACCACAACCAACCAAACGAAGCCCTACGCATAGCGGAAGCGGGCCACGCTCGGATGCTGGCGGAAAAGCTCAGTCGCTCTGCCTTGCCAAGCCCAACGATAGATTTTCTAAAGATTGCGCGCGCGAAGAACGCGGTGATTCTTTCTTATTCGATCACGCCGAAAAACTCTTACATGTGGGTCACTACCGGAGAAGCCACCCACATGTTCGCGCTTCCGGCCGGTACGTTTGAGAAGCTTGACCGGTTGATCGCGATCCACAACAACCGGATCCGCGACCAGCAGCAGCCGATCCAAGGCGACCAGGGCGGACCACAGTTGTACACGCTTCTCGTTTCTTCCGCTGCACGGTGGATTCCGGCGAATAGCAATGTGATTGTCATTCCGGATGGTTCACTTTCGAGTTTGAACTTCGAGACGCTGATTCCCCCCGGAAACAAGCCTCACTATTGGATAGACGACGTCACGATTACAGTGAGCCCCTCTTTGGCACAGCTGACCACGGAGTCGCAACCGAAGCGGGAGCCCGAATCGATCCTTTTGGTGGGAGATGTCGTACCTACATCGCAGGAAAAACTACCGCCCCTTTCGCCTGACGACGTGGATTATTTGAATAAGCTTTACCCTACTAGCGACGTATTGAAGAAACAGACCGCTACTCCAAGCAACTTTTTGAGGAGAGCGAAAACGCGGCCCTATTCATGGATTTACGTTTCGGCACACGCTATTTCCAATTCGCAAAGTCCGCTGGATTCATACATTGTTTTGTCGCCCGAAACCAAAGGGGGCGACTATAAACTGTCCGCCCGCGCCGTAGCGGAGTTAGGCCTGCGAGCAAGTCTGGTGACGCTTTCCGCCTGCCAGAGCGCAGGAGCCAAGAACCTTCCGGGCGAGGGACTGGTAGGACTAAGTTGGGCCGTATTGAGCGCAGGCGCCAGAAACGTGGTGGCGAGCCTCTGGCCGGTGGAAGTGAGTTCAACATCTAAGCTCATGAAGAAGTTCTACACCCATTTACACGACCACGAAACGCCCGAGCAGGCACTGCGAGCGGCGAAGATGGAAATGGCGAGGGAAAGAAACTTGCCTTATACTTGGGCCGCCTTCCAGCTTTACTCGCGCTGACCGTGGTTCAGACTAGTTCTTCGACTGCACCAGCCGCAATTCGTCTTCCAACTCGTACAGACGATCTTCAATGGGCTTGGTCGCTTTGCCCGCCGCCTGAGCTTCGGCGAGCTTCTTTTTATTCTTTTCGATGTGCTTGAGGATGTTCGCCTCCTCGGCAGAATAATCGTCTTTGACGGCAAAAAGAGGAGCATCTTTGGCGGCGGAATTCCGGGAAGGAGCCGGCGCGGATTTAGGCGCAGGAGCGGGAGCTTTGGCGGCAACAGACGCTGCTCGCGCAGGAGCCGGCGGCGGTGTGGCTGGTTTCTTCGGCTTCTTGCCCTTGGCAGGCATCGCCACCTTGTGGTCGAAATCTTCCACTAGTTCTTTCTGAATGAGAAGCAATTCATTGGCGAGTTCCTGAAAGCGGCGCAGGAGATCTTTTTTGGCTTCCGCGCGTAGCTTCAAATACTGCGACTTGGCATCGCGATACTGATCAATTGTGCTGGACATGAGGATAAAGGACGAACTCCATCATTATGGCTCACGCGCCGTGCGATGCCATACTGAAAGAGAATTAGCTATGTTGCGCGACCAGCCTGCCGAGACTCGGGATCATTCGCTCCCTGAAGTTCACGAGAGCGTTGGGACGACGCACGCGAGTTTTTGGAAGAGACTGCTCGCTTTCGCCGGACCCGCGTATCTGGTGAGTGTCGGCTATATGGACCCGGGCAACTGGGCCACCGACTTGGAAGGCGGCGCGAAATTTGGTTACCGGCTGCTGTGGGTGCTGGTGGTTTCGAACCTCATGGCGCTGCTTCTGCAGACGCTGAGTTCACGGCTGGGCATAGTGAGCCGGCGCGATTTGGCGCAAGCCTGCCGCGATGAATATCCGCGTCCTGTTTCCTTCGTGCTTTGGCTGTTGTGCGAGTTTGCCATCGTGGCGTGCGACTTGGCCGAGGTATTGGGCGCGGCTATCGGTTTGCAATTGTTGTTCCACCTGCCGTTGTTGGTGGGCGTGGGGATTACAGCGCTTGACACGTTGCTGGTGCTTTGGCTTAGCCGGTTGGGGATCCGCGTGATTGAAGCGTTCGTCTTGGTTTTGATTGCCACCATTGCCGGCTGCTTCGCCTTTGAAATTCTATTAGCGCGGCCGGATGTCCACGAGGTCGCCTTGGGTTTGATACCGAGACTCAACGCCAGCAGCATCTACATCGCCGTAGGAATTTTCGGCGCCACGGTGATGCCACACAATCTATACCTGCATTCGGCACTGGTGCAGACACGCCGCATTGGCGAGACGACGCCGGAAAAGCGTACGGCCTGCCGCTTCAATCTTCTTGATTCGGCGTTGGCCTTGAATGGCGCGCTGTTTGTGAACGCAGCCATCTTAGTGATGTCAGCCGCCGTGTTCTTTAAGCACGGCATTGTTGTGACGGAAATTCAGCAGGCTCACCAACTACTGGCACCGTTGCTGGGAACGACGGCGGCAAGCGTGTTGTTCGGCGCAGCTCTGCTTTGTTCGGGCCAATCGTCTACGCTGACCGGCACGATGGCTGGACAGATTGTGATGGAAGGCTTCCTGCGGCTGCGCATGCAACCTTGGCTGCGGCGTGCGATGACGCGAGGCTTGGCCATTATTCCAGCGGCGGCTACGATTTACTTCGCGGGCGATTCTGGAACGCTTAGCCTGATGTTGTTGAGCCAGGTAATTTTAAGTTTGCAACTACCGTTTGCGGTGATTCCGCTGGTGTACTTCACCAGCGATTCGCGGCGCATGGGCGAATTTGCCAACGGCATCTGGCTAAGAATCGGCGCGTGGACTTGCGCGGTTTTCATTCTTGTTCTGAACACTTGGCTGCTTTGGGATCAGATGAATCAATGGGTGGAGGCCGCTGGGAAGTATCGCGGTCTTCTCCTGATCGCTGCCGGCTTAGCGAGCGCCGCGTTTGTCACTTTGCTGGCATTCGTAGTGGGCTGGCCCTGGCTCAAAGCGCAAAGACGGGTGGCCGCTGCACCGGTGGAACGCGTATCGGTCAATTTGGAGCAGGACGCTTTGCCCGTGTTACGCAGCGCCGCTTATTCGCGGATTTTGGTTCCGCTCGACCACAGCGAATCAGACCAGGAAGCCATTAATAACGCGCTGGCGCTGGCGCGCATGCATGACGCTAAAATCGTTTTATTGCATGTGGAAGAAGGTGTGACCAGCCAGATGTTCGGGTCGCTCGCTTCTACGGCGGAAATAACGGAAGGACAAGCTTACCTGGCGAGCATTGAACTGGCGCTACGCGAGCAGGGCGTGGGCGTGGAAGTGGTGGTGCGATACGGCAACACCCCGGCGCATGAAATTGTAAGCGCCGTGCGCGAACTGGCGCCCGACCTGTTGGTGATGGCGTCGCATGGCCATAGCGGCATCAAAGATTTGATTTTTGGCACCACCATCAATGCGGTCCGCCACAAGATCAAAGTACCGATGATGATTGTTAGTAAATCCTAATGAATAACGGCAGAATACTAGTTACCGGCGGCGCTGGTCTGATAGGCAGCGCTCTGATATGGGAATTGAACCAGCAAGGCGCTACGAATATTTTAGTCGCCGATCTCCTGGGCAAAGACGAAAAATGGAAAAATCTGACGCCGCTCCGATTTGCCGATTACGTGGAAGGCGACGACTTAGTCGAACGTCTGGAACTGTTCAAAGACATCACAATGATTTATCATTTGGGTGCCTGTTCGGCGACCACGGAGACAGACGCTGCGTATCTGATTCGTAATAACTTTGAGTTTACGAAAACACTGGCGCAGTTTGCCTTAAGCGCCAACCGGCGGTTTGTGTACGCCTCTTCCGCTGCCACTTATGGAGCGGTGGCAGAGAGTTTGCCGGAGACGACGCCGCTGGCCACGTTACGCCCGCTGAACATGTACGGCTATTCAAAGCATATGTTCGATTGCTACGCCGAACAAGCCGGCTTTCTAGATCGGATTACGGGCTTGAAATATTTCAACGTCTACGGCCCGAACGAAAACCACAAGGGCGATATGCGGAGCGTGGTGTACAAGGCTTTCCATCAGATTCAGCAGACAGGGGCCGTTTCGCTATTCAAGAGTTATAAACCTGAATATTCCGACGGCGGACAGATGCGCGATTTCTTTTACGTGAAAGACGCTGTAGCCGCGACGGTGTTTTTGGCCGAACACGTGAAAGGCGGCGGACTCTTTAACTTGGGCTCCGGTGAACCACATACATGGTTGGAACTGGTTACCCCGATTTTCAAAGCTCTGGGCCGCGAGCCGGATATCAAGTTTGTCGATATGCCGGAGGCGATGCGCTCGAAATATCAATATTTCACCAGCGCCAACATCGGAAAGCTGCGAGCGGCCGGATTTGACAGGAAGCTCACGCCGCTGGCCGATGCGGTAACGGATTATGTTAAGAACTACTTACTCACCGGCCGGCACTTAGGTGACGAGGCCGCGTAGGTTCCAACCGCAAATACGGCTCGCCTCGGGCTTGTTGTTATCGTTCGGGCCTTTCCAGTGCGTCTCAAGTGATATGAATCCGCGGTAGCCATCGTCCAAGAGCGCGCGGATTTGTTCTTTCCAAGGGACAACGCGGGTGCCTAGCGGACCCCAGACCGGTTTGCCATCTTCGCCGATGTGGCAGTCTTTGGCGTGGACGTGCGCGATTCGCGCGGGTGGCAGTTCCGAGTAACCGCGTGGGAAGGGATCCTCTCCGGCGCAGAGAGCGTTCGCCGGATCCCACACGACCATCAGCTTTTTATGGGCCACCAAGTTTAGGATGCGGCGCGTTTCCGCGGCTGTACCCACGTTGCAGGCATGCTCATTTTCTAGCCCGATGATGACGTTTTCTTTTTCACCTAACGCGGCAAGACCATTCAATGCCTTGACGATGGCCTCTTCGCAACGCTCCGGCTGCACGGTGCGCCAATAAGAGAAGACGCGCAAAATGGGCGCGCTAAAGAACTGGGCTACTTTAATCGCGTGTTCGGTGAGACGCGGCTGATCATCGAAGGTATGCTTGGACGCAAAGACGTCATGTTGAAAACGGCTGTCCACGTCGGGCGCGTTGGGCAACACGCACTTCAACACCGGTGACGCAATAGAGATTACCTTGAGCCCCGCATTTTGCAAAGCATCGCGCGTGCGCTTCAATTCGTCATCGGTTAGATCGAGAATGTTTTTGCCGTCGACCATGCGCAGTTCCGCACCCGTCATGCCAATTTCCTGCATGTACGGTATGGCTTCGCTCAGCGTGGGTGAGAACTCGTCGGTAATGGCGCCGATGGGCAGCCGGGGTGTGAAAGTCATCCTCTCTATACTAAGATTATGTTCTTTCGCCGCAAGCTTCCCAAAGAAACGGCTTTTTCAGAGCGGATCGACCGTTTAAGATCAGCAGGCTTTACGTTGGAAACTCTTCCCGATGGACGAGTGAAAGCGAGCAAGCATGGTGTGGCGGCCGTCATCGGCGACGAAGGCGCGAATCAACCCGACATTGAACGGGCCGGCGTTGCTGTAGGAAACGAAATCGCTACGCTGCTGAGCGGCGGCTACCAAATGTTTCTCGTGACGCCATCAGGCAAGAAGTTGCCCGCGCAGGCCGATCAGCTCAGAGCCTTACACCAGTTTGAAGACGATGCGAAGGAAGCGCTGGGTGTGACGAATCTTTACAATACGTCGCTGGGTACGACCAGCCGAGACCATGCGTATGATCGCGTGGCTGGCTATAGTAAGCCCACGCCGCGCCCTTGGGAAAAACGAACCACCTAGGCGTTTCATGCACTCGTCTCATTAGTGATACGATGACGCAATCGAGGTCAACCGATGTCACAATGCTCAAGACGTAGATTTTTAAAAGCCGGACTCGCGGCAGGCGCGCTGGTTGGTGCCGGAAGTTTGCCTGTTAGGGCGACTACAGGCGCAAAGGCAACAGATTGGGTCACGCTTGGCAAGTCAGGCGTAAAAGTTACGCGGCTGGCATTTGGCACCGGCACCATGAGCGGTAAAGTGCAGCGAGATTTAGGGCAAGACCAGTTCAACGCTTTGGTGCGCCATGCCTACGATTCCGGCATTCGCTTCTTTGAGACCGCCGAATCCTATGGCGAGATGCATAAGATGCTGGGTGTGGCGCTGAAGGGTCTGCCGCGCGATTCCTACCGTTTGATGACGAAGGTGACCACACATCCGGACGGCAATCCGCAGGCGAAGATTGACGAATTGCGCAAACTTGCGAACACAGATTACTTTGACATTGTGCTGCTGCATTATCAACATGTGGCTTCGTGGCCGTCGGACACTGTTCGCTGGCAGGATGGAATCTTGGAAGCAAAAGCGAAATCGGCGTTGGTTGGTTATGGCGCTTCGGTGCATGGCCTCCCTGCCCTTCGTCAGTTCCCAGGCAACAAATGGCTTGAAGTGGCGATGATTCGCATGAATCACCGCGGCACGCGTATGGATGGCGAAGACTTCAACACCAGCGAGCCGGGCAACGTCGATGAAGTGGTGAGCCATGTGAAGCAGGTGAAGAGCGATGGCATGGGCGTGATCAGCATGAAGTTAGTAGGCGAAGGTGCCTTTACAAATCGCGACGATCGCAAAGCCGCCATGCGTTTTGCGTTTAATAATGCCGGCGTAGATACCGTAACGGTGGGCTACAAGAACATGGCCGAGGTGGATGAAGCGATTGAGAATTTGAATCTTGCGCTGACGTAAACGCACATTTTTAAGGTTTCTACAATGCGGGGCACGGTCATGGAGTTGGCCTGCCCCGTTTTCGTTCTAGGCTATATCTTCCATACGGTTTGTTTATGAATTCCTTATGCGTTTGGCCCTACTGTAGAAAGTGCCATGGCACTGAAAACGGGAGACCGGCTTGGGCATTACCGGATCGATGAACATATCTCTGATAGCCAGATGTCCAGTATTTTTAAGGGTCTGGATCTGGACAATGGAAAGCCCGTAGCGCTGAAGGTGCCGCAGCCTGAAGCGGAGGCGGACGTTGTTTTTTACGATCGGTTCCAGCGAGAAGCCGAGATCGGCCGTGAATTGGATCATCCCGGCTTAGCCAAAGTCTTAACGGACGAGCGTCTATCGAACGTATATTTCGCGATGGAGTGGGTGGATGGCAAGTCGCTGCGACAACTCTTGCATCAGAGCGGCGGCAAACTTTCCGTAAGCCAAGCCGTATCGATTGCGACGGGCATCTGCGAGGTGTTGGCGTACATTCATGAGCATGGGGTCGTCCATCGTGATTTGAAGCCTGAGAATGTGGTGATTTGTGCGGATGGCAGCGTCAAGCTGCTGGATTTCGGCATTGCAGCCAAAGCCGGGGCGCGCCGTTTAACTTTCGGCAAGCTTTCGCAGGTCATGGGCACCGCTGATTATATTTCGCCCGAGCAGGTAAAGGGACAGCGCGGTGATGCGCGCAGCGATCTATACGCTTTAGGCGTCATGTTGTTCGAAATGCTCAGCGGGCAAATGCCGTTCACAGGAATCAACTCGTTGACAGTGATGAACGCGCGATTAGTAACCAACCCAATACCGCTTTCACAAGTTGCTCCCGAGGTGCCGCGCTCTTTGGAATTGATAGTAAATCGGCTGTTGCAGCGCGACCCAGGACAGCGATACAGAAATGCATTTGACGCCTCGTTTTATCTAGAGAACCAGGATCAAGTGGTTGCGCCAGAACCAGCCGTGGGTCAGGTTCCCCGTACGGCTCTGCTTTATTGGGCATTAGCCTTATTTCCCGCAACCATATTTTTGTTGCTGCTTTACGTAGCACGGCACCAGTAATTACTTCAGCTCGTGATTTAGAACCTCCGCCAATCGCGCCCCTGCCAGCGCCATACGGTCCTGCGCTTCCTTGATCGCTTTCTCCTCATAGTTTGACCACGGCACGATCGTGTAAGGGCCCTCTGCTTCGCCAATCGGTGACTTGTACACCACGTTGCGCGCCGCTTCAAAGCTTTCATGAACCCACACAGCGGTCTTGGTCTCTCTCAGCAACTTCTCCGACAAAACGGGCAGCGTGCCTGCAACTACACGGGCTCTGTCGACGCAGTGGATTTTTTTCGCGCAGTACTGATTATCGGCGCCAGGCAGATTATCCCAATACGAATGCAGATTGAAATCGGCGTCGCCCAAGAGCTTCACCTTGTTGCCGCCGGCGTCGCCGGACAGATCAGTTTGGATGATGCGGTCGGTGGCGTGCAACGGCTGGTGAATATCACCGATCAGATGCAGCAGCCACACAAGATCGTATGATTTCAGCGCATCGGGCTGATCAGACGAAAGAACGGCGCGGAAAGCATCGATTTGCGTCTCGGCGTTGGGAGTGGGAATTGCCAGCAGTTTAGAGCCATCCGGCGAAAAAGGTGTGTCGATAAAGTGCCAGTATTTGTGGCGTAACAGATCGCTATAGCCAACATTTTGCGAAGAAGTGGCGCCACCGGGTATGTTGCCGCCCGGGTCGGGACCGTCATCGGAATATTGTGATTCGCCTTTGATATCGTCGGGCCACACCGACGCACAAACGAAAATAATGCGGTCGTGGTCTTCGGGCGAAGTGCCGGCTGGAATTTGTTTGTCCCAATTGGCGTAGTCCGGATTCAACTTCAGCAACGCACTCACGCGCGCCTTCACTTCAGGTGTGAGCTTCTGATAGGCGGCGTAAGCCACAGTCATGTGACCAACAGGTCCCCATGCCAACAACGAACTGGCCATCAAGAAAAATGTTACTAAGCGGCTGGAAAGTTTCACGCTAAAGCTTCTTCCCTTCCCTTGTTTCCAATTCCTGCAAAACTTCAGCGCTATGGCTCGCTGGCGACACACCCAGCCAGACCTTGGCGATTTTGCCGGAAGGATCGATGAGAAACGTATTGCGCGCCGACATCTTCAGGCCCAGCATGTTTTTCAACGAACCGTATTTTGCCGTCACTTCTCGCTCTTTATCGGAGAGCAGTTTAAAAGTGAGACCCTGCTTTGTACAGAAACTCTTGTGGCTGTCTTCCGAGTCGAGACTCACGCCTAGAACAACTGTATTGAGGCTTTCGTATTTAGGCAGGTCGCGCTGGAAATTATGCGCTTCCAGCGTGCAGCCTGGCGTGTTGTCTTTTGGGTAGAAATAAAGCAACACCCATTTGCCGCGGAACTCTTCCAAGCTGACGGCTGAACCGTCTTGCGAAGGTAGCGTGAACGTGGGCGCCGCTTGACCAGCGGCAGGCGGCTCAGCGGCCGCAGAACTTAGATTGAACATAACTCCTATTGCTGCTACAAGCGCAGCTCCAATTCCGATCCGGCGCAGCATCATGCCAATTCTACACGGCAAGCCGCGGCAAGCCAATGCTTACGACATTCAGCCTATTTACAAATTCAGAACTGTGTGGCGAAATGGAATACGGTGTAGGCAAAACTACTCATGGTTTGTTGTAATGTGGTGTTATCGCGCCTCTAAATTCGAAAGACGCCCCACGGCCCAGGCGGGAAGGATAGGGCTATGTGTCCCAGTTGTCATTCAAATGACGTCAGCCGCTCACGCAAGAAGAAGCTGAAGGATCGCTTTATGCGTTGGATGGGCAAAGTGGCCTATCGCTGCCGCGATTGCCACCGCCGCTTTTATGTCACCATAGACGTGGATAAGCGGCTACGCCGGGCGCTTGAATGGCAGAAGCGTTCTTCGGAGCACATCGGCGCGGCGCAGAAATCGAGTGGTAACCGGCACGAGGAAGATCCGCTCGAGGGCTATGAGGAAGATTTTGAAGCGTAAACGGCGAGGCGTTCCGTTTATTCCCTTTTTAGCCGTTGCTTTCCAAGCCAAGTAGAGCGTCATTGGGCGCTATAATTGGTGAATGTTACAGCCTACCGAGAAAATCTGGCATAACGGCCGCTTAATCGCCTGGAATAATGCTCAGATTCATGTCCTTTCCCACGTTGTAAGCTACGGCAGCTCGGTTTTTGAGGGCGTACGATGTTACGAGACTCAGCAGGGCCCTGCCGTTTTCCGTCCAAGAGAGCATATGCGCCGGCTGGTGGATTCCGCAAAAATCTACCGCATGGATGTTCCGTATACTCTCGACGAACTTACGACCGCGATGCTTGACGTCATTCGCGAGAACAACATGCGCGCCTGCTATGTGCGGCCGCTCGTGCTGCGCGGATACGGCGATGTTGGCGTTTTACCCCGCAACAATCCGATCGAGACCTATATCGCGTGTTTTCCATGGGGTCGTTATCTGGGAGAAGAAGCGCTGAGAGATGGCGTAGATGTGTGCGTGTCTTCATGGACGCGCATTGCACCGAACACATTGCCCGCCTTGGCGAAAGCGGGCGCGAATTATATGAACTCGCAACTGATTCGCATGGAAGCGGCCGCCAACGGTTATACGGAAGGCATCGCTCTGGACGAAGCCGGTTACGTAAGCGAAGGCTCAGGCGAGAACATCTTCCTCGTTCGCGACGGCAAGCTCCTGACACCGCCGCTGGGCGCATCTGTACTACCTGGCATCACGCGCGACACAATTGTGAAGATTGCGGGCAGCTTAAACATTCCGGTGGTGGAGACTATCATTCCGCGTGAGCTGCTTTACATCGCCGACGAAGTCTTCTTTACGGGTACGGCCGCCGAAGTAACGCCGATTCGCTCGGTAGACAAAATCAAGGTGGGCTCCGGTTCGCGTGGCCCGATCACAGAGAAGATTCAGAAGCGCTTCTTCGACATCGTAGACGGTTCGTATAAAGACGAATTCAGTTGGCTGATGCCGGTGACTAACGTGCGTGAGAAAGTGCCGGTCGGCGCGTAGATTGTTTTGAATTGAACAACGCGGATCGCGTGCTTGTTTGGTGTGGTTCGCGTTGTTCCGTTATTAAAAGACATACAGGGCAGAAACCGTTCCAGGCCAGTGAGTGGAGTCCCGGCGGAACTGATTTCTACCCTGAGTGTTGAGCCTATCGCCCGTAAGCAACCGGCCCAAAATCAAAATTGTCATCCAAGCGCGAGTCCCTAAACTGCAGCCACCTCCCCCGAGATTACCTGCCGATCAAGCACCCGCGCTGGATCTGTTAAAGTTGTACCGCGAAGCGGCGCTGAAAGCTAGCGCTATCAACTCTTCTGGAACGGTTTTCAACACGTTTTATCTCCTGTTATGAGTGCAACTTATGAACATCACGCTGTTTGAAAAGTGTGGAAAAAACAAGGATGGCCTTTTATGTTGAGTGTCCACGGGAAGTCAACCACCGGATCTTCGATTTTGAAAATTGATTTTGATGCAGCTTTGTTAGCGGTAGACGATCTTTTGCGGCCCGAACCTTTGGACGCATTTGTGGCGCCCGGTTTTATCGATCTGCAAGTGAATGGTTTTGCCGGTGTCGATTACAACGACCCCGCCGCAGCGCACGATGCCATTGCACGCTCCATTCAGAAAATGTTTAGCACCGGCGTGACGCGTTTTTTGGCGACGATCATCACTGGATCGGAAGAACGCATCACCGGCGCTATTAAGAATCTGGCAGCAGCCAAGCAGAAGTTCACGGCAGCGCACATGCGGGAAGGCGACGCGCTGGCCGGCTTACATATTGAAGGCCCGCATCTTTCACCGGAAGATGGTCCGCGAGGCGCACATCCGCTGGAACACATCCGCCCCCCTAGCGTGGCCGAGTTCAACCGCTGGCAAGAAGTGGCCGATGGCCAGATCAAGTTGATCACCATTTCGCCCGAATGGGCGGAGGCGCCTGAGTACATTAGCGCGGTTGTGCGGCAAGGAGTGGTGGCCAGCGTGGGGCATACGAAAGCCACCAGCGATCAGATCAAAGCGGCAGTGGATGCGGGCGCCACCATGTCCACGCATTTAGGCAACGCGGCGCATGCCACGCTGCACAAAACCCAGAACTATATTTGGGATCAGCTAGCCGAAGAGCGTTTGACGGCGAGCTTCATTGTGGATGGCATCCATATACCGCAGGTGTTTGTCCATTCCGCAATGCGCTCCAAGGGATTTGACCGAAGCGTGCTCGTTACCGACGCCGTGATGCCCGCCATGTGCGAACCGGGGCCGTACAAGCTAGGCCAGGTGGATGTAGAACTGCGCCCCAACGGCAGTGTAGTGCTCCGTGGTGGCGATCGATTAGCCGGCTCCGCAGTCCGCATGAATTGGGCCGTGGCCAATACCGTCAAGCTGGCAAATGTAAGTTTGCATCAGGCCGTGACCATGGCAACCACCAATGCGGCCAGGGTGGGACGCATTGCCGGACGGCAGCGGGGGCTGGTTCCCGGCGAAAAGGCCGACTTGGTGTGTTTTGGCTGGGATTCGGAAAAATTTGAGCTCACGATACTAGAAACAATCGTGGGTGGCATTTCGGTTTATAAAGCGTAAGATAGAGAGTGGAAAACAATGGCATTTACTCTTCCCGCACTTCCCTACGCAACTGACGCGCTTGAACCGCATATTGACAAGATGACGATGGAGATTCACCATGGCAAACATCATGCGGCTTACGTCAACAATCTCAACAAGGCGCTGGAATCCGCCCCTGAGTTACAAAACAAGACGATCGAACAGATCCTGGCCAACAATCTAGCGGTCGTGAACGACACGGTGAAGACCGCGGTGCGCAACAACGGCGGC
>CAWJBS010000077.1:0-137383 GCA_963840845.1 Bryobacterales bacterium
CGCAAGAGATCGCGAAAGGAGCGGCGGGAGAAGTGTTTCCATCGGCCTGAGCGACGTAGCCTTCAAGCTTCAAGATATATGGTGATTTTTTAATCGCTTCGAAGCACAACGCGTTTGCTTGGTATTCCTTTTCCATCTATATTAATTCGAAGTTTATTGATTTGAACCGCTTCGATGGGCAACTCGGTTGAGCACCTGCCTGCTGTGCAGTTCCATTTCAAATTATCAAACTCGATATCTTTTGCGGATCTTGAATCCATTCCCCAGGGACTAGAGTAGCATGCGTCACATTCACTGGTCTTGGGATTTGATTTCCACCAGCATCTAGAATTATCAATTCAAAGTGACGGGTAGGCAGATCAGTTGCAAAAACCGCCGAGTAACTACCGAGTTGAAACAGGACCAGAAGCGTGATTAACCGTGTCACTCGAAGGCCTCGCATCAAAAAAGAAGGACGACTTAAACTTGAATCCACCGTCCTTGGTATCTTTAATTTTGGCAACTGCCGCATCGACATTCACGTTTCTAGTTTTGCCAGCTACGCAAACTTCTAATTTGTAGCTTTGTTCTGGAGTCAGATTTTCAAGTTCAAAGCGAGATTCACCTTTTTCAGATGGGTCACACTCAGTCGGTATGATGATAATAGCCATCTAGTTTTCGAGCAGAGACACCAGACGTACTTTGCTCGAATGCACAAAGTTACAACCCTCCATGGTCAGAATGTCTCCCGACAGTATGGCGGAAAAATGGCCGTCCACTAGGCGGTCAGATTCGGTCGCCCTACCGGCAATAGTGGGTTTGAGAGTCACCCAAAAATATGGTGGTCGATTCGGATTGCCGACCTCTCTTGCGGGTGAGATCGATTCAATTTCAAATGCTGATTGAACATTTCTAGAAGGCGAAAACTCGTCCGATGACGCACCGGTCGACACAACGCAAGGACGGCCAACAACGCCAATTGTGATTATGGTTCTCACTCATGATATAACAGCCCTCCTTGGCCCCCATCGTCAAGGCGATTCCATCGCTTTCGGCGGTGGGTTGTACGCTAAAACGTAAAAATCCAGAAAGATCAGCATTTTCGGTACATTGTGACAATTGGGAGTCACCCTCAGAATCGATGTCCTTGAAATGAGAAATATTCCGTAACTGATTTTTAAACATAGCTTTACATCAACAAAACCACTTCGTAGCACCTGACTCGCCTTTCGGTCCCATTTGTAAAAAGCACGGGTCTGCGAGACTCAAAAACAGACCCGTGGCGCGGCACCTACATCGGCTACCACACACAAACGCCCACCGGATGCCGCCATCGCAGCAGACACGACGACGACAACCGGAGTGCGGGAAGATGGGATTCAAAGTGGCTATTTTACCTTCATGTCAGAAACGACACCGACGTGTTTGCCGCTGAACCAAAAGGACTTTACGCTCAATGACGATTTACGAAATCAAATCGACGAGCTTCGAAATTTGCAAGAGACCACGTTTGCGAACGCCGGAATTAATGAACGTGCAAATCTTCAGCGACTACTCCGACAGCAAATAAGCATTATTTCGCCAGACACTCTCGTGATTGCCGAGGAGTTTGGCAACTGGGTTGATTCTAAACGACGAATAGACCTGCTCGGAATCGACACCGATGCAAACCTCATCGTCATCGAATTAAAGCGAACCGAAGACGGCGGCCATATGGAGTTACAAGCGATCCGTTATGCTGCGATGGTCTCGACGATGCGGTTCGAGCAAGCTGTTCAGGCGTATGAATCGTACCTCAAAAGCATCGGAAGCACTCTCGACGCTCGTTCATCATTGCTTACTCATCTCGGTTGGGAAATTCCAGATGAAAATAAATTTGGGAAAGCCGTGCGAATTGTCCTTGCGTCGGCAGAATTTTCAAAGGAGTTAACGACTGCTGTTTTGTGGCTGAATGAACACGATCTCGACATACGTTGCGTGAGAATCAAGCCATACCAGTTGGAGGGCAAGTTACTTGCAGATGTCCAACAGGTAATTCCGCTGCCCGAAGCCGAAGCATACATCATCGGAATCAAGACAAAACAAGAACAGAAGCGAGCTGATCAGCTTCAACGTGATTACACAAAGTTTGATGTTACGATCGACGGTGTCACGAAATTAAACTTGTCAAAGCGGCAAGCAATCTTAACTCTGGTAAAGCACGTTTGCGATATGGGTGTGCCGCCAGAAGAGATAGCCGCATTGGTACCTTGGCGGAAAAACACGATGTTTCGTACCGCCGATGGTGAACTAACTACAGATGAATTTCTGGCGGTTAGCGAATTCGGACGACCCTTCACGACGTTTCGACTCGAAACGATATTTCATGGATGATTTGATGTATCATGAGGAAAAAACGTATGCCTTCACGAATCAGTGGGGGTTCGGTTTCATAGAGGCGATAAACGATCTCATCAACAAATATCCACAATTTCCAATGAAGTATGTTGAGACGAACTCAAGCAATTGAAGAATGAAGGACAGCAGCATGACGCGAGCCTTTTGAATTTCGCGTTTGGCATTCGTGGCGATCACACGTCGCTTACTTGCGAGGGATCTTCGTCGTCGCTGCTTTTTTGATTGGCGTAACGGTCTTCATGAGTTCATAGCCAAGCGCCTCGGCAATCTTGCTCGCGGTCACAAGCCGCAAGTCTCGTTCGCCACTCATGAAACGATCGATACTTCCAATGTCTACATCAGCCGCCTTGCCGATAGCGTAGTGCGTCAGGCCGCTGTCTGTAATCGCTTGTTTCAAGTCGAGTACCAAACGTCCCATCTGCAAAACTCCTTTTGCGGTCTTCTGCCGGTCTTTTGGCAACTCGACGGACTCCTTCAGTTCTGCATAAACTTCTTTCACGCTGCGCGCTTCACGATTCGCTGCACCGTCGAGTGAGTCCACGGGTTATCTTCCTTTGTGGAATATGCTGTCGATCCAGTTCGGCAGCAATCTTTCGCAGGCTTTCCCCCATTGTCCGCAGTTCGCGAATGAGTGACAACGCTCGTTGCTCGGATTCATTTGGAACCAATGACACTCCATCTGCCGACAAATCGAATCCGAATGGTACTTTGCCGACGCGTGGCCTTGCGCTGCTTTGAACTTCATCGCAGTCGTAGCGGGTTTAGGTTTTGCCGTGCCGCAGTATTTGGTTTCCAATTTTCACGGCCCTACGTTAGTGGACGTTGTCGCATCGCTCGTTTCCATGGGGGCCTTAGCTGGTTTGCTGAAGCTTTGGCGGCCTAAGACGATCATGCTCGGCACCACGCGCGATTCTGAATTCGTGTTGCCCGAAGAAGCGGAACGACGTATGGTTCGCCACACTCATACGCCCGCCGAGGTGTTCGAAGCATGGACGCCTTGGGTGATTTTGGCGGTTATCGCGTTTACTTGGGGCTTACCGCCGGTGAAAGCCTGGTTGAACCATCTATCAAACCCCCAATTGGCCATCACTGGCTTACACAATCTGGTGCAACGTGTGCCTCCTGTAGTGCCTGTGAATGCCAAACCCGAAGCGGCGGTGTTTGCATTCTCGTGGCTGTCGGCATCGGGCAGCGGTATTTTGCTATCGGCTTTGATCTCGGCAGCGGTCATGCGCTTCGGCTTTCTATCAACGCTGAAGATGTACGGCACAACGCTCTACGCGGTTCGGTTCTCGCTGCTCACCATCGTGGCCATGTTGGCGCTTGGCTACACAACGCGCTATTCAGGCTTGGATGCCACCATGGGCCTCGCCTTTGCGCGCAGCGGCGTGTTCTATCCATTCTTTGGAACGCTGCTCGGCTGGCTAGGAGTGGCGCTCACTGGCTCCGACACTTCGTCCAACGTTTTATTTGGTAGCTTGCAGCGCATCACCGCGCAGCAGCTTCACCTAAGCCCTGTGCTCATGGCTGCAGCCAATAGCTCTGGCGGCGTCATGGGCAAAATGGTGGATGCCCAGTCTATTGTGGTTGCCTCAACAGCCACCAACTGGTTTGGTCACGAAGGCGAGATTCTGCGCTATGTCTTCTTCCACAGTCTCGCCTTAGGTTGTCTCGTAGGCATCTTCGTTACTCTGCAGGCCTACGTGTTCCCGTTCACTTCATTAGTCCCCTAGCTCATAAAAAATTCTCATTTTCTTATTGCTGGCGTTCTCGTGCCCGGTTGAGTATCATGGGAAAAGCTGGCGCAAGTTGCTGGCTTGTCACGACCTTCTAGTCTGCCACCCATGACCAGTTCTTCGGTCAAGATGGCTCACGATTCGTCGGCGGCCCCGAGAACGTTGCTTCTGCGGCTCAAAGACGAAACCCGCGATGTACATGAGAGCCTGGAGCGAGACTTAGATCTCCTCCGACCCGATTTGACTCTGGAACGTTACCGGAGCGTCGTGGAACGTCTTTACGGTTTTTACCAACCCTGGGAGAATATTGTCAATCCGCTGCTCAACCAGCATCTTCCCTCGTTCGTTGAACCGCGCACCAAGGTTCCGAAATTGGCGGAAGACCTTATCTATTTAGGTGTGCGAAAACCACGCAAGTTACCGCTTTGCAAGAAGCTGCCCACTTGCGCCCAATGGCCGGATGTTTTGGGTGCCCTGTACGTTACGGAAGGGGCTACTCTTGGCGGCCAAATCATCTCGCGACAACTCGGACAGATGCTCGGCCTTTCGGCGCGCCGCGGTTCAGCGTTTTTCTCCAGCTACGGATTGCAAGTTGGTTCCATGTGGCGCTCGTTCTGCTCCTCTTTACAAGCCCATACGCCCTTAGAAAAAGAAGATCTTGTCATTGATGCCGCGCGCGAAACGTTTATCTGCATGCATCAATGGCTCTGTGCCGGCGCAAAATAACCGGCGCGCTATTCTTCGGGAATGGCAAAGATTGCGGTAGTAGGCAGTTTGAATATGGACTTGGTGGCCGTGACGCCGCGAATTCCCGGTGCCGGTGAAACCATCATTGGCGGCGATTTCTTTACTGTGCCAGGCGGCAAGGGCGCCAATCAGGCCTATGCAGCGGCGAAACTCGGCGGCCAAACCGCCATGCTGGGCCGCGTGGGTTCCGACGATTTCGGCCGCGCTATGAAGAAAAATTTGGCCGATGTGGGTTGTCAGGTAAACGGCGTGCGGGACGTGCCTGGACCCAGCGGTGTGGCCTTGATTTTTGTGGCGGAAGACGGAGCAAATTCAATTGTGGTGGCGCCGGGTGCGAACCACAAGCTGGCGCCGGGCGATATCAAGGCGGACGCCCAGCTCTTTGACGGCTGTAGCGTGGCTCTGCTACAACTCGAAACAACTCTGGAAACGGTTTGTGCCGCAGCCAAATATGCGAAGGAACGCGGTGCGCGTGTCATTCTCGATCCCGCTCCTGCCCCGAGCGGTGGATTACCCGATGAGTTGCTCAAAGCAGTGGATATCATTACGCCCAATGAAACCGAGGCCGCCATGCTGGCAGGCTTGCCGCCTCATCCGTTGACGGCACAGGAAGCCGGCGAGATTGCCCGAACCTTGCAAGCTAAAGGCACGCCCACCGTGATCGTGAAATTGGGAGAGCAGGGATGTCTTCTGGCCGATGGCGCCAAGCAACAATTGATCCCATCGCCGAAAGTGAAGGCAGTGGACACCACGGCGGCCGGCGATGTCTTCAATGCCGCCCTAGCTGTGGCGCTGAGTGAAGGCAAAGATTTGCCCGTAGCCTGCGCGTTCGCCGCTAAAGCAGGGTCTGTTTCGGTCACGCGCAGAGGGGCACAAAGCAGCGCTCCGAGTCGCGACGAAGTAGCTTAATTTTGTGGCTCGGCAATATGAATGCCGCATTCCAACTTACGCCCAGCCCAACGCCCTGAGCGCGCATTTGCCAAGTCCGACGGCAAAGCGGTACAAGGCTCACAACCGATGCTCGTATACCCGGCTTGATACAGCGATAGCAAGGGAATGTCGTTCTGCTTGGCGAAATCCCAAACATCTTTATCCGTCCAGTCGGCCAGCAGACTCACCTTCGACAACTTTTTGCCTGTGGGCAGCGGGAACGTGTCGAACACTTGCAAGTTCGCGCGCGTGGGCGATTGCACCCGCCGCAGCCCGGTGAACCATACGTCATAGTTCTGAAGCGCGTTGAACAGCGGACCCACCTTGCGCAGCTTGCAGCATTTGTCTGGCTCTGTTTGATACAGAATGCCAAACGTCGCTTCCTGCTCCGCTACGGTACGCTCGGGCATGACGTTCACCAGGTTCAAGCCGTACTTGGCGGTCATTTCGTCGCGATATTTGTAGACTTCGTCGAAGTGATAGCCGGTTTCTAAGAACAGCACCGGTACATTCGGCAAACGTTCGCGCACCAGATGGAGCGCCACCATGTCTTCCGCCTGAAAGCTGCAAGTGAGGCAAATCGAACTCTGGCCAGCAATGGCTTGCGTAATGGCCGCACGCGCTTCGGCGGATTTAGTCGTTGTGGTATCCATCTTGTTAAATCTCGAAATCAGATTCTCCGGCATTGCCGAACGGGGCAATACCTAATCTTCGTAACATATGGCGCAGCGCTTCCAGCGCCTCGGGGTCTTCCATCGAAAGCGGCTCATCGGTAGAGCCGGGCTTAGTGGAGAAGCCTTGTTCAGAGGTCAGAACCAGCGCGCCATCAATGATGTGCCAGGAAATGCCGGCCAGCGGCGCCTGCGTACCCGTTTCAAAAGCATCGGTGATCATTCCGGCAGCCACCGTTGCATTGGTGGCCGGGTCAGTCAGAATGAAACTGCCAGTGACTCGATTCTCGGAATATCTATCAAAGCAGAGAATGCGGGCCGTTTCGAGCGTCACCTGGGCAATGGAGTTCATCTCGAGCGTCGAAACTGCTTCTTGGTCAAGCGTATTGACGTTCAAACGGTAATCGATTTGCCGCAACGTCGCCCAATCCAAACGCGAAGCGTGTTTGATGCGATAGCGCTTACCCAAATCAGCAGGCTTATCGTTCAACCAGACGAGCGTTGCTTTGACGCCATGAGATTTCAGCGGCAGCTTGTCGGACGAGGCAATCAGATCCCCGCGGCTCAAGTCAATCTCTTGCGCAAGCGTCAACGTGACCGCTTGCCCGGTCTCTGCTTCTTGAACATTGCCGTCGAAAGTGACAATCGAAGCGATCGTTGTTTCGCGGCCAGAAGGCAGGATCGTTACCGGATCACCGACTCGCACTGAGCCGGCGACGATCGTGCCCGCGTAACCACGGAAGTCAAGGGTTGGGCGCACCACGCGCTGTACCGGGAAGCGAAACGCCGAGTCGCGCACGCGCAAGCCCACGGGCACCGTTTCCAGATGCTCCAATAAGCTAGGCCCAGTGAACCAAGGCATGTTCTTACTGCGGGCGACAATGTTGTCGCCTTCCAGCGCACTCACCGGAACAAAATACGGCTCCACGTGCGGAAAGCGCGCGCAGAATTGTTCGGAATTCCTTCTCAATGGCATCAAAGACGCTCTGCTGGTAGCCGACCAGATCCATCTTATTGATGGCAATGACGACCCGCTCGATCCCTAACAAGCCGGCGATGTAAGAATGCCGCCGCGATTGGGGCAGAACCCCTTTACGGGCGTCTACTAATACGATGGCCAATTCCGCGGTAGATGCGCCCGTAACCATGTTTCGTGTGTATTGCTCATGGCCCGGCGTATCGGCGATGATGAATTTGCGTTTGGGAGTGGCGAAGTATCGATAGGCCACATCGATGGTGATGCCCTGCTCGCGTTCGGCGCGCAAGCCATCGGTGAGCAGCGAGAAATCGATGGCACCCGCGTTGCGTCCGGCCGAAGCCTTTGTTACAGATTCGAGTTGATCGTCATAAACGCTGCGCGAATCGTACAGCAAGCGGCCAATGAGGGTAGACTTGCCGTCGTCCACACTGCCGGCGGTGGTAAACCGCAACAGATCCTTGGCTTTTTCTTGTTCGAGAAATTCTGAAAACGATTCGCTGGTTTCCGCCATAGTGGAGGCCATTTAGAAATAGCCCTCTTGCTTCTTGATTTCCATCGAACCATCCTGATCGTGATCGATCACGCGATTTTGGCGCTCGGAGCGGCGCATCGTTACTAGCTCTTCAATAATTTTCGGAATGGTGTCCGCGTCGGATCGAATCGCGCCGGTGCAAGGGCTGCAGCCGAGAGAGCGCATACGGCACATCACCAGCTTCGCTTCTTCACCGGGAAGCCGCGGCACAAAAGGTTGTTCAATGGGCAGCAAAGAATCGCCGCGCTCCAGCATGAGGCGCTCTTTCGCAAAATAGAGCGGCACAATCGGAATGTTTTCGGAATGAATGTACTGCCACACATCCAGCTCCGTCCAATTCGAAAGCGGAAACACCCGCAGGCTCTCACCAGGATGAATACGGGCGTTGAAGATATTCCAGAGCTCGGGACGCTGATTGCGCGGGTCCCATTGGCCGCGCTGGTCACGAAACGAAAAGACGCGTTCTTTGGCGCGCGAACGTTCTTCGTCGCGCCGGGCGCCGCCAATGGCCGCATCAAAACCACCGCTCCGCAAGCCATCCAGTAGAGCCGTTGTTTTTAACGCGCCACAACAACGTTGCGTTCCCCAATTGAATGGGTTTGCGCCTTCGTTCAGAGCCGCGCGATTCGTGTGGACAATCAAATTCAGGCCAAGTTCCGACGTATAGCGGTCGCGAAACTCGATCATTTCCTTAAACTTGTAGCCGGTATCGACATGCAAGAGCGGGAAGGGAATGGGCCCGGGGAAAAACGCCTTTTGGGCGAGACGAAGCAGTACGGATGAATCTTTTCCGATAGAATAGAGCAACACAGGGCGCTGGCATTCGGCCACCACTTCGCGCATAATGTGGATGCTCTCCGCTTCAAGTTGCTGGAGATGACTGCGTGGGGTCACTATCCTCCAGACTACCATGATTCCCAGTATGCAGATGTAGATTGGGGTAGTGTCGATTGGCGCAACGTTCGCTCAATATATCTTGTCTAGGTCGGACTAAAAAGAAGTAGAATTGAGGCCGGAGGTAAGTTGCCTGCGCTGCGTTCCGTTAACTATTTTACTGCTGAGTTGTAGCGCGGCCAGGGGGCAGGATCCTTCGCCCGAGCTGACGCAGAAAGACAGCGCACCCACCTTTCAGAGTAAGGTGAACCTGGTGTTGGTGCCTGTTGTGATTCGGGATTCACATGGCCGAATCATTCCCGACCTGACCAAAGAGGACTTTCAACTCTTCGATAAGGGTAAGCTGCAATCAATCGCGAGTTTCTCCGTCCAGAAACGCGGAGCGACTGCGACCACGCCCCCCGCTGGTAATTCTACTGTTCCTGCTGTGGAGGCGTCTGCGTCTCCCTCGGTAGTTGCTGCCGATCGCTACGTGGCGTATTTGTTCGACGATCTCAACGTCACCGCGGGCGATTTGATGAACGCCAAGAAGGCCGCCACCGCGCATATGGCGAAGGGCTTGGCGGCGAACGACCGGGCCGCCATCTACACGACATCCGGCCGTAACACTCTGGACTTTACCGATGATAGACAGAAGCTCGAAGACGCCATCGCCAAGATTCAGATGCAAACCCTTTATCAACACGTCGGGCGGGAGTGTCCAGATCTTACTTACTACTGGGCTGATCTAATTGTTAACAAGAACGACCAGCAGGCGCTGAGTGTGGCTACGCAAGAAACGATCGTTTGCATGAGCTTGCCGACAGCGAGCGGTGCCCAGCAAATGGCGCAAGCAGCAGCGCAAAGAGAAGTTTCTGTGGGCGAGCAGGGGACTCGCGTGACATTGAGCGTATTGAAAAATGCGATTCGCCGAATGTCGGCTATGCCTGGGCAACGCCTGCTGGTTTTGGCGTCGCCTGGGTTTCTGGCTCAGACAAGCGAGGCGATTGACGACAAAGCTGAGATTTTAGACGCAGCGGCGCGCGCGAACGTCATGATCAACACGTTGAATGTGCGCGGACTGTTCACCACCAATATGGACGCAAGCCAAGAGGGCGCGTACAGTTCGGCGATGCAACAGTATATCTCGCAATATTTCAGCGCCAGCGCCACTGCTACGGAGGATGTCCTTGCCGAACTTGCCGAGGGCACCGGGGGGACATTTTTCCACAACAATAACGACTTGACTGAGGGCTTTGCCAGGGTTGCTGCCGCGCCCGAGGTTTCCTATGTTCTCGGTTTTTCGCCAACGGTACTCAAACCGGATGGTAGCTTCCACCGTTTGAAAGTGAGCGTGGTGAACCGGAAGGATATGCAGATTCAAGCACGCCGCGGCTACTATGCCCTGAAGCACGCGAGCAATGCGGAAGAGGATGCCAAAGCGGATATCCACGACGCGATTTTTTCGCGCGATGAGATGCACGATATCCCGCTCGATTTGCAGACCCAATTCTTCAAGACGGGTGAGACGTCGGCAAAGCTCACTGTTTTGGCCAAGGTTGATCTGCGGCGATTGCGATTTAAGAAGCTCGACGGCCGCAATAACGATGAGTTGGCCGTGGTGTCCGTTCTGTTTGACCGAAACGGTAATTACATTACGGGTATGACGAAGACGGTCACCATGAAATTGCGCGACGAGACACTGGCGAGGCTTACTTCGGGAGTAACGGTGAAAACCAGCTTCGATGTAAAACCTGGAGCTTATGTGATCCGGCTCGTGGTGCGTGATGCAGAAGGACAAGCAATGGCAGCGCAAAACGGCGCTGTGGAAATCCCATAAACACGGAGTTTGTATGCGAACTTTACCTGTATGGCTAGGCGTAGTTTTCGTGGCAGCCGGAACGCTTGGGGGCCAGGACGGACCCATCATCCGGGCTGAAAAGAAGCTGGTTCTTGTTGATGCCGTTGTTACCGACAAGAAAGGCAATTACGTTCATGGGTTAACTCAGAAGGACTTCAGAGTGTGGGAGGACAAAGAGGAGCAGACGATTGAGACCTTCTCGTCTGAGGTGGACCCAACGTCGCCCGTTTTCAACCGCAATCACTATCTAGTTTTGTTTTTCGACAATTCCACCATGAACTTTGGCGACCAAGCGCAGGCCCGGGCTGCTGCGCTGCGTTTCTTGGACAAGAACACCGCGCCGAACCGGCTTATGGCTGTGGTGAATTTTGGCGGCAGCCTGCAAATTGCCCAAAACTTTACCGCGGACACAACGCGCTTGAAGCAAGTGGTGAGCGGCGTGAAATTTTCCAGCGTTTCCCCGAACGGCGACTCGGCGGGAGGCGCGGCTTTGTCGAGAGCGGAAATGAATTTCGGCGCGCGTGACGTGTTGCTCAGTCTGAAGACCTTGGCGCAAGGGCTGAGTACTGTGCCCGGGCGCAAAACGCTGATCTTCCTGAGCGCGGGCTTTAAGTTGAATAATGAACTGCGCTCCGAATTGACGGCTGTGGTGAGCATTTGCAACAAGGCGAACGTCGCTATTTATCCGATCGATGTTCGTGGATTGGTAACCGGATCTCCCGGTGCTTCGCACGCGGAGAACCAGGGTGCTCCGCTGCAAGGCGGCGCCTTTCTTGTAAGAGCATCCTATGGCGCGTTGCAACAGCATCCGGGCGGCGGTGGAAGTGGTGGCGGCACGACGACAGGCGGTGGTACGAAAGGCGGAACGACGGGCACGACCGGTACTACCGGCTCCCGCCCTGTGGCTGGCGGAGGTGGAACCAGTATTCCAAGGCCCAACACCACTAACCCTATGAATCAGTCGCGCACCATCATGCCTCACATGCCCGACGTGACCGGGCCGCAAGATGTGCTGTATGCTCTAGCCGAAGGCACTGGCGGGTTCGTCATCGTTAATACCAACGACTTGCTGGGCGGACTTGATCGAATAGCGAACGAGCAAAACGAATACTACGTGCTTGGGTACTCTCCGGCGGAAGATGATGACCCCGGTGCTTGCCACGAACTCAAAGTAAAGGTGAATCAAGGAGGTTTGAACGTCCGGTCGCGCACCGGTTACTGCGCGACGAAGCCGATTGACCTGCTGGCTGGGACCGCGAAAGGGAAAGAATTAGAAAGTCGGGCAGCTGCTTCGGCGCCAGGTGGCATCACCGCCAAAATGCAATCGGCGTTCTTTTATACAGCTGCCAACACAGCGCGGGTGGATGTCGCCATGGAGATGCCTCCGGCCATGTTGAAATTCAAGAAAGAAAAAGGCAAGATGCATGCTGAGATGAACGTGCTGGGCATTGCCTATAACGCGGACGGAAGCGTGGCCGCCAAGTTCAGCGACACACTCAAAATGGAGTTTGAGAAAAAGAAGGAAGTGGAAGAATTCCAAGAAAAACCTTTGCATTATGACGCGCAATTCGACGTCGCCTCAGGAAAATACACTTTGAAAGTTGTCTTCACTGCGGGTGACGATTTTGGCAAGCTCGAATCGCCGTTGATTGTCGATCCTTATGACAGCAAGAAATTCAGTTTGAGCGCAGTGGCCATGAGCCGCGATCTACGTAAGGTGAATGAGATGGATACCAATTTGGACGCCGCGTTACTGGCCGATAAGACGCCGCTGATTGCGCTGGGAATGCAAATCACGCCCGGTGCTTCCAACGTGTTCTCGAAGGAGGGGCCGGGCGCTTTCTACTTGGAGATTTATTCGCCCTCCATGACCGAAGAAAAGCCGCACAAGGTTGGATTGCAAATGGTGATCTTAGATAGAAAAACGAACGAGCCCAAGCTTAATACGGGGATGATTGACATGGTTCAGTACGAACATGCCGGCAATCCGGTGATCCCTGTGGGCTTGCGCGTGCCTGCGAAAGAATTGCCGGCGGGCTCATATCGAGCACAATTCCAGGCGGCCGACGATGCCGGCAACGTCTCCATTTTACGAACGGCCGATTTTGAGGTTCAGCCTTAATGAATCCAAGCGCTCGGGTATGATGAACGCCATGCCCGTAGACGAGAAAATTCAGCCTGAAGCTCCCGAGACCAGCGAACAGTGGGGCAAACAAACACCGAGCGCGGAGGAAGAAACTTTCCTTGAAGGCCCACACAGCCGCGGTTATGAACTGTTTCGTGCGCTGCGCATTTTTCGTGAGCTCATTCATGGCTTTCGCGCGCTGCACTTTGTGGGGCCGTGCATAACGGTATTCGGCTCGGCCCGATTTCCCGACACGCATCCGTATTACCAACTCACGCGCGAACTGGGCGCCGAGATCGCCAAAGCAAAGTTTACGGTGATGACCGGCGGCGGACCGGGGCTGATGGAAGCGGCGAATCGCGGAGCCAAGGACGCAAATGGTGTCTCGATTGGCTGCAACATCATCTTGCCCCAAGAGCAACAGCCCAACCCTTATCTGGACAAGTGGGTGGACTTCCGCTACTTCTTCGTCCGCAAAGTGATGCTGGTGAAATATTCCTACGGCTTTGTGGCCACACCCGGCGGCTTCGGCACTCTGGATGAACTTTTTGAAGTGGCCACGCTGATTCAGACCGGCAAGATTAAAGGTTTTCCCGTGGTGTTGCTAGGTGTGGAGTATTGGACGCCGCTTCTCAATTTTCTGCGCGTACCGGTATTGAAGGACGCTGCGATTAGTGAGCGGGATCTTCAGCAGTTGCTCGTTACCGATTCACCGGCCGAAGCCGTGGAGTTTATCAAAGCGAGTGCGCTGGGCCAGTTTGGATTGAAATACGTGAAGCGCCAGCCGCAGAGGTTGCTGTTCGAAGAGAGTTTGTAAAGGCTATTCCGGTATAGCGTCTCAAGATTCAGAACGCGAATTTGCTTTTCTGCGCCAATCGTAAGGGTATTGGAATGAAGAAGCTTTTCGTAGTCGAAGTGGTTGCGGCCGATCTCCCCCCGAAAGGTCTAGCGTGCCGAGGCGAGTCATTAAATTCAGATGCCCCGTTCCGGCCAGTGGGTGGCGTTGGGTTTTAAACGGCGCTCTAGTTGAATCCGAAAAACGGCGTCAAGAGACTGTAAAACCGCCAATGTCTTTGCGATGTTTTCACGGTGCGCTCATGCACGATATCGACATCGAAAGTCGTGACTGCTGCGCCGTTTCAAACGCCTGCCAAACCGCCGACGAGAATAAAATCGACACCTCCATCTTCGAGGTGCAGCAGGAGGGACTCTAATCTATTCGGGAGCATTCCGCTTACGAATGGCTTTCAATAGCTTGGATATGCTCGTCAAGGAACCTTAAGCGCTCAGCGGGGGTGAGTGATAACATCCAACGGACGAGTGACAAATCTACGCCATCTTCCGAGTACTCAGGGGTGGGGCGGGGAAGTCCATTTGGAATTGTTCCTGCAAACCACCATAATGCCACGGTTCGCTTTGCGAGAGAAGTTCTGGTGAGCGCGGAGGGAATCGAACCTTCAACCTAGTGATTAAGAGTCACTTGCTCTGCCAATTGAGCTACGCGCCCGTCCGTCGGGAAGGGAAACGGCATCGCAAAACGCCGCCTCTGACAATATAGCATTGGTGCGCGCTATTTTTGCAACCTTAAAGACGAATTTGTTCGGCGACGATTTGCGCGATATCCAAAAACGGTGGCGCTCCCGCGCCAGCATTCGGTTTGTGCGCCTCCCGAAACGAAGCGCTACAAAAGGGGCACGCTGTGGCGACAACGTCCGCACCTGTCGCTATCAGTTCGTTGGCGCGTTCCTCGTTCATCCGTCGATTGCCGCCTTCGTCGCTTAGAAACACGAGCCCGCCACCGGCTCCGCAACAATAGGAACTTTCGCGCGTCCGCGGCGGTTCCACCACGGTCGCCGTTTGCGCTAGAACATAGCGAGGATCGTTGTAGACATTCCGGTAACGGCCCAAATAGCAAGGGTCATGAAACGCCACAGTCGGGCCATTGTCGCGGGTCGGTAGACGGTCCGCATGGCGCGCCAAAAATTCCGTGTGGTGTTCGATGGTGGCATCCAACGGGGCGCGCTCCTCACCATCCGCCGCGGGCTCCAACTGATTCCAATCCTCCGCAATCGTACGCACGCAATGAGGGCAGATGGACACAATTTTCAACGCGCCGTAATGGCTCAGCAGGCGGCGGTTGATATCAGCCAGTTCTTTCGTAATGGCATCGTTGCCGAGCCGCCGCGCGGGATCGCCCGTGCAATACTCTTTGCTCAGCACGCCGTAAGACGTGCCCAAATGCTGCATGATTTCTACGAACGACCCGATAATGGCACGGCCGCGGGGATCATAGGCGCCCATGCAACCCAGCCACAAACAATATTCTTGTGAGCCGTCAAAGATGGGCAATTCTTGCCAGGCGACAAAGCGGTCGCGCTCGTTTTCCGAAACACCCATCGCGTTGCCGTGTTCGGAGAGACTCTGGAAAAGTTTGGAGCTGTTGGGGTCTTGCCAGGCTTCGTTGCCGAGTGCGCCTCGGCGCAGACCCACAATCATCGACAGATGCTGAATGCCGGCCGGGCAATGCGTTTCGCAGGCGCCGCAAGTGGTGCACTCGAAGACTGCCTTGGGCGAGATCGCCACTTCCAGAATAGGCGTTTCGCTGCGCGGGCCATACTCGTCCATATAGTAATTCAGGCCGAGAGCAATCAGCCGTGGGTCCAGCTCTTTGCCAGTGTTATACGCGGGGCATTGTTCGGTGCAGCGACCGCACTCAACGCAAGAATACGCTTGCAGCGCGGTGAGCCGCGTAATGTCCAGCCCAGTGGACAATCCTGGATCTTCCGCGTCATGCAACGCCGGAATCTGGCTGAAACCCGGCCTTTGCAGAAAAAGCGCGATGGGGCTCAGCAGAATGTGCAAGTTCTTGGCGTGCGGTAACAGCGGCAGTAAAACCAAAACGGCAACGGTATGCAGCCACCAGATCACTCGGCTTGACACGGAGGGTTCCGAGATCCACCAGAGCGGCAGCAGCGTCAGCGCGGCGACGAGAATGAGCGCGAGGGTAAAACTAGTTTCCGCCGTGATGGGAGCGAGCGATTCAGACTTAAGAATATGGCGGCGGAAAGCCAGCGTGGCAATCGCCAGCGTGCAACAAAAGGCAAAAATAAAAACCAGCCAGAAATAGAACACGCCGGATTCGCTATCTTTGTCTATCAGGCTGACGCCAAAAATTCCCGCGAAGTGATCAAACTCCGCCAGCAAAAAGGCAATGAAACCCCACAAAAGAAATGCGTGGGCAATGCCCACCAGCGGCCGGCGCTGTATGACATTTGCCTGACACAGTACATCCCAAAAGAAAATCCAGCAGCGGCGTCCAAACTGAACTTAGCGGCGGCAGGTTCGACGTTGGCTTGCAGTATACGGAGTATGACGCGCCCGAACCTGATGGCAAAGAGTCCGAATGAAACCGCTGTCAGTCCAAGAACTATGATTTTGAGAGTTATAGTACGATCCATCCAGCAAAACTACCGGAAAATCGCCCTTTTTTAGTAAACTGAAGGTACGTGAGATACCTACTTTCGGGAGCCGCAGGCTTCATTGGATCACATCTCTGTGATCGACTCATTGAAAAAGGCCACGAAGTCCTTGCTGTTGACAATCTAATTACCGGGCACAAGGAGAATATCAAGCATCTTCTCGGTCACCCAAACTTTAAATTTATCGAACATGATGTGTGCGTGCCGCTTGATTTTAAGGAGCACATTGACCGGGTGTTTCATCTCGCTTCTTTGGCGAGCCCTGTCGATTATTTGGCCCACCCCATTGAGACCCTGGAGTCCGGTTCCACCGGCACGCGCAATCTGCTTGGCGTCGCGGTGAAGCATAAGGCGCGCTTTTTGCTGACGTCAACATCTGAATGTTATGGCGATCCGCTGGAACATCCGCAGACGGAAAGCTATTGGGGCAATGTGAATCCGGTGGGCCTGCGATCTTGCTATGACGAAAGCAAACGCTATGCGGAAGCCATTACCATGGCGTACCATCGGGTCCACGGCCTCAAACCAACATCGCGCGAATTTTCAACACCTATGGCCCGCGCATGGCGCTCAACGACGGCCGCGTGGTTCCGGCATTTATCGATCAGGCGTTGCACGGTTTGCCGCTTAGCGTGTTCGGGGATGGTTCGCAAACGCGCAGTTTCTGTTTTGTTTCCGACTTAGTTGACGGTTTACTGCGCTTGAGCGAATCGGAAGAACGCTACCCGGTGAATCTGGGCAACCCGGCCGAAATGACGATCCTTGAGTTCGCACAGGAAATTCAGTCGCGTTTCGGCAATGCCGTGCAGATTGAATACAAACCTTTACCGACCGACGATCCCAAACTCCGTCAGCCGGACATCGCCAAAGCTAAACGTGTGCTTGGATGGGAGCCGCATGTTTCACTGCACGACGGCCTCGGCGTAACGATCGACTACTTCCGCGACAAAGTCGGTGGACCTCGCAAACCTTCGCGCGGACAAACTCGGCCTGATCAAACGGAAATCGCCGTTAGCTAATGGACGTGAACTGTAACGGCGAGCGATTTGGATTCTCCCTTATCGTTTGATGCGGTTATGGTGTAGGTGGTGGTCGCCTTCGGCGAGACGCTCAAGCAGTGATATGCGGACGGTTTTGAATCCTCCACGTGAGGTTCAATCACCACCTTCGTGACGTTCACCACGCCGTAGCAAAGGTCTGCGGATTCGCCGCGCGCCATGTTGGACTTGTCTATCGAATAACTCACGATCTTCACTTCGCCGTGGCCGAAGATCTGCTCCGCTTGTCTCCTCTCCGCCGCCTGTTTTTGTTCTTCGATGGCGCGCGCCGCTCGTTCGTTGTAGAGATGGTTAGAGTAGATGGTCCATGTGACGTAGAGGGCCGCTAAGATCACTCCAACCGTGCCAACCCAAGAAAGAGTATGAAGAATTTGAAGGCCACTCGCTCGCTTGGGAGGCGGCTGCTGATTTAGAAGAGACATACCATGATTTTAGGACGCCTTTTCCGTCGTGCCCTTTCGTTATCTAGCCTTCCATAAACCGTTTCAAGTGTTATGCCAGTTTACGCAGGGAACGGATGCTCCGCCCGCTGGGCGGCGCACGCTGGCCGATTATATTGAAGTTCCCGAAGTCTATCCGGTGGGCCGTTTGGATTTCGATAGCGAAGGGCTGCTGCTACTGACCAACGATGGCCCTTGGCAGCAGCGGCTGAGCCATCCAAAATTTGAGCATCCGCGCACATATTGGGTGCAAGTGGAGGGTATCGCCACAGATTCGGCGCTCGAGCCTCTGCGCCAAGGAATGAAGATACAGGACTACCGTACCCGCCCAGCGCTGGCGAAAAGTATTCCCGAACCCAACGCTCTGCCAGTCCGCGAACCACCAGTACGCTTTCGCCAAAAGATCCCAACGTCATGGCTTGAGATTACGCTCAGCGAAGGCCGTAACCGCCAAGTGAGGCGAATGACGGCGGCTGTGGGGCTGCCGACATTGCGCCTCGTTCGCGTGGCGATTGGTGGATTGTGGCTGCTCGACGGACTACCTGTTGGGCAGTGGCGCGATCTCACCAGCAAGGAACTGACTCAACTCAAACGTTAGTAGCGATAGCCGACGTTGCTGGAGCGATAGCGGAGCAGCTCATTCAGATCGGCGCTCAAAATTTCCCGTCCGCGCGGATCGATCCGGTTGCGCTGCAAAACATTGCGCACGTCTTCAATGCTCCGGTCAAGCTTGCCCCGATCCATCCGGCCCGCGTAGAGCTTGCCCGAAAATTGCGACAAATGTTCAATGGCGTGGTCGTAACGCTCGCGCTCGCCGTGGCTGAACGCGTTGCGCTGCGCCACTTGTCTCAGGTCTTCAATCGTCCGTGTCCGCCGGCGATGCCGGTTGGCGTGAATAGCCGGCTTGGGGGTACTGCGCTTCGAGCAATTGCCAGCCCGGCAGGAGTGCTAAAGCAACCGCTCCCATTCGAATCGCGGAGCTGAAAGGTAGTTTGAACATGTTTTGTAATCCGTCCTGTGATCAAAGACGTTACCACCCAGCCAAAAATATACAGGCGTCGGGCGTATATGAGTGGAATTTAAGATGAGTGGATTTTAACGACTGAGAATCGTTTCGTGATTCGCGGCGGCGTTTGGTTGCACATTAACTTCAATAAATGAAGCGTCGTGCGGCCCATGGTAAACGCGCTCCCGGGCCGGCACGAAATCGCTCGGCTTGGCGTCGGGAATATCCGTGAAAGTCTGCGGGTTACGGTCAGTTAACGGGAACCAGGAACTCTGCACCTGGATCATCACGCGATGCCCTTTTTTGAAGCGTGTGATAGATGTCCGGCATGCTGAAGCGGATCTCTTCAATCTTGCCGGGCGTGAAGGGTTCGGGCTTGGACGTAACTCTTACGGAATTTGCCGCGAAACGGTTCGCCGCGCACCAGTTGCTGATAGCCGCCTAACTTGCCCGGCGCATCGGTGGGATACACATCAATCAGCTTTACATCGAAATCGGAATCGGTTCCCGTCGTTGAGACAAAGAGATCAGGCGAGATCGGCCCGGCTATCGTCACATCTTCGTTCAGTGGTTCCGACGTATAGCTCACAACGTCTTTGCGGTCGCTGAGAAAACGCTGATCGGCGATCATATATTCCTTCGCCATATCTTGCGGCGGAATTCGGCATGTAAGGCACAGGGTTGGCGGGGTCGCTCAGGTATTCGTCAAAGCGCTTTGCTCGCGCGGCGGTTTTCAAGGAAAGCTTTCCGCGCGCCTGCAGATAAAACCTTTGCATAGTGCCCGCCGGCGGCCAGTGCGCAAAACGATTTCCACTCGTTTTCGCCGGTTTCGAACATGCAGGGCCGCGGCAGCTCCGTTGACGGCCTCGCCTTTCAGATACTGCCGGAAGAAACGCAGTTCCGCTCTCGCGCAGCCGGTCAGCCGTGTTCGAGCCAAAAGTGATGTCGCCTAATTTTTCGCCTTTGCTGTAATTCCAAGCGCCATGCGACCACGGTCCCATGATCAGCTTGCAAACGGTGGCCGGTGATTGCCGGCGAATCGCGCGATAAGTCTTCAGCGTTCCAGAAAGATCTTCGGCGTCATACCAACCGCCCACCACCAGCACCGCCGGCGTGACGTCTTTGAGGTGGGGCAGAATGTTGCGCACCAGCCAAAAGCTGTCTTCCGTCGTGTGCCGGTACATATCGGTCCAGTACGGATTCTGATTGAGCAAGATAGAGCCGGTCGGAATTGGCTAGCGGACCCATTGCCAAATAGAATTTGTAAGCGTCTTCGGTGCCGTAGTCGAACGGCGCAATATCGGCTGTTTGACAATCGGATTATTTTGTTTCGTGAAGCCTGGTATAAAAAGAGAAATTCGCCACCAAGAAAAACGCACCGTTATGATAAGCGTCGTCTCCGCGATATAGATCGGCCATGGGCGCTTGCGGCGAAGCGGCCACCAGAGCCGGGTGTGCGCGAATGAAGTCGCACATGTGGTGTAGTATCCGCCGTATGACGTACCCATCAGCCCGACTTTGCCGTTATTGTTCGGAATGTTCTTCACCAGCCAGTCGATGGTGTCGTAAGTATCCGTCGTCTCATCGGTATCTTTCGGACCGTCCAGCTTATCTTTGATCGGGCGCACATCGACAAATTCGCCCTCGCGACATGAAGCGTCCGCGCACATCTTGAAACACGAAGATGAACTTCTCTTCGGCAAAGCCAAGCGGGCCTAAATGTTTGGGGTAGTTCTCAGGGCCGTAAGGTCCTACACCGTATGGTGTGCGTGTTAGCAAAATAGGAAGCGTACTGGTGTAGCCGCGTGGCACATAGACGGCCGTGATATAGCTTGACGCCGTCGCGCATACGCAATCTGATATTCGCTTTTGTCGTAGTTGCTTTGAATGTCGAACTGTTCTGCGCCGGCGTGAGCCCAAGTGGCGAACAATAAAAACAAAAAACATCGGAAAATCATCATGAGAAACCGCTATACTGGCAAATAAAAGGCGAAAGCGCCGAACCATTTCGTCAATGTTGGACACCGACACACAACTTGCCAGGCTCAAACAGCGCGTTGCCGCGATTGACAGGAAGTATGCCCGTAAAGATATCACGTCGGCCCGGACAAATCCCGCCGCAGTTGTGGCGACGGCCCGTGCCAGCGGCGCGCGCAGCCTTCATTGAAGAATGGGCGGAAGGCAGCGTTGTCAGCAACGAATTTGGCGAACACTTTCAATCGGAGCGGCTGTTTTCCGAATCTCAAGCAGCATGGCTCAGCCGATATCGGAGCGCTGAGCGAATTGCCGTCAACTTTGCTGGACGCGCTGAGCGATAACGGAATTCCCGATGCAGCGCCAGAGCGCTGGGCGTTTCTCGATACGGAAACAACCGGGACTAGCCGGCGGTTCCGGCACTTATGCCTTTCTGATTGGCGTGGGCCGCATTACCGCCGATGGCTTCCGCGTCAGGCAGTTTTTCATGCGCGACTACGTGGAAGAGAAAAGCGTGCTGGCCGCGCTCGAAGCGCATCTTAGCGAGTTCGATGTGATGATCACCTACAACGGCAAGGCGTATGATCAGCCATTGCTCGAGACTCGCTATCGCATGTGCCGCCATAAGCCGCCGTTCGGGCGCATGGAGCATTTGGATTTGTTGTTCGGCGCGCGGCGTTTGTGGAAGTTGCGTTTGGAGAGCTGCCGGCTGGTGCAATTAGAGCAACAAATCTTGGGCGTGTTCCGCGAAGGCGATTTGCCGGGCGAATTGATTCCTTACGTCTATTTTGAATATCTGCGTTCACGTGAGGCGCAGCGGCTGGTGCCGATTTTTCATCACAATGCCATGGATATTTTGACGCTGGCCTGTCTGACTGCCGTTGTGCCGGCGGCGTTTCGAACGACGGATGCGCGATGCGCTGAAGCAGGTGGGTGTGCGCCGCGGCGAAGATCTGGTCGGCATGGCGCGCTGGCTCCTCAATGCCGGCGAGGCGGAGAAGTCGCTCGAGTTGTTGAAGCGCGCCATCGATTTGGGCTTGCCCGACAAGTTGCTGTTTCGTTCGCTCTGGGACGTGGCCGCGTTGAAAAGAAATTGTGCCCGGCCAGCCGCGGCATTGAAGATTTACACCGAGCTGGCGGGTTGCCGAAACGATCACCGCGTGGACGCGCTGGAGGAACTCGCAAAATATTACGAGCACGAAGAGAAGAATTATGGCGTCGCGTTGGAGTTTGCGCGCCAAGCTCTGGAGTTTGAGAAGAGCGAATCTTTGCTCAAGCGCGTGGACCGGCTCAATCGTAGGTTGGCGAAGCCACGGACGCGCCGGCTGATCTAAGAAGACTTGATCTCCGTCCAATACCGATCTCTCAATCGTTGCGCCGCTCCCGGCAGCGCTTTGAACCACTCACCGCGCGCTAAAACGTCCGCCGTCGGATAGAGAACTGTATTGTCGCGCTGCGCCGAAGGCAAGAGTGAACGCGCAGCGCTGTTCGCCGTCGCTGTGCGCATCTCCGCTGCAATCTTGGCGGCCACTTCAGGACGCAGTAAATAATCAATGAAGTGATACGCCAATTCCTGGTGCTTGCTTTCGCGCAAGATCACCGAATTATCCGCGTATAGCGGAAACCCTTCTTGCGGAAACGCAAAAGCCAGACCCCGCGCATTATCAATCGCCACCTGCCCTACTTGCGCCCACATCTGCGCCACCAGAACGTCGCCGGCCACCACTTGGTCGCGCACTTCCTCATTCAAATAAGCGCGTAATAACGGTTTTTGCTTGATGGCTAAATCACGCGCCGCCTTTAATTGCGTTTCGTCGGTTGAGTTAACAGATGCTCCCAGCCGTTTCAAACACGCGCCGAACATTTCAGCCGGATCGTCCAGCATGGTCACTCGCCGGGAATAGGAATCCGTCCATAAGTCCGCCCAGGCCAGAGGCGTACGGCTCACCGATTTTGCGTAAAGAATGCCTGTGGCGCTGTGCATGTAAGGCACACAGACTTGTAATTTGGGATCCCACTCGGGCCGTTGAAAGCGCTCATCCAGGTTCCTTAAGTTAGGCAGCCGCTGATGATCGAGCGTTAGCAGAAGATCCAACTCGCGCATCGGTTGCACGAAGCTGTTCGATGGAAACACGACATCCCAGCCGGAATTCCCGCTGAAGACTTTTGCCAGTAACTCTTCCGCACTGCCGTAGGTGGCATAGCGCACGCTGCATCGAAACTCTTGCTCAAAATCCGGAATGGTCGATGCGGCCACATAGTTCTCCCAGTTATAAACGTTAAGCCTGCGTTCTTGCGACCGCGTGCAACCAGCCAGTGCGCCTGTCACGCCTAAAAGGAAGATTCGCCGGTTCACCGCTTGCTCTCCAAGCGGCCTGAAATCAGCACCAAAATGCCAAGCCCCACTGTGATCATCACCGACAACGCATTGACTTCCGGGCTCACCCCTTTGCGCGCCATGGCGTAAATAATCATCGGCAGAGTTTCAGAATTCACTCCCGCGACTAAGCTTGTGATGACATAGTCGTCAAACGAAACCGTAAAACAGAGGAGCGCCGCCGCCACGATGCCCGGCAAAAGTAAAGGCGCGGTCACGTGACGGAAAGTTTGCCACTGAGTCGCGCCTAAGTCGCCCGCCGCTTCCTCCAGGCTCCGATCGAATGTCCGTAGCCGAGCTAGTATGACGATTACAACATACGCCAGCGAAAACGAAATGTGCGCCAGAATCACCGTGTGCATGCCCAGCGGTAGTTTCAGAAAGTGAAACACCCATTGAAAAAACACCAAGAGCGATACGCCTGTAACAATCTCCGGCGATAATAGCGATAAATACAAAGACCCAGTGAGCCATGCCGATCTCTTCTGCCAAAGCGCATAAGCGGCCAACGTGCCGATCACTGTTGCGACAACGGTGGCCACCAGCGCGATGATCAAGCTGTTGACCGTTCCTTCCATCAACGCCGGATTATGGAACACACTGCCATACCAATTCAGCGTCGCGCCGTGCCAAACGGCGATCTTCGAATCGTTAAAGCTAAACACTCCTAATGCCAGCAGCGGCAAGTATAAAAACAGGTACGCCGCGCAGGCATATGCCGGGAGAAAGCGCTTCATAGCAACTCTTCTCCCTGATCACCCAATACGCGCATCACTAAAAGAACCAAGCCCATGAGCAGGAGCGAAATGGCCGCGCCGAACGGCCAGTCGCGCGCCGTGGTGAACTGGTTTTGTACCAGATTTCCGATCATCACCGTTTTCCCGCCGCCCATCAGATCCGGCGTCAAATAGGCCCCCAAACACGGGATAAACACCAGTAGACAGCCGGCAATCATCCCGGGCCGGCTGATCGGCACCACGACTCGCCATACCGCCACCCAAGGCGACGCACCTAAATCGCTCGCTGCATCTAACAGGGCTGGGTCAAGCTTCTCTAACGTGGCGTAAAGAGGCAGCACCATAAACGGCAAATAGCCATACACTAATCCCAGAATCACCGCGCCCGTGTTGAACAGCAGCGGCAGAGGCTCGCGAATGACATGCAACGATTGCAGCGCCGCATTGATGAGTCCCGTGTCGCGCAGCAAGAACATCCACGCGTATGTCCGGATTAAAAAGCTCGTCCAAAACGGCAGCATCACCAGATTCAGCAGTAACGTCTTTCGCTCGCCGGCTCTTGCAATATAAAGCGCCAGCGGAAAGGCTAGCGCCAGGCAGATCGCCGTGGAGACCGCGGCGATCCACACGGATCGCCAGAGAATAACCAAATAGAGCGAGTCGAAAATCCGCGCATAACTTTCCGCACTCCACGGCAATAGCACGCCGCCATAAGGCCCGCGGCTCAAAAAACTGTATGCAACAACAATGAGGAGTGGCAGGAAGAAAAGGCTTATCATCACCACCGCCCCTGGCGCTAAAAAAAGAGTGCGCAGTTTCATGGCACACGGAACTCGTCGGCCGGTTCCCAGGAAAGGAAAACGCGCTCACCCGTTTGAAAGATGGACTCCTGCATTTCCGCCGTACACAACGATCCATCCGCAACCAACTTCGCCGTCAAATGAACGCAATTCCCCAAAAATGTTTGGCCTTCCACAACGGCCGCGCTCCCGCCGCTCGCCGCTTCGCGGGACACTCGTATCGCTTCCGGCCGCACGCCCGCACCGCCTAGCCAATTTACATTGCCCAGAAACTCCGCCACAAACCGCGTTTTCGGATTTCGATAAACTTCCCGCGGCGGCCCTAACTGCTCAAGATGTCCAGCGTTCATAACCGCCACTCGATCCGAAAGCGACAGCGCCTCTTCTTGATCATGAGTCACGAAAAGAAACGCAATCCCTGTACGCCGCTGCAGCGCCTTCAACTCCTGCCGCATCTCTTTCCGCAGCTTCGCGTCTAGCGCCGACAGCGGCTCATCCAGTAGCAGAACTTTCGGTTCCAAAACCAGAGATCGCGCCAAAGCCACACGCTGCCTCTCGCCGCCCGAAATCTGATTTGGCAGCCGATCTTCTTTGCCCGTCAGATGAACCAGTCCCAGCGCGCCCGCCACCTTTTCAACGATGGCTGCCCGCGACATACCACCGCGCCGCTCCAGGCCAAACGCCACGTTCTTCGCAACCGTCAAATGCGGAAAAAGCGCGTAGTTTTGAAACACGGTGCTCACATCGCGCCGGTACGCGGGCAAGCTTTCCATATTCTGCCCATCTAAAATCAACTCTCCGCTCGTAGGCTCTTCAAAACCCGCAATCAAGCGCAGCGTTGTTGTCTTGCCGCAGCCGGAAGGTCCCACCAGCGAAAAAAACTCTCCGTGCGCCAGCGAAAACGACACTCCATTCACCGCGCGATGAGTGGCGAAATGCTTGCTCAGCTCCCGCACTTCTAAAACCGTTTGCACTTTATCTAAGAATGTTACTCTATGGCCGAATGCTGCCTCATCGAATCCTCGGCGTCGCCTTTGCCATCTTTGCCGCTCTTTTTTCGCCCCTCAGCCAGGCCCAAACCGCACCTCCACAAAAGCCCAAACTTGTCGTCGTCGTGGTCATTGATCAGTTCCGCTATGACTACCTGACGCGTTTTCGCGCTGATTACCACGGGGGCCTCGACCGCCTGCTCACGAAAGGCGCCGACTTTACGAATGGTTTCTACGCCCAGGTTCCCACCGTTACCGCGGTTGGCCACAGCATTATGTTATCGGGAGCCATGCCCTCAGCCAGCGGCATCGTGGCCAACTCCTGGTATGAACGCGCGGAAGGGCAGATTGTAACCAGCGTTTGCGATTGGAAAGTCCACGTCGTCGGCGCGCCGCAACCTGAGGCTGGCGCAAAGTGCACCGATTCCGATCCCGCTTCACCCAACCGGCTGCTGGTCTCAACCCTCGGCGACGAACTCAAAGATGCTCATCCGGATTCAAAAGTGATCGGCATTTCCATCAAAGCACGCGGCGCCATTCTCCCTTCTGGCCACAGTGCCAACGGCGCGTTTTGGTTTGACGATCAGAACGGATCGTTTGTCACCAGCTCGTTCTATATGGAGAAACTGCCCGGTTGGGCCGACGCCTTCAATAACCAAAAACTCGCGGCCAAATATGTCGATCAGAAATGGGACGGTTTCCCCACCTGGGACTTCCACTCAAAATCAGCCGCGCCCTATGCCAAACTTCCCGCCAGCCCTTGGGGTAATGAACTCATTGAGCAGTTTGCGGAAGCTGCCATCACCGGCGAAAAGCTGGGCCAGCGCGGTGGCTCAACCGATCTGCTTACCGTTTCCTTTTCTTCAAACGATTACGTCGGCCACGCGGTGGGACCCAATGCCCCGGAAGTGCGCGACATGGCCCTGCGAACCGACCAACTGCTGGGCAGGTTGTTTGAGGCGATCGAAAAGAACGTCGGCATGAAGGATACGGTTGTGGTTCTTTCCGCCGATCATGGCGTTGCCCCTACCGTGAAGCACGATCAGGAAACTCATATGCCGGGTGGAAACGTACACGGCAATCCGGAAGAAATTGTGCAGCGAGCGTTGGCGAAAAACTTTGGCAATGACGGCCCATGGCTCATTCCTGGCGCGGGTGAAACTTCGCTCTACATCAATTGGGATACGGTGCTGAAAGCGCGCGAGCCGATTGAAGAAGACGATCTCTATCGTGTCGCCACCAGTGCCCTTATGGCTTCGCCAGATTTACACGTAGCTCGCGTTTACACACGGCCGGAATTGGAAAACGGTGAAATTGGCGATTTTGTCGCGCAAGCCGTGATGAATGGCTTTAATGCCAAGCGCAGCGGCGATCTGTTCATCATCTTTGAGCCCGGATATATCCCTGGCTCCGGCAGCGGTACCACTCACTTCTCACCCTGGGCCTATGACCGTCACGTGCCCATGCTTTTGATGGGCCCAGGCATCAAACCCGGCCGCTACAATCAAAACGTTGAGGTGAATGACATCGCCCCCACGCTAGCAACGCTCCTCGATATTCAAACCCCGAGTGGTTCATCCGGCCGCGTACTGCCGATTTTGGATACCAACAACTAAATCTAGCTCGGGTACCAGAACGCAAAGGCGCAGAATGTCACCACGCCCGACACCATAAAGATGTTGATAGATAGCAAAGTGATTAGCGCTTTGGACAAAAACTGTTCCCGAGACGTTACAGTCTTCACTACCGTCTGTGCCCGATCTGTCGGCGTCGGCGGAAGTTTCCGCCGTACGATTTGAAACATTGGCTGCTCCTCACCGGACTCATCGGCAGCGCGTCGCACTTCCTTTAAACGAAAAATGACCCACTGCCTCCGACTTCAGTGGGCCCCCCTCCGAGGAAACGAATAGCGATCTTTGTGGTTTTTCTAATTCGTAGTTACTCTGGCTAAACTCTATGTCTTGTTGTTCTTATTTGCGTTTCTATGGCCAAAGCCCCAAACCCTCATTTCGCCACTTTTTGACGCGTTTATCTAGATGGTTTTAGTAACAAATTGCGCTTTTCGTAGCACTAAACGCTGAATTCCCGCTTCACTAGAAGATAACGAATTCTGCCAAACCCTCACGGTCGAATCGCGGCAATGCGGTTTCCAAGACCCCCGGCCCGAGTCGGCTTTGGGGCGGATTTGATCTCCAAATCCCGCTCGGGCGGATCAACTAAATCGGGCGATAAACGTTCTCCATTTGCGGAAGTAACTGTCAAATCTCCGGTGCAAGGATACTCGCGCTCTGTCTCATCGATCACATTGGTAGCCAGCGCGGCTTCTCCTGAACCTTGGCGCGCTCGGCCTCGACCCACCCATGCCCTAACAGACAAGAGATCATGAGTTGCTCGACAAACAGCTGGTGAAAATTACACGATCTAGTGCCCTCAGAGGACCAAATTCGGCGAAGTCCTGTCAGTACCATCGCTGCTCATTGACATCAATGCAACTTTCCGTGAGTCTCGGCACCCTGTAGACGAATAGAAAAAGAGAAACTAAATGATCGCTAGCAACTGCGCCTTGTGGTCGCGCCAGAGGCATCCAGCGTTTCTTCGCGTGAATATCGAGTTCTTCCGAAAATCACCTGTCATTCCTGGGAATTCTTCGTTAAGTCATTCGGCCTATCTCGGTAAGTGTGCACGTCCGAATTATAGGCCATTTATCCCAAAGTTCGATTCCGTTTTCAGTGTAACTAATGCGCACAGGTATTTTATTCCTGGTACTGCAGCCAGCTTTAAGTATTGACGACGAATATAGTCTGCCCTACACTAACTAAGTACCGGATGATCCCAGTCGTCTAGCGACCTACCAGTCACAGGCTCGTAACCCGGATAAGTATCACTTGATTCAGGCGAACTGAAATGAAAATCGAGCTATGTCCCGAGCTGTTAGCGTCCTCCGCGTCCTCTTTTTAAGTTTGCAATAAAACTGATGCTCAATTTCTGCGCATTATTTCTTCTAACCATCGTCACTGCCGCCGCGGCATCGAACGATACCGTTGTGGCCCGTAACTTGGCTGCGAAGGCCGATGATTCTCGCGCTGCCGGGGAAACCGTCCGCCCCTATCTTCTTTACTCGGAAGCGGCCAAGCTCGATACTGCCAATCCGATCTACCGCAAAAAGCGGGATTCAATCGCCGGTGCTGCCGAGTTGTTACTCAAGACGAAGCTTGAAGAAGCTGACATTGCCGAAGATATTAAAACCGCGCAGTTCGATGCCGAAGAAGAAGTCTCCCGCGAAGCCGCGCTGGCGAAGGCCATTCGAGTTACCGCTGAAAGCGCTTCTGCCGCAACTCCGCCAGTGTCGCTGCCACAGCCACAGCCGGCCGCACCCGCTACGTCAACCGATGCCACCGACTCCGCCGCTTCTCCAAAAGAGATCACCGTTCCAGCCAACTTATCGCTGGGGCTCAGTTTCCGGCAAGATTCGGCGGCAAGTGCTGGCTCACCTTCGCATCTAACCGAAAACCGCAGTTACGCCTATATCAATTTGGTATCAGATTTGTGGAGTTCCAACGACCAGAAATCGCGCCTCCAGATTAGTGAGCAACTGCGCGCCTATTACGACTCTGTCTTTGAACTCAGCTATTACCCGGCCGAGGTGCGAAAAACGGAGGAGTATCAAGTACAGATGCGGCGGCTCGTCCTGAGCTACACCGCACCCGGCTGGACCGTTCATCTTGGCAGACAGCAGGTGGTCTGGGGCCAAGCCCTCGGAATGTTTATCGATGACGTAATCAATCCCAAAGATTACACATTATTCTTGACTCAGGACTTTGACGACATCCGCATTCCGTTATGGTCCTTGGATGTCCAGCGAAAAGTGAGTAAGAACAGTATCCTGGAGTTATTCTGGTCGCCCGACGTGCGACAAAGCATTCTGCCCACAGCCGGCTCGGCGTTCACTTTTTACACGCCTTCGATTAGCTTGCCCGTAACAACGAATCTTGATAAGCCCGCTATGAATCTGGCAAACAGTACTATGGGGCTCCGCTATTCCTGGCTAACCGACGGCTGGGATTCCTCGGTGTTTTATCTGCGCCAGCGCGCTGACCTGCCGGCCACTTCAACATCGCTCCTCTTTAATCAACAGCCGGTGGTGGATGTGAATCAGTTGTTTCCGGAATTAAATCGTTTTGCTCTATCAACTTCCAAACCGCTAGGCGAGTTTGTTTTCCGCTCGGAAGCCGTCTTTACTCAGGGCGATCTTTATGAGACCCGCAACCTTGGCTCCGCCCTACCGCGGGACTCAGTTTCCGGCATGATTGGCATTTCTTATCCGTTGCCCAGCCAGTACATGCTCGACGTCCAATATTTTCAAACTTCTCTGTTCGGTCCCTCCGCTGACCTTTACCAGCCTGGTTTACGTTCCGGCGTCGCTATCCGATTGGCAGATGTCGCCTCATTGCGCAGATTCAAGCCATCGCTGCAAGCGGTCATGAGTCCTAACCAACACGATTTTTGGATAACGCCCAAACTCAACGTCAGATTAGTGAATTCTTTGTTCCTAACTGTGGGCGCGAATTGGTTCGGGGGAGCTCTCGATACCCAATTCGGTCAATTCCGCCGAGCCAGCCAGATAGAAACCAGTCTGCTTTGGAAAGCAAAGAGTTATTAGGAGAACATTATTATGAACCTACACGACAAAATCCAACAAATCATCGCCGAAGAGTGTTTCCTGAAACCCGCGGACATAACAGACAAGGCCCTGTTCGCCGATCTGGGAGTGGACTCCCTCGCTCAAATCCAGATTTGGATGCGGATTGGGCAGGAATTTGACGTGGAAATTCCCTCACCCGACAGCGACTTTTGGGCCAATCACGCCGTCCATAATTTGAACGATGTCCTGGGCGTTGTCGGGCAGATAAAACAACTAACTGCCGGGTCTGCCGAGGCTTCCCATGCGCTAGTGCGCGGAGTTTGAGATCTCATGCCAAGCAGAGTTGTCATTGCAGGCATAGGCGCCATCAATTCTATTGGCGCTAACAGCGGCGAGTTTTGGCAAAATCTTCTAAACGGGGTTTCGGGTGCCGATTCCATTCGTCCGCAACATTCGGTGGGCTTGCGCCAGAACGTCGGTTGCGAGGTCAGAAAGCCCTTTGCCGCCGAAGGCCTCCAGGAACTGGGTCGAGCAACTCAGCTCGCTATTCAAGCGGCCACCGAAGCCGTGAAAGACTCCGGTCTCTCAGACGCTGATATGGAAATGGCCGACGTCTCCATTGGCACCACCATGGGCGAGCCGGAGATGATTGAACGTGGCAAGGGCGCGTCCTGTATTCAGGCCGATGCCATTAGTGCCGGTGTAGCTAGGTATTTTCGCTCTAAGGGGCGCCATGTCACCTGGCAAACGGCGTGCGCCGCTGGCAACTATGCGTTACACAATGGCTTTTCCCGAATTGCTTCTGGACGCGCCAAAATCGCCCTCGTCGGCGGGAGCGATGCCTTCGCCAAAACCGCCTTTATCGGCTTCGCCCGTGTCGGCGCGCTCTCACCAGACGTTTGCCGGCCTTTTGATCAAAATCGCAAGGGTCTCTTATTAGGTGAAGGCGCTGGCATGCTGGTACTCGAAGACTTACAGCATGCCGTGCAAAGACGCGCACGCATTTATGCGGAAGTCCTCGGCGCCGGATTCAGTTGCGACGCCTTCCACATTACACAGCCCCACCCCAAGGCCGATGGTGCCGTGATCGCCATGGGCCGCGCATTCGACCAAGCCGGCATTACACCCGATGAAATCGACTATGTTAGCGCTCATGGCACGGGAACCAAGTTTAACGATCTTTCCGAATCCATTGCCGTCAAACGCGTCTTTGGAGAGAGGCGCGTCCCCATCAGCTCTATCAAAGCCGTGATTGGGCATACCTTGGGCGCAGCTTCTGCTCTGGAAGCCGTGGCCTGTTGCTTGGCCCTCCGCAACCAAGTGGCCCCTCCTACTTGGAATTACTGCGCCAAAGATCCCGATTGCGATTTGGATGTCGTCCCCAATGAGCCGCGGCCTACTAAATTGAACACCGTCATTAGTAATAGCTACGCCTTCGGCGGCAGTAACTCATGCTTGGTCTTGCGTCAGCATTCATGATTTTGGGAGAAACCGAGTAATGCGTGAATCCGTTGTGATCACTGGCATAGGCGTGGTTTGTTCCGCCGGCTTTGGGCGGAAAGCGTTCGAAGACAGTCTGAGTCAATCCGTTTGTGGCATCGCCCGCTCCTCTCTGCAGGTGGACGGCGCGCCGCTCGAACTTGTTCTGGGCGCAGTGAATGAAGACTCGCTCGCCGAAGGCGTCAAGCCTCGCCGCCACCTGAACTTCAAGCATATGAGCCGTTCTGGTGTCATGGTTTGCGCAGCGGCGGATATGGCTGCCAAAGACGCCGGATTCAATCCCGACGATCAAACCAGGGAACGGACTGGCATCTTGATGGGCACTGCCTTTGGCGGCATTCAAAGCATGCTCAAGTTCAATTCCGACGTTCGCGAGAAAGGCCCGGGTGTTGTGAACCCCATTATTTTTCCGGATACCGTTTCCAATGCTCCCGCCGGCTACGCCGCTATCAGTTTCGGCTTAATGGGCATGAACGCCACTCTCTCTAGCGGCGCTGCTTCCGGCTTGACCGCCATTCGCCTTGCGTACGAACAAGTCGCCAGCGGTGGATTGGCGGCCGCTCTGGCGGGCGGCTACGACGAACTCATCCCGCATCTCTGCCACTACTGGCAGACTTCAGGCAAACTCTCAAACTCATTTTCCGACAGCGGCCCCGGCTCCATCCCCTTCGACGCCCGTCGCGATGGCTTCTACCCCGGCGAAGGCGCCGTCATCGTTCTGATGGAGCGCAAAACCATGGCGCTCGAGCGCGGTGCCAACATTTACGGGGAATTGCTGGGCTTTGGCTCCTCTCAATCTACTGACCGCACTGGCCCCTTCGCAAGCAAACGTAACGCAATGAGCGAGGCGCTGAAAGACTCCGCCATTAATCCTGCTGCCGTCGGTGCGGTCTTTGCTAGCGCTAACGGTTCCGTCCAAGGCGACATGGAGGAAGCCGCGGCGATCGAGTCTGTGCTTGGCTTCGACGCGCCTGTCGCCGCTGTGAAATCGCTCACCGGTGAGACAATGGGCGCCGCCGGTCCCGCATCTCTGGCGGCTGCTCTAGCCACCCTCAATCGGCGCTGCATCCCCGGAATTCCGAAATTAAAGATCAACAAAGATGAAATGAGGATAAAAGTTTCGGAGAGACCCACCCCACTGGGTGACAAACTCCACTGCTTGGTGAATTCGTTCGGCCTCAACGGAGAGGGAGAATGCCTCCTGGTCGGCGCTTTAGAAACTAAATAATGCTTACTAACGATAACGGCGAAATAAAATCTTCAATAACTCTGTCGTTCGACCAAGTCCGCGACATGCTTCCCCAAAAGTTTCCTTTAGTTATGGTGGATCGCGTCCTTTCTTGTGAGCCGGGAAAGCGGATTGAGTGCTTAAAGAACATCACCGGCAACGATTTTTTACTCACCGGTCATTTCCCCACCATGGCTATTTTCCCCGGCGCGCTCCTGCTGGAAGGCGCGGCGCAGAGCGCGATTCTTCTCTACCGGCTTACCGACGGTACCGCCAATTCAAATGAAATCCATTTGTTCGGATCCGTCAAAGCCCGCTTCATCAGCCCCGTGGTGCCTGGCGATCAGGTCATCTATCGCGTCGAATTTGTAAGCACTAACAAAACCGCCACCACGTTTCTCGGCGAGGCTAGCGTGGAGGGAAAACCTGTCACTCGCTGCGAACTGACTATGGCTACGGTGCCTGCCGTAAAAGGGATTGGCCGATGACGCTAGCGGGAAAAAACGCCATTGTTACCGGAGGATCGCGTGGGATTGGGAAGGCGATTGTCACCGCTCTCGTTGCTGAGGGTTGTCGCGTAACCTTCACCTACCGCAGCGCCGAGGCCGAAGCGAATGAATTGGTTGCGCTCAACCCAGACCTCCTAAACGCCTTTCAGCACGACGCCGTAGACTTCGCGAAGTCCAAGGAAGTCGTCGCCGCGGCCATCGAAAAGATGAACGGTCTTGATTTTCTCGTCAATAACGCCGGCATGCTCGCCAACAAGCCGCTCACCATTATGAACGAGCAAGATTGGGATTCGGTCATTGATACCAATCTGAAAAGCGTCTTCAATCTGTCGCGTTGCGTCGTGCCTCACCTGATGCGCCGCCGTTCGGGACGGATCGTCAACATAGCTTCCGTGGGTGGTCTCCGCGGCTTGGTGGGACAAACGAATTACTGCGCTTCCAAAGGCGGCGCCATTGCATTCACCGCGGCGCTAGCCAAGGAACTCGCGCGCGGCAATATCACCGTAAACTCCGTCGCTCCCGGGTTCATCGAAACAGACATGACTAAATCGATTCCTGAATCCTACCGCAACGACGTGTTGAAAAATATTCCCGCGGGCAGATTCGGAAAAGCCGAAGAGGTGGCTGGCGCTGTTCTCTTTCTCGTGTCGCCTGCTGCTCAATATATTACTGGCCAAACCTTGGTCGTTGACGGAGGGTTGAGTTGTTAAACCCAACCCGGCGTGTAGTCGTCACCGGTGTCGCTCCTATCTGTTCGCTGGGAGTCGGTAAAGAGGAAGTGTGGCGCAACTTGCAGGCGGGCAAAACCAATCTGCAGTCGCACACCCAAATATTGCGCGGTGAGGAATGTTTCACTTATCCCTTGCAGGTCGTTCCTGATCAAGCGCTCGCTTCCGTTCGCCTATCGGACAGCGCGCAGAAAGTAATTCGTCAGAAAAATGAGGGCGAAAGCAATGCCGATCTTCGCTTTCTGATCGGCGCGGCTCAGCTGGCGATCGAAGATAGCCGCCTGACTTACGACCCCGCGGGTAATAATATCGGACTCATCCTCACCCACGAATGCCCGGGTGTTGATAAGGTGATGGAAAAGATTTTTGAGGTCGCCGGCGAAATCGTCGCCAAGCCCGGCGTGATCGCGCGCCACCTCAGTATGACGAAAATCGCCGAAATGCTGGTGAAAAAGGTGGGCACCGACGTCTATGAGATGCAGACGTTCATCTTCCTTTATCTTGTGGCCAAAGCGTTTAATCTTCATGGCCATTCGCTTTACGTGAACAACGCCTGCGCCTCCGGCCTCTTCGCTATCGAATCCGCGGTGCGTCAAATCCGCAATGGCGGTAGCCCCGCGGTCGTCGTTGTGGGCGGTGAGCACCCTCAGTTCTTCACCAAACAATATTGGTTTAGGCAGATGGGCCTCTATGCTATGGATGGCGAAATGCGGCCATTCGATAAAACCCGTCGCGGCATCGTTTTAGGTGATGGCGCAACCGGCTTAGTTTTGGAAGAACGCGAACATGCTATTCAAAGAGGCGCCAAGATCTATGCTGAATATTTAGGCGGCGGTTTTCGCCTGGAAGGTGGGCATGCCGTTCTTCCCAATGTCCAAGATCCGACCTATTTAGAAGCTGTCAACGAAGCGCTTTCGAGCGCCGAAGTAACGCCCGGAAATGTCGATCTACTTGTCCCCCACGGCGTAGGTACCAGCCTTGGCGATACTTGCGAAGCCGATGTCATCACTCGAGTATTTGGCGAATTTCCCAACAAACCCCGCATCACCGCCTTCAAGGGCTATGTCGGCCACAACTTGGGTGGCAGCGCTTTGCTTGAAACTGTTCTGCTTCTTCTATCTATGGATAACTCCGCAATTCCGCCAACCCGCAACTGCCAAAGTCCCGATCCTGCCCTTAAGCTGGAACCTGTCCAGGAATGGACTTCAGCAAACATCAAGATCGCGATGAAAATCGCCACCGGTTTTGCGGGCTATCATGCCGCCGCCGTCTTTGGAAAGAATCCTCAATGAAACAAACTGTGTTCTTGCTCTTCTTATTAGTTGCCTCTTCACGCGCCCAGGCGCAGTTATCAGCAGGTAGTAAGATGCCGTCCTGGTCCTTAACCGACGCTTCAGATGTGAAACGCGATTCTTCACAATTTGCAAATAACCTCCTGCTGATTATTGGCGGCGACAAAAAATCACAAGATAGCAATAATGATTGGGGCGCTCGCGTGCACAAGGCCTGCCCGGCCTCCCTCCCCAGCGTGGCCATGGCGGATACCTCGGCCGTGCCCCGTCTGCTGCGCGGCGTCTATCGAAATCAATTTCGCGATGACGCCTCGCGCATGGGTGTTCCCTATCTCCTCGATTGGGACGGCTCCGTAACCCACAAACTCGGTTTTAAACCGGGAGTCACCAACGTGGTTCTGATCGATCGCGACAACTCTGTCCTCCTCGCGATCACCGGCCCCGCTAAAGAGGAAGATGTCAAGAAATTATGCGGCATTGCTGCCGAAAAATTGGGAGCGCGCTAATACACCTATGACCACCGTCATTTTAGAAAAAGTTGGCAAAAGGTATCAATCCGGCGAAAGTGAGGTCACCGCCCTTAAGGAAATCGATCTTACCCTCAGCGAAGGTGAGTTTGTTGCGCTCTGCGGTCCCTCCGGCAGCGGTAAATCAAGTCTGCTGCACATCATCGGTTGTCTCGACAAGCCCACCAGCGGATCGGTCACGGTCATGGATAAAAATGTCAATCAAATGGGCGATGACGCTGTTTCAGATCTTCGCGGCCAGTCCATCGGCTTCGTTTTTCAATCCTTCAATCTCGTCCCAGTGCTCACAGTATTTGAAAACATCGAGTATCCGCTTGTATTGAATCGCGTGCCGGCGCCCGAAAGGCGCACTCGTGTTTCAGAGATGATCGATTCTCTCGGCCTCGGCGGCATGGCCCATCGCCGCCCCGCGCAACTCTCCGGCGGCCAACAGCAGCGAGTCGCCGTCGGCCGAGCCTTAGTGACCCGTCCTAAGTTAGTCCTTGCCGACGAGCCAACCGGTAATTTAGATTCCTCCACTGGCCTTAAAATCATCGAGCTGATGCAAGCACTTCGTGAACGCTTCGGCTCGACCCTGCTCTTTTCCACCCACGATCCGACACTCCTTGCTTACCCGGATCGCATTTGTTATATCACCGACGGCCTCATTGCGCGCCGCCAGGAGGTCCAACACCATGTGGCAAGTACTAATTAGTTTAGCCGCCCGCAATATCTTCCGGAATCGCCGCCGGACCATCTTGACCTTCTTCGCCATCGCCTCCGGTATGGCCTCTATCATTGTTTTCGGCGGCTTCGTATCCTACACGTATTTCGCTTTGCGCGAACAAACCATCCATTCGCAGTTAGGTCATTTAGCTATTTTTGAGGAAGGTTACAGCGCTCATCCCGGCGACGCATCCCAATACTTCATTCACGATTTTGATAAAGTCGCCAAACAAATTGCCACTGTTCCCGGTGTCCATACCGTCACGGCCAGGCTCGGCTTCTCCGGACTCCTCAGCACCGGAGAAAAAACGGTCAATTGTTTAGCCACCGGCGTCATGGCCGAGCGCGAACAGCAGTTATCCAGCGCCGAATCTATCATCGCCGGACACGCTCTTACGGCCGCCGATACCAATGGCGTCGTCGTAGGCAGCTTGCTGGCGCAATCTTTGGGCGTTAAGCCCGGCGACACTGTTACTCTTCTCACCACCACGGATGCTGGCATGATCAATGCGCAAGATCTCCAGGTAAAGGGCATCGCGCGCGTAGGCGCTAAGGAATACGACCGCGTCTTTTTGAAGCTGCCGCTCACCGTTGCGCAACATCTGCTCAATACAAAAGACGTTGAACGCGCGGTCGTGCTGCTTGATCATACCGGCGATACAGATCAAGTCGCCGCCGCTCTGAAAACTAAGTTTCAAGCCGCTGGACAACACCTGGAAATCAAGACCTGGGAGCAGTTGGCCGATTTCTACCAAGCCGTGGTGCGTCTCTACGGCGGTATTTTTCGCGTCGTCAACCTCATCATTGCCGCGCTCTTCTTATTCGGCATTGCGAATACGTTAACTATGTCTATCTTCGAACGCGTTCGTGAAATCGGCACCCTCCGCGCCATCGGTACTCGCCAGGCGGGCGTTCGAAGCATGTTCCTCTGGGAAGGTTTCATGATGGGCATCATGGGCGGCGTAATAGGCATCGTCGCCGGCCTCACCACTGCGTTCTTCGTTAACTTGGCCGGCGGCTTTTATATTCCTCCTCCCCCCGGCATGAGTGACGGCTATCAGGCTTTCATCTCCGTCGATTGGAGAGTCGTTCTTTATGCATTCTGTCTAACTGTTGTGGTGGCAACAATTTCGTCGCTGTACCCTGCTTGGCGGGCGGCCAAGCTCAACATCGTACAGGCCCTTGGACATGCCTGAGAAAAGGATTCACCGTTTGTCAAAAGCCATTATTTTTGCTCTGCTCTTCGCTTGCTTCGGATCACTCCGCGTGTTTCCAGCCGAAGCGAACGCGCAAGAGATCCTCAGAAACATCGACGCCATTCGCGCACCGGGCCCTGCCTTCGCTTTCGATTTGAGTGTCGTCTCCACTCCCAATGGCAAGTCGAGCACCACGCAGAAGTTTTCCGTATCCGTCAAAGATTTCACCAAAAGCCTCGTCCGGTTCACAGATCCGCCTGAAAATCGCGGGCGCGTTCTGTTAATGGTCGGCCAGAATCTTTGGATTCAAATTCCCAGCACGAATCAACCCGTGCGCATCTCGCCCCAACAGCGCCTGCTCGGCCAAGTCTCGAACGGCGATGTCGCGCGCGTCGTTTATAGCTATGACTACACTCCTGCTCTGAAGGGCGCCGAAACTTTCGATGGCTCAGAGTGTCACATTCTGGAATTGACCGCGAAAACGCCCGAAGCCACCTACGGCAAGATTTTGTTATGGGCCGCCGCTGCCGATGATAGACCCCTCAAAGCCGAGTTCTATTCATCCGTCGGCGACCGGCTTCTAAAAACGGGTGTCTACAAAGACTACCAGCGAATCCTCGGCAAGCCGCGTCCCATGCGCATTGAGATTACGGATGCCGTGAAAAAAGGCGACGTAACCATCCTTGATGAAAGCAACCTGCACGTCGCTACTCTGCCCGATTCCGATTACGAAAAGGATAACTTGCGCGACGTTCACTAACTCTTTCCACGAAGCGCGAGGTTTGCGGCCCCCGCGCTTCAGGAGAACCCTCTACTCTACATTGCCTTTACAATCACGCCGCACGCCACGCGGTCCCCGGCATTGCCCGAAGGGTCCGTTTTCATATCGTCCGCCTTCGCGTGAATCACCAGCGCCGTGCCGCCATCGCGAAACAGCGAATCTTCATCCGCGTTCAAATCCACGCTCGTGTCCGTAACTATTGCTTTTGATTTGCCCTTCGCGTCCACGGTAAAATTCAACATGTCGCCCGCATGGTGGCCTTCCGGGTTCTCCAAACCGTGCTTCTTTTTTTCGGGATTGAAGTGCCCGCCCGCCGATTTAAAGTCCGGCCCATCGCACTTCGACACGGCATGAAAGTGGATCGCATGTTCGCCAGGCGTCAGGTTCTTCACGTTCAACTTGATGCTCACGCCCTTTTCGCCGGTCGCCGCAATCGTGGCTGTTCCCACGCTTGCACCTTTGCCGTCCGCCAGCTTCACCACTACCTTCGAATTCGACTTCTTCGCAGCCGCTGCCGGAATTACGCACAAGGCTAGCGCTGTCATCACTGTCAATGTTGTTTTCATAACTCTCACTAGCATACAAATCTCACACGACGTTATAGGATAGGCGAGATGAATCAACCCGCCACCGCTACCAATGTCCGCTGGATACTGATCGGCTGGATCTTTGTATTGAGTGCTGTTGGCTATTTGGACCGCGTCAATATCGGCATCGCCGGCGGCGCGATCATGACCGATTTTCATCTCGATAAAGTTCAATTCGGCTGGATCCAAACCTTTTTCGTCGGTGCCTACGCCCTATTCCAGGCCCCCGCCGGCCGCTTAGCCGACCAAGTGGGTCCACGTAAAATTCTCGCGCTAGCCGTCATCTGGTGGGGATTGTTCACGTCCCTTGTAACGGTGGTTCCCGCCCTCGCCTCCGCTTTTGTTCTCATCATCGCCATCCGTTTCGGCTTAGGCGTAGGCGAAGCCGTCATGTATCCGGCCGCCAATAAAATTGTCGCCGCCTGGATTCCCTCGCGCGAACGTGGTTTGGCGAATGGCATCATTTTTGCCGGCGTTGGCTTCGGCGCGGGTGTCACGCCGCCTCTCATCACTCACATCATGAGCCTGTATGGCTGGCGCGCATCCTTCTGGTGCAGTTCGCTGATCGGCTTACTCGCCGGAACCATTTGGTATCTCATAGGCCGTGATACTCCTCGCGATCATCCCTGGGTCAATCCAGCCGAGTCGCAACTCATTGAGTCCGGCTTGCCCGCCACCGAAATCGCTCCGAAAGCGCGCTTGAGTTGGTCCGAAATTCTTTCTAACAAGAGCGTGGTTGTCGTCACGCTCAGTTACTTCACATACGGTTACGCCGCCTTTATTTTCTTCGGTTGGTTTTTCATCTATCTAAATCAAGTGCGCGGAGTCAATCTGAAGCAAAGCGCCGTCCTTTCTATGTTGCCCTTTATCGCCATGGCTGTCGGTTCGTCCCTGGGTGGCTGGTTGAGTGATCTCCTCTCGAAAGCCTACGGCAAACGAACCGGCCGTTGCTATCTAGCTGCTGCTTCTATCGGGCTCTGCGCCATATTAATCGCCTTGGGCACTCGCATTGCCGATACCGAAATCGCCGTCATCTATCTCGCCGGTGGCGCGGGCGCGCTCTATCTTTCGCAGAGTTCTTTCTGGAGCGTCAGCGCCGATATCGGTAAACAATCCGCCGGCTCTGTCTCTGGCGTCATGAACATGGGCGCGCAAACCGGCAGCGCCATCACCGCCACGCTCACGCCTTGGATTGGTACGCACTTCGGTTGGAACGCGTCCTTTCTTGTCGCCGCTGCTCTCTGTGCCTGTGGCGCAGGTCTCTGGCTCTTTGTAAATCCGATAGAATCTCAGTCTTAACATCTCAGTCTTACAATCTCAGTCCGATGAAAAGGAACTAACCATCATGCGCCGACGCGAATTTCTTGGCCTACTCGCCGCCCCTGCTCTCATGCGCGGTATGCCCACTCCAAAAATCAAAGACGTCTCCGTCATTGCCACCGCGCCCGGCGGTTCGCGTCTCGTTGTCGTCAAAGTACAGACAGACCAGGATGGCCTCTACGGTTACGGCTGCGGCACCTTCACCCAACGCGCCGATCTTGTGGTGGAAGCCGTCAATCGATACCTCAAGCCTTTCCTCATTGGCCGCCCTGCTGACACCATCGGCGATCTTTGGGAGGCCATGTACAACTCGTCTTATTGGCGCAACGGCCCCGTGCTCAACAACGCCATCAGCGGTGTAGATCAAGCGCTCTGGGATATCAAAGGCCGCCAAGCAGGCATGCCCGTCTATGAACTCCTCGGCGGCAAGCAGCGTCAAGGTGCCATGATCTACTCCCACGCCAGCGGCGCCGAAATTTCCGACACTATCGATTCCGCCCGTAAAATCATGGCCCGCGGCATCAAGGCCGTGCGCCTGCAAGTTTCCGTTCCTGGATACGCGGCGTACGGCGCGGGCGGCGCTCGTCCCGCCGGTTCAGGCGACCCCATCTTCGATCCTTACGCCTACGTTCGCCGCACGTTGCAACTCTTCGAAACCGCGCGCAAAGAACTGGGGCCCGAAGTGCATCTCATTCACGACGTGCACGAACGTGTGCCCCCGCGCCTCGCCGTCGAATTCGCCAAAGCGTTGGAACCCTATCATCTCTTTTATATGGAAGATGCCCTCGCTCCCGAAGACATCGAATACTTCCGCGAAATCCGCCGCAACTGCACCACTCCCATCGCCATGGGCGAACTTTTCAATAGCCCGCACGAATGGAATACCCTCATCCGCGAACGTCTCATTGACTACATTCGCGTTCACGTCAGCCAAGCCGGCGGCCTCACGCCTGCTTGGAAACTCGCCACCATGGCCGACGCTTTCCAAGTCCGCACCGCCTGGCACGGTCCTGGCGACGTCTCACCCATCGGCCACTGTGCCAACGTCACACTCGATCTCGTCTGCCGCAACTTTGGTATTCAAGAATGGAGCCCCTCGAACGAACGCCTTGACGAAGTCTTTGACGGCTATCCGCAAATGAAAGACGGCTATCTGCTAGCCAATGAAAAGCCCGGCTGGGGCGTCGAGATCAATGAAAAAGCCGCCGCCAAGTATCCCTTCGGTTCATTCGAAAAAGGTGAGCACAAAGACTTGAATGGCGGCTGGGGCGTAGTTCGCGCGCCCGATGGCACCGTAATCAATCAGTAAGTAAGGTAGTAAGTAGGCAGGCTGGCGCAGGCGGTTCGCCTGCGCGGTTCTTACCTCGGCACATACCTTCTAGCGGCTCCACGCGTCACCGTCACCAGGCGAATCCGGGCATTTAGCCGTTCCGTCGTACCCATCGGAGTCAACATCGGATGTTTAGTCCGGCCGAATGAGTCGGCAGCCCTATAGGCGCCGCTCAGAGTCGAGTCGAGTACTCTCGACGAACTCGAAAACGCTATCCTTATCAGAAAGGAGCCAGCGAAATGCCAAAAGCCAAAGAGTTTACTGTCACCATCGAAGACAAGCCAGGTGCGCTCGCCAAGCTCTTCCAAGCGCTCGCTCAGAAAGGCTTGAACATCCTCGCCTTTCAGTCTTATGTCGAAGGCCCCGAAAGTCTCTCTCGCCTCATCGTTGACGATCCGCCCGCTGCCAAAGCCATCTTAGGCCAACTCGGGCTCATCTTCGAAGAAACCGATGTTGCGCTCGTCAGACTCCCGCACACGCCTGGCCAATTGGCCCGCGCCGCAGGCTGCTTAGGCGAAAACGCAGTAAATATTGACTATTCCTATTGCGGTTTGGAGCCAGGCTCTACCAACGCTATCCTCGTTTTCGGTTGCGATAGCCTCACCAAGGCAGCCGCCGCTCTCGACAAGTTGACTCCCTCAGCTTGACCCTCCGCTCATTCGCCCATGATCTGCGCCACCACGCGCCTGCGGTGCGCAATCGCTCTATGCTCAAACAGGTAAAGTCCCTGCCAGGTTCCCAGCGCCATCTCGCCATCAATCACCGGAATCGTCAAACTGCTGTTCGTTAGAGCAGAGCGAATGTGCGACGTCATATCGTCCGGCCCCTCCAGCGTGTGCCGGTAATGCTTCCCGTCCTCCGGTACCAACCGCTCGAAAAAATCGCGCAGGTCCAGCGTCACATCCGGGTCGGCGTTTTCTTGAATCACTAATGAGCACGATGTGTGCTGTGCGAAGAGCAGCAGCGCGCCTTGGCGAACCGTTTGTTTCCGCAGCCAGTCCGCAACCTGCTGCGTGAACGGATATAATCCTTTGCCCTTCGTCGTCACGGTCAGAAATGTGTACGCAATCACGTCCTCAGTATCCCCAACGCACTTTTTCGAAACCCGCCTCAAATTGGTGCATCAAGGTAAGATTGAGTTTGTTCATGCGTCTCGATACTTATCTTTTGTTTATCGCTCTTTTAGCGGTGGCTCCGCTCGCCTTGGGTCAACAGGGAACTCTCAGTGGAACCGTCGTCGATACCAGTGGCGCCTCCATTGCTCACGTGCAAGTCACGTTAACCCTCGCTCCACCCGCGCCCGACCAAACCACCGAATCGGCTGCCGACGGTGCATTTTCCTTCTCTAACGTGATCCCAGGTCCATATCGCCTCTCGTTTACCGCCAAAGGCTTCACAGCAAAAACAATCGCGGGCGATCTCAAGCCCGGCGAAGCGTTAACTCTTCCGCAAACGGCGCTGGTGGTTGCCAAACTCACCACCGAAGTGGACGTCACCCAAACCCGTGCCGAAATCGCCGAGGCGCAAATCAAGTCTGAGGAAAAACAGCGTCTCGCTGGAATCATCCCCAACTACTTCGTCGTCTATGATCGCAACGCCGCCCCTCTTGATGTCAAGCAAAAGGCCGAACTCACCTGGCGAACGTTTTTCGATCCTTACGTCTTCCTCACCACCGGCGTCGGCGCTGGCATCGATCAAGCCCGCGATAACTACAAAGGTTTCGGACAAGGCGCACAGGGCTACGCCAAACGCTACGGCGCGAACTATGCCGATTTTGTCACCAGTGTCGGTGTGGACAAGTTCCTAATGCCGGCTATCTTCAAACAAGACCCCCGCTATTTCTATAAGGGAACGGGCACCAAAACCTCCCGTTTTGGCTATGCCATCAGCCGTTCCGTGATCTGTCAGGGCGATAACAAAAAGGCCCAGCTTTGCTATTCCACCATCCTGAGCCACTTCGGCACCGGCTTCCTCGTCAACTACTACTTTCCGCGGGCCGACCGCGACACCAACGCCCGCGTCCTTCAAGGGGGCGCCATCGGCATCGGCGCCAGTGCCGCCGTAAACCTCTTTCAGGAATTCATCGCCCGCAAGCTGACCCCAAAACTGCTGCCTAGGAAGCCGTAGATTACACTGGTCTTCGAAAGTGAAAGCCCTCGATCTTATTTTTGGCGTGGCCTCGCCAGTTCTCAGGAAAATTTCGCCCGCCGGCCTCTCCAACGCCGAAAGCGCACGCCGCCGCATCGCCCTCTGGCGTCAGCACAACGCCTTCCACGCGCAAATCAAGGCCCAGCTATTCCCCAACAACCAACCCGTCGCCATTCTCTCCGGTCCATTCCAAGGGCTGCGTTACATCGACGAAATTGTCTGGGGTTCCATCACTCCCCGCTGGCTCGGTTCCTATGAATCCGAACTGCATCCCGTGATCTCCCAAATTATTCAGCGTCCCTACGGAACCGTCATCGATGTCGGTTCGGCAGAAGGCTTCTACGCCGTCGGCCTCGCCGCAAAGATGCCCAAATGTAAAGTCTTTGCCTTTGACATCGATTACATCTCACGCCGCCAAGTCGGCCGCCTCGCCGGACTGAACGGCGTCTCAGATCGCGTCATCCTCGGCGGCTATTGCGATTTCGCCGAGATCAATCGCCTCTCCATCCCCGGCGACACTCTCCTCATTTGCGATATCGAAGGTCACGAGCTTGCCTTAATGGACCCCGCAAAAGCCCCAGCTCTCCACTCCATCGACCTGCTCGTGGAAATCCACGACGATAGCCGCAACCCCATAAACGAACAAACCATCACCGCGCGCTTCTCTCCCTCCCACAGCGTGACCAAACTTCCCCAAACCGGCCGTGCTCAATGGATGATAGACAACGCGCCCATCATCTCGCGCATCCCCGAAGACCTGCGCCTCAAAGCCCTGGATGAAGGCCGCCACGTCGAACATCCACAATCCTGGCTCTGGATGACCGTTCGTTAACGCTGTTCACGCATGCGTGGCTCTCGACCGCGACGATTCTTTCAATCCATTAGTGAGCCATCTCAGCTTCAAGCACCGGCGGGCGCAACTCTGACAACGGCAAGGCACCATGATCGGACTTAGTAAAATTTCGAACACGTTCCGATAGCGCGATCTTCTAAAATTCGACGAATAACATTTCTTGCAAATGAATCGCTGAGGAAGCAATACAACATCTCCTTTTTACCTCCGTTCAAAACAAGGACGGCTCATATCATTTGTCCGACGGCCCGGACTCACCATCACCTTAAAGTTCGACGGGGTTCCCACAAAGAACAACAGACGGGAGATGCGTGGTACGCCCGCCCCGGCTCGAACGGGGGACCTAATGATTCGAAGTCATTCGCTCTATCCAACTGAGCTACGGGCGCACATCAACTCCATTATAAGCCCCATTTGCTCAGCGCTGACAAAATGCGAAACTCAAAGGAGTAGACCCATGTCCACCGCGCACGGTATTGAAACCGAAGTCAAAATACGCCTTACAGATTCCGCCGCCGCTAAGCTTCGTCTCGCCAATGCTAATTTCAGCGAATCGGTCCCGCGCCGCTTTGAGGCCAACACCTTGTACGATACCGCCGATCTCAAGCTCAAACGTGCCCAAATGCTCCTACGCTTGCGCCACGTAGGCAACGAATCCATCGTTACCTGGAAAGGCCCAAGCATTCCCGGACCCCATAAAATCAGGCCCGAACTTGAAACCACCGTCGGCTCATTAGAAACCCTCGACCGCATTCTCCGTGCGCTGGGCTACGAACCCAGTTTCCGCTACGAAAAATATCGCACCGAATATAAACGCTCTGAATCGTCAACCGATGAAGGGGTCGTCACTCTCGACGAAACCCCCATCGGCGACTTTTTCGAGCTTGAAGGAACGGCCGAATGGATTGACCAGACGGCCACTCAGCTTGGCTTTGAACGCGGCGCCTACGTTTTAGCCAGTTATGGCCGTCTCTATCTTGATCACTGCGCAGCAAACGGAGTACAGCCAAGCAATATGGTTTTCACCGGCCCGTCTCTACCAACGGAATCCAAAACGTGACAGGCACGTAATCCGTGTGGCCATAGTTCATGAAAATGCGGTGATAACTCGCCTCCGCATAAAACTTACCGCCCCATTTAGAACCCAAGGCAATACCCATACCACCATTGACGCCCGGTTTGATCATTGTATAAGAGGCCAGCACATCAGTAGTTGGCACCCCGAAATTGTAAAAACCAAAGAACGGATTGTACCCGACTACCGACGCCACACCTGGCTGCGTGAATTCCTGGGTCCGCCGGTACATACCTCCGCCCCCGATCAAATAAACATCAAAATGCTGGTGCGGTGTCAAATGCACAATCGGATCTAGCGTAGCCGAAAACACGTGCACATCTCCCCCCGGAAAACCCAAATTCGATAGGGTGTTCGAACTGATTCCCAGAGAATTGTAATCCGCCTGCATCATCGCCCCAACCACTGACGAAAAGTTATAACCCACGCCGCCGCGGATATTCCACCCTGTATCCAACGCACCGCCTGTCGAACCTACGGGCGTTGTAAATCCGGCGCCGAATCGACTATAACTTATGGTCCTCTTGGGCCTGCAAAGGCGTCAGTAAAATAGCTCCCAAAGAAACAAGAAGCCAAGTTTTCATAGTTGTAAATCCTTTTACCAAAGTGAGTTAGAAATAGTAACTACGCACTAACCGCGCGTTACCTCTTCATCAGTTTTGACGGGCGAACTGCCTTGCTGTTGCTCTCGGAAAATTACGCCGCACAAAACCAGTAGAACCGCCTCGTATTCAGTCATAGGCTGCCCGGCTTGCCTGCAACACCGTAGCCGGGCCCTTTCCACCCAGAAGTCCCACAACAAGAGTGAGAGAATGTTTCCTAACCGGAGCAGCGAACCGCCACGGGCGAGGGGAACGAATGAAGCGTTGTCCGCTGTGTGAAACAGATTATCCAAATCAATATTCCACTTGCGAAGCCGACGGCGTCGTCCTCGTCGCCACGCACGACCTTGATCCAGGCACACTCGTTCGGAATAAATACCGCATTGTCCGTAAAGTCGGTCGCGGCGGCATGGGCACTGTCTATCTGGCTGATCATCTCCTCCTCGGCAAACAGCGCGCATTAAAGTTCATTGCCGGTGACCTTGCCCAAGACCCAAAACTTCTCAAGCGATTTCGTCTCGAAGCGCTCGCCGCCATCGAACTCCGTCACCCCAACATCGCCGAAGTCTTTGACCTCGATCAAGCGGAAGACGGCGCGCCCTTCATTGCCATGGAATACGTAGCGGGGCGGGACTTGCGTGCCGCTTTGCGCGCCGGCCCCATGCCCATCCCCCGCGCCCTCCTCATCGCCCAAGGCGTCGCCTTTGGTTTAGCCGCTGCTCATCACAAAGGAATCGTCCATCGTGACGTCAAACCCGAAAACATTCTGCTGGCGTCGGAGCCCGCTGGCCCCGAGATTCCCAAGCTCGTGGATTTCGGCATCGCCGCCATACGCGATCGCGTCACCAGCGTCGGCCGTACCCGCACCGGCGTGATGCTCACTCCCGATTTCGCCGCACCCGAGCAGTGGCTCGGACTCTCGTCCGATCAGATTGACGGCCGTGCCGACCTCTACGCCCTCGGCGGCGTCCTGCATGAAATGCTCACTGGCCGCAATTGGTTAGTGGAGCGCAACGCCGCTGATGCCCAAGAATCGAACACTCCTCCACCTTCCCACTGGCGTCCCGAATTGCACCAATGGCCTGGACTCGAACAGTTAGTCCTCCACTTACTCGCCGAAGACCGTAATCAGCGTCCCCAAAATGTCTCCGAGTTTCTTCATAAGCTCGACGCGGTCCAGCGGAAACAGCCCATCCCGCGCACCCCCACTCTCCTGGAAAGCGCTCCCGCCGCCACAACCGAGCCCGTCGCTCGCCCTCGCCGCCGCACCCTGCTTTGGACCGCCGCTACAGCAGTCGCCGCTTCCCTCTGCCTGTTCGCCGTGTTTTTCTGGTTCTCCCCGCCGCGCGCCGGTTCCTTACGCCAAAATCCAAAAGACGGTTTGACCTACGTCTGGATTCCTCCCAGTAACTTCACCCGTGGCTTCTGGCTGGGTCAAACTCCCGTCACCGTCGCCGCCTGGCAGCGTTATCGCGCCGCCACCAATGCCCCCGCGCTCCTTACCGAAGATAGTCTGCACCGTAACACTCTAAACGAAGCCGGCCCCGCCAATGCGCCCGTTGTCTTCGAATCCTGGTACCAGGCCCAAGGCTTTTGCCAGTGGTCTGGTTTCACCCTGCCATCCGAAGCCCAATGGGAATACGCCGCGCGCGCCGGCACCACCGCCGACCGCTACGGAGATCCCGACGCCATCGCCTGGTTTGGAGACAATAGCGGCAACCAGCCCATTGACGCCGCCGCCTGGAGCCGCGCCGCCGGTATAGACCGTTCCGCCTATGAGCAGCGCCTCAAAGACAATGGAAACTTTGCCCATCCCGTTGCCCTCAAACGGCCCAACGCCTGGAACCTCTACGACATGCTCGGCAACGTCCTCGAATGGACCACCGATTCGGCAGACAACGGAAAGAAAGTAATTCGCGGAGCCTCGTGGGCCAACACCGCCGCCGACGTCCGCTTTTCCTCCCGTACCGCTATCGATCCAAATCGTCAACTCACCGCCGTCGGCTTTCGCTGTCTGGCAACAAACTGGGAAGGAGATAAGTAGTGCCAACAAACACTAAGTGCTTCACTTTGCTCTGCTCCATCGCCGCGCTAATACTAAGTGCGCCGCTTGGCCGTTCACAAGGTCTAGATCTAGGTACCGAAGCGGCACAAATGCCCGATCCCAACGGTGCAAAAATCGCGATCCAAGTCAGCGCCGACGGAAGCTACCGTTGGAAACTCGACGGTGTCGATCAAGGTTCCATCACGGCCGCCTCCGGCTCAAAGCAAGTGATCACCTCCGCCGGCCGCCATGAAATCGTCGCAAAAGCTACCGACGGCCGCTCCAGCTTCGATCGCATCTTTACCGTAACGCCCGCAAAACCCACCGTCATTCGCATCGTTGGTAAATCGATGTTGCCGACCCGAACGCCCACCGCTACTCCCACTCCGCTGCCCAAACCATCAACCCCTTCACCCATCACACCCACGCCCGAGCATCCCACGACTCGACCACCCCTCCCCGCAGCGCCACCTAGCATTCTCAATAATCCCGATCGCTTTGTGCGCGTCCGGCTCAACGTAAGCAACAGGCCGATGCATAAAACAACTTACGACCGTCAGCCCGCAGCGGCCCCGGACGACAGCGGTTGGAGAGTGATGGCTTCGGTCACGTCTCTTGGCGAACAATATGACTCCAAAATCCAAATCGTCATGAAAGACATCGGTGATACCCAATCCAGCGTCGAACTCCCTGATCCCCAGCCTGGCCCCATACCCGGCATATATATGACCAAGGCCGACGCCCTCGGCAAAGAAGCCATCGTCTGTTACACGGCCCGTCAAGCCTCCCAACAACAAGCCCAACGCTGGACCGGAACCTTCACCGCACAGCCCGGCTATCAAGGACAAATCAGCTTCGTACCGGCGCACGAACCCACCCTGGAGCCAGCCAGCGACGCTCCTTGCGGCGGTCTCGCCTCAATCACGAAAGCCGCCCCATTGCCGCCCCAGCCCGAAGGCCCCAGTCCCCACGAAGCCGCCACGAATCATCTGAACGCCGTTGTCGCCCTCGGCAAAGGTTCACGTCTCTATAATGCCCGCCGCTACCAGGAAGCCCGTCCGCTCCTGATCGAAGCCTGCGAGGACGGCAACAGTTCCGACGCCTGCAACTCCGTCGGCTTCATGTACCAAAACCACATGGGTGTGCCCACCGATTATGCCAAGGCCAAAGAGTATTACTTGAAAGCCTGCAACGACGATTCCGCCTTCAGTTGCTCCAATCTCGGCACTCTCTACCGTGATGGCTTTGGCGTCCCCCGCGACTACCATCAAGCCGAGACCCTCTTTGAACGCGGCTGCGACGCGGGCGTGTCGCAAGGCTGCGAACTCGCCGGAAAGATGTTCCTCGAAGCCACCGGCTTCCCGCAAGACGGTCCTCGTGCCCTAGATTTCTTCAAGCGCGCCTGCGATGCAAATTTAGCCGCGGGCTGTGGTGACGAAGGCTATATTTACGCCAAAGGACTCGGCGTCGCCAGAGACATGCCCTTCGCCGCATCCCTGTTTAAGCGCGCGTGCGAAATGGGAAGCCCTAACGGTTGCCTCAGCATCGGTATGGTCCTTCGCAACGGCGACGGCGTCCCCCGTGACGACGCCAAAGGACGAGAGTATCTTACCCGCGCCTGTGATTTGGGCCAGCGCGAAAGCTGTGGCTTAGCGCAGCGCTGAGCCGCGGTGATCCGCCCTAAGCTTGTACATCGCTGTGCTTCTGCTCATGACAGCACATATCAATCACCACGGTGCTTGCCAAAACCAGCACCGGATCTTCGCCATCGGCCACGTCTACGCCATATGTGTCCCTGATCGAAAACCACTGCTTCGATATTTGCGCAATCGCCTGCCCATCGCGCGTCACCGTGTATTCGTGGTCCGAAAGGTTCCCCTGCGCATGTAAATCTGGCTGCCCCGCAACATGAATGTCGAACGCCGCTCGGAAGAAAGTAAAAATCTCTTTCTTAATCGTCGCCACATGTTGTCCCAAATGATACAACTCGTAAGTCGCTCCGAACGACAACATCTTCTGCCGGATAAACAGTAATTCGTTTCCCTGCAAATCTTCGAACGACAGCTTGTGGCCGATCGCGAACACCTTGCCGTTCACATAAAAAGCATCTTCGCCATTTTCATTCTGAATCGCGAATTTATCCCCGATCGCGAAGATCTTCTTTTTCATGATGTAGCGCATGCGTCGGTCAAGTCTCCTTAAAGACCCCACCATAATAACGCCAAGCCCTCATCTTTTACTCGCTACGAGCGTCTCAGCGCATAGCCGACTTTTACCTCCGCACCTTGCCAACTGCGCTTCCCCTCGTATTCTCCCGCAAAACATCAATCGACGCCTCGCCGAACCGCTCTGGATTCTGCATCTTCTGTTCATAGCCTCGTCCACTTCACTCCGCGTACAGAAAGCTCGCAGAAAAACCATTCTCATCCCAATGCCGCTTCTGTTCTTTACTAAGTGCCGCAACTTTCTTCACAAAGGGCCAAACCATACGGAAAGTATAAGGCCTTTTCAAAAGATGCTCAGGTTGTGAGCAACACGGGGACAACCGTTCCATTCGCGATAACATCTAAGCAATGCTCGGAGCGATCGCAGGAGATGTCATTGGGTCCATTTATGAAGCAGACCCGATCAAATCGACAGACTTCCCTTTATTCGACCCCGCATGCAGTTTTACTGACGACACCGTGTTGACCGTCGCGATAGCAAGTGCGTTACTCGAAGGCGCTGGCGACTACGCCAATCAACTCCGCAAATACTATTCGCTGTACCCGTACGCCGGCTACGGCGGCTTCTTTCATAAGTGGGCTCGCTCGCCCGAACCAGCGCCTTACAACAGCTTCGGAAACGGCTCTGCCATGCGTGTCAGTCCCGTGGCCTGGGCTTTTGATGATTTGGCCCAAGTCCGCCGCGAAGCTCAACGAACAGCCGAGGTGACACACAATCACCCAGCAGGAGTGCGAGGCGCGGAAGCCACCGCGGCCGCCGTTTTCCTAGCCCGCCAGCGCGAATCGAAACAAACGATTCATGGCTATGTTGAGGAGCAATTCGGCTACGACCTGGCGCGCACTCCCGACAAAATCCGTCCGACTTATGCATTCGATGTCACTTGCCAAGGAACCGTCCCCGAGGCGCTTTGTTGTTTTCTGCATTCCGACGGCTACGAAGAAACCATTCGCAATGCGATCTCCCTGGGCGGCGACAGCGACACACTCGCCTGCATCGCCGGTGCCGTGGCTGGTGCATTTTGGGGCGTGCCGCAAACGATTGCGGCCGAGGTGCTTCGCCGCCTGGACGGTCACCTGAGAAGCGTAGTAACTCGCTTTATAGAGCGCTTCGGCGCTTAGGCTGCGTTCGAATGGATTGGGTTTTTCGCCTCAACGCCCAAATATAGCAACGCCGTTCTCTCTGGCAGAATTGTATTAACTATCTTGGAAAAGGAGGGATGGCACAATGAACGTTCCCTATGCGAAGAAATGGCAGAAGGAAACAGAGCAACTCCGGCAGATCGCCCTCGACTGCCAATTGATCGAAGAGTGCAAGTGGGGCAAACCCTGCTTCACCTTTCTGAACAAAAACGTGGCCATCGTGATCCCGCTCAAAGAATCGTGCGCGTTCTCGTTCATCAAGGGAGCGCTGCTCACAGATCCGCGGCACATCCTCGGACGCATTGGCGAGCATACCCAAGCCGGCCGCTGGATTAAATTCACTTCGCCTCGGGAAATTGCTGCCTTACGATCAACCTTGAAAGAGTATCTCCACGAAGCCATCGAGTTGGAAAAGGCCGGCAAGAAGATCGCGCTTAAGAAGCCGTCAGACTATCCCGTTCCCGAGGAGTTGCAGGCGTTGCTAAAGAGCAACCCAGCTCTGCGTTCCGCCTTCGCAGCACTCACACCAGGTCGCAGGAAGTCACACATCTTCCACATTTCATCGGCCAAGCAGCCAAAAACCAGAGTTGCCCGCGCCCAGAAGTGCGCGCCTCTTATCCTCAGCGGGCGCGGTTTCAATGAAGTGCAGAGCTAAGCCGCGCCACGATAGCTCAACGGCTGCTGCACCTAAGTCCGCGCGACGCTGACACCCAGATCCTCCAACGCCCAAATACCAATTCAGTAGCCGGCCCCATCACCCAGATCCTCACCTTCATCTCCGCCACCCCATCCGCCAATCCCGCCCGCACCACCTGACAACCGAAAACTACCTATCTGGCAACCCTCCATTCCCAGCAACAACGGTCCGCTAGTCCTAGGCAAGCTAGCAACAGCTACCAGCCGAGTGGTGGCGCAATATCATGCGAAATTCATTGGTTCGTTGGGTGCGACCTTCGATACGCATCGACTTTGGCCATTTGCTCCGGTGTATAGATGACCAGCGATCCCCAATAAACGGGGGGCGGTGGCTTCACCTGGTCATAACCCAATATGGGATTCACAGCGTTCGCCACGCCTGCCAGCATTCCATGAGTTTCCACTTTGTCTACAGGCACATAACGAACCACGCGTTTTCGGTTCGTCCATGTGCAAGCTTCCTCCGGCGAATTGGTCATAGGACACGGTGTATCCGATGCACCGAACTGCTCTCTTAGCAAATCAATCACGGGCTTTCGACCATCGCTGATGATCTCGTCAAAGCGCACACCCTGAACAACGCCATCTACAATCTCAACATTCGGATCTCCCAGCCAGAAGATCGCAGCCGGAGAGTAGAACTTCTTGTTGGGCCTAAGTGCCGTGACCGGGCTGCCCCAGCGCGTGGAGATCTCCGCCGATCGCAGCACCTCCATCGGAGAATTGGCGCGCTCTTCATCGGTGTTGAACCAACTTGCAAAAGGGGGCAGCGGTTTGCCCAGCGTGATAGCAAAAATGCTGGCATCCTTATCTGCGGGGTGTGCGTCCACATGGGGAAGCGGTGGCCCTTTCGCCCACTCAATCATCTCTTCTGGAGTGAACTGAGCTTGTTTCCGCTGTAACTCGGCCAGATTGGCTTGCGCTAAGCGCCTCCACGCGTCCAAGGTCTGCGCGACAATCTGCTCATGAAAAAGTCGAAACCGAAAGCCGCTGGCGAAAAGTGAGCCGGCATCATAGATAGTGACTTGCAGCCGAGCGGGACGGAAGACCGCATCCGTTCCCTGAAAGATTTCTGGTAGTTCAGTGCGCAGCCTGTCCTGGCCGGAGACCGAGACTTGCTTGCCACCATCGTCAAAGATCCAATCCATGACCAACGAGCCCCTGGCGCTGGGATTGCTATGGGTGTCGCGCGTGTAAGACGGCTCACCGTACTTGGCTTTCAATGACTTGACAATACTCTGAACGCTCGGCCGCACTGCCTCCGCAAAGCTTCCCTTGTAGAAGACGTCAACCACCCTGTCGTTGTTTTCGCCGCCAGTCGCAAACCATATCTGCTCTGTTGTACGTCCCTTCTTATCCATCAACTGCTTCAATTCACTGTCGCTGCGAAAGAGCAAACTGAGGTCGATCGGCGGGCCGAAATCTCCAGCCGATGCGCCCACCCCGATGGAGACAGGCTGCGCCAGCCACTTCAGGTCATCGCTCGAAGCCCTGTGGTCAATCAGCAGCTTTCGCACCGATTGTTGCGTGTCTCTCAGTCCAGCATCGGTCTTGGTCTGCAGTTTGTCCTTTTCGGTCGTGAGAAGGGCAATGGCAGGATACGACAACGAGTCAACTTGGAACATCGGATTGTGCGCCACAACCAGCCTGCGAGCTTCCTCCTCTTTCATCCCCAGCCGAATTCCCAGCACATCCACCGCCGGAAGCACCACCTTGCTCTCGTCCACATGCGGCGGCGCAGGCTTGCCGTTAGAAGTGAGCATTCCACCAGGACCCCAAAGCATTTGCGTTTTCGGCTGCTGGCCGGGCACATGCACGGTTATTGGCGTGGGCGGCACAACCTCGGTCACCGGCCCGAAGTCTTTCCTGTTGGCAAACTTCGCATAGTCTTTGAGCATCGGCGCGGCGGCGGGCGGAATTGTGGCAAATGCCGCCTTGGGGTAGCGCGCGTAGAGATCATCCTCTTTCAGCACCACATCCACGAGTTCCACATCAAAGACGATGGGCGGATTCTGGTGCACGGCGCTAAGGGTGATCATGCGTTTACCACCGACTTTCATGCCCACAATGCCGTTCGAAATGTACTGCGCGAACATCGGGTGGTCGTCCTTGACCAGAATGTAGGTATGCAGGACCGCATCGAGAGAGGATCTAGAAGTGGGGTCTTGGTGGGGATCCCGAATCACCTGACTCCCAGGCGGGGCAACAGGTCGGCTCCACCGCCACAACTTCACCACGGCGAACGTATTCAGAACCGCATCAGCACCAGTGCCTACCACCAGATCTTTTGTTTCCACATCGGGGCCCCAATCGCGTGGTGTGGTTGGTTGGGGCGCCAGCGTCCGTACTGGTGAGCCACCGGGAGGGACTGGTGGGGATGGGGATGGCTGGCGAGTTACTGCGGGGCTCGCAAAAGTAACTGCCGGAATGGCGTTAATGATACCGCCGGACACGGCGTCAAAGAGGATCTGCCTGTAGGCCTTTCCATCCATGCTGCAGTCTGTCACAAGCCATGCTTTCCGCGGAGTCGTTGCACCAACCCCGCAAGCAGCCGGCTGCGTTGGATTGCTTACTGAGAATGTATGGCCGAGGCACGATCCGGAGATTTTGGGCCGCGACGTCGCTGTCGGGCCTGGACTTACCTCACAGCCGGCGAAGAACTGTGCCGCCTCGCTGCTGACGCTTTGACCAGAGCTAATGGTGGCGCAGAAAACTATGAGACACGCGGCGCTCCACAGAACCTTGATTCCGGTATTCACAATTCGAGCTCCCAAGTTATCGAATGCAGTCTGCCGGACCAACTTTTCCGTCAGTTGCGAGTGGTCCTATCCCAGTCCCTGCCCGATTGGCATTGAGGGACAAACTAAGCGGATCATTGGGATTTATAGTAACAGACTAGAATTTTCGAAATCGAAACGCATGAACGGAATAGTTTCACCGTGAGATGCTGACCGATTTGGCGCTCTACTTCTATTTCGACGAGTTAGTCTTAGGCCCATCCACGCCTAGTAGTAAATAGATGAGGAGTCGTAATTCTGGTTGTCCGTCACCTCGTCAAAACTCACTAACGTTGATTCGATCAGTGTTAGTCGGGAAGGGGTAGAGCTATCTGCAAAGTTTGCGGGTGGTTTACGGGCCATCCGCAAAGTATCCTCTTTTCAGCGACGCACCCAGGACATCTGATTAGAGAAGGCATCCAACCCGGCTCCCGGGAGATGCGACGCGACTCTGAGAAAGCTCGTTTTTAGGCGCCTGCCCGCAGGTGCTTGGGCACAGATGACGTTGATGGGCTGAACATGCATGATCGCGCTGAACGTGTGCGCTGTTCCCTGCGTTCACAAAAAAAATCTCCCGCAACCCCCATCAAATCAACCCCTTACAACGCTCCCCTCAAAATGTACCCCTCTCGAAAATCTCGGTCACAGATCATGAAAATATTTTTTACTCCCTCATTCTAAAAGACTTACCCCCACTTTCGCCTAAAGGCGAAAGTACGTTTCGGTCCCTCCCAATGCTAATGTTTGACCAGAAGAAGGCCCACCAAGAGACGCCCGTCTCTCCGGTGGGCCTTCTCCATTTCAGCCGCCGCGCTGACAAACTCAAACCTAAGGATCAAAAAAATGTCTAACCAATCCACTACTAGCGCCGCCCAACTCGCCGCCAACAAACAAAATGCTCAACATTCAACCGGAGCCACCACCCCCGAAGGCCGCGCCGCCTCCTCCCTAAACGCCCTCCGTCACGGAATGTGTTCCATGAAAGCTCTCCTCCCGTCCGATAACGCCCAAGCCTACGAAGACTTCGTCGCCAGCCATTTCGCCCGTCATTCTCCCTCCACCGACGAAGAAAGCGAACTCGTCCAAATCATCGCCAACAATAGCTGGCGTCTCCTCAAAGTGACCCCCGAAGAGCAAGCCATCATCGAATACGGCCGCTCCCAGTCCGACCCCAACCTCTTCGCGGAAGAAAAAAATCCCGCTCGCCGTGCCGCTCTCATCGAAGCGTCTATTAATGCTGCCGTTGAAAAGCGTCTACACAATCTCCGTCTCCACGAACGCCGCATCCGTAAGCAATTAACGGAAGACCTCGCCCGCCTCAAAACCATCCAAACCGAACGCAAAGAAAAGCCCGTTCGCGAAGCGCAAGAGGCCACCGCCGAAAACTTTCAGCAAGTCAGCCGCATTCTGAACATCGCCCAAAAGGCCGCCGCTACCAATCTCCCGTTCAACCCCGCCGATTTTGGGTTCGTTCTTAGCAATTCCGAATTCACCCAATTCCAAACCCGCCAAGAGACTCATTTCCGCCTCTCCGGCGAATTTTTGAACGCCGAAACCCTCATCGCCGCCATCCGCTCAACCGCAAAGGAGGCCAACGCCGCCTAATCGCCCCGCAAAAGCGTTGTCGCCGGCCACTCTCAAGCCCGAACTGTGCTTAGTCGAACCGAGTAGAGAAGATGGTATAACTGTTATATGTTGCGGTTCCGATACGATCGGGAAAAAAGCCGCTTGGTCAAACGAAAACACGGGTTGAGTCTGAAGCAGGCGCAGGCGATCTTCGACCAGACTTACCTGGTAGATCAGAAAAACGACGATCCGGAGCAGTTCCGCGCCATTGGCTGGTGTGGCGGCCGTCTTTGTTCTGTGATTTTCGAGATTCGGACGGATGAGGAAGGAGAGTATTATCGCCTCATTACTGCGTGGAAGGCGACTATTGAGGAAGAACAAAGCTATGCCGAAAACATCTAAGAAAGCTCCCAGCGCCGACCAGATTGCGGAGATGGCCACTCGCGGCGAGGACATTTCCGGCTACTTTACCAACCGATTCAAGGTGGTGCGACCGATTCACCGCGTGAACGTGGATCTTACCCGAGGCATGCTCATGGCTCTAGATGCGCGCGCCGCAGAACTCAACATCAGCCGCCAAGCCGTGATTAAGACCCTGCTCGCGCGTGCACTCACAATGTAGGGCAGGTTGCCAACCTGCGGCGGATTGGTAATCCGCCTCCTCGCTACACTGGTAATTCCATGACAATTTGCTATTTCGACGTCTTTTCCGGCATCAGCGGCGACATGACTGTCGGCGCTTTGCTCGATGCTGGCGCCGATTGGCAAACCCTCGAAGCGGCTCTCAAAAGCCTCCAACTCGAAGCCGAATTCCGCCTCTTCAAAACCAAACGCAAGGGCATGGCCGGCTCGAAATTCGCTGTCGATTTCACCGAACAAAAGAAGCACCGCCACCTGCCGCACATCGAAAAAATCATTCAGGGCGGGGAACTGTCGGCTCGTGCCAAAACTAATGCCCTGGCCGTCTTTCAACGCCTCGCGCAAGCCGAAGCCAAAGCACACGATGTGCCCATCGAAAAGGTCCATTTTCACGAAGTCGGCGCTGTCGATTCTATCTGCGATATCGTCGGCGCGTGCGTAGCGCTTGATTTGTTGAACGTTTCCGAAGTCCATTGCTCCCGCATCAACGTGGGCGGCGGCACCGTCGAAACGCAACATGGCACGCTCCCCGTTCCCGCGCCCGCCACCTCGGCGCTCCTCCAAGGCCATCCTATTTATAGCGCCGGTCCCCAAACCGAACTCACCACGCCCACCGGTGCCGCCATTCTCGCCACGCTGTCGTTATCATTCGGCGCCATGCCTGCCATGAATTTGAAGGCCCAAGGCTTCGGCGCGGGCGACAAAGATTTTCCGGGTCAAGCCAACCTCCTCCGCGTCCTCATCGGCGAACGCTCTTCCGCTGCCGAAGCCACCTCCGTCTCTATCATCGAAGCCAATATCGACGATTCCACGCCGCAAGTTCTCGCCTACGCCATGGAACGTCTGCTCGCCGCCGGCGCGCTCGATGTAACCCTTACGCCCATCTATATGAAGAAGAATCGCCCGGCCACCATGCTGTCAGTCATCACCACGCCCGACCTAACTGATCCGCTCGCCGCCGTCCTCTTCGCCGAAACCAGCACGCTCGGCCTGCGCATTCATCAAGCCGAACGCCGCGTTCTCGCGCGCCAAATCGCCGAGGTCGAAACCTCCTTCGGCAAAGTGCGCATCAAATTCAACGAACAGGGGAGTTTCGCTCCAGAATACGAAGACTGTCGCCAAGCCGCCGCCGCTCATAGCGTCCCGCTCCGCACAGTCATGGCCGAAGCCAATCAGCGCTTCAGCCTCCAACGGAAATTACATGAGTAAAGGCAAGTATTACCTCACCACTCCTATCTATTACGTCAACGCCGCGCCGCACATTGGGCATGCCTATACGTCCATCGCGGCGGAAGCCATCGCGCGCTTCAAACGCATGCAAGGTTTTGACGTTGTTCTCACCACCGGTACCGACGAACACGGCACTAAAGTCGAACGTTCCGCCAAGGCGCAGGGCAAGTCTCCGGAAGCCTTTGTCGATCTCATTTCGAACGAATTTCGCGAAACCTGGCAGAAGCTCGATCTGCAAATGGATCGCTTCCAGCGCACCACCAATGCCAACCATGCCAAGATAGTCAATTCGTTGTTCGAAGCCTGTAAGAAGAATGGCTTCATTTACAAAGGCACTTACACGGGCATGTATTCTGTTGTAAGTGAAGCTTTTGTCAACGACGCCAAGCCCGGCGATATCGACCCCGATAGCGGCAAGCCTTACGAAGAAATCACCGAAGAAAACTACTTCTTTAAACTCTCCGCGTTTACCGACCGTTTGCTCGAATTCTACGACAAGAATCCGAATTTCATGCTGCCTGAAATTCGCCGCAACGAAATTCTGGCCTTCGTCAAGCAGGGCTTGGCCGACATCTCCATCACCCGCACCAGTATCAAATGGGGCATCCCGGTTGTGTCCGATCCGGCGCACGTATTCTATGTTTGGTTTGACGCACTTACGACTTATGTAAGTGCCGTTGATGGCGAGAACCGCTGGCCCGCCGACCTGCATCTCATTGGCAAAGAAATTCTTCGCTTCCATACTGTCTTCTGGCCGGCGTTCCTCATGGCCGCCGGTTGGGATCTTCCTAAGCAAGTCTTCGCCCACGGCTGGCTTCTCTTCGAGGAAAGCAAGATGAGTAAGACCCGCGGCAACATTGTGCGGCCTTTGCCCATTGCCGACACCATGGGCGTCGATGCCCTGCGCTATTTCCTACTGCGCGAAATCGTCTTCGGCTCCGACGGCAACTTCAGCTTCGATGCGCTCGTCGGTCGCTATAATTCCGACCTCGCCAACGGCCTCGGCAATCTCTCTAGCCGTTCGCTCACCATGCTCTCGCAGTTTCGCCAAGGCGCAATTCCCGCCAGCTTTGCCGATGCCGAACTGGCAGCCGATATAGCCGCTATCCATAAGGACGTAATCGCCAACTACGAAGCCTTCGAGTTCTCAAAGGCTCTCGAACGCATCTGGACGCTCATCACTAAGATCGATAAGCTCATCGTCACCGTTGCGCCTTGGAAGCTGGCCAAAGACCAGAGCCCTGAAGCCCAACAGAGTCTGGACCGCATTCTCTACACCGCTCTCGAAAGCCTGCGCATCATCACCGGCCTCGTCGCACCAGTCCTGCCGCACTCAGCCCAGCGCATTTGGGAACAACTCGGGTACACCGATAAGGTAGCCGCGCATCCCATCGAAGAGTTCCAGTGGGCCGCTGCCAAACTGCCTGCCAAGATCGGCGAAATCGGCGCCGTCTTTCCGCGCCTCGAAGCAGCCGCCACGGTCCAAAAGATGCAAGAACTCGAACACGTCGAGCAGACCCGTCAAGCTACTTTGCTCGGTCATACTGCCAAAGCCGCCGAGCCGGCCATCCCCATTTCACCCATCGCTCCAACCATCACTATCGACGACTTCACCAAAGTCGATCTCCGCGTAGGCGAAGTCAAGTCCGCCGAAAAGGTGAAAGGTGCCGATAAACTCCTTCACCTCAAGGTCGATATCGGCGAAGCCGAACCGCGCACCATCGTCGCCGGCATTGCTCTTGCCTATCAACCTGAACAACTGGTGGGTCGCAAAGTCGTCATTGTCGCCAACCTCGAACCGCGTAAACTCCGCGGCCTTACCTCGCAAGGCATGATCGTAGCCGCCAGCCTCGAAGGTGGTTCGCCCGCGCTCGCCTCCTTCTTAGAAAGCGTCCCCGTTGGAGCGCGGCTTAAGTAAGGTGCAACTCGTCGACTCGCACTGTCACCTCGATGACGAGCAGTTCAACCCAGATCGCGCTGCAATCATCCAGCGCGCCCGTGAAGCAGGACTGAAATATATTTTGTCCATCGGAACGGGCGACGGTCCGCCGGATCTTTCCGTCGCCATTCGTCAGGCTGAGCAACACGATTTCGTCTACGCCACCGTCGGCGTCCACCCAAACGACGCCGCCAAGGTGAAAGATGATACTTTCCACAATCTCGAAGCGCTGTTGCGACATCCAAAGGTTAAGGCGATAGGCGAGATTGGTCTGGACTACCACTGGGACGTGCCCAAAGACGTCCAGATGCCTGTCTTTCTCAAGCAGCTTGAAATCGCCGCGGCAGCGAAGATGCCGGTTATCATTCACACGCGCGACGCTTGGCCCGACACGCTCGACGTTCTGCGCACCCACTGGGCCCCGCGCGGTCTGCCTGGCATCATGCACTGCTTTACCGGCGACGCAGCGCAGGCCCGCCAGTGCCTCGATATGGGCTTCTACCTTGCTTTTGGTGGAGTGACCAGTTACCCCAAGGCCGAGTCGGTTCGCGAAGCCGCCCACGTTGTCCCGGCCGATCGTCTGCTGCTCGAAACCGACGCGCCCTATCTCGCCCCCGTTCCCCATCGTGGCAAACGAAACGAGCCGGCCTTCGTGGCGCATACCGCTCGCGCGCTGGCCATCGCTCGTGAGCAAGATATTGAAGAATTGGCCGCCGTCACCACCGCCAATTTTGAAAGGCTTTTTGGCTTCACCAGTTAAACTGGTGTTCAACTGTTAACGATATATGTTCTCTAAAATTCGGCAAAATATTTCAGCCCGCGATGCCTTCGCATTGGTGCAGGCAGACCTCAAAGAAGTCGAGCAGGAAATTAGTGTCGAATCGATCGCTTCCGTCGAAGCCATCACTACCATCAACCAATATCTACAGGCCGGCGGCGGCAAGCGCCTGCGCCCCGCACTCCTCCTCTTGTGTACCCGTCTCTTCGGCCCGCCCAACGCGTGTGCACGCCGCTTGGCCGCAGTCGTTGAGATGATTCACACCGCTACGCTCGTGCACGACGATGTCATCGACTTGGCGAGCAAACGCCGTGGACGCCCTTCTACCAACGTAATTTGGGGCAACCATATGGCCGTCCTCGCCGGCGATTGGCTTTATATGCAAGCCTTTCAAGTGGCGTTGCGCGAACGTAATTACCATCTTCTCGATGTGCTCATCTCGCTTACCCAAATGATGGTCGAAGGTGAGCTTCTCCAACTGGAACGCCTCCACAGAGTTGACATCAGCGAAGCCGACTACATGGAACTGGTCGACCGCAAAACCGCCAGTCTATTCTCTGCCTGCGCCCGTCTCGGAGCCATCGCCGTCGGAGCTAGTGAAGCTCACGAAAACCAATTGGCCGATTTCGCCTGGAACTTAGGCATGGCCTTCCAACTCGTAGACGATATCCTCGATTTCACCTCCACCGAGAAAATCTTGGGCAAGCCTTCCGGCAACGACCTGCGCGAAGGCAAAGTCACTCTGCCGCTCATCTACGCCCTGCAAAATGCCTCAACGGATGAGAAGCAAATGGTCGAGACGATTCTGGCCGATAACAGCTATGAAAACGTCCCCTTTATGCAAGTGGTGAAAATGCTCGAGAATCAAAAGTCCATCCAGCGCGCCTACGAACGCGCCAAAGCCTTTACCGAAAAGGCTCACTCGCTCATTGCCACCTTCCCGGACAGCCCCGCCCAACGCGCCTTGCGCGACATTGTCGACCTCGTCACCGAACGCGAAGCCTAAGCGGGCAGGTCTAAGCATTTTTATCTCGCGTCCCTTCTTATGCTGTAAGGCCTGACCGCCGATAAGCACAGTGGGTCGCGCTAGATGAAAGTTACTCAAATCTCTTACACCCCTGCAACGGGTTGGACTAATGTTCCATCTGACTGCTCGGAGAACACGCTTGTTCTCGCTTTCGCCGATCAGCCATTCGGTAGCAAGCCCGAAGTGTGGAAACAACTCCGCGCACAGGCCGGAAAAGCCACCGTCCTAGCCTGCTCAACGGCGGGCGGTATTCAAGGCCCGGATTCGCATGATGATGACATCGTCGGCGCAGTGGCTCAGTTTGAGAAGACAGCCATTAAATATGTATCAACCAACATTCGCGATGCCGCCGATTCCTTTGCCGCCGGCGAACGCATTGCCGGGGCTTTGCCTAAAGATCAATTAACCGCCGTCTTCGTCCTGAGCGCCGGTCTGAACGTAAATGGCAGTGAACTTGTGAAGGGCATGTCGTCGCTCTTGCCATCAGGCGTGACCCTTAGCGGTGGCTTAGCTGGGGACGGCACCAAGTTCCAATCTACTTGGGTTCTGAGCGCAGAGTCCGCCGAACCGAACTGTGTAGCAGCCATCGGCTTCTACGGGTCCGATATCCATTTTGCCTACGGCTCACAAGGCGGCTGGGACAAGTTCGGCGTTGAGCGCCGTGTCACTCGTTCTAAAGGTTCCGTCCTTTACGAACTCGATGGCAAACCTGCGCTCAAACTCTATAAAGAGTATCTGGGTGACCACGCTGACCAACTGCCCGCCGCCGGCTTGCTGTTCCCTTTAGCGGTTCGGCCGGAGTTGCAATCGGATAGGTTTCTCGTTCGCACCATCATGCAAGTCGACGAACAGGAACAGTCCTTAGTCTTCGCTGGTGACGTGCCCTCCGGTTCGTACGCCCAGTTGATGCGAGCCAATTTCGAACGTCTCATTCAGGGCGCTGCGAACGCCGGACAAATGGCCACCAACCCCGCCGAACAAAGTGGAGATGCCCTGGCCATCGCTATCAGTTGCGTGGGCCGGAAGGCAATTCTCGGCGGTCGCGCTGAAGACGAACTGGATGCCTCGCTCGCCATGATGCCCGCCGGCACTCAGCAGATCGGCTTCTATTCCTACGGAGAAGTGGCGCCCAATGGCAGCGGCGGGCCTTGCCAGTTCCATAACCAAACCATGACGATTACCCGGTTCTATGAAGGATGAAGCCGCAGAGTCAATTCATCCCGTTTTAGCCCGGCAACTTCGTAAGGCCGGCATATCCGATCCCGGCCTCCCGGTAGATCCCGCTTGCTTGGCCGACCTGATTCGCCGAGTCAGTAGCGCCTATACCAGCGCCGATTTCGACAGGTATCTGCTCGAAAGATCCATCGACCTCTCCTCCTTCGAAATGCAGGATTTGAACGAGCAGCTCAAAAAAGACCGCAACCAGTTGGACGCTCTGCTCGCCGCCATTGGCGATGCTGTCTGTTCCCTCACCGCCGAGGGTTTGCTCACTTGGGCCAATCCCGCCGCCAAGAAAATGCTGCAAATCAGCGGCGAGATCCCGCCCGATTTTAACCTGTCGGAACGGATCCAACTCAGTCTGCCCCTTGCCGGAATGAAGCGCGGCAAACTGCGCACTCTCTCAGGCGATATCATTCCCATCGCCTATAACCGCACCTTCCTGGAAGCGGGTTCATCCTCCGGTTTGTCTGTCGTCGTCTTTCGCGACATCCGCAATGAGCTTTCCATAGAAAAGAAGCTGTTGGAGGCCAAAGAGCAAGCCCTGCTGGCCAGCCGCACGAAGAGTGAGTTCCTGGCCAATATGAGCCACGAAATTCGTACTCCCATGAACGGCGTCATGGGAATGACCGAATTGGTTCTCGACACCACACTCACCTCCGAGCAGCGCGAATGCCTCTCCCTGGTCAAAAGCTCCGCCCAATCGTTACTCGCCATCATCAACGACATCCTCGACTTTTCAAAAATCGAGGCCGGCAAAATGACCCTTGTGCCCGTTGATTTTAACCTGCGCAAGGAAGTAGCCAAGGTCACCAAAACCCTCGCTCTCAACTGCCACAAAAAAGGTCTGGAACTGTTGCTTGATATTCAGGACGACGTGCCTGAAAATGTCATCGGCGACAGTCTCCGCATGTCCCAGGTTCTGTTGAATTTGCTCGGCAACGCTATCAAGTTTACCGAGAAGGGCGAAGTCGAACTGACAGTCTCGTTGTTGACCCTCGGCGCGAACGAATGCCTCTTGGCTTTTGCTGTGCGCGATACCGGTATCGGCATTCCAAAGGAGCAGCTTGCGTCGGTATTCGATCCCTTTGTCCAGGTGGATGGTTCCGCGCGCAGACGTTACGGCGGCTCGGGACTCGGCCTAGCCATCAGCAGGAATCTCGCGGTCCTGCTTGGTGGAAAAGTCAGCGCGGAAAGCGAACCTGGCTGCGGCAGCACCTTTACCGTAACCATGCGGCTCAAAGTGCCTGCGCACTCCAACTACCGGCCACCCGTCATTACCGCTCTCAAAACGCTGCGAACCTTGCTCGTTGACGATAATCAAGCGAACGTGCGTATCCTGAGCCGAATGCTCGCCAATTGGGGTATCGAGTCGCAGGCAGCGCCTTCGGCGGAAATTGGGATGCAACTCCTCACCGAAGCTTCTCAACAAGGTTCGCCGTTTGATCTGTTGCTTCTCGACGGCCAAATGCCCGGCGTAGACGGTTTAGCTATGGCTGAGCAAATCCGAGCCATCCCCGCGTTTGACCGCTTGAAAATCATCATGCTCACTTCGGCCGATCTTCTAACCGGCGCCGACCAATTGGAGCAATTGAACATCTCCCGGTATCTGATCAAACCGGTTGCCGGCCACGATTTACGCGAGGCCATTGTCGCCAGTTGCGCCAGCATGGTGTCCTCGTTATCGCGCGCCCGTCACCGCCAAAGTTATTCCGTCGCCTTGACTAAATCGCAGTTCACGCTCAATATTCTCGTGGCGGAAGACAACTTAGTCAATCAAAAACTGGCGCTCAAGGTTCTGGAAAAGATCGGCCATAAAGTGACCATCGCCAACAATGGTCGCGAAGCCCTTGAGTGTCTTGAGAACGAAAAGTTCGACGTCGTTTTCATGGACCTGCAAATGCCAGAAATGGACGGCATCAGTGCTACTGAGGAAATCCGCCGCCGCCCTCATCTGGCCTCGCAACGAATCTACGCCATGACCGCCCATGCCATGACGGGCGATCGCGAAAAGTGCATGGCCATCGGCATGAACGGCTATCTCACCAAGCCTCTGCAACTCGACGAACTTCGCAAAGTCTTAACGGATATTGAGAAAGAAGTCACCACCGATTACGGCGTTGTGGCATAAGAACCATGAGCGATCCAATCAGCGCCACCAGCGTCGCCAAAAGCAGCAATAAGGCGCCCGTCAGTCCAATGGGTCCATGAAACGAGTAGGGCGTAAAGAAGAATCCCCAAACCAGCAACAACAGCAGCCCTAGGCTCCACAGCGGAAAAACAATCTCGAAGATCCTCGCCAGCGCCAGGAAGATCGCGATAAACCCGACCAGCGCCATCATGCTCACCCGCGAAATCAGCCGCTCCTGATTAAACGGCAGCATCTCCAGATGCAGCCCCTCATGTCCCGTTGTCGCCAGTATCGCCACGCCAATCAAAAACGTACTGACCGCCAAGTGAAAAACGTAAGCGTAGAACTTCAACAACCCGCTGAAGAACGTCACAGGATCTTCTTCCCCATCGCCGACATCACCAGTTCTATACCCAGCAAAGCCGTCCGGTTAGCGGTGTCTAAAACCGGGTTCACTTCGACTACTTCCATAGAAAGCATCTTGCCCGAATCGCAAACCATCTCCATCGATAAGTGCGCTTCCCGGTAGCTCATGCCGCCGCGAACGGGCGTACCCACGCCGGGTGCTTCATCCGGATCCACCGCGTCCATATCGAGCGACAAGTGGAAGCCGGCCGTGCCGTCGGTCGCGGCGGCAATCGCCTGCTCCATCACTTTGCGCAGGCCCAGTTCATCGATATCGCGCATCGTGTAGGCGACCACGCCCAGTTCCCGCACCACCTCGCGCTCGAGTTCGTCCACGTCGCGCAGCCCGATCAGCACCGTGTTGCGACCGTCCATCTTCGGCGCGTAGTCAAAAATATCCGTCAGTTCTCGCGGGCCACGCCCCAAACAACTCGCCAGCGGCATCCCGTGAACGTTGCCACTTGGACTAATCTCGGGAGTGTTCATGTCCGCGTGCGCATCAATCCAAATCACGCCGATTTTTTGGCCGCGTTTGCGAAGCGCGTTCGATACACCTGCCACACTACCGGCACCTACTGAGTGGTCGCCACCAAGCACCAGCGGAAACTGCCCCTTCTCAACCACCTCGCTGACCGTACGCGCCAGTTCAGCACAACATTGCGCAATCGGCGCTAAGTATTTCGCGCTCGGCGATCCCGGCTCAATCGTTTCCTGCTGCGCCACCGGAACGTTGCCTAAATCGTGCACTTGGTATCCCATGGATTGCAGCTTGGCGTTCAGGCCGCCCAACCGAAGGGCCGACGGGCCCATGTCCACACCTCGCCGCCCCGCTCCAAAATCAAGCGGAGCCCCGAGAATGGCAATTTGCGAAGAACGGGTCATAAGCTGCTACGGGCGCGTGCGGTAAAGCATGCGCGGATAGGGAATCGTTTCGCGCAAGTGTTCTACGCCGCACATCCAAGCGACAAAGCGCTCCACGCCCATGCCAAAACCACCATGCGGCACCGATCCGAAGCGCCGTACATCCAAATACCACTCGAACGCTTCGCGCGGCAATTTGTGCTCGTCCAAACGTTTTTCGAGCAATGCTAAGTCGTGAATCCGCTGTCCACCGCCGATGATCTCGCCATAACCTTCAGGTGCTATCACGTCCACACCCAGTGCAAGTTCCGGCCGATGTTCGTCCGGTTGGAAATAGAACGCTTTGATCTCGCTGGGATAGCGGTCAACCATGATAGGAAGGTCACTGCCTTCAGTTAGCAGTGTTTCGTCGGTATTCCCGAAGTCGCCGCCCCATTTGATTTCACTGCCTTTTCCCGCCAGCACCTTCACAGCATCGTCGTAACTCATGCGCGGAAAAGGTTTCTTGATGGCTTCCAGCTTGCTCAAATCGCGCTCAAGAACTTTCAATTCTTCCTTGCGATTTTCGAGCACCCGGCCCACTAACCAAACAACCAAGTCCTCTGCCACTCGTTTGACGTCTTCCAAATCGGCGTAAGCCATCTCCGGCTCGACCATCCAGAACTCTGTCAAGTGACGGCGCGTTTTCGATTTCTCCGCGCGAAACGTCGGTCCGAAGCAATACACGTTCCCGAACGCCATGGCATTCGCTTCGTTATACAACTGGCCCGATTGCGTGAGGTAAACCTTTTCGTCTTCGAAGTAATCCACTTCAAATAGCGTGCTGGTTCCTTCACACGCCGCCGGCGTAAAAATCGGCGTATCCACTAAGGTGAAGCCGTGCGAATCGAAATAATCACGAATGCCTTTCACCACCTCGTGCCGCACGCGAATGGCCGCATGTTGGCGGCGGCTGCGCAGCCACAAATGGCGATGATCCATCAAGAAATCAACGCCATGATCTTTCGGCGTGATCGGATAAGGGTGCTCTTCTGGCACGCGCTGCACTATATGCGCATCGTCAACATCAAGCTCGAAACCGCCTTGCGCGCGCGCTTCCTCCCGCACGGTCCCGGTCACAGTGAGTGAACTCTCTTGCGTGAGTGCCTTCAGCGCTTCGAATACCGGCTCTGGCACGTTGGCTTTCACGGCGACGCATTGCATCATGCCGCTGCCATCGCGGATGACCGGAAAAACGATCTTGCCCGATTTGCGGAGGTTGTAAAGCCAGCCCTGAATCGTTACCCGTTCGCCCGCGTGTGCGTGCGCATCGGCAATCTTTATAGTTTTGGGCGCCGTGGCCTCATTGCTACTCATAATCCTCAAGCTTATCCAGATCGTCGGCAGCGCGCCGCGCATCCTCCGCCGGGTGCTCAACGGCGGCAACCGCCTTAAGCTCCAATAAGAGTGGATATTGGTCTTGTCTCGAACGCAGCATCGTCATCGCCTGTTTCCAGTTGATAATGCCTTGGCCGGGAAACAAGTGTGAATCCGTCTTGCCATCATTGTCGTGAATGTGGGTCGAGCGGATGCGGTCTTTCATCGCCTCAAACTCAGCCGTCACGCCGTTCATTAAATTGGCGTGGCCAATGTCGAAGCAATAGTTCAAATTGAGGTGCGTGCTGGCTAGAAACTCGTTGAGTTTTTCGCCGGAAGAAAAAGCGTTCGGAATATTTTCCAGCAGGACTTCCACGCCCCGCTGACCCGCAAAAACGCGCAACTCATCCAGAGACGAAAAAGCGGAATCAATCCGCCGCGGATCGAAATCCTGATCGGGCACGCCGAGATGCTGAATCAAATAACGAAACGGAACCTTCTCCGCAATTTCAATAGCCCGCTTAATCTGATCGACAATCGCGATGCGCTTCGCCTTCAGTGTCTCGGTGATATCGAGAACCGCCTGCGGCCCGCTGCGGCCGCCGACATCGTCATTGTGCATAGGCGAGTGTACGGAATGCAGCTTCAGCGGCGAGTCGCGAAACCAATGACCCAACTCGGCGATCTGCGCCCCGTCCTCATAGTCAACGTGCTGGCGGGCGCAAAAAATTTCGATCCCATCGAAGCCCGCATTGCGAATGCGTTCGAGCCCCGCCGTGGTCAATCGCTGCCCGGCAAAAAGGTGTGTAGAAAGTAACTTCTGCATTTTATTGTTTGAGGCTTGGCTCAGCCGGTCTTAGTAACCGGCAACCTTGCCGTTACGGCGTGATTCCGTGCCGCCCTCCAGCGTGCCATTGTTCACCACAATAGCCTCCACTATCGCCACGCCGCCCACAGGCTTGATGTCATAACCCATGGAGCGCAAAGTCTCCGCCGCTTGCGGAGGGAAACCGTTCTGTAAGTAGAGCACATCGGGCTTCCACTGCTCATGGAATCTGGGCAGATCCACGGCATCTTGCGGATTCATATGAAAGTCGAGAACGTCGAGAATTACTTCCATAACTCCAGTGGTGATGCGCGAACCACCGGGTGCACCAACCACCATAAAGAGTTTACCGCCCCTGGTAATAATTGTAGGCGTCATGGAAGAAAGTGGACGCTTGCCGGGCTCAATCGCGTTGGCATCGCCGCCCACCACGCCGAACATATTGGGCACACCTGGCTTGGCCGCAAAGTCGTCCATCTCGTCGTTCAAAAGAAAGCCGAGCTTCGGAACCGTCACAGCGCTGCCATACAGGTTGTTGAGTGTGTAAGTGACGGCTACCGCGTTACCCTTACTGTCCACCACGTTGTAATGAGTCGTCTCGCTATTCTCAAACTGTGAAACGTGGGCCGCCTGGACTTTAGGCAAACCGGGCGCAATCATTTCGCTTGGGGTGGCATGGTTCGGATCGATTGACTTGCGGCGCCATTCCTCATATTCCTTATTCAGCAAAGCCTTCACCGGAACGTTGTAAAAATCGGGATCGCCCAGATACTCGCTGCGGTCGGCGTAAAACCGGCGCATCGCCTCGGCTTCATAGTGGACTGCTTTCGCCGAATCCGGCCCGTCGCTGTCATAACCAGTGCCGGAGAGAATGCCGAGCATCTGCAGCAGCCCCACGCCACCGGCGCTCGGCGGCGGCGCCGTGATAATGTGAAAATCTTTGTAATCACTCTCGAGCGGCGTCCGCTCGATCGCTTTGTACGCTTTAAGATCCGCTTCGGTAATGAGTCCGCCATGCGCCTGCATCTGCTCGGCAAATTCCTTGGCGGTGACCCCTTCGTAGAAACCTCTAGCGCCGAGTTTAGCAATGCGGTCGAGTGTACCAGCAAGTTCGGGTTGTTTAAAAACCTCTCCCGCTTTGTACGGATTGCCGTCGCGCAGAAAAATGCGTTTGGATTCAGGATCGGTGGATAGGGCGGTGTTTTCGCTCGCCAGCGAATGCACCATTGTCGGACTGACTACAAAGCCTTCTGTCGCCAGCTTTACGGCCGGGTCAACCAGTTGCTGCCACTTTTGCGTGCCGAATTTTTTATGAGCCAGCGCAAAACCCGCCACCGAGCCAGGGACGCCCGAAGCCCGCCAACCGAAGATACTGTCCTTGGTCGGGTTGCCCTTATCGTCGAGATACATATCCCGACTCGCTTTTTGCGGCGCAGCTTCGCGGAAATCGATGAAAGTGGTTTTGCCGTTGGCCAAGCGGACGAGCATGAATCCGCCGCCGCCAATGTTCCCAACGGAAGGATGCGTAACGGCTAAAGCAAAACCAATCGCGACGGCTGCGTCCACCGCGTTACCGCCGTTCTTGAGAACATCCAAGCCAACATCCGCGGCAAAAGGCTCTTGAACGACAACCATCCCGTGTAGCGCGCGCACGGGTTCCTTTGCTTGAGAAACGGGAAGTAATAAAAACGAGCACACCAGTGACGTAGCAAGCCGAAGACGACGCATGAATGCCAGTCTACCAGCCAGAATGGTTGCCACGATGTGCCGGAACTACGTGAACTACTTGGCCGTGCTAATGGAACGCAAGCGCAGCGTTAACCGGCTTTTGTAGCGAGCCGCCGTGTTCTTCTTGATGATGCCCCATTTGGCCGCGCGATCAACCAGCGAGAATGTGGCGGGAACAACTTTGCTTGCACCTTCGGCATCTTTCTTATCCAGCAGACGGCGCATGGCGCGGATCTGGTGGCGGAGCCGGGTCTTACGGAGACGGTTGATAGCGGTGCGGCGTTCTGCGATTCGGACACGCTTCAACGAAGAGACTGTATTTGCCATTTACCTGATTTGTACCTGTACTGTGTAAATTTACTATTTCAGGATACCTGATGGGGGAGGGTATGAGCAAATGGCGCCCCGTTTCAAAGCACCAACTGATTGCAGCATATAGAGATAACCCACCAGCACACAAAAGGCGAATATGCGGCGAATCAAAGAAAACAGCCAGTCGGTTGTTATTATGACAACTCGAATCAATGAAGTTCGCCCGACTCATCGCGCTCATTTTGTTTGCTAGCCGCACTGGTTCCACGGCCGCTCACGAGCCTGTTTCGCCGCGCATTTCCCTGGAAGTGAATGACGGCTTCTGCGCAGACGGTTCGCTGTACAAGCTTGTTCCTTCTCCAGACGACCCGCCGAATCTAAACGTTTGGGGGGGCTTTTGTCATGCCGAATACAAGACCAGTGCGCTGGCAAAAACAACTGCATTTATCGCTCCCAAAATTCTGCGCATCTATACCATCGGTTGGACTAAATCACCCACGCTTTCGCTTGAACGAATTTCCGACGGAATGAAGTTCGTGATTGTTCCCTGGGACGAAGATCTATATCGCTGGTCGCGCAGCGATTTTGCGCTGCCTGATGATTGGCAAGGCAAGCCAGTGCGACTCGTGGCAGAAGGCGCCCCTCCGCGTGGCCTATGGCGCGCATTTAGCGAGCCGGTGCATGCCGATGGCGTGGTGAAACTCGGCGATGCCAAGCGCATTCTTTATCTAACGGCGCTGCATTACGCAGGGCTCATGATGTTCGCGTTAGCCGTGACCGCCGTGGGTGTTTATTACGGCATACGCGACCGGATCGACGCAGGCTTGATTACCCTGGCGGCCACAGCCTTACCTGGATACTGCATGTTTTGGCTTACGCTCATTACACCCAAGCTGAGCCACGCTTATGCGCTCACGTTCCTGATCGGCGGGCTTGCCGCGTTAGTCGTCTTCTTCCGGAAACTCAACGCAGATGGCCGCGGCGTTTTGAAAAGTCTCGCCGTTCCGCTTCTTCTCACCGGCGCTGTGGCGTTGATGGTGCTCTCAGCAGGTTTCCTTTACGGCGGCGTCAACGACCCCATGAATAAAGCGCGCGGCCGTTTCCTGCCGCGCCTTCCACCTGACAACGAATTACCGCTGCTTTTAGCAAAGGGCGTGCTCCTGCCGCACGTGCCCAGTCCCTTGCAGGGCGACTGGCTGTCGAGTGACCGGCCACCTTTGCAGAGCGGAATGGTGCTAGCAGAGTACCCGCTCTTTCGCCGCATTCTTGAGCAAGAGTACACCGCAGCCTCGGTATTGGCGCAAAGCTTGTGGATTTTCGGGTTGTGGCTTTTACTGAGTGCGTTCCACCTAAGACCACGTGCCATCGCGCTGATCTTGGCAGCGTGTCTCTTCTCCGGCTTCGCCTTTCTCAATACGCTTTTTGTCTGGCCCAAAATGCTGGCCGCCGCGTACACGCTGGGGTTTCTGGCCTCATTTGTCAGTAAACCCCGCCAGGATAGTTCACGCCTATTCATTTGGTGCGTCCCCGCAGTTCTATTAGCGTTCAGTCTGTTGGCGCATGGCGGCGCAGTGTTCGCGTTGTTGCCTGCCGTTCCGTTGCTCTTGTTATGGCGGCGTCCAACTCCATGGAAGAGAATGGTTGCCGTCTTGCTGTTGAGTCTGCTCTTCTACGCGCCCTGGATGCTCTATCAAAAGTTTTATGATCCGCCCGGCAATCACCTATTGAAAATGCATTTGGCCGGCGTGGAGCAATTGGACAAACGCACATTTACCCAAACCCTGAAAGACGCGTACGGCGCTTTGAGTTGGGACCAAATCATCGCGAATAAAAAGCAGAATTTTGATTTCGCGTTTACCGAAGGGTTCCTCGGTTTGAAGCGCACCGCGTTGCTGCTCAAGGCACTGGCGCCTCCCGCGAATGTGCGCGAGGCGGCGGCGCGCGGTCTGCAATTGCGCGAGCACATGTTCTTTCATCCCGCCGCCTGTTTGCAGTTGTTCATCTTAGCCCCGTGGGCTCTTCTCGCAGGCATCTTCAAACGCTTTCGCAGTATCGAATGGCAAACGGCTTGCGTGTTTTGGATTTTTACCTTTGTTTCGATGAGCGTTTGGTGCTTGCTGATGTTTGGCCCTTCCACCACCAGCATTCATCAAGGCGCCTACGCCACCATGCTGTTGTCGATGGCCGCGGGTGTATTGTCCTTTTGGGCCATCTCTCCGCGGCTCTCTCTCGCGGTGGTCGTATTTCAGGCGGGCGTGAATTTCTTGATTAACGATCCGCTCACGCGCGTGCCGTATCCCAACGGCTTCCTGCCGGAAGGATTTGTGCATAAAGACACGTTGGTGCTTCTCTGTCTATCTCTAACGGCGGTTTTCTGGCTGATCAGCATTCTGGCCAAAGAAGACAATGCGACCCCATCTACCCAAAGCTGAGACCACCTGGGATGAATTCCGGCTTTCCTCATCGCGGGAAAGTGAAGAGTTCAACGAGCGCCTTCAGGCGCTCTTTCTGACGTTTTCGCGGAAATCGCTTGGTTCTTGTGAGCTCGGCGACACCGTGAAGGCTCGCCCAAAGCAGCTCCGCTGTTACCTCCGCTTTCGAGTTCTGCCCCTGAAACAACTCCCGCAGTTGCGAAAACGCGAATCGCATCTCCATAGGAGTCGCCGCATCGTCAAATGGCACGCTCAGGCCGAGCGAAAACATCACTTCATAAAGCGCCGGTGAAGACTCGGCGAACTCCAAGTATGCGGCCGCAACAGATTCGACAGCGGTGCCGCGCGTGACCCGTTTCCGTGCCGTCTCCAAAGCCAGGCCTATCTCTTGGAAACCCTCGATCGCAACCGCCGCGAGAATTCCTTCGCGGCTTTCAAAATGAGCGTATAAGACAGGTTGGCTGTAAGAAATCTCCTCGGATAACCGCCGAACGGTTACGTTGGGCCACCCTTCCAGCTCTGCGATTTGTCTTGCGGCGGCGATAATCTGCGCCCGGCGCGCCTCTTTGTCGCGTAGTTTTCGTTCCGCAATCCGGTTAGCGGCCAGCTGATGTGCCATCGATAGGAAGTATAGCGCCGCTAGGATCAGGAAAATGTTGAAACTTTTAAAATCACTTCTCATCTTAAATAGTGGTGCTAGATTTTCTAGCAGTGATATTAATAGAGAAGGGAAAAACGAATGAACACGACCACAAGCCTAGATAGTTCAACTTTACGGAGGAATTCGCCGCTGTTCTGGTGCACTCTCGTGATACCGGCAGCAATTATCGGAATAGGCATTAACTTCGTACTCAACCCGGTCGGGGCCTCAACCGCCTACGGCATCCCTATCCACGACCCCGCTGCTTTTCCTTTCATGTGGATCAAGGGAATTCGCGACATCTTTTCGGGGCTCGTGGTCCTGACGTTCCTATTGAGGGGCGACCGGCGCACCACCGCCATACTCTTCGCCATCGCCATTTTCATCCCGTTTTGCGATGGGCTGGTCATTCTGAGTCATCTTGGCTTTGCTCCGCCCATCTATATTCACTGGGGAACGGCGCTTTACATGGCGATTGTTGCCACGTATCTTCTGAGAAGGAAGGCGGCCTGACTTATGTCTGGAATGGAAGTTCTAAATGTGGTTGCGATCGCTTTCGCTGGTTTGCTGGTTGGGAGTGAACTGTCTATTGCCGCGTTTGTGCACCCAACTCTTGATCGGCTTCCGGATCATGTTCACCTGCCGGCAGCAACCGCACTGGCGCGCGTGCTCGGGAAATTCATGCCTCTTTGGTACGGTCTGGTATTGTTGCTGACCGTAACCGACGGTTGCCTCCAATGGCGCCAATACAGGCATCTACCCGTCTGGATTCTTGCGGCGGCCATCTTGTGGGCGCTGTCGGTTGTGTATTCGATCGCCGCTTTGGTACCAATCAATAACCGGATTGCCTCTTGGGAAAAGGTCGCCCCGCCTACCGACTGGAAGACATTTCGAAGAAGATGGGATCTGCTTCACCGCTGGCGTGTTTTGCTCCTCGCCGTAGCTTTCATTTTTCTGATCGTGTGAAGTCGTTAGTGAATGAAGTTCTTAACAGGAGAATAAGTAATGAGCATTCCAACCGATAACCCAAATCGCCATTTGATAGTGGCTTCTGCGGACGACCCCACTGCCGTCCATCTCAGTTTGGTGGGAAATACATACACCATTCTGGTGAGCGGCGAGGACACGGCAGGGCGCTATTCGCTCATCGATATGTACGTGCCGCCCGGTGGTGGTCCGCCAGCACACCGGCACGACTGTGAAGAGTCCTTTACGGTGCTCGAAGGCGAAATTGAAGCAACATTTCGCGGCGAGCTTGTGACGGTGAGAACTGGGCAAGTGATTCAGATTCCGGCCAACGCGCCGCATCAATTCCGCAACAACTCCGCGCAGCCGGCACGCCTCTTGTGCATCTGTTCGCCGGCGGGGCAGGAGGGGATGTTCAGGGAACTCGGCATCGAGGTGCCAAGTAGAACCGCAGTTTCTCCAAAGCCAGACGGGGCGGCGGCAGAGTTGTTCAGAGCGAAGGCGCGGGCACTAGCTCCCAAATACAAGACCGAGTTTGTATAGCGCGCGATGCATCTGGACATGTCGAACTGGGGCGCAGTGGGAATGTGAATCAAGTTGAAAGTTCGGCCACGACGATTTGCGTTCCGTGTCTGCGCGCTCCGCATCTGCGTGGAACGTTTTCGAAGGGTTGGAAATAGCGCCCTTCACCGCTTGGATACATGTAGAAAGGCGCCGATGATGATTAATTTCGCGACCGGCGCTTCAAGCTTATGTGAGCGGGTGGTCGCGAACGTCGAGTTGTTCCGCCGCTCTGCGACCTCATCTTGGCGCTTATGCGGCCCCGTTTCCGAGGTCGCCCCTTCGCTGCTGACTTATTCGAAGCCTACACCTTCACCCAAGCCCGCTTATCGTTGCTCTCGCTCACCTTCTCGAGCAAAATCATGCCCTTCAATCCATCCTCAAACGTTGGATAATCCACCGGCGCGGATGGATCGGCCACCTTAGCGTAAAACCGTTTGAAAATCTGCTTGTGCGAATCGTCATAGCCTTCGCTATGCCCGCCCGGCAAATCCGCAAAACCCGCCGCTTCCGGATAAAACAGCGAGGCATCCTTCAAGATAATTTGATTCGGTTCATTGCGATGCCCTACCCACAACGTATCCGGCTGCTCCTGGTTCCACGCCACACCGGCCTTCGTGCCAAAAATCTCAAACGCAAAATGATTCTTAGATCCCGCCGAAACCTGGCTCACGGTATATGCCCCACGCGCCCGCTCGCCCAAGTGCAGCATCACCATGCCGAAATCCTCGGTATTAATCGGGAAAGATTCGTAATCGGCAGGCGCCAGTTTCTTGCCCGAAAATGTTTCCACCGACCCCTTCGGCTTTTTGCGCGTTTTGTGGAAGATCATCAAATCGGCGCAGACCTCGGTAATGTCCAGCGCGGTTAAGTGCTGAATCATATCCATCCAGTGTGAACCAATATCACCCATCACTCGCAGCTTGCCGTTGAATTTGGCATCCAAGCGCCAGTTCCAATCGGTGTCGTACAGCAGCCAGTCTTGCGAATACGTTCCTTGCACCACCAAAATCTCGCCCAAATCGCCGTGTGCAATCATCTGGCGTATCTGTTGCACAACGGGGTAATAGCGCAAATTGTGCTGAACGCAATTCACCGCATTTTTGGCTTTAGCGGCGGCAACCAGTTGACGCGCTTCGTCCGACGTCATGGTCAGCGGCTTTTCGCAAAGCACTGCTTTACCCGCTTCGATTGCCGCTAACGACATAGGGCAATGGTCCACGTTGGGTGTGCAAATATGCACGGCCGCAATCTCTTTGTTGTCGAGAACATCTTTGAGATTTGCGGTTGCAAACGGAATATACATGCTATCGGCGAACTTCTGCGCCGTTTCCTGGCGGCTGCCGACAACGGCGGCGACCTCCACATTGCCCAGGCGGCGTACATTCTCGGTATGTACTTTGCCCATGAAGCCCGTGCCCACTATCGCTGTTTTAATCTTCTTCATTCGTGTTGGTTCCGAAAGTTAGTATATGCGAATCAGTTTCTTGTTAGCGCAAAGGGCGCGGACATGCGCCGCGCTACAAGAAACCAACTCGCGCCACCATCGCGCGGCGAGTTTGATAACGCGACCGTCTTGCGCGTGTGGCTAAAAAGGCTAAACTAAATGCCAAAGGGATCTCCAAGGTGACGTTGGTCTTTCACGGCAAACGAATACGCATTCATTGGAAGCCGCAGCGTGTGACGGCGGCCCAACAGAATCTCGCGCTGGCCGCTTCTTCTTTGCTGGCGCCCTGCGCGCTGGTCGCCTTCACTCTGACTTGCTGGAGCGTGGCCGCCGATCTGCGTTGGACTTCCGGTTTTTTCGTTTTGCACGGTTTCTTTTCACACTGGCAGAGCTGGCTCATTACATCGGTTGTTCTGCTGCTGGTCTCGCGGCTGCTTTCACAGTGTGTGAGCGAAACGGATTCATAAAAGCCAAAACGACAAAAAGTACTATTAGTAACGCGAGTCCTAGCGGTGCTCGCGGTCACCAGTTTGGCTGACACAATTTGTGCCACCGCCTCCATCCGTTTATCCATATCCGCTTATGGAATATCATCTAAACCAGCCTAGTCCAAATTTGCTAAACTCTAGAAAGGTCGAAAGATTCCTCTCTGGAACAACTTTTGGCCACTGGCATGCATCTAGCTGTCAGAAGGTTAATCTCGAATGAGTGTTGAGCCAAGATCTACTGCGGTTGCGATAAGGGCAGAGAACTCGCGTTCCTGGCCCACAGTAGTACTACAAGGTAGTGTGTTTGTTTTAGAGCGCGTTGGCGTTTGGGCCGCCGATACCGCGCAACAATTCGGTGCAATGGTGGCTGCCTTAATGGGGCCGGCGGTGTTGTCCGTGTATGCGGTTGTGGCCTGGAGCTTGGCCGCAAATTTAGGTTGGACCGATACGTTCGTTTTTAAGACCGGACCTTTATCCAATTGGATGATCTGGATGGGGATCGCGGTTTTGGTGACCTTAGCTGCGAACATTTTGCGGAAACGTTCGCGGACGGAACAAGAGTAGCGGGAACAAATTAATTTCGGAACAGCGGCACGCCGAGTATGGCGTGCCGTTTTTCTTTGTTATCCTCAAAATTGCAATGGCGCTGATGCCTGTCCACAATCTATGTAGTTGAGACTTTGCCATCAAGCGTGCATTGCTAAACAAGGGAACTCTAGAGTACCGCCAAAATGTCACTCAGTTCGCGTTCTTACGTGAATCGGTATACGCCTTCCAACCGTTTCCCCGCCGGGGTTAAGTGGTTGATTATTGCCAATGTAGTCATCTTTTTTCTTTTCTGGCTTGGGTCACCGATGAGTGACTACCTAAAGCAACTCGCCTTGTTCCCATCGCAGGCGCTGGTGGGGCTGCGCGTCTGGCAAGTGTTCACGTACATGTTCCTGCACCCCTCCGTCTGGTCGCTAGTGTGGAACATGCTCGCCCTGTGGATGTTCGGCGCGGAATTGGAGCGGACTTGGGGCACGCAAAAATTTGTCCGCTATTATCTGCTGTGCGGCGTGATCGCGGGAATTGCCGCCATTATTTTGACGTACATTTTCGGCCAACAGCGGTCTATGGTGTTCGGTTCGAATGGCTGCATTTACGGCTTGCTGGCGGCCTACGCTATCGTTTTCCCGGATGCGACGTTGCTCTTCGGTTTCCTGATTCCGATGAAATCGAAATACTTTGTGCTGATTATCGGCGCGATCGTATTTTTGCAGACGTTTCGTGAGTCTGTCGGCGAGACGGCGCTTTTGGTGGGCATGCTGGCCGGCTACCTGCTTCTGCGCGGCAAAAACTTGCAAGGCCGGATTCGCCAGCCCATCATGGCTAGCTATAAAGATTGGAAATTGCGACGAGCTCGCAAGAAATTTGAAGTCTATTTAAAGAGACGCGATTCCGGTTCTGATCGCTGGGTCAACTGAGAAATGTCCTCTGCGATATTCTCGTAGCCTGCGGCCGGTTTGCGCCGTCAAAGGAAATACTATGAGGCATCGACTTCTCATTGGGGCTTTCAGCCTCGCCATTTTTACCATTTCGCCTGCCTATGTATTCGGGCAAGACCAGACGCAAAGTACCGATTCCGTAGCCAAGCCTAAGAAGCCTGCCGCAGGCGATGAACAGGCGCCGGCTGCGACTCCTGACAAGGCGCCGATTCCGTCGGAATTCAAAAAGCCAAAAGATGCGGCCGCCGCCGGCGACATACCAACGTTCCGCACCACGGCGAACACCGTAGTGGTGGACGTATCGGTTTTGGACGACCACGACAATTTTTTGCCTAGAATTCCGCAAGCCGCTTTTCGTATTTCTGAAGATGGCGTGCCGCAGCAGATCACGCAGTTCGGCACCAGCGAGGCGCCTATTACGATTTGCATGCTGATTGAGTTCAGTGGTCGTTACCAAGCTTACTGGAGCCAAGGCTGGGGCGAAACGCTGCGCGCGTCATATGGGTTTTTAGAAACTCTCAAGCCTGACGACAATGTGGCCGTGGTGACCTACGACCTGCGGACGACTATTCTTTCGGATTTTTCGCCGGACAAGCGCAATGCCGAAGAGGCTATGTCGCGCTTGCGTATTCCGGGTTTCAGCGAGTCGAACGTATTCGATGCTTTGACCGATATGGCAGACCGCATGACCGCTATTGAAGGCCGCAAAGCTATTTTGTTGATTGCCAGTGGGATTGACACCTTCAGCAAACTCACTTTCGACAAGGCGCGCAAATCTTTGCAAGAATCCGGGGTTCCCATCTACACCATCAGCATTCTGCAAATCGCGCGTATGGGGCTGGAAGCCCGAGGTGGCATGGGTGCGCAGATGCAGAACATGGATTTCCTGCAAGCTGATAATGAGATGAGGACGTTTTCCAAAGAGACCGGCGGCATGAGCTTCTTTCCGCGCTTTCCCGGTGAATACCCGCAGGTTTTTCGGATGATTGAAACGGCTATGCGCCAGCAATACTCTTTGACGTATCACCCCACGAATTTGGCGAAAGATGGAAAGTTCAGGCGCATCAAGGTGGAACTTGTGGATCCGGCGACGAACGAACCTTTGCGCGTCACTGACGCAAAAAATAAACCGATGAAGTATCGCGTGATCGCCAAGGCGGGATACAAAGCTCCGCGCGAAGTTGAATAGCGCGCCTGTCTGTTTTGGCGGCAAAAAAAAAATGCTTGTCAAGAACTAGATGTGTCTTGCTTTGAAGTTGATAGCAGGTGATTGACACTTCATCGGAAGACTGTTACCTTCATGAAGTCTTTCGATGCGATCTGTTTCTCATCAACGCGCTCCTGCTAGTGCCCTGATTCTTCTGGTGGACGACAACCGCGATGGCGTCATCGCCCGTCGTTCCGTTTTAGAAGAGTTGGGCTATGAGGTAGTCACCGCCTGCTGCGGCGTGGACGCCCTTCATTTGCACGACGAGCGCAATCCCGACTTGGTCATCACCGACTATCGCATGTCTCCTATGGATGGTCTGGAGTTGATCGCGCACCTACGGAAACGGGGTTTTCAGAAGCCGATTATCCTGCTGAGCGGTTTTGCGGAAACGCTTGGCATGCGGTCTGAAAACACCGGCGCCGATGTTGTCATTCAGAAAAGTTCGAATGAGGTTGCTAACCTCGTCCGGTATACGAAGCGCCTGCTTCTGGCTCCTAAGAAGCCCGCTAGTTCAGAAAGCGCACGCAAGGAATCTCGCTTGCGCAGCACCAGCGAAGTTTCGTAGCGCCCTGTCCGCTCTCGCAAAAAAGGGACATCAGCCAAACGAGTGATGTCCTTTTTGCTTAGTACTTCTGTACAAAAATCTTGGTGAACCCGGCGTTGCGCAGCGAATCGCGCGTGGTGGATAAATCGCTAGTGTCGCGCATAGGCCCAATCAACACGCGATACACATCATTGGCCCCAGGCTTTGCCACGGCGTGCGCGTGAAAGCCCTTTTTGCTTAGGACGTCAGCCAAGGCGTTGGCTTCCGTATGGCCGACGGCTGCGACTTGCAGGAAGGTCTGCCCACTCTGTGGGCCGCTGAAGTGGTCTCTGCCATGAGGTGTCGGCGGGGTGGAGGGTTTAGGCGGAACGGCAGCGGGCGTGGGTGGCACTTCTTCAGCGTGTTCCTTTTTTGGCGAACCGAGCGGCGCTGCTTCCGGAACCGGTACTGTGACAACGTCCGGCGGTGGTGGCGGCTGCACCGTATGGGTCTGCTCTGTTGTCGCGGCAGGCTCCGCTGAGTCGCCGCTATCGCCCGCCGGCGTCAGTGAATGCGTCTCCATGCCGGTGCTGGTACTGGCCGCTGGATCAGTCGTAGAGGCCGTGAGCGCGGCCGGCTTCTTATCCGCGCCGTTGCGGCCAACCATGTATCCGCCCGTAAAGGCAATGCCTAGCAAAACGGCTAGCACGAAGAATATGGCCAGCAGATGCCTGTTGCCAAGCAAGATCTCTGTTTCGTTTTCGCTGGTTGAAGACATTTCTACCTAAAATTGTACTGAAGTCCATAGTGTTTCAGGACACTGTCTAAAATATAGAGCCCGCGCTACAGTACTTAAGTAAGCTATGAAAACCAATTTTCGATACGTCTTCGCCGCCCTGGTTGGTGGTGTAGGCGTTGTTGCACTCTCGTTCGCTCAGCAGGGTCCGCTCCCAGGAATGCCGCCCGTCTTGAATCCGAAGAATGTTTATTCTGAGACCGCCGCCGGCAAATTTTCACCCGCAGTCGCTGGATTCCCCTCACTTGTTTACGTTCCCAATACTAAGAGCGACACCGTCGACGTCATTAATCCGGATACGTTCAAGATCGTCGATCATTTCGCGCTGCCCAAGAAGAATGGCAAGCTGATGGAGCCGCAGCACATCATCCCTTCGTGGAATTTGAAGAAGCTTTGGGTTGCTCAGGATTTGGGCGATCAACTCACCGCCATCGATCCCGCCACCGGCAAGAAAGGCGAGACGGTGACGGTTGACGATCCCTACAATATGTATTCAACGCCCGATGGCAAATATGTTTTGGTGATGGCGGAGCGCGAACAACGCATTGATTTCCGCGATCCGGAGACTATGAAAATCGTGGCGCGGATGCCCGTAAACTGCAAAGGCGTGAACCACGCCGATTTCACGCCCGATGGCCGCATCATGATTGCGACTTGCGAATTTTCGAGCGAGCTTATCAAGGTTGATATTGTCAACAAAAAAGTGCTGGCGCATCTGCCGCTCACGCCGAAAGGTATGCCGCAGGATTGCCGTCTCACTCCCGACGGCAAGCATTTCCTGATCGCCAATATGGAAGCCGATGGCGTACACGTGGTGGATGCCGAGCCCTTCCGTCAAGTAGATTTCATCAAGACAGGTAAAGGCGCGCACGGCATTTACTTCAGCCGTGACTCAAAGTACGCGTACGTGTCAAATCGTGGCGAAGGGTCGGTCACTTTGATCGATACTGCTACGTTAAAGATTGATAGGAAGTGGATGATTCCCGGTGGTGGCAGCCCCGATATGGGAGGCGTTTCCGCCGACGGCAAGTCGCTCTGGCTCTCCGGCCGTTATCACAGCGAAGTATATGTATTCGATACCACCACCGGCAAACTGCGCGCACGCATCAAAGTAGGAGACGGCCCGCATGGGCTGTGTGTGTATCCGCAACCTGGCCGTTACTCGCTTGGCCATACCGGGAACATGCGCTAAACGTTGTGAACGAAGAACCCTGGCTGCGTGGCGCTATGGCGGGTGTTCCCCCGCTGGTGATGCCCGTATTCTTTAGCTTTGCGCAAGTTCGAGAAGACCTGCAGAAGCACACTGCGGGTCTTTCCGACGAACAGGTTTGGAGATCTTTCGCAAGCAGTTCACTGGGATTCCAGTTGAAACATATTGCCGGTAGTGTAGACCGCATCACTACCTATCTGTCGGGCCAGCAGCTTGATGCCGCACAGTTAGCGTTTCTGAAACAAGAAGCGCAGCCGTCAGGCACGCTTGGCGAACTACTCAACTTGGTGGAACAAAGCTTGAATCAATCACAGAGCAAACTTCGCACCGTAGATCCGGACTCTTTATACGCGGCGCGAACGGTAGGCCGGCGCGCGCTTCCCACCACGGTTCTCGGACTTATTGTTCATCTGGCCGAGCATACCCAGCGCCATCTGGGTCAAGCCATTACCATCACCAAACTTCTGCGGCAGAGCGGCTAATGGCTGGCTTTGGCGGGCTGCTCGCTCGCAACCGCAATTACCGCTTTACCTGGTGCGGCCAGATTGTGAGTGAAGTGGGAGACCACTTCAATAACATCGCGGTTCTGAGCTTGGCCATGGATGAGACGCACAGCGGAGCTGCGGTCGCAGGCCTGATGCTATCCCGCGCGATTCCCGCCGTCCTGGCCGGCCCGCTCGCCGGTGTGATGCTCGACCGCTTTGACCGACGCCGCATCATGATTGCGAGCGACTTGATTCGCGGCGTAATTGCGTTCGGGTTCATCTACGCGATCAGCCATCACCAAGTCTGGCTGCTCTATTTGTTGAGCGCGGCACTCAACGTGGCCTCGCCTTTTTTTACCAGCGGCCGCTCCGCCATCTTGCCTAGCATCGCCACGCAAGACGAGCTGCACACGGCGAATTCGCTAACGCAGATGACGGGCTGGGTGACACTCACGGTGGGCGCGTTTTTCGGCGGCACCACGGTCGCCACGTTGGGTTACGAAGTGGCCTTCGTGTTTAATGCGCTCTCGTTTTTTGTTTCGGCTTATTGCATCTTTAACCTGCGCACTGAGAAAGGCCACTTCCGGGCGGCCGATCGTGGCTTAAATGAAACGAAGGTCGCGCGGCCATGGCATGAATACCGCGAAGGCTTGAGTTACATGTCGAAAGCGCCGCTCATTCTGGGCATTGCTCTCATCGCAGTAGGCTGGGCCAGCGGCGGTGGAGCGGCGCAAGTGCTGTTCACGCTCTTCAGTCAACAAGTCTTCAATAGAGGTCCGCTGGGTTTAGGCATTCTGTGGGGCACGGCGGGCGTGGGGCTCATTGTGGGCGGCGTTATCGGCACCCAACTCGGTAAGCGCATCGGTTTCGAAGCGTACAAGAAGACGGTGTTCTTTTGTTACGTCCTGCATGGCGGCGCTTACATCGTTTTCAGCCAGATGCAGCACTGGGGCTGGGCGCTTTTCTTTATGGGTTTCTCACGCGCCGCCGTTGCAGTTAGTTCGCTGCTGAACTGGTCTAACCTACTCAAGCATGTAGATGATCGCTATAGGGGGCGTGTCTTTTCCACCATCGAGACCATGAACTGGTCAACGATGACTCTGTCCATGATGGCGGCAGGATTGGCGTCGGTACACCATAGCCCACGCCTTATAGGCGCTGTTTCGGGCATATTTAGTTCGTCTACGGCTATCTTCTGGGGCTGGGCCAATTGGACTGGGAAACTGCCCGAACCGGCGTTGACCGAAGACGATGCGGCGGTAGAAATTCACGGCGATCCTACCGGCTAGCGGTCAGTTTCTCTAAGTGCTTGGCCAGGATATCCACTTCTAGATTGATCTTCGCGCCGGGCGCATAACCGTGCAGCGTCGTGTTCTTGTAAGTATGCGGAATGATCGTGAAGCCTACTTCGCGATCCTGAATCGCGGCCACGGTAAGACTCATCCCGTCTACGGCGAGTGAGCCTTTTTCTACGATGTAGCGCGTTAGTTCCTGCGGCACACGAATCTTGAGCCACCAGTTGTCGTTCCCCAACGCCGATAGCGAGACCAACTCCGCGGTGCCATCTACGTGCCCGAGCACAAAGTGCCCGTCCAGTCGCGCATTCGCACGTAACGGTCGTTCCAAATTCACAACTGACCCAGCGTGCAACGCACCCAGATTCGTTCGCGCCAAAGTTTCTGGCGCCAAGTCGGCGGCGAAATGATCTTCAGCTAATTCAACGGCAGTCAAGCACGTCCCATTCACCGCAATGCTTGCGCCTATCCCCACATCCTGCAGTATGCTTTTACAACCGATCACCAGCCGCGCTCCGGCACTTCCTGCCTCAAGCGAAATCACTCGGCCCAGTTCTTCAATAATTCCGGTAAACATCAGGAGGCCGACGCGCCTGCACCTTTCGTGACATAGGCTTCTACTGCGAACTCGTCTGTTGAAACGGGATGTACCGACAGGCGTTCCAGCATGATGGCGTCCACCCTGCGCTGCCGGCCCGTTCCTCCGGCGACCGGGATGCTTTTCATCCCACCCAGAATCTTCGGCGCGTAGTAGAAGAAGACTTTGTCGGCAATCTGCGAATCCAGCATGGTCCAGTTGACGTGGCTGCCCGCTTCCACCATCAACGAAAGATAGCGCTGCTGAGCAAGATGCTCAATCACTTTCTTCGGATCAGTGCGTCCGCCTTGCCCATCGGCAATCAAGACTTGGACGCCCGCCGCTTCCAAAGCCTTGCGGCGTTCCGCTGGCGCTACCGACGTGCCTACAACCAACACATCGTTCTTGGCGCTGGTGATGATCTTCGACGTCAGCGGCACGCGCAGTTGCGAATCGAGCAAAATGCGCAACAGGGGCCGGCTGCGTTCCATGCCTGAACGATCCGTCAACAAACAATCGTCTTCCAGCACTGTGCCCAAGCCCGTCAGAATCGCGTCCGAATAGTGCCGAACTAGCTGTACATCCGCGCGCGCTATTTCGCTAGTGATCCAGCCAAAATTGTCTTGGGGCGCGGCAATCTTTCCGTCCAATGTTAAGGCGGCTTTGATTGTCACCAGCGGCTTGCCTGTGCGCATGAAATGCACAAATGGCTCGTTCAACTTCTCGGCCGCCACTGTGAACGCGGCATTGACCAGAACTTCTACCCCGGCCTGCCGCAGCTTGTCAAAACCCTTGCCCGCAACCAGCGGATTCGGATCTTGCATCGCGGCTTCTACTCGCTTCACGCCGGCGGCGATCAATGCATCGACACAAGGGCCCGTGCGGCCGGTATGAGAACAGGGCTCCAAAGTCACATAGACCGTAGCGTCGCGTGCCTTCTCGCCCGCTTCGCGCAACGCCAGAATCTCCGCGTGATCTTTGCCGGCCCAGGTGTGAAAACCGCGCCCTACCACTTCTCCGTCGCGCACCACGACCGCGCCTACCGCTGGGTTCGGGCTGGTCCGTCCACGCCCTTTGTTGGCCAGTTCCAGCGCTTGCTGTAGATAGGCACTCATGCTTGTCTAGTCAAAAAGCGACGCCACGAATTTTTCCGGCTCAAACGGCAGCAAATCTTCAATCTTTTCCCCCACCCCGATATAGCGAATCGGCAGATTCAACTCGCGCGCAATGGCCACCACCACGCCACCCTTCGCCGTGCCATCCAGCTTCGTCAACACAATGCCCGTGACGCCGGCCGATTCGGTAAACTTGCGCGCCTGCTCCAGCCCGTTCTGACCCGTGGTGGCATCCATCACCAACCACACTTCATGCGGCGACCCCGGAATCACGCGCTGGCACGTGCGCCGCATCTTTTCCAATTCCAACATCAGGTTGTCTTTGGTATGCAGCCGCCCGGCGGTATCGACAATCACGTAATCAACGCCCTGCGCCTTCGCCGCCTGTAAGCCGTCGAAGATGACCGCGCTCGGATCAGCGCCGGTTTTTTGGCGAATCATTTTCACGCCCGCGCGTTCTGCCCAAACTTCCAATTGCTCAATGGCGGCCGCGCGAAACGTGTCGGCCGCACACAGCAGCACCTTGCGGTTCTCACTCAGAAAGCGGTGGGCTAGTTTGCCAATTGTGGTCGTCTTACCCGCGCCGTTAATGCCCACTACCATCACCACGGCCGGCGGCGCGGTGACGGTATGAATGGGAGTTTCCGAAGCCGCCAGCACTTCTAAAATCTGCTCGCGGATCAGATTGCGAATCTCATGCGCATCGCCGGTCAGCTTGCGGTCAACCCGCAGGCGAATGCGCTCTAAAATATCCTGCGTTGTCTTCACGCCGATATCGGCGGTGATCAGGGTATATTCGAGTTCCTCCAAAAGGTCCGCATCGATTTCCTTCTTGCCGGACAAAACATCTTCGAGCTTGTCCACCAAGCCCGAGCGGGTCTTCTGAATGCCGGCCTTCAATTTGTCGAGTAGGTTCGGTTCGGAGGCGACGGAACCAAAAAGCGTTTGAATGGCCATTTATAAGGAGTTCGGTTCCAAGTTTAGCAAGCGATTTTGCAAGCCGGCGATCAAACCGGATAGTCCGTAAGGCTGGTTCCAGGGCTTCCGGCGAAGTACCCACCGGACTTTCCTCCATGCCTCCGTTCCAACGATACTAACGGCTATGGCGGTTGCGCCCTCACCTAAGCCGCCGCTTGCGCTGGCCGAAACGCTTCAGCCTGCACGCCCAGGAGAATTTCGCTTCCATTTACTGCTGCTCATTGCGGCAGTCCTGCTGGGTGCCTTGTTGCAAGTGGACGGGCCACCATGGCTGCGCGCCATCTTTGAAAACGTTCGTCTCGATTCACTGCCCGGTCTCCTCACCTTGTTTCTGGCCTTTATCGGCTGTATCCTGGCGCACGAACTAGGACACCTAGGCGCGGCCCTGTATCTGGATTTTGCATTCATGGGCGCCGCTGTGGGCCCTTTACAATTAGATGTCTGGCAAAACAAACTCAAGACTAGCGTGAGGATAGGGCAGTGGACCCGCTGCTCTGTGTCTGCCTTACCACGCCAGCTTGACCACACGTGGCGAGGCCGTATGCTCACCGTGGTGGCCGCTGGACCTATCGTCTCGTTCCTTTGCTTGCTCATCTCCGCGTGCCTCGCTCTCAGCCAAACCGCGCCCATCTCCTTTTGGAGTTCTTGCGCCGAGGTCAATTTTTTTCTCGTTATTCTAGGGCTGGTGCCCAACAGTCGGGCTGCCGCCGTTCGTAACGACGCCGCCTTCTTCTTGGCGCTCTGGGAAAACGGCGCCGAGGCGCAAGACGTTTTCCGCTGTCATCAGGCTATTGAACTGACCCGGCGCGGCCTCCGTCCGGAAGATTTTCCAGTGGCTCTATTGCACGAACTTTCGAGCTTTGCGGGCAGGCCTTACACTCGTTTGACGGTTGCGCAGCGGATGATTGAATGGGCAATTGACTCGGGCGAAATCGCGCTGGCATCCGACTGGGATGAGGCGGCTGTGGCTGCCAGCGTCCACTGCGGACCGCGTGCCGCCCAGCGCGCCCTCGCCGAATCCGCCTGTTTCGATGTCTTGTTTCGCAACGATCAGCGCGCTGCGCTCGCCAAATTTGCGAAAGTCGAGTTTGCCAAGTTGTTCCCGCCCTCGCTGGCCGAACGCGCCCGTGCCGCTTACTTAGTGGCCAGCAACTTACCGCAGCAAGCGCCGCGCCACATCTTGCGCGCTCAATACCATCTGCCGCACGGCGATTGCTATTACAATTTTGAGCGCTCGCTTCTTGGCCGCCTGCACGGCAAAGCGCTCTCGTAAGGCGCCGGCCTCCCGCTGAGCGCCAAAATTATGAAACGCTTTGGCGCGCCGCCAATCCAATGTGAATTGGGCTACCCTAACCTTAGCGCTCAGAAATCAGTACAATGCCGCTTCCCGTTCCCCTGAAAACCCGCCGCCGCCTGGCCTTTCTCTTCTCGCTGCCGGCGGCCTTCAGTCTTACGTTCTTCGGCGTGGAGCTGTTGTCTGAACGAGCGGTGATTCACTCGCTCGAAATTCAGAATCTACAGAACAGCGTGTCGCAACTGGAACGCCTGGCCAAGGACACCGAATCGGCCGAACGCGGCTTTCTGCTGACGGGCGACCGGGACTATCTGCTGCCCATTGACGAAGCGGAGCATTTGCTTCCTTCGCGCATAGAAGTCTGTAAGGCGTTTGCGCTCAGCCACCCCGGATTTGACAGCCAAGTAACCGAAATTGCCCGTTTGGTCCAACAGCGCATCGGCTTGGCCGACAATATTCGCGATACGCAGCGCAAAGAGAGTTTCAACGCGGCCATCGACCTGGAAAAGGCCGGTGATCCCAACCACATTATGAACCAGCTTGAGCACGCTGTGAATGTATTGCTCTCGCAGATTCGCGATCTCGAGCAAGTGAATCTTGAACGAGAGCGCAAGCTCAACCGCTGGACTTTTATCTTCTTCTCAGCCGGAACCATGGTCATGATGGCCGTGATGATCTGGCTTTACAACGCCCTCCTCTCTTATCTGTATGCGCGCGACGACGCACGCGAACAATTGGAAAAGGTGAATGCCGACCTGCAGAACCGCATCGACAACCGCACCCGCGAACTGGAAGAGATGAATTCCGAGCTACAACAATTTGCTTACGTCGCCAGCCACGACCTGCAGGAACCGCTGCGCACCATTACCAGCTTTTCGCAGTTACTCGCCTCGCGCTACCGAGGCAAGTTAGACGCCGATGCGGACGAGTTTATTGGTTATATTGTCTCCTCTTCGCGGCGCATGACCGATCTCATCAATGGCCTTCTGCAGTTGGTGCGCTTGCGCAAGACCAGCCAGCCCATTGCCGCTGTACCTTTTGAAAAATTGCTGGCCGATGCTGAAATCAGTTTGCAGGCGGCCATTCGCGAAAGCGGCGCGACCATCGAGCATGGCAACCTTCCTTCGCTCGTGGTGGACTCTGTCCAGTTCGCGCAAGTTTTCCAAAATCTCATCTCCAACGCCATTCGCTACAAGTCTGCCGAGCCGCCTTTGATCCGCATCTTCGCGCGGCGCGATCGCGGCAACTGGATTTTTTCAGTTACTGACAACGGTTGCGGCTTCGATCAGGAATTTGCCGAACGTATCTTCGGACTGTTCCAGCGGCTGCACGGCCGCGAGGTTGAAGGCACAGGGATGGGGCTTTCTATCTCCCGTAAGATTGTCGAGCGCCATGGCGGGCGCATCTGGGCTGAATCGAAAGAAGGCGAAGGGGCCACTTTCTTCTTCAGTCTGCCGGTTACGCTGGAAGGTTTGCGCTTTTCCACCGCGGCGGCTGGCGAAGCTACCGTAAGGGCGCGCTAGCAAGTGCGAAGACGGCTAAGCAGCTTGCGCGGCGCGTTTGTTGGAACGCTCCTTTAGGCCCAGTTTGGCGAGTGCGCCTCAAATTCCGCTTCGAACCCAGGCACTTCGGCGCGTGCTTTGAGGTTCTGCATAGTGTTGAGGCTGATTTGTCGGCAGGTCTCAAGATCTTTCTTCAGGACATCCCAGTAGTGTTTCTGTTTTTTCATCTCGTGTTGCTCGTTTTTCATTTTTTGCGCTTCGAACCCAAGATCGGCCTTACGCTTTTCGGCGCGGAGTTTTTGAAGCGCCGCGAGGGATTTATGGAAAGCGCGCTGGTGGGTAGTTTGGCAGCGCAGATATAAGGAGAAATGTTTTTCGTTGGCGATCGCGCCGGTAGCGCGGTCAACGCAAGTGTCGAGGAGCTTGCGCGTCCGTTGTTCGAGCCAGTGACTTTCCACCATGGCGTTGACGAGGATGGCCTCGGTGATGGTGACGGGCTGGTGTTCCGCGAGAAAGAGTTGCTTTAACGCTTCGAACCCATCGTCATTTTCAAAGGTTAGTAAGTGGAACGGGCCGTTCTGCGGGACGTCGGTAATGATTGACGGGGATGACATAGAGACTTTTCTCCTGGCGATGATTTGTTGGTTGGCACGCGCGCCGCGGGCGCGGTTTCGAGGTCAGGCACAGCGGCTGAGACCTGCTTGAAAATAGCTTGCGCCGCCGCGTGAGCTGTTTCGAGATTTCGGGAAAATAGGGGTAAGTCTTTTGGAATCAGCGCAAAATAAATTTAGAACTTTTGTGACTGCCGGCTGGATGGGAAGAAGTTGGGGGTAGGCCGACGACTCGCTGGCTCGTTTGGGCTGATCGGCGACGATCAGCCTTCCCCGAGGCGCTACCGGGTCGCCCGGCGACCACTAGGCAGTCCAATCCGCAACTTTGATCCACAATTTGAGTTTTAGTAAAGCTCCGTCGTTTGTGACCAGAGTGAGGTTCTTGTCTTCCCGGGCGTGCGTAGCAATCATGAGATCAACCATATCGACGGTCAATCCCTTTTTTTCTGAGTCGGCCCGCAACTCGGCGAAGTGACGGGCCGTCACTTTAGTCCATGGAAGAACGTCCACCTTCGCTAGGAACGTAGTCACAAGACCGCCAAGCTTGGTGTTCGCCAGCCCGGCTTTGATGATTCCATAACGAAGTTCGGCTTCTACGATAGAGGAGACGAACAAGCTGTTGGGATCGGCCCGCTGGAGATGCCGCTGAACGCGTAAGTTACCCTTCAAGGCATGACTAACAGTATTTTTGTCGAGAAGGAACATCAGAATAGCGGATTTCGTTTCTTGGTAGCTATCACGCTTCGCTCTGGAAACTGATCAAGTTCCTCTTTTGAGAGATCCCCGAGCGCCTTAAAAAATTCCGGCCACGTGGGGCTTGGGGCTTTAGTCGAAAGGATCACGTCACCGGTGACTTCATCGCGCCGTATGAAAACCTCAGGCACATCAAATTGGAAAGCCTTCGGTAGACGAAGGGCTTGGCTTCTTCCGGTTCTAAACACCTTGGCTGTTGATCTGATAACGGTTGCCGCCATATCTGTACTATACCAATGGTACATATCATAAGTGAGCCACCAGCTTGTCTTTTTTCTTGGGGTGCCGGAGGCCGTCAAACTCCATTTTCTTGATACCATTTGAAGTTACGTAATCCTCGGAGCGTATTCCAGCGACTCGGGGCGCCATCGCCCTGCTCCAGATCGAAATGGACCCGGCCTGGATGGGTATTCTCGGAAAAGCCAACGATGATCGGCTTGCTGCTTAGAACGCAAAAGTTGAACGGCTTCTTCCAAACGCTTATCAGGAACGCCGCCGGTTGCACGGAAATAGTCGAGGCCACGCAAGACGTCGAAGTGCCAGCGCGCCGGAAAGGAAAACTGAAGCCACGCGGGGTTCACAACTTCGCCCGTCGTCTTACGCCGAAACAGCGACCTTTCGAGAAGATATTCCTTTCCTTGCGGCCTGGCCGCTTTGCAGTGAGGCGACCCACCGCTTGTCCTTTCATAGGCCAGCAGGACTTCCAGAACATTGATCGTGGAGGCAAACGAGGAACGAACCGAGCCATTCTCCGCTTCGCAGTTCCAGCCGCCATCGGCAAGCTGCTCTCCGAATAGCCGCTCGACTAAGGCGGACATATCGAATCCGAAGTAGGTGCCGATGGTAACGACTCTGCCATTGATGCAGGGTTCCACCTCGCCGGCGAAAAAAGGTTGTCCGGCGTGTTCCCACCGGCAGCCCTTCTCCAGCTTATGAATCGCTTGTTGCACTCGCTCACAGCCTGGTTCAGACCGGCTGTTCCTGCCCCCGGCTTTCTTGACTGTTCCTGTCGAAACCACGAGAGTTACTTCCAGTCACGGCTTGGGGGCTACCGGCAAACGCGGTAGACACGATGCCTTGACCTTCGACCCATGATCGGCTAGAGTGAACAGTAGAAGGTTGAGGTATTAATGCCGCCATCGCGATTTCCGATACCACAGGGCACGCTGGACATGCTGATTCTGCAGATTGTTTCCTTGGAACCAGCACATGGATACGGCATTGCGCAAAGACTGGAACAGATCTCACAGTCGGTCGTGCAGGTGAATCAGGGTTCGCTTTATCCAGCGCTGCACCGGCTGGAGCAAAAGCAATGGTTGCGAGCCGAGTGGCGCGAATCCGAGACTGGCCGCGAGGCGAAGTTCTATTCGTTAACGGCTGCGGGCAGGAAACAGCTAGTTGTTGAGAAAGAGAGCTGGGCGCGACTGTCTGACGCGGTGCAGTTGATCTTTGACGAGGGCAATTGATGATACGGCAACTGAGGAACTGGTTTCGGCGCGGAAATTTAGAAGGTGGTTTGGACCGCGAGTTGCGTTACCACTTGGACCGGCGATTGAGTGACCTGGAGAGGTCGGGTTTGACCAAGGGCGACGCTCGAAGACAGGCCTTAATGGAGCTGGGCGGTGTGGCGCAAATTCAAGAAGAAGTGCGCGATGTCTGGTTGACTCGATGGCTGCGCGATTTTACATACGATCTTCGCTTCTCGGTACGCTCTTTCCTCAGGACGCCGTCATTTACGATCACCGCCGTTGTCTCTCTGATGCTCGGAATCGGAGCCACGACAGCCATTTATTCGCTGGTGGATCAGGTTCTGCTGCACGCGCTTCCCGTACGCGAACCCGCACGGCTTGTATTGGTTGACTGGAAAGGCGAGCAGGTTTCCGATGGATTCGGCAGTTGGAATTTGATGTCGTATCCGATCTGCCGCGCCCTGGACCAGCGCAAACAATTCTTCGAAGGTGTATTTTGCCGGGCCCTGACCGATGTGAACATTTCGACCGGGACCGATTCCCACCCGGCGACGGCGGAAATTGTTTCCGGCAATTACTTTAGCCTGCTTGGGGTCGGGCCGGCTTTGGGGCGGGTGCTAACGCAGCAAGACGATGGCGCGGCGAACGCGAATCCCGTGGCCGTTGTTTCGTACGACTTTTGGAAAACCCAACTGGGTGGAGCGACGGATGTCGTGGGACACACGGTGCTCATTAACCGGCATCCGTTTGTTGTGGTTGGAGTAGCGGCGTTGAGGTTTCGGGGCATTGATGTTGGCGAAGTGCCATCTGTTTGGGTTCCCGCTTCCATGTCCGACCAAGTGATACCGGGCTACACTGATCTCCGGCACACGCGTACTCGCTGGATGCAGGTGCTCGGCCGCTTGAATGAAGACGTGACGCTGAAGCAAGCTCAAGTCGGATTGCAGCCTTGGTTTAAGGCCATGCTGCAGGACAATATGCATCAAGCGGGATTCCCCAAAACTACCCCGGAAGAGATGCAGCAGTATCTCAATTCGTCGCTAACATTGACGGCGGCGCCGCAAGGCCATTCCAGTTTGAGGCGCAGATTGGTTGAGCCGTTGTGGGTGCTGTTCGCGGTAACCGCGGTCTTGTTGGGCCTAGCTTGTTTGAATGTCTCGGGGTTATTTTTGGCGCGCGGCTCGGCTCGCGATCGTGAAATTAGCACACGGCTGGCGCTGGGTGCATCGCGCGGAAGGCTGGGACGGCAGTTTCTAGCCGAGAAGTCTGTTGATCGCGCTGGCTGGAGGATTTCTTGGGACGGCGCTGGCTCCTCTTGCGGTGCGCGCCTTGATCGCATTCTTGCCCAAGAGCACGACAGCTAACGCATTGCATGCGGGAGTGGATGCGCGGTTGCTGTTGTTTGCGCTGGGCGCAAGCGTCACAGCCGGTGTTTTGAGCGGCTTGGCACCGGCATGGCAATCGGGGCGGCGATCGTTGGTATCCTCACTCCAACAGCGTGGTGGCAGCAGCTCATTTGGCGGCGTTCGCGTGCGCAAGGTGATTGTGACAGCGCAAATCGCTTTGACCTTAACGTTAGTTGTGGGAGCGGCCCTGTTTGTCAGGACGTTAGATGCGTTGCTGACAAAGGGGCCCGGGTTTGTGACGTCTAGTCTGGTTTCGTTTAGCCTTGATTCTCTCCGCAACGGTTACTCCAAGGCGGATGGCAGCCGATTGATTCGCCGTATTGACGAAGCCGTACGCGATTCGCCCATCACGCAGGTCTCCGCCATGGCGAGCGTTCCCTTGCTGACCGGGGGGAGTTGGAACGATCCGCTAACGATCCAGGCCGACAAGCGAATAACAACCGACCATGATGTGAATTTGAACGCAGTCACGCCCGCATTCTTTCGAACCATTGGCATTCGAATTCTAGTTGGTAGGAACTTCGACGAACGCGACGTTCGACCGGCTGGCGAAAAGGGATTTCGTTCGGCGATCGTCAATGAGTCGTTTGTGAAACGTTCTTTGGGAGGGAGGAATCCGCTGGGCCTGCGCATTGGCGAGGGCTCCGGACCGGACATAAAGACGGATATCGAAATAGTGGGCGTTATGTCCGATTTCAGTTACCGGGGCATTCGCGACGAGTCGGACCAGGCGTTTTTCCCCTTTGGAGAAGGTGCTGGCGGAACGTTTTACGTGCGAGTTCGCGGCACACCGGAAGCGGCTTTCCAGACGATACGAACGATTGTCCACAATGCCGACCGGCGCTGCCCGTGATGGACCTGCGCACTTTGGACGAGCAGGTGAGTCGATCATTGAATACCGAGCTCATGCTCGCCACGCTATCAGGCGGTTTCAGCCTGTTGGCCTTGTTGCTATCGTTGGTCGGTTTGTATGGCGTAATGTCGTTCGTCGTTACGCAGCGTACGCGCGAGATCGGGATTCGATTGGCTCTGGGGGCCGGCCGCTGGTCAGCGATTTGGATGGTGCTGCGGGAGGCGCTGCTCATGATTCTGGCTGGGATTGGCATTGGATTGCCTGTTGTTTGGTTCTTGGGCAAACTCATAGCGTCGCAGCTATATGACGTAAAGCCGTTTGATCTAAGTGTGATTGCGATTGCGACCCTGGTTCTTGGAAGCGCTGGGCTTGCCGCGGCGCTTGTCCCGGCGCATCGTGCTTCCGGTGTGAACCCGACAGACTCCTTGCGCGCGGAATAAGCGTGATGACTGCAGGATCTGGGGTGCCCCAACGACGAAGAGGGAATCCGTCTCAACGGATTCCCTCTCTACTGAAAACTTCTTCTAAGGACAGGACGGAAAAAGCAGACTGCTAGTGAGCCATAGCGTGCTTCGCGTTCGCCAGAATCTCGTTCATCTCATCTTTCACATGCAGTTTGAGCTTTTTGAGGCGCTGCTCCTCAAGCTCGTCCTCGCCCGTAACATGCGGCTTGGCCTCAATCTCCTCTATCTGGTGTTTCAATTGCGCATGCTGCTCGGATAGTTGCCGAAATTGCTCGTTGGTGGCGAGCAGATGCGCCTTGAAACTTTCGTCTTGGTTATGGTTCTCCATGCAAGGTATCTCCTTTAAGCGAGTCACCACGCCGAGTCGTTCTGTGTGTTTGGTTGTCGGAGCTGGCCCGGTGGGTACTGAGTGCACTCATTTTCACTCGCGGCTGGTCACCAGTGGCCATCCGCACCCCAAACCTATCACTATTTCAGCAACATGACAATAGCTGAATCCATGCGATTTTCGGAATAGGTGCCCGGGCCTTGCTAACTTGCTGAATTCATTACTATGCGCTGCATCACAATGGCAGTTTCCCGGGGGTGATCGTAGTAATCGCGGCGGCGCGAAATTTCGGCGAAACCCAGCCGCCGATACAGCGCCAAGGCTGGCGCGTTTGACTCCCGCACCTCCAGCAAAAATACCGCCCGTCGACGGAGTTCAAACTGCATAAGAAGCGTGGCTAATCCGGCGCGCCGGTAGTCGGGCGCCACCGCTAAATTCAAGACTTCGCGCTCTGGTGGCGCGTCTTTGCTGCCGGCGAAAATCTGCCGCGAGACCAGAAAGCCAACCATTTTCCCAGCCACTTCAGCCACCGTGCAGTCGTAACGCAGAAACGTGTCCGCCGGCCAATTCGGTACTTCAAACGCCAGTTTTTCCAGTTCGGCCAGAGCCGGAACATCGGCCTCGGTGGCAGTGCGAAGAGTGGCGTTGACTACTGCCATGCGAAGTCGGTAATGTCGCCAATTGTGTGATGAAGGTCATCGGCGTTCACCGTGTAAGTGAGAGTCACGCGGCGCGCCACTTTTTGCGGGCCGCACGTCAGCTGCAATGGCATCGCTGCGGTTTCGGGCAATAAAAGCGCGTTGCTCTGGCCAGTCTTGATTTTGATCAACAGGCGCGTGCCATGGCTCAGGCAGTCTACTTGCGTCAGCACACCGGCCATTTTCTTTTTCGGCAGCAGTGAAGCATAAGGAACGGTTTCGCCCACTGGCTTGTTGCCGGCCAGCTCATCCATCTCCCGGTTGGCTCGCTGCTCGGCCGCGTGTATGCGGGCTTCTTCCACGCCTTGGGCTCGGCGGTCCTCGTCATGCGCCTGTTCGCGGTCGCGCTTGCGCTCCGCTTCTAAGGCGTCCAGGCGCGCTTGTTCGGAATCGGTGCGCAGTTTGTGAATGCGCTCGCGCTCCTGTTCGTTCTTTGCCGAATCCTCGGCCTTAAGCCAGCTCCCTTGCGCAAAGGAGGCGTGGCCATTGGCCGTTTGCGTCTGCGCCAATTCGATCCAATACTGTGAGATGCGCGGATCCAACTGCGTGGCCCGTTTGATCAGCGCTTCTTTGTCTGTCAAGTTTTCGGCGAATTGCGCTTGCCGAAAAACCGGCTCTGCCCAAAGCGGATTGATCTTGGCCGCTTCTTTCAGCAGCGGTACAGCGTCTGCTGCCGGCTTATCCAGAGCCGCTCCTACGTAGACCGGTGCGCTTTTGCTATGGGCCTTAATGGCGTTTTCAAAGTCGGCATGCGGATCTTGCTTATTCAGCTTGTCCACCTGCGCCAGCCCTTCAAACCCCAGCGCGGCTGTGTCCGCCCCGGCATTCACCGCGTTCCGATAGGCGGTTTCCGCCATTGTCGGGTTGGCAATGAGTTGGGTGTTCGCCACGTACACCTGCGCGACTATGGGGTCGAGTGTGTGCTCGCCAAAATCGTGTTTCGGGTCTAGCGGGCGACCATTGACCGATACCGATTCCCAATTGGCTTGCGCCAAATGCTCGGCCACTTCTTTTTCGAGCGTCTCGGGCGTGATCGCAAACGAATTGCGTTCGGCGGCCTTTAACGTGCTCCCACCGCGCAGCGCCGTTAAGAAAATGTGGAAGTGTGCTTGATATTCAAACTTAGTCGCTAGTAAATGAATTCGCGCCCAGGCCAGGTCCGGATGAGTCGGATTCGCGCCCCAGGTCACGCGGCTGCCATGCGCTTCGAGCGTGTCGAATAACTGCTGTAACCCAGACTCCACCTCTGCCGGCAAACGGGCGGTATTTGCTTCTAAAAAGATACTCGCCACTTGGCCGAGCGGTAAGTGGGCACCGGGCAGCGTCAGCAATTCGTAGGAGCCATTCTCGAAAACGAATTCGGTGCCCGACGTGGTGGGGTTTGCTTTCGCCGCTTTGCTAATAATGACCCGTATCGGCCAGACCGAATGCAAATCTTTCGATTCGAGCAGGCCGGCCATCACCCAGCGCAGTTGCTCTAACTGCGTGAGAGCATCACGCGCGGCGGCGGTATCGCCATCGGAATCTACATAGAACGGGCCGATATTCAATTCGGTCCAATGTTCGGCTGCGCGCGCTTGCCAAGGTGAACACAAAAGAATCAGCAGCACGGCGCCGAATGCAATTCGTGCTTTAGAGGCGAGGCTGGGACGTGACCACAATAGCCTTTGTCCCTTCTTCCGATTTGCCGGTATAGGAATGCGGTTCCGAAGCATCGAAATACACACTGTCGCCGGGTCCGAGAAGGTGATCCTCCATTTGGTAGTTTATCGCGAGTTGCCCAGACAGCACATAGACGAACTCCGCGCCGCTGTGAAAATGGACGCGCGACTCTTTCGATTCGAGCATCGGGAACTCAGCCAAATAGGCAGACATCGACTTTTCAGTCGCCCCGAAGGTCAGCACTTCGAAGAAGTAGCCGGGGGTTGGGCTGTCCGCGCGGTCCGGAAAACGCAGCCGTTCGTCGGCACGCACAATGGAAAAAACGCGGCGCGCCCGCTGATCGGCGAAAAAGTGCTCGAGGCCGACGTCGAAGACCATCGCAATGCGGGCCAAAGTCGGCAAAGTGGGCACTAATTTGCCGTTTTCGAGCTGCGACAGCATGGAAGCGGAAAGTCCGGTGTGCTTGCCGAGGTCGACGAGCGCGATTTTCTTACGCAAACGGAGCTGGCGCAGCTTAGCTCCCAAATCGTAGTTGGCCAGCAGATGGCGGATTGTCTCGTCTTGATTTTCAGTTTCTCTCAAAGTTTCTTTATCCATGATAACCTTTTGAGCTGTTTTTTCTATGGCACTGAACTGATTTTTAGTGAAATCACCCATTGCCGTTTCATCCGACCTAAAGTTGTTCATAGGAGCTTAATTGAAATGGATTCGCTTAGGCCAAGCCAGATGCAAAACCCGCAGAACTATCGAGATGCTTCAGACGACACCTTGGTAAGCCTCTGCCAAAAGGGCGATCAGGCGGCTTTTGATGAATTGATGCGGCGGCATCAGTTGTCCGCGATGAAGGTGGCCGTCTCTATCGTTCGCGACCGCCAGGATGCCGAAGATGAAGTGCAGAACGCATTTTGGAAAGCGTACGAACACATTGGGCAGTTTCAGCGGGACGCCAAGTTCTCCACTTGGCTCACCCGCATTGTGGTCAATCAATGCTTGATGCGTTTGCGCCAAGTGCGCCGCGCGCGCTTTGCCTATATTGACGACGCCGAAGGTGAAGACGTATCGGCGGCTGATTTGAAAGACGTCCGGCCCTCGCCCGAAAACCTGTTGGGCGTGGATGAAGTGGCGGCGGTGCTCGAGTTTGAAATTAAGCGCACGCCTCCGCTGCTACGTCATGTTTTCCTGCTGCGCGATGTAGAGAACAGGCCGATGCCGGAAGTGGCCGAGAAATTGGGTATTTCCGTGGCTGCCGCGAAGAGCCGTTTGCTGCGTGCCCGCGCGGAATTACGCAGCCGCATGCGGCGGCATTTCGGCGATATGGGGCCGGCGACGTTGATGAATTAAGGTTCGCTTCGAACATCGCAAAAGTTCCTGGCCCTGCAACAATTGCCTAACCGTCGGGCTCTAGCAAGTATGGCGGCAAGTGTAAAAGATCGACTGCGAGAAGGATTGCCCTTTCCCATGGGCGCGTCGTGGGACGGGAAGGGAACTAATTTTTCCGTCTTTTCTGCCCATGCAACAAAGGTGGAAGTTTGTCTCTTTGACGGCGATGGCGGCAAGGAACTAGAGCGCGTCACATTACCGGAATACACAGATCAGATTTGGCATGGATACTTGCCCGGATATCGGTCCGGCACGGTGTATGGGCTGCGCGTGCACGGTCCGTATGAGCCGAAGAATGGCCATCGCTTCAATCCCAATAAACTGTTGCTTGATCCTTATGCTTGCGCGCACGTCGGCCAGTTGAAATGGAACGCCGCTATTTTCGGTTATCAGATGGAATCGGGCGACGACACCACGTTTGACGAACGGGACAGCGCTCCTTTTATGCCCAAGTGCAGCGTGGTTGACCCCGACTTCGATTGGACGGGCTCGCGCGGCCGCGGCTTGGCCAAATGGAACGATACGGTCATTTACGAACTACATGTGAAGGGCTTTACTAAGCTGCATCCTAAGGTGCCTGAGGAGTTGCGAGGGACGTACGCAGGGCTGGGCACCAAGCCTGTGGTGGATTACATCAAATCTTTGGCGTTACGAGTGTGGAACTGTTGCCGATCCACACGTTCGTTGACGACAATAATTTGCTTTTGAAGGGGCTCTCCAATTATTGGGGCTACAACAGCATCGGCTTCTTCGCGCCCGATCCCCGCTATGCGCATGCCAAAACCGACAGCTTGCGTGAGTTCAAGGAGATGGTGGCGCAACTGCACAACGGCGGCCTGGAAGTGATTCTTGACGTTGTGTACAACCACACTGCCGAGGGGAACGAATTTGGGCCCACGCTGTCTTTCAAAGGGATTGACAATGCCAGCTACTATCGTTTGTTGACTGCGATCCGCAGCATTATATTAACGACACCGGGACAGGCAATACGTTAAATGTGAGTCATCCTCGGGTTATTGCAAATGGTGACTGACAGTTTGCGTTATTGGGTGCAATTGGCGAACGTAGATGGTTTCCGGTTTGACCTGGGCACGATTCTGGCGCGTGAGCCGAATGGCTTTGACAATCGCAGCGGATTTCTGAAAGCTTGCTGCCAGGACCCGTTCCTGAATACGGTCAAACTGATTGCCGAGCCTTGGGATTGCGGTCCGGGGGGTTATCAAGTGGGCGGCTTTCCTCCGGGTTGGGCCGAATGGAATGATAAGTTCCGTGACACGGTGCGCGATTTCTGGCGGCGGGAAGCACCCGCTTCGGAGCTGACTCGCCGTTGTGCGCCTCGGGCGATTGTTTAATCATCAAGGCCGGACGGCCGTGGGCCAGCGTTAATTTCATGACCGCCCATGATGGCTTCACTTTGAACGACGTGGTGAGTTACAACGACCGCCACAACGAAGCTAACGGCGAAGACAACAAAGACGGCAACTCCAACAACCGTTCCTGGAATTGCGGAGCCGAAGGGCCGACGGACGATCCGAAGGTCTTTAAACTGCGCGAACGCCAAATCCGCAACATGTTCGCAACCTTGCTGCTTTCGCAAGGCACGCCCATGATCCTGGCGGGTGACGAATTCGGCCGCACGCAGAACGGCAACAATAACGCTTACTGCCAGGACAACGAAATCAGCTGGATCAACTGGGATATCAAAGATAAAGGTCAATGCCTGCTCAGCTTTGCGAAGAAGGTGATCGGCTTCCGGCGTCAGTACCCGATCCTGCGGCGCGATCGATTCTTAAACGGCGAGTATCTGGAAGATCTCGGCGTTAAAGATGTCACTTGGATCAATGCGAACGGCAAAGAAATGGAAGACGAGCACTGGGGTGATTAAGGGCATGCGCTGTTTCGGCATGCTGCTTGAAGGGCGCGCGCAACCGAGCGGCATACGTCAGCTTGGGAAAGAGGTAACGCTCTTGCTGATCCTCAACGTGCATTCGGATTTAGTGAACTTCACGCTGCCCGAGTGCGTGGGCGGCAACGAGTGGACGCTGCTGATCGACACGAATGAGCCTTGCAAGGAAACGCCGGGCCGCATGAAAACCGGCGACGAATATGGTGTCACGGCGCGCTCGCTGCTGCTGTTTAAACTGGAATCAGTCGTGGCGTAATGCTGCTAGCGGATAAATACCCGTCGCGCGTTTAGCAGGAATCCAAGCGGAAAACAGAGCAGCCAAGAATAAGATTCCGGCGACGATGGAGAGCGTCGCCGGATCTTCGGGTCTGACTTCAAATAAAAACTTTTCCAAAACTCCCGTTACGGCTAGCGCACCGGCGACACCAATCAAGACGCCGCTCCCGGTGAGCAGCAGCGTTCTGCGAAGCACCATCCAAATTATGTCTTTGGGTTCGCCCCCCAAGGCCATGCGGATGCCAATCTCATGCGTCCGTTCATCCACTGAATATGCAAGAACGCCATAGATTCCGATGGCGGCGAGCAGAAGCGCCACTAACGAGAATATTCCCAACAGCCGCGTTTGTGAACGTGTACCGCCCAGCGTGTGCGCGACGATCGCGTTCATGGTTGTCAGCGATTCAATGGCCAAATCCGGATCCGCTTTTTGTATCACAGTGCGTATATCTGCAGCCAAGGCCGCCGGGTTCTCGCTGCGAACGACAAAGCTCATGTGGTTGATAAAGCCCGGGCTTTTAATTTGCTGGATGGGTTGGTAAATCACGGCGCGTTGCGTATCGTTTATGCCCTGCTGTCGTACGTCTTGCACAATGCCGACAATGACAAGCCAATCTCCAGGTTTCGGATCGTCTTCCATAGAGATGTGCTGACCGATGGCGTTGCCGCCTGGCCAGAGGCGTTTCGCTACGGATTGACTGATGATCACGACACCAGGCGCGGCAAGATTGTCTTGTTGAGTAAAGACTCTACCGGTCACAAGACCAATGCCCATCGCGCGGAAATAGTCGGGACTGATCTCCGGTTTGTCCACGTCGTAATCCTCAGGCAGATGTGTCCCATCTTCGAGTTGGAAGTCCCCAATGATGCCGTATCCGAACGGCAGATAACTGACCGCCGCCGCAGACTTGGCGCCCGGCAGCATGCTGAGCTGCGCGAGAACGCGCTGGTCGAACTCCTGCATCTGCGAGGCCGTGTGATAGCGAGCCTGCGGCAGGTCTACAGTTGCCACGGCGACATTCTCGGCGCGGAATCCGAGGTTTACTGATCGCATGCGCAGAAAGCTCTTGGTAAGGAGTCCAGCGCCCACTAGTAATACCAAGGCAAGCGCTACTTCAACGGTGACTAGCGTTCCTTGCAGTCGCTCACGCCGCTTGATTACGCCTTCACGCAACTCGCGCTTTGTGACCTGTAGAGCGGGAGCCAGGCCGAAAACCAGACCTGTCACCATCGAGAGTGCGAAGGTAAACAGCATCACCCACTGATCGGGACGAAGGTCGTCGTTCGAAGGAATTCTATCCGGCGGGAGAAGAGCCAAAAGGGCGGGTACGCCGGCGACGGACAGCAGCAGGCCGAGAGCGGCCCCCACAAGAGAGAGGAGCATACTCTCTGTCATCAACTGGCGCAGCAAGCGTCCACGGCTCGCTCCGAGAGCCGTGCGAAGGGCAATCTCGGAGTGCCGGCTTGCGCTGCGAATCAGCAACAGATTCGCATAGTTTGCGCACGCAATGAGGAAGACAAAAGCCACTGCACCCACGAAAATTAGAAGCAACTTACGGACATCGGCTACGAACAATTCTTTGAGAGGCAAGACGCGGGACACGAAGCCGCCTTTGTTCAAGCCGCTATCGTGCGGTAGAATTGCCGCGAAGGTTTCTAGCTCGGCTTGCGCCTGTCGCGCTGAAATCCCTGGCTTCAAGCGGCCTATCACAAGTGGAAAGAATATGTTGTGCGGATTAGGCGGCAGGTCGTCACGGACCCACAAGTCAGCGTTCTGGAATTCGAATGTTTCGGGCATTATGCCTGCTATCGAGTAGCTAAGTCCGTCCAACGTGATGTTGCTGCCGACCGCCTTGCGATCACGCCCGAAGCGCTTTGTCCAAAGCCGGTAGCTGAGCAGTGCTGAGTTCTGATCGTAGAGGTCGTGCCCAAGCGCGAGCTTGACGTGCAGCACTCGTGTGAAGTCTTGGCCTACCCGCGCGGCACTTAAGACCGCCGGTTCGCCCCATCTGGTCAGAGTCATCGCGCGAGGGCTGGCGACGTTGGAAAGGCTCTCGAACGAATGGTTGTATCGGCGGAACTGCAGGTAATCGCGATCCGCCATAGTGGGACCGGGATCAAAAGTAAGCTGCTTGGGAACGTTGGAAAGCAGAAACAGCCGCTCTGCTTGGTCGTAAGGAAGAGGACGCAAGAGAAAACTCTTGACGACGGTGAAGACCGCGGTGTTTGCACCGATGCCGAGAGCCAGAACCACGGCAGCCACTACAGTAAAGCCCGGCGTCTTCATCAGCGTGCGGACGCCATAAGCCAAGTCTTGTGTCAGATCTTGCAGCCAGCGGACGCGCCGGGAATCGCGGCACTCTTCCTTGCGCTGCTCCATCCCGCCCATAGCTTGTAACGCCCTATAGCGTGCCTCTTCTGGGGTCTTGCCGCGCTTCACTTCCATCTCGATCTGCTGTTCAAGATGGATTTGCAACTCTTCATCCAACTCCTGCTCAAGTTGATTGCGCCGAAACAGTGAGCGCAAACGAAGTGGGATTGTATAGAGCCAGTGCTCCAGCCGCATGTCACGTCTCCTTTAATCGCATCACTGCACTAATCGCTCCGGATAACCGTTCCCAATTCGCCGCTTCGCGATCCAGGTGCCGCCGCCCCAGCCGGGTCAGTGAATAGAATTTGGCGCGCCGCCCCAATTCGCTCGTCTTCCATTCGGCCGAAATCCAGCCCTCTTGTTCCAACTTATGAAGAGCCGGATAAAGAGAGCCATCACTCACTTTCAACACGTCGCCCGAAACCTGATTCAAACGCTGGCTAATGGCCCACCCGTGCATTGGCTCCAGCGCCAGTATTTTCAGCAGCAGAATATCGAGGGTGCCTTGCACTAAGTCAGACGGTTTGCTCATTGTTCTCGCTTACCGAGATCAAGTATAAAACAAATTGTCCTCGGTAACCAAGAGCAATTTGCCGTGTAAAATTACTATATGCCGGGTTTCTGGCAAGACATTCGCTTCAGTCTAAAGCTGCTAGTGGCGAGCCCGGTGTTCGCTGTTTCCGTGTGGCTGCTGTTGGGCATCGGTATTGGCGCGAACACGTTGATCTTTAGCGTGGTGGATACCCTGCTGCTGCGCACTATTCCCGTGAGGCAGCCTGAGCAATTGGTGCGCGTAGTTGAGGTGCATCCCACGGGGTTCCTCACCTGGGACCAGCCTTACGCTTTGTGTCAGAACGTGCCTGCTTTGACAGACGTGTTCTGCCAGGGCGACTTGGATGTGGCTTTTGACAGCGGCACCGCTACGGAGCGCATTCGCATCAATACAGTCTCTCCGAACTTCTTCTCTGTATTGTCTGTGCAGCCGTTGATGGGAAGGCTGCTCACACCTGCCGACGACAATCCCAGTGCCTTGAATACGGTGGTTAGCTACGATTTTTGGCAGCGGCGCATGGGTGGCGCGGCCGATGCGGTGGGCCGAACGGTCCGTTTGAACGGCCGCGCTTTCACAGTGGTGGGCGTCATACCCGAATCCGCGCCGAGTCTGATGGTGGATACATCACCGGAATTACGCGTGTCCATCGCCGCCGGCCGTTTGCTCGCCCAGCAGCGCCGCGGCGGCGAGGATGATCCGTTAGCGCCGTTCGTACAGATTTTCGGCAAGCTTCCAGCAGGCGCCTCGTTGCAACGTGCCGAGGCCGAGATCGACCCGCGTCTTAGCCGCGCTTACGAAGATGCTTATACACGCGCGTACCCCAAAATCGCGAAGCAAGTCAGCGGTACTCTTTCCGATTCGCACTTCCGCCTGGAATCGGCTGCGCACGGCGTATCCGCTTTGCGCGAACAGTTTTCGCGCGGTCTCCCTTTGTTGATGGCGAGCGTAGCGCTTCTGCTGCTCATGGCCTGCGCCAACGTGGCGGGCTTACTCTTATCCCGTTTAGCGGTGCGTCCACAAGAGATCAGCATCCGTCTGGCTTTAGGCGCGAGCCGCCGGCGCATCGCCAGGCAACTTCTCACCGAAAGCCTGTTACTGGCCATACCTGGCGGCGTGCTGGGTATCGCGCTCACTTTTGCTTTGCGTCCCGTATTGCTGGCGGCCCTTCCGCGGCTTAGGGATCGCGGAGCCGTGATTCAACCACTCGCCCTCCATCTTGATATCAACTGGCGCGTTCTGGCCTTCGTCACGCTCGTTACGCTACTTACGGCCGTCTTGTGCGGGCTGGCGCCGGCCCTGCGCAACGCATCGGCACGCAGCAACCGCACGCTGACCGCTCGCTCCTGGACCCGCCAAGTTTTGATGACCGCACAAGTCGCTATCTGCGTCCTGCTGCTCGCGGGCGCTGGCGTGTTAGTGGAAACGTTCCGCCATATGGAGCAGATGGACGTTGGCTTCGACCGCAATCACGTTGTCACCTTCACCGTTGACCCAAGCCTAAAAGCCTACACGCCGGAACGGGCGCAGATGCTGAGTCACCAACTCTTTGATAAAGCCCGCATGCTACCCGGCGTGGAGGCAGCGGCCATGGCCAATCGCGGTCTCATGCGCGGTACCGGCATTAAGGCAACCTTGGCGCGGCCGGAAAACCCATCCGCCGTGAAGACTTTCTGAACACCAGCTTCAACTCAGTTACGCCTGGTTACTTCCGCACCATGGGCATCCGCCTCTTGGCTGGGCGCGATTACACCTGGTTTGAAGATCCTAAAAAAATCCCACAAGACAACGATCGTCAACGAAGCATTTGTACATCGCCTGTTTCCCGGCCTGACACCTGCCGAGGCAATTGGAAAACGCTTCGGAGCCAAAGGCCCGGATGGGCTGGCGCAAGGGAACAATCAAATCATAGGAGTAGTCAGCGACGCCAAATATCGATCCTTACGAGAGCCCATACCGGCAACCTTCTATCCGTCGGCGTCTAGCTTCGGATCCGATTTTATTTTGCACTTGCGCACGCGCGGCGACCCGGCCATGCTCATCGCCCCTGTGCGCAACATCTTGCGCTCGCTTGATCCGGAATTGCCCTTCATTGAAGCCGCGCCTTTGCGTGAAGACGTGGAAGCATCCTTGTGGCAAGAGCGCTTGCTCGCCTGGTTCTCAAGCATTCTGGGCGGCTTCGCGGCTTTGCTGGCGGGGCTCGGCTTGTACGGTGTGCTGGATTTTGCGGTGCGCAGCCGCACGCGCGAGGTAGGCATTCGCGTCGCACTGGGCGCTGGCCCGGCACGGGTAGTTCAATTGCTCAGCCGGCAAACACTGTTCATTGTGGCGGCAGGTGCAGCGGTGGGACTATACTGCTATTTCTTGTCATCGCATTGGATACAGAAAGCACTATTCAACGTGGTTCCCTTTGAACCCTGGGCTCTCGCTTCGGCCTTGGTCTTTGTTCTGTTTGTAGCCTTGCTCTCCATTGCCGCGCCCATTACTAGGGCCGTGCGCATTGAACCGTCATCCGCTTTGCGCCATGAATGAAACAAAAAATGCCCCAGACCGAAGCCTGGGGCACAGTGGAGTGGAACACCTTTTGTCAGAAAAGCGTTTTAGTGCTCGGTGAAGCTCCAGCCAACCGAGGCGCCATAAACCGGCACGTTATTGCTGTTGAACTGGAAGAAATTGTTGACCCAGTGATAATCAAACGCCGGACGAATAAACACGTGCTTTGTCGCATAAAAGCTGACCGCGGCGCCGACGTGAATTTGGAAGTGGCTCGATGTTTCCACTAACTGGCTTTGGCAACCACCGATGTTGTCGCAGGAAGCGTAATTGAAGTTCAAATGAACGCCGCCGATACCTCCTTGGATTTCCGGAACTACACGGCTCCAGCGGCCACTGAAAGGAACGTAGATGCCATTGAAATCATAGAAGACAGGACGAGTGGTAAGACCCAGATAGTTTAGTTTGGAAAAGGCGAAATCAGTTTCCGCGCCCACACCGAAGCGCTTGTTGATCATGACGTCGCCGCCGATTTTGCCCAAGGCTGAATTCAATGAGGGTGGTGCCTGTTCAACTCCGGTCACCACATTGATGGTATTGACGGTTTCGGGAAGCGCGCTATCGTTGCCGAAACCGACGCCGAAATAAACCTTAGCATCCTGCGCCAGCGCCAGCGTGCTGCCAAAGCAAAGTGCGCAGGCAAGAAGCGAAATGGAACGAATTGGATTCGACACTATAGTCCTCATACTTTCAAAGTGCAACTTTCAATCCTACTATGTTTTTGATTGTAGCCGGACGGTTTTAATGAGCCCCCTGCGGCTCCGGTTGAAACTTCCGCGCGCCCGCTACTGTAATAAGTGACGCAAATTCACTGACTTGGTTACAGAAACGGGGCCTGGAAAAGCACTCGTGTTAAAACACTAGCCGAAACATTATGTAACTTTCATCTAGCCCGCAACGAAGGGATATATGGATCAGGAGCACGCCTTGAAGATATTCATTTTGACTTTCGTATGCTTTGGCCATCGCCACTGCTAGTGGGGCGCAGAGCAACGGTACCGCCGGACGTGTTCCGGTGGTGATTGAGCTGTTTACCTCCGAGGGCTGCTCAAGCTGCCCGCCCGCCGACCGGTTGCTCGCCGATCTCGATCGCGCGCAGCCGATAACGAAGGCGTGCAATTAATTGTGTTGAGTGAGCATGTGGATTATTGGAACAGCTTGGGCTGGATTGACCCTTATTCTGCGCACGAATTCAGCGAGCGGCAGCTTCGCTATGTGCAAGCGCTGCACGTGCCGGACTCCTATACGCCGCAAGCCGTCATTGATGGGCGGTTTGAGGCGGTGGGTAATAACGAACCGAAGCTGCGCGCGGCGGTGGAACAGGCTCGGGCCGCAAAAAAACTCCCATTACGCTTCGAAGCCAAACAGCTCGACAAGCACATACACGTGGAATTGCAGTACAGACCAAGCTTGGCCGAAGGGTGCGGAAGTTTTCTTCGCCGTGGCGGAAGATCGCGTGGAATCAAAGGTCTCAGCCGGCGAGAACAGCGGCCGCATGCTGAAGCACACGGGTGTGGTGCGCAGTTTGACGAAAGCGAGCATTGCCGCGAACGGAGCGGTTTCCCTCGATCTAAAGATGAATGATCGCTGGGGCGAACACCCGCGCGTGGTCGCGCTTGTTGTGGCAGCTCACGATGGCGGCAAGATTTTGGGCGCGGCGATGACGACTCTGTAAGTCAACCTAAACCTCGCGTGAGAAATTGACTCACCCGTTACGGAACCACTCAATCGCCACGCCGCATCCATTGGCGCGCGACTCGCATTTACCGGCATTTCGCTGTTTGGTTTCAAACTTGCTCCCTGTGGCGGGATGAAGCAAACAGGAACAATCGAGGCGTTTAACGTAAGCCCTAAGGGATTCTACGAGGGAATTCTCGTCAGCAAAGGTAAGCGCCGCATTCAGGTGAATCTGCCGAAAGAGGCAGCGCAAACAATGGCTCCGTCCCTCAAACTGGGCCAGACGGTCAGCATGGTCGTGGAGAAAGAGGATCCGCACGGCATGCCAGAGCATGACGTTTACCGGCTGGTCCGCTTTCACAGCGCGGCCGAGAACGGCCACGGCGTCAGATCTTTTACCGGCCGCGTCAAGGCGTTGAATTTTGCGCTGCATGGAGAGGTAAATGGCGGCATTTTGGATTCGGGCGATTTCCTGCATTTGAAACCAAAGGGAGCCAAAGCGCTGGGAATGAAAGTGGGCATGGCGGTGGAAGGGCATGGAACCACCAAGCCTATGGTCGGCGGGCGCGTCGTGATCGAAGCGTGCGAGGTCAACGGCGTGGAGATGGAACACGGCAAGCCCAAGAAGAAGTGAGCGCCGCTTAACTACGTGATGGACTCGGCTAACCATACTCGAAGCTTGCGCGCGCTCGATTGGCTGAATTTTTTCCTGGCCGACGTGCAAACCGGAGTCGGCCCGTTTCTGGCAATTTATCTCTCTGCCAGCCATTGGAATCCCCAGCAAGTGGGTTTCGTCTTGACATGCGGGGGATTGGTAGGCGTAGCGGCGCAGGCCCCGGCGGGCGCGCTGGTGGACGCCAGTCATCACAAACGGCGTTTGCTTGTATGGGGCTCGCCGTTTTGTCGGCTGCCTCGCTGGTGCTGGCGTTCCGTCCAAGCTTCGGGTGGGTTACGGCGGCGGAAGTGATAATCGGGTTGGTGGGCGCGGTACTGGCGCCCGCAGTGGCCGCGATAACGCTGGGCATGGTGAATCGCCAAGCGTTTGACCAGCGCTTTGGCCGCAACCAGACCTTCAACGCCGCCGGCAATGTGGCCGCGGCCCTGCTGATGGGTTTAGTCGGTTACACTATTTCGAACCGAGCCATTTTTATTACCGTCCCCTTGCTCGCCGTCCCTGTGTCTTAGCCATCACAAGCGATCCGCAGAGTCAGGACATCGACTTCGCGCAGTCACGCGGAGCGGGCCGAAGAGATGCTGCGCCTGCGTCGTTGCGCAGTCCTGAAGAATCGGCCCTTGTTGGCGTTCATTGGCTGCGCGGTTCTATTTCATTTTGCGAACGCCGCCATGCTGCCGCAATTGGGTGAGATGCTGGCGCACGGCCGCGCCAAAGTGTCGGCGCCGTTCATGTCGGCCTGCGTCATCGTCACGCAAATTGTGATTACGTTCACCGCCTCTTGGCTAGGCGCAAAAGCGTCAGTGTGGGGCCGCAAGCCCTTGCTGCTTGTTGGTTTCGGTGTTTTGCCATTGCGCGGAATCTTGTATACACTGACAGCTTCCGTTCCTTTCCTGGTAGGCATTCAGGTTTTAGATGGCATTGCCAACGCCATTTTCGGCGTCGTTTCGGTTCTCGTCATCGCGGATTTGACAAGAGGTTCCGGCCGCTTCAATGTGACGCAAGGGGTGCTGGCCGGGGCGGTCGGCATTGGCGCTTCCCTGAGCAATGCTTTCGGCGGCTTCATCGCGCAGAGCTATGGCTTTGCGGCCAGTTTCTTATGTCTCGCCGGCGTGGCTTTCGCGGCTTGGATTCTCCTGTGGGCCACAGTGCCGGAGACGTTGGCCCGCGAAACTAGTGAACCAGAGAACCGGCATCTATCCGCCGCCTAGGCTTTCGTCCAACTGTTGCCTTTGATACCCTCTCAAGCGATGCTCCGTCGCTTATTTGCCCTTCTCTTCCTAACGAGCGCTTTCGTCTGCGCCCAGCCCGTTTTCAATGTGAAAGATTACGGCGCTACCGGCCGCAAAGCCGACAACGCCCGTCCCGCACTGCAGCGCGCCATTGATGCTTGCGGTAAGGCGGGCGGCGGCACAGTCTACGTTGGCCCAGGCGATTACACCACCGGCCAACTCCATCTCCGTCCGGCGTGCGCCTCTATCTGGAAGCCGGCGCCACGCTCTTTGCTTCGCTCGATGGCAAGCAATTTGATGCCGCCCCGAAATCCGCTCTCATTTCCGGCGAAGACCTGCACGACATCGCGCTCGAAGGCCGCGGCACGCTCGATGGCCAAGCTTCCTATTTTTGGCGCAAGAACGATTTCACCGATTTCTACATCCTTTCCAACCAGCGCCTGATGGAAGCCACGGGCAAGCCTTTGATGCGCCCGTTTCCCACAGGCTTCGGCACCGAGAAAAATTACCCGCGCATGGTTCTGCTCCTGCGTTGCACCGACGTCCGCATCACCGGCCTTAAATTTCTACGCTCGCGCAGTTGGACCATCAACCCGTACGCCTGTAAGCGCCTTGTCATTGATGGTGTCTATATTTATTCCAGTCAGAAAGAAGGCGTTTGGGCCGACGGCATCGATCCCGATGGTTGCCAAGATGTGCGTATTGCTAACTCCACGATCGAAACCGGCGATGACGCGCTAGTCTTTTACTCCGCCGATATTTGGGGGCCAGCGCTGCCCGTAGAAAACGTCACCGTGACGAACTGCCGTCTTTCCTTCGCCTCGAGTGCCATCAAATTTTGCGATGGCAATTCGAAAGCGATTCGCCGCGTGAACATCGATAACGTGGTGATCACCAATTCCAATCGCGGCATCGCCTTCATGGACTTTGATGGCGGCATTGTCGAAGATGTCGTGCTCTCAAATCTAACCATTGAGACGCGCCGCTTCGATTGGTTCTGGTGGGGCGATGGCGACCCGCTGCATTTCAACATCAAGCGCCGCAGCGAAGTGGATGGCACTCCGAAACCCAACGAACCGCCCGCCGGCAAGATCCGCAACATCATTATTCAAAATGTGATCGCTCATGGCACTGGTGCCTCCGTCATCAATGGCCATCCCGATAGCTGGCTCGAAGGTGTTCGCCTGGACAACGTCAAACTCTTCGTTTCCTCCGACCCCGCTGCTCCCTATGAACACACGGCGACCGCTTTGACGGTTCGCCAGGCGCGTGGCCTGCGCATGACCAATGTGGAAATCGATTGGGAAACCCCTTTTGCTTCCACTTGGACCACCGGTTTGTCCCTTGAACAAGTGAAAGACGCCATCCTTGACCATGTGGAAGTTCATCCGGCGCCCGGCTCCCAGTCAAAGCCTATATCTCTTATAGATGTCGACAATGTTTTGGGCGTCCGGTAAAGTTTCTTACGCTTACATCCGACATTTGGTCTAGGATCACTTTTGCTTGTTTTCTACCGTCAGGGCTAAATTGTGGCTGCTGGTCTCCGCGTTAACGGCGGGGCTGCTATTCCTTGCTGTCTACAGTTTCAGTGCGCTCATTGCCGTTAAAATCGGCAGTCCGGTGTATCAGCGGATTGTAGATGCCATGGCATTGCGCGCCGATATTTTGCCGCCGCCCCAATATCTGGTTGAGACGGAGTTGACGGTCTACGAACTGGCGGATCGAGCGTTTTCCGGCGATGCGGAAAAAGCTTATCCTGCAGCCGAGCAGAAGTTGCTGAACCTGCGCAAGCAGTTTGCAGACGGTCAAAGGGATTGGGGCGCACGCCTGCCAGAGGAAACGGATCTTGATCGTGAAATTCGCAGTACTCTTCTTGGACGCAACGGCCAATTAGGCCGCCAGTATTTTGCGTTGGTCTTTAATGAATTCCTGCCTGCTATCAAGCAGCGCAACCGGGCACGCGTCACGGAGTTATTGCATGGGCCGATGCGTGAGATAGCCGCGCAGCATCGTGTGGTTGTCGATAACCTTACTGAGTTAACGGAGAAAGGCCCTGCGCTCGGAGAGCAAACCGCACGCGCGATCGTTCTGAGCCGCCTTCGGGCTGCCTTAGCTGTGATCTCGCTCGTCGTCTTTATGGCATTTGCCTACGCCACGCTGGTGATTCGTTCTATTACCCGACCGCTTGATTCGGCTATTGCGGCGTTGGATAAATTTGCGCTGGGCGATCTAACCGTCTCCGCACAGACAAACGCGATCGGCGAACTCGGCAGAATGTGTACGTCCTTAAACCGGGCCATTGAATCCCTGCGTCAGGTCGTTGCAAAAGGCGTTAGTTCGGCTAAGACCCTTGGTCAGTTCTCCGATACGTTGTCCACTGTTTCGGTATCCGTGTCCGCAGGCATTCAGCATCAGGTAAGCGCGCTCAAAGAAACCGCCTCTCATGTAGGACTCATTGCCGATCTCAGTGCTAACAACGCCGCTGGTACGCACCAGGGGATCGAATCCGCCGCCCGCACCCGGATCGCCGCCAACAGCGGGGCTGAATTAGCCAGAACTGCTATTGCCGGCATGGCTGAGATTCAAGAAACCTCCGCCCAGATTACCCAGATCGTCGATACTATCGACGAAATCGGCTTCTATACCAATCTTCTGGCAGTCAACGCTGCCGTGGAAGCCGCCGGCGCCGGCGAACAGGGGCGCGGATTCATGATTGTGGCGCAGGAAATTCGCGGGCTGGCGCAGCGCACCGCTAAGGCCGCCAATCGCATCCGCGAGTTGGTGGATCGCTCCCAAATCGCCATCTTCACTGGTGCGGAGAGCGTTCAACAGTCAAGCCAATGGTTTGATTCGGTTTCCAGCGCCGCGCGCGAATTGAGCGCCATTATGGAAGATGTCTCCACCTCCATCACCGTTCAATCGGAAAGTCTCAAGCAATTGAATGACACGGTGGCCGGCGTGGCTAATTCCGTAGACAAGAGCAATCTCGGCACCGAAAAAATCGGCGCCACTTCCAAAGAACTCGCCATTCAGGCCATCGAACTTCACAAGATGGCCGAATTCTTCAAGGTCTCCTAAGCAACACGCGCCAGACGGTCGTCGTATCAAGCTCCGCCCGCGCGTATCCGCGCCCTTTGCGCTCGCTCGATAACGACAAAAGCCGGTCCCCTTCACAGGACCGGCTTTCGCTTTCAAACCCAAACGCGCTTCCGACTAAGGAATATTCAGTTCCTGACCCACATTGATTCGGTCGGGGCTGCTCAATTGGTCCTTATTCGCTTCGAAAATCTTGTTGTATTCGTTGGCATTGCCGTAAAATTCCTTGGCGATCTTCGACAGCGTATCGCCCGCTTTCACGGTATAGGTACGACCGGCTGCGCCCGCGGCGGCAGCGGCTGCTTGCGGTTGCGGCAAGCTCGAATCCACCGACAAATCGAGATTCAGGTCGGCGTAGCTGGAATCCACCGCCTTCACCTTGTCCCAAACTTCGTTCTTGATGGCATCGGAAGGCGCAGCACCCTGAATAAACAGCTTGCCGTCGCTCTCAATGTTGATATGGGAAAGTACAACCCCTTTGTCCTGAATCGTTTGCAGGACCGAAGCATATTTGCTTTTCAATTCGTCTAATGTCATTTTTTTCCTATAACCTCCGAGGGCCATCCTAGCACGCATGCCCAATCCATTCGAGAATTTTCCCCTCGTCTCGTATCCTAAAAGAAGAGTGAGCACCGATTACGCCATCGAAGCCGATGGTCTTGAGAAAATTTATCGCGCCCGTTTCCGGGGTAGGGAAGTCAAAGCCGTCTCCAACTTGACCCTGCGCGTTCCCGTCGGCGTTAAATACGGATTGCTTGGCCCTAACGGTGCCGGCAAGACCACCTTCGTCAAAATGCTCCTCTCCGCCGTGCACCCCACAGCCGGGTCGGCCCGCATTTTCGGTAAAGACGCCCACTTCATCGAAGCCCGCCGTCCCATCGGCTATCTGCCGGAAAATCATCGCTTCCCCACCTACCTCACCGGTGCGGGCATGCTGAATTTCTACGGTGCGCTGTCGGGCTCTCTTCCTACGATCGCCGCAAACGCATCCCAGGCATGCTCAAGCTAGTCGGTCTCTCCGAGTGGGGAGACGTCCGCATCAAGAAATATTCCAAAGGCATGCTGCAGCGCCTCGGACTCGCGCAGGCCCTTATCCACCACCCGAAGTTGCTCATCCTCGACGAACCTACTGACGGTGTCGATCCCGCCGGCCGCCGCGAGATCCACGACATTCTTGATCGCCTCATCGCCAAAGGCGTTACCGTCTTCATCAATTCGCATCTCCTCAGCGAAGTGCAATCCTTCTGCCAATATGTCGCCATCATGCGCAAAGGCCAGCTCGCGCTCGAAGGCAAAATCAGCGATCTGCTGGCGCGAACCGGTTACACGATCAATGCCTCCAACGTCTCGGCGCCCTTCCTGCACGAAATTCGCGAATCCGGCGCCAATACCCTGCGCACGCCCGGCGGTGTCGCCATTCAATGCGCCACCATCGACCACGCCAACCGGGTCATGGATAAAGTTCGCTCCACAGGCGGCTCCATCGACAGCTTTGCCGCCTCCGGCACATCGCTTGAAGAAATCTTTCTCAAAGCCACCGCGGAGAGAGGCGAGTAACTCCTAACCGCGCATGTCTTCTCTTCGTGTCTTTTTTGCCCTCATTGCCGATACCTTTCAGGAAGCGCGCGCCCGCTGGCTGTTCTGGCGGCCTTTTCGCGTTGTCCACTCTGCTCATTCTGCTTTTCTTGTTCGTGCTGCAGGTTGATGTCGCCGCCGGCGCCGTATCCGCGCTGGGCGTCCCTCTGCACGTGCGCCGTATCTACAGCATCCAGCGTTTCGTGAATGTCTCTTATGCCTGGGTCTGCGTGGGCCTCTATGTCTTCGGCACTTTTCTCGCCATCTTTGCCTCCGCCGGTCTGGTCCCCAGCATCCTCGAACCGGGCCGCATTGCGCTGCTTCTCTCCAAGCCCATCGGCCGCACCATTCTGCTATTAGGCCGCTATTTCGGCACGCTGCTGATTGTCGCCCTCAACACCGTCTACATGGTACCGGCGTCTGGCTCATCATCGCCTACAAAACCAACATTCGCGAATATCATTTTCTGCTCGCCATCCCGGTCATGATTTTCATCTTTGCCGTGCTGCTCTGCGTTGTGGTTTTTGTCGGCGTTCTCTCGGAAAGCGCGGCGCTTGCCGTCATGGTGCCCGTCGCCCTCAGCCTCATCAGCGCCCTTCTTGCCCAACACCAATTCATGATCAGGCTGCTTGATTCGGAATGGTCGCGCCAGCTCTGGATGGGCCTGTATTGGATCGTTCCCAAAGTTTACGACTTGGCCCACGAGCTCCACTATTACATCCTCATCGATGAAAAATCAGACTGGCTCACTCCTGTCTGGACTTCCGCTGCCTTCGGTTTCGTCATACTGGTCAGTTCCATCATCATGTTCCGCAAAAGAGATTATTAGTGAAATATTTCGCCCCCTTCCTGCTCGGCCTGGCCATCGTTTTTTTTCAGCCGGCTGTTCTAAAACTCAACAGACAGGCGCATCCCTCGATAGCGCCTTTCGCGCCGGCATCTCCCCCGATGCACAAACGCTCATTTCCGTTCGGCTCGATCAGTTGAAAAGCAGCCAGTTGTACCAGCGCCATCAAGAATTGCTCGATGTTCCACGCTTGAACGATTTGGCCACGCGCGCCGGACTCGATCCGCGCAAGGATATCGCCAGTCTCTGCCTCATTTGGGATGGCAAGAATCTGGTTCTCTTAGCGAAAGGCTCGTTCTCGTCGGCGCAAGTGCAGCAGCGCCTCGTCAGCGGCGGCGCGCAAAAAGTCGCCTACAAAAACGGCTTCCTCTTCACTCATGGCGACGCCTCCGTCTCCTTTCCCAAAGAAGGCTTGCTGGTCGCCTCTTCTACGCCGGCTGTTCAATCTGAACTCGATCTGCTCTCGTCGAAGGATGTTCAAATCCCCGACGAACTCAAAGCGCGCCTCGCTGAGATTCCGTCCGACGCTCAAATCTGGGCGGTCAGCCGCGGCGGCCTGCCCGGTGCCGGCCTGCCCTTCGGGCCGAGCCTCGAGTCCGCCATGTCGAACTTCGCCTCCTTCGTTACCGGAACTTCTTTCGGCCTGCGCGTGGATACCGGCTCGCATTTTCATTCACTCATCACCTGCAAATCGCCCGAAGGCGCCCAACGCGTCAACGACGCCATGCGCGGCCTCGTCGGCCTCGCCCGCCTCACCACCAAAGACAATGAGCTCGAAATGCTGCGCCTTTGGGACGCCATTTCTATCACCAAAGACCAGCAAGTAGTTCGCATTCAAGCCGACATCCCCGCCGATCTCTCCGATAAACTGATCCAGCAAATGCAAGGGTTGCGCGGCCGTGTCGGGCCTATGCTGAGACCCAACTAAACTGTTGTCATGCCGACCTGGTACAACAACATTGCCGGCCGGAGCCTCGAACGGCTGGCCGCGCTGAGCGATGGCATCTTCGCCGTTGCCATGACGCTCCTGGTGCTCGATATTCACGCGCCCGCCGCCCACACCATTCACAGCGAAAACGATCTGTGGCTGGCCCTCGGCGCTCTCGGCCCGCGTCTGCTCGTCTATCTCATGAGCTTCATCACGCTGGGCATCTTTTGGATCGGCCAGCAAACGCAATTCAACCAACTCTCCCAATCCGACCGGCATCTCACCTGGATCCACATTGCCTTTTTGGCGTTTGTAACCGTGATGCCGTTTTCTACCAGCCTGCTCGCCGAATTTATCGAGTTTCGCTTGGCCCTCCTCCTCTATTGGGCCAATATTCTTCTGTTGGGTTTGATTCTTTATGTCAGTTGGCGCTACGCCGCCCGCGCCGGTTTGGTCGAATCCGATTCCGACGAAGTTCGCTGCGCCATTGAGCGCCGAATCTTGATCGCCCAATCGCTCTACGCTTTTGGCGCTTTTCTCTGCGTATTCAATACGTATTGGAGCATCGGGTTTATCGTGCTCGTCCAGTTGAATTACGGCATCGCGCCGCGCATATGGCCGCTTTCCCGGCTTTGACAGGGCGACTGTCCAAGAAAGTTCGTCACAGGCTAAAGGAACGTCCCATTCCTGCCGAAGACTGATCTATGAGCAATCCCCTAATCTACGTACTATGGCTCCTCGCCACAGGGGGCGCCATCCTCGCCTACGTAGCCCGTCGTCGTAAGAGAAGTACTTCGACAAAAGATTAACTGACGGCCGTTCGTTGTGCGCGGCGCCCGCGCTAGAATTGCGCCTCCGCGCCAATCCCTACTTGTTGATTTGTCAATGGGCTCGTTCCCGGTGTACGATAACTACGTGGAGCAGAAGACTGCTAATCTCCTACCCCTGTCTCACTAAAGCTTTAAGCGATTAGTGAACACAATCGTCTTCTTCAGAACGATCCGTAGTTCGATGATCATTAAGACCACCTTTCAGGGTTGAATTCGAAAGTCCGGGGACCTGATCCCCGGATTTTTCATCTGCGACCCAGGGTTGTCGCTTTTGAAAACGGAGCCCGTTCAATTCTGCTCTAAGAGCCGCATCGCTACCTGGGGTATACACTTAAATCGGCACGGGCTGTTGTCTTCACAAAGTGCCCGACACAGCCGAGGTGTTAAGTGATTTCCCGCAGATCTTTTATCCAAACCGCCGGCGCGGCCTGCGCGGCAGCGTCTTTATCTCCCTGCATTGACGCCGAGTCGCAGCCTGACTTGCTCCAGTTCGTTGACCCCCGCATTGGCACTGGCGGTCACGGCCACTGCTTTCCAGGCGCGAGCGTTCCTTTTGGCGCCGTCCAACTCAGTCCCGACACGTTTAACGACCAATGGGACTGGTGCTCCGGCTATCACGTCTCCGACAACTCCATCATGGGCTTCAGCCATACCCACCTCAGCGGCACCGGTTGCGGTGACTTGTTGGATTTCCTCGTCATGGCTGGCACGGGTCCCGTCAAATTAACACCAGGAACGCGCGAGCACCCCGAACCTCGGCTACCGTTCCCGCTTCGATCACAAAGACGAAATTTCTCAACCCGGCTATTATTCGGTTCTTCTAAAAGACCCGGGCATCCGCGTAGAGTTAACTTCCACCCAACGCACCGGCCTGCACAAATACACTTTCCCGCAAAGCGCCAACGCGTGGCTCATCGTTGACTTGTCTCACAGTTACCTATCAGACGGCAAATCGTCCGTTTGTGTCCGCCGAACTGCGTAATCCCAAGTCGAATACCCTCGCGGGCGGCCACATCACTCGCGCTTGGGGACAAGACCGCCATTGTTACTTCACCCTGCAAGTTTCGAAACAGCCATCCAAAGTGGTTCTCTACTCGAACGACCAGCCCGTGACCACCGAGTCAAGCGCCTTACACGGCGCTAACCTCAAAGCTGTTCTCCACTTCACCACGCGGCCCAACGAAGTGATCTACGTCCGCACCGGCATCTCCGGAGTGAGTGCCGAAGGAGCCGCCCGCAACCTCGCCGCGGAACAGCCCGCTTGGGATTTTGCCGCCGTCCGCCATAGCGCGCAGCTTCAATGGCGATCTGAACTGTCCCGCGTCCAAGCGCAGATCGCGGATCCCGAACAGAAAAAAGTCTTCTATACCGCGCTCTATCACATGCTCCTCGGTCCGCAACTTTTCGATGACGCCGACGGGCATTATCGTGGCATGGACGCGCAGATTCACCAACTGCCTCACGGCCGGCGCAATTACACTTGCTTCTCCCTGTGGGACACCTTTCGCGCCGCTCATCCTGCTTACACGCTCATTCAACCCGAACGCGTACCCGACTTTGCCAACACCCTCGTTCGCATGGCCGAGCAGAGTCCGGCGGGTATGCCGGTATGGCCATTGCAAGGGACAGAGACCGGCACTATGACTGGCTATCACTCCGCCAGCGTTATCTCCGAAGCCATTCACAAAGGCTTCACTGGCATCGACGTCGCCGCTGCTTACCAGCAAATGATGAAGCGCGCCATGAAGGATGACTATCGAGGACTTCCCTATTACCGCGAACTCGGCTTCATCCCCGCTGATAAGGAAGAAGAGTCCGTTTCGAAAACTTTGGAGTACTGCTATGACGATTGGGCCATCGCCCACGTCGCCGCCGCGCTTGGCAAATCCGACGATGCGTCCATGCTCCGCCAGCGTTCAACCAACTACCGCCACTACTTCAATCCCGCCAATCAATTCTTCCAGCCCAAACTGCAAAACGGCGACTGGGCCGTGCCCTTCGACCCCAAAGAAATGGGCCACAGCAAGCAATGGCGAGATTTCACCGAATCCAACTCCTGGCAAACCACGTTCGGAATCCAGCATGATGTCGCTGGCCTCATCGCTCTCTTCGGTAGTTCGGAAGCGTTTGTCACCAAGCTCGATCAACTCTTCAATCAGTCTTCCGACTTACCCGCGGACGCCCCGCCGGACATCGCCGGCTTAGTCGGCCAATACGCTCATGGCAACGAGCCGTCTCATCACATAGCCTACTTATACGCCTTCGCGGGCGCACCTCACAAGACTCAGGCGCGCGTCCGTTCCTTGCTCGATACCATGTATCATGCCGACCCCGATGGCATGGCCGGCAACGAAGACGTCGGCCAGATGTCCGCTTGGTTCATTCTGTCTGCGCTGGGCTTTTATCCCGTCGATCCCGTCAGCGGAAATTACATCCTGGGTTCGCCTATCGTTGACCACGCCAAACTTCGCTTGGGCAACGGTACACTCCTCGAAATTGAAGTCAAACGCCAGAGTCCTGCCGACGCCTACATCCAGTCGTTCACCTTGAACGGCAAGCCGCAACAGCGCCTTTGGTTCCAGCACAAAGAGATCGCCGCCGGCGGCCACATCCTTCTGGAATTGGGCCCGCAACCGCACCCGAGTCTCGGCAAGACTCCGGAATTTCTTCCGCCCTCGCTTCAGTTATAGGCGTTCAGTAGCTAACCCTTCGTCCCCACCGGCTCCGCCGCCCCCCGCCGCACCTTCGCCCAGCCCTTCTTCACTTCCTGCCGTGCCCGGCCAATCGCCAGCGCGTCCGCTTCCACGTTCGTCGTAATCGTCGAACCCGCCGCCGTATAAGCGCCATCGCCAATCGTCAACGGAGCCACCAGCGTGGAATTACTTCCCACAAACGCGCCATCGCCAATCACGGTCTGGTGCTTCTTCTGCCCGTCGTAGTTACAGGTAATCGTGCCCGCGCCAATATTTGCGCCAGCCCCAATCGTCGCGTCGCCCAGATACGCCAAGTGGCCCGCTTTCGAACCCTTACCCAGCTTCGCCTTCTTCAACTCCACAAAATTGCCGATGTGCGCCTCTTCGCCCACTTCTGCGTTCATCCGCAGCCGTGCGAACGGCCCCACCTGCGCCTTCGCCCGAATCGTGGACGCCTCCGCCACCACATACGGCAGAATCGTCACCTCATCGCCCAACTCGCAATTCCGCAGCACCGAACCCGTGCCAATCCGGCAGCCCGTCCCAATGCGCGTCCGTCCACGCAATTGCACGTTCGCTTCAATCACCGAATCCTGCGCCACGCTCACCTGCACATCCACCGTCACGCTATCCGGATTCTCAATCGTCACGCCTTCCAGCATCAGCTCACGCGTCTTACGCGCCCGCAAAACCTTATCCGCAAACGCCAATTCGACGCGCGTATTGATCCCCAGCAGTTCGCTCTCATCCGCCACCAACACCGGCGTCACCGGATGCCCATGCCGCGTCAAAATCTCAATCATGTCGGTCAAATAGTATTCTTTGGCTGCGTTATTCGGCGTCACTTCGCTAATGTATTGCCAAAAGTACTTCGCATCAAAGCAATAGAGCCCGGGGTTAATCTCGCGAATCTTCGCCTGCTCCGCGTTCGCCGATTTCTGCTCTACAATCGCCGCCACCAGCCCGTGTGCATCTCGCACAATGCGCCCATAGCCCGTCGGATCAGTCGTCTCCGTGGTCACAATCGCCCCGCCCGACGCCTTGCCCGGCGCCTGCGCCGTCTCCACCAGCTTCAGCAGTGTTTCCGGCCGCAACAAAGGCCCATCGCCATTCAGAATCAGCAGTTGGCCGCTTTCGGCTTCCGCCTCAGGCCGCGCGCATAACACCGCGTGCCCGGTGCCCTTCTGTTCCTTCTGCTCGGCAAAGCGGATGCCTTCTTCCGTTACGCTCGCCCGTACTTGTTCCGCTTGGTGGCCCACCACCGCAATAATTCGTTCCGCCGGCGCCACGTGCAAGGCCGCGCGAATAATATGGTTCAGCAGCGTGTCACCGCCTGCTTCATGCAGAACCTTCGCCTTTTTCGATTTCATCCGTGTCCCAAGCCCAGCGGCCAGAATCACGACTGTCACATTTTTTTTCATTTCAACTGTAAGGCCTTCGCGGCCAGCACTTCTTTGCGCACCTGAAACGCGCGCGACCGGCTCGCCAAATCCAACACCACATCCGCCAGCGCCGCCGGATCATGCCTGATCCGCTTCTGCACCACCGCTGTCTCAGAGACTAAATCGGCAGTTACGATCTTCACCCCTAGTTTATCCAGCGCCTCAAAGTCGTTTTCTACCGGTTTGACCTTGTCTCGCTCATACCGCCGTTGCAACTCGGGTGAAATGGGCGCGCTATTCACCACCACGCAATCGATAATCTTCCGCTTCGCATGCGCCAGAATTACCTTCACATGTTGCGACGCTGTAAAGTTTATCGTCTCGCCCGGCTGCCACATCAAGTTGACGAAATACACCTTCATCGCCGGCGATTTCTCAATCGCCTCCGCCATGCCCTTCACCAAAATATTCGGCACAACGCTCGTATAAAGCGACCCCGGCCCCAACGTAATCAAGTCGGCGTCCGCCAGCGCCGCCAATGCGTCCGGCAGCGGCTTACAGGCCGGCGGATGCAGCCGAATCCGGCGAATAGGTTTCTTGCTTTTGCTGATCGTGCTCTCGCCGCGCACCACCGTGCCGTCCGTCAGCACCGCCTCCAGCGTCACATTCGCCGACGTCGCCGGATAAATATGTCCGCGGATCGCCAGAATTTCCGATGACAATTTCACGGCTTGCGCGAAATCGCCGGTGATCTGATGCAGCGCCGTCAGAAATAGATTGCCGAAGCTGTGCCCCTTCAGCCCTCGCCCGCTGGCGAATCTGTAGCGAAACAATTGCGATAGCAATGCTTCGTCTTCCGACAGCGCCGTCATGCAGTTGCGAATATCGCCTGGCGGCAGAATATCGAAATCCCGCCGCAGCCGTCCGGAACTGCCTCCGTCGTCGGAAACAGTCACCACTGCCGCAATATCCACCAGTGGCAATCTGCTCTCCGGTTGCCGCTGGCTGCCAATCGCAAATCTTTTAACGCCCGATAGGAGTGTGGATAGCCCGGTGCCTCCGCCAATGGAGACGATGCGCAACGGAGCTTTGAGCCGGCTCTGTTGCTGGTGCGACACGCGGGTTAGGCTCGGCATGGCCCAAAGTCGCTCATGTATATTCAGCCAAGTTCTTCCGTTCCGCCGTTGTTACGGCGTTAACGGCGCTTCTTGGGCTTCTCTTCTTCTTCGTCTGGATAAACGGGAACCGAATCCAAATCCTCGGCTTCGAAGACTTGACCGCAGTCCAGGCATCGGACGTAATCAATCCCGTCCCGCCGGTACAAAAATTCGGTTCGCTCGTGCTGACAACCCTGCATAGCGAAATAACAACTATTCTAGACTGAGTGACATAACTGTCAAGTAGCTAAACCGGATTTTTTTATCCAATAGCATCACCGGCCCTAGTTGTGGAACTTCCTCTTCCTTTAAATCTCGACCCTCACTCGCCCGAACTGGCTGAAGCCATAGCCGCGCTGCCCGAATCTCGTGGAGTCTATTCATTCTCTCTTGCAGGGAATCAGGTTCCCCACCTGGGCTGGTCTCTCAACCTCAGGCGCAGGCTAACACGCCTGCTTCTCCCATCCTATACTGTTCCAGAACACGGTTTAGCCCGTCACTTCCAAAAAGCCGTTTCCGTCTCCTGTTGGCCCGCCGGTTCGCGTCTCGAAGCCTCGTTGCTTCTCTATCTCATCACCCGCCAACAGTTCCCCGAAGACTACCTCAAACGCCTCCGCCTGCGCCTTCCCTGGTTCCTTGCCCTGGATTCTTTCAACGCGTTTCCGCGCCTCGAAATTGTCAATCGTCCCCGCCGCCGCCACTCGAGCGCTTACGGTCCCTTCTTCAGCCGCGACCTCGCCCAAAGTTATGAACAAGAGATTGAGGCGTTGTTTCAAGTGCGCCGCTGCACCGAAAATCTCGCGCCCACGCCCGCTCACCCAGGCTGCATCTATGGCGAAATGAATCAATGTTTACGCCCCTGCCAGTGCGCCGTCAGCCGTGAAGAATATGCCGCTGAAGTTCTAAGGCTGGATGAATTTCTCGCCACCAATGGCAAAACCGCCACCGCCGCCTTAACCACCGCTCGCGAACGCGCTGCGCAAGAACTCGATTTCGAGCAAGCCGCTCAACTCCACAAACGCCTTGAAAAAGTCAACGACGCCATTGCCGGCCGCGACAGCGTCATCGCCCCCATCGATAAATTCAACGGCGTCGCTTTAACCCGCGGCATCGTCGAACAAGAATGCCGCCTCTGGCCCATGCGTGCCGGTTGCTGGCAAAATCCAGTCATTCTGCAGTTCGACGCCATGCAGCCCGGTGCCCGCTCGCTGGATCAAGAGCTCCGTGAGAAACTAGCGCTCGCTCTCGCCGCCTCACCCGTTTCGGCCCCTCCCGCCCAGCAACGCATCGAACACCTCGCTGTTTTTTCACGCTGGTATTACTCGTCCTGGCGCGACGGCCACTGGTTCCCCTTTACGTAAAATCGAAGATCTCAATTACCGCCGCCTCGTGCGCGAAATCTCAAATTTCAGCCGCGCATGATAGCTTATTTCCTATATGGCCGAACACGAAGAAGTAGAAGAACACGTACACCACGCCAAAGAACCTTTTGACAAGCTTGTTGCCGGAACCATGGCCGGTGTCGCCGCCCTGCTCGCGATCGTTTCCGTTTTTGGCCAGCATTTCAATGCCGAAAAGCTCTCGACCAGCAAAAGGCCTCCGATCAATGGGCGTTCTATCAGGCGAAGAACATCCGCACGTTATGTCGCGGGAGCCACCATCGAATTGCTGAAACAAGGCAAGACCGAAGCCCCACCCGCCGCCGAAAAGTACACTAAGGACATCGAGCGTTACACCAAAGACATGGAAGGCATCAGCAAAGACGCCAAAGCTCTCGAAGAGGAAAGCAAAAGCGCCGGTGAACGCGCCGAAAGCTTCCACATGGGCGAAGTCTTCCTCGAAATCGGCATTGTCCTCTCGTCCCTCGCCATCCTCACCAAACGCAAACCGTTCTTCATCGGTGGCGCCGCCGCCTCCGCCGTGGGCCTCGTGCTCGCGGTCAAAGCCTACTTGATGCACTAAGTCGCCCGGGCCTGCGTTAATCGATAGCGGAAGGGCTCAATAGCTCCAGTGCAAGGCCTTCCCATTTCCGCATGCCTTTATCGAAAGAAACAAATCGAAGCCGCGCTTCGATGGCCAATGCCGCCAAATAGGCATCGGTCCAAGAATTCAGGGCTATTTGTGGAACGCCCATAAATTTGTGCCAAAGCTTTTCGATTCCGCCCGCCTCACTCAGAAAGCGGACGCGCGAATCGCTCAGCAGTTCCCGATACATCTGCGTGACCCGGCAGAAGCAGATATCCTCAGCCGTAAGTTCAAACCACTTATGGGCGGCGGTATGGTGCTCGTGTTTGCTGGCTGCCAGTGCTATCCAAACATTGACGTCGGGCAGCCAAACCTTTTCAGCCAAGCCTTTTCAGCCAAGGATCTCGTCGATTTCCGCGCCCGTCATCGAACGTAGCGTGCCTGGACGCTTTGACGGCACAAGTGGCAAATGAACCCTGTTCCCACTGATGCTGGCCTTCGTCCCAATAGGCACAACCGCGCTCTGGATAACCTGCAAGATCACGGCCTCTACGCTTGAGCCTTCTTGACCCGCGCGGCTTTGCAGCGCCTCAAAAATCGGCTCGCGCAAATCAATGGTGGCCCTCATATTCTCAGTCTCACGGCTACGGCAAGTCAAGAAAAACTAACTCAGTGCGCCGCCCCCGCATGCGCCCCTTTCCGCCAGTTGCTCCAAGTCACTTGGGCTTGTGTTCAAAACTCTTTCGTAAAGAACGCAAACGGCACTTCTGAAAATCCCAGTGCTTCATAGAACTGTCGCCCCTGCACGTTTTCGGGTTCAACAAGCAGGTTCACCTTCAAAGCGCCACTGGTCCGCAAATGCCTTTCAATCTCGCGGACCAAACGGGTGGCCACACCGCCTCGCCGCACTTCTGACAGCACGGCGAGATGATAAATCCAGCCACGCCGCCCATCGAACGCGCCAATCACCGCGCCTACAATGCGTTCCGCGCCAGCCTGATCTTTCGCCTCCGCCACCAACAAGCGATTCGCAGGCATGGCGCAAAGTTTCTCAATCTCAACCAGCGAGTCGGAACTCTTAATCGTTAACCCGCACGCTTGCCACAACGCGAGCACATCCCTATAATCCTCAGACGAAAAAGCGCGAATGCGAAGATCACCGTCGGCCTTCATTGTCTAATTAAACAACGTTCATCGATCGCTGCGATGGCGTTGAATTTTTGTAATCGCTGGCTACAAACCCTGACTTCGAAAAACCAACCTAATGCGCCGCCCCCGCATGCACCGTGTCCGCCAGTTGCTCCAAACTCTTCTCCGGCATTGACACCGTCAAATGCACCGCCGTCCCGTCATTTCTCACCGTCATCCCATCTAACGCGTTCGCCAAAATAGCCGCTTGCGGATCATTCTGGCGCTGCATCTGCACCATGCTAGCCACAAACCGGATGACATCCGAAAGTGACTGTGCATCCTGCGCCGACCGCGTTACCGCATCAACTGTCGTATCAATCGTGGCCCCAAACTTCACCCCGCCGCTCGCTTGCACCACGCCTTGTAGCGCCTTCATCTGCGCCTGCTCTGGTCCTGTTTGAGCACCCCACGAATTCGGACCGCCCACCAGCGAAACAAACCAAGCATCATTCGCCCCACCAATGTTCTGTATCTTGCTCTTCAAATCTGCATCCAGAACCGTCGGTGCCGCCCGGCTGTCAATAATCTGCTTCAGCGTATCCAACTCCGCCATCACCGCCACGCCGACATCCAGAAATCCGATCGCCCTATCATGCGATTTCCCTTCTAAAATAATGTCCACCCCGCCATACGGCACAATCGTCGCGTGACCCTTCGACATCGCCAGCGCCTTGATCTTGTTCTGGTCGAAATTGCCGCGCGCCAAAATCGCAAAGGGCGAGGAAGCGCCCGCTCCGCCGTTGTCCGCCCCGCCATTGGCAAGCAGAATACTCTGCAAATCGCGCCGCGGATCGAACCCGGTCTCATTGATCATTTCCTGAAAATGGACATCGTCCGCCTGCATCTTCGTCAGCAAATACTGCCCAAAATCCGAATGGCGCGCCCGCGTGACATCCAATGCGGCCACGATCTTCGAATTCGCCGGCACCAGCGCCAGCAACCCGCTATCCACGCTGGCCAGTGCCGAAACCGCTCCCGCCATCACCAAAACTGCTACCGATAAAAAAGGACGCTTCATCACAACTCCTAATAAGAGAACGTGGCCTACTCTCGAAAGTTCCCTAATTCCCCATTCTCTCGTAAGAATGCACCAAATTACTCTGCTAAGTTAAAGCGGTTATGGCTTTCGCCACTTTTAACACCCTTGTCTTAGGCTCGGCCCGCCCCCCCTGGGCCGGTGCCGTCAAAATCTCCGACAATGATCCCTTCTCAACTGTTCTCAACCTCAAGAACCCGCGCAAGGTCGAAGGAATTGTCGTACCCGTGTTCACCACCGGCCGTCCCGCTGCTCCCAAGCCCATCAGTGGCGCTCCCACCGGTGCAGCTTTGTCTCTCGACAAGGGCCACTTAATGGCCCTCGAACTCGGCGGTCCCGACGTCTCCGCCAACATCATCCCGCAAGAAAATCTCTGGCAACAAAGCGGCGGCTGGCGTCAACTCGAAGTGGCCGTAGCCGCGCAAGCCATGGAATGGATGGGCTGGACCCAGAAGGCGAACCCCTCCGCCAATATTCCCATGCCCGCCAACCACATCGCCGCCTTCTTCCACGTCGCGCCCGAAACTCTCGACGCCACCGCCACGCCCGAAACCTACATCGGCGCCGTCACCAAAGTCGCGGTCTGGGCTTCCTCGAATCCCTCAGGGCCAGTCGGTTACGCTTGGGAAGCCGCCAAACCCCACACCACGCGCATGTTTTATATCCGGCCGCAAGGTTTCGCCTGGCGGTGATCGAATTTCGCCCGGTTCGCCTCCCAACCGAACTTCGCAGCCTTGTCCTCTTTGACCGCAAAGCCTTCCACCAATTCCCCGGCGACTGGTTCCCCCCCGACATGTGGCTGAATTACCAATCCTGGTGGCTCCTCCTCCATGGCAGAAAAATCGGTTGCTGCGCCTTCGAACCCCACGTCGATTTTCAACAAGATCTCCGGCACGACGGAGTTAATCCCAAATGCCGCCACTCCCTCTACATCGCTTCCACCGGAATTCATCCGGCTTTCCGCGGCCAAGGCTTCGGCAGCCTCATGAAAAGTTGGCAGATCGCTTATGCGCGCCATCACCGCTTCACTCGCATTGTCACCAACACGCGCAAAAGCAATCTGCCCATGATCAAGCTCAACAAGAAGTACGGCTTCAAAATCATCCGCACCACGCCCGGCTACTATTTCGACCCGCCCGAACCCACCGTTGTGATGGCGCGCTAAGTCCCTACCTGGGCCGCTTTCTTCCTCACCCCAATATCAAACTCCACCGAAAACTCAATCGTGCTGTTCGTTGGGATCGTTGGCAGGATCTGCAGTTCCTGCCAAATCTCTCTCATCACCGCGTCGTTCATTCGCCCTTTGCGGTCCAACTGAAAAATGGGCAGCTCCATCGGTCTGAGCCTCACCGCCACCCGCAGTTCCCCCACCGACGCATCGTCACGAAACACCGCCGCCACCGCCATTTCGATCGACGTGATCAGCCCCATCAACCTGTCCGGTGGCACCGCTTCATTCGTCTCGGCTTGCGTCTGCTTCAGCATGATCCGCTTTCTCCAACTCCGCGTTGTCCCAATCGCCGCTGGAAACTCGTCAGCCGGTGGCGCCTCAGGCACGCCATCGTCCTCAATCCATGCCAATTCGCAAGTCGGCATCACTAAGTCTTCTTGCGCCAGAATCGCCTTGCGCAGTGACTTGTACCTTCGGGGCGTCAACGCCAGCACATAACCGTCTTCTAAGATCCGCGCGCTGTCTTCCGGCTGGTCCGGCCGCAAAACCACAAAGCTCCCGCACAACCGCGTCGCCTTGCTCCCGGGTGGTGTCGAGGCCGATGGCACCGTCTGCCCTGGCACCCATTTCAATTGCCCATCGCAACTCGGATGCATCTCCCCAATCAGCGCCACCGGCACATCCTCCGGCACTTCGCGCAACGTTCTCAGCAGCGCGTCGGTCTTGCGCCCCGTCCGAATGCGTAACATGATACGGCTGCTCTCACGGTAAGCGGTCAGCCCCGTGTTATGAATGCGTGTCACTGTGTGTAACACGCTCTCCTCCATGTCGGTCATGCAGATCCGGCTCTCGCGCTTTCGCTCTGTCCAATACGGCGCCGGATAAAAACGGTCGGCTTTGTTCATCAGGCTCAACACCCGCTGCACTCCGAATTCCATGTGTGCCTGCATTTCTTCTTCGGTGAGTCCAACCATCACCAGTCCGCCCGCGCCTTGCGTGTCTAAGTACACCACGCCCGGAAACCCCAACAGGCCCCCGCCGCCCACGCGCGTCACATCGCCGACGTTCACCGTCTGCTCGTCCTTCGCAAATCGCAACAGCTTGCGAAAAAACTCAAACGGCTCGCGTGGAAAATCCCCCACCCGCTCGTTCTCTTTGCGCACTAACATGAACGCGACCTCGCGCTGTTTGTGCCGTGTCAATCCCTCTGTGACGTAACTCCAACAAGCTATCGCCCGATCTTCAACCTCGTGCAATAAAACCGCGGCTCTCAACTCACCGGGAACCAATTCCACATAAGCAGGGAAATTAGTTATGCCTGACCGTCTGTGTCTCACGTTCATGGCTTTCTCTGTGTGTACTTCAATCTTCGCTCATTGCCTCACCGCCGTATAGGAAAGATTGCGAATATGGGGAGGAGCCTCTCTATGTTTGAAATCATTGGTGTATTCGTCTCGCTTCTGCTGCTCCTCGCCATTTCCGCCATCATCGGAGTCATTTACGCCGCCATCGCTTACCTAATCCTCCGAACCCGTCCTCAAGACCGCAAAAAGAAAATCCGTCGTGCCGCATCGCTGCCACTCCGCTTCGCCTTCTATCTTCTGGCCTGTGTCATTGTGTTCAATATCTTCGTCTCAGGCCAGCCTGACCCATTTTTTGGTGACATCGCCGAACCCTTGCCCAACGGCTACGTCCTCAAAGCTCTCGGCAAAATGCCGCAATACGCCACCATTCAATCCACCACAAATCCCTTCAAAAACATCACAAGCAGACACATCAGCAGTCTCGCTGTCACTGGTCCTTTTGTTCTTGGCGCCTACAGTTGGCGCTTCGACCAGGCATGGGATGACTCTCCCGACGCCAACCACGGCTATTTCGTCTTAGACACTCGCAACGCAAACTTGAGCGACTTCAATACTCTACGCCAACTCACCCAGTTTGTCGGCCACCCCGTCTATCTCACCAAAACCGCACTCTTCCGGAGCCAGGACTCTCAATTCACGAGGGTGCGACCGCTCGAAATCCTGATTGCCTTCGGACCGCCTGTAATAATCTCCGTTCTATTCTTCTTCTCCCTCTACAGACAAGCCCATCCGGTCTCCGCCTAATGCCACCCCAGCTCATTCTCCTCACACCACTCACGCGCGATCCTCTTCAAAGCATCCTCGCGAAACGCAAACCAATCCTGCTCAATGCCCAGCCGCCGATTGCGATAGTGTATGCCTATGCCAGAAGATCACGCTCATCCGGGGCCAGGGGGCCAGGGGACGGACCGCTATGGAACCATCACGCTTTTTCGCACACGACTCATTTTCCGCGAATTTACTCAATATTTCCGCCGTTTGCTCTGCTTCCCTCGCCCATTCGCTAAAAAATATGCCCCAGAATATTCCTATGGCTCCCTAACAAAACAAACCACTTATCGATAACCACCCGCCGCTCGCACCTCGAATTTCGGCTTTGGGGCCATAGCCGTCCGTCAGCATCCACCTCCGCCCCAAAATCCCGCCTAGCCGAGCAGCGCCTCCCTTGCTACCATCGTCAAGCACGTCATGTCCCTCGGTCTCCACCTCTGCGCCCGCCTCGCCAAGCCCGCCCGCTCCCCCAAGCAATTCCTAACCCGCATCGAAACCTGGCTGCGAACCACTTACCCCGAGATGCGCCCCCAAATAAGCCGCAACCCCTCGACCCTGCTCTGCCAAATCCACCCCGCCGCCGAAGAATTCGAACTCTCTCTCATCGACCCCGCCCATCTCCTCGCCTCCGCCAGCACCGGCGGTGTTGGTCCCGGCTACCACATCTTCCTCACCAACCTCCTCAAAGCGCTAGCCCACCACATCAAAGCCTCTTGGCTACACCCCGCCGCTGACGACGAAGACTTCGCCGACGACACCGGCTACTTCTTCACCGGCGACGAAGATCACCTCCGCCACGAAATGACACGCTGGCTATCCGCCATTGCCGGTCTATTTTTCGACGGTTCCTTAGATCCGGATACCCAGGGTACAGCCCTATGCATACCGTTAAATCCGCGCTTCGAGACCGCCCAACCCGCGCTCACGCCACTCGGCCCCCGCAGCCGCGCTTGGCTCGCCCAAACCGCCAAAGACGGCGCCGCCGGCTCCGACTTCTTCCCCTGGTGGACTCCCGGCTGCAACGCCGAGTTCTACCTCCGTCGCGCCCTCACTCAAATGTGGCTCGACATCCGCTGGCGTCCGCCCATCAACGATTCCGAAACCGCCGCCTTGGAAAGCGTGGCCGCCGATCTCGATCAAGCCTTCCATCTCGATCCCCATCTTGACTACCCTTGGGCCGAATGGAAGCAGGTCCTCCAGTGCCTCGCCCGCGAAGCCGGCCCGCAAGAACAACTCGTCGACTCCCGTGCCCACACCGACCCCACCATCGGTTACCGCCGCGCCAACGTCTTCATCAACCTGGGCGATTGGACACTCAAGATCCCCGGCTCCTTCAGCGACTTCGACACCGATCAATATAACCGCGTTTTCTCCGGCGACCCGCCCCGCGAAATTTGGTTCGCCGTCTATCCCTTAATCGGATCCCTTGAGTGGCATAAGAAAGACCGCCAGGAACGAGTTCACATCGATTACCTGATCGAGCGCGACGGCTACTTCGCCCACGCCAATCTCAGCACCCATCAAACGGAAACCGGCGAGCCCTTCTTCGTACTAAACTCCACTAACCTCACGGACGCAGGCCAAAAAGCGGTCTTTACCGTCATCTTCTTCAACCCCGACCACAAAGATTGGGCGCTCCAGACATGGCAATCTCTCCAGCCGCCGGTTAGTGGGTGAATCGATAAAATAAGGAGTCATCATGAGCCTCCAGAACATCAAGCACAAATCGGCAGGCTTTCCCCCCGGCGAAGTATCGGAATTGCAGGCGTGGCTCAACCAGCAGGACCGGGAAGAGGAACTCGCCGACCTGCGACTCCAATCCGCCGTGGAATCTGGCAAATTCGACAAGCTGATCGACGAATCTGACGAAGACAGAAAAGCCGGACGCTCTCGACCTCTCTAGGGGCGCGACATCCACGGAGCCTGTTAGATTTTGGCAAGCTTATAACTCGCTGCCGCGCGAGACACGCCAAATTGCCGACAAGCAGTTTTCTATTCTGAAAGCGAATTCCAGCCACCCATCACTTCAATTCAAGAAAATCGCTTCAAACAAGGGACGCGAAATCTGAAGCGGGAGGATCAACCAGAAGTTCCGCGCGCTAGCCCGGAAACATGGCAATAACGACTATGAATGGTTCTGGATCGGCGAACACGATACCTACGATTCGCTGACCTAAGCGCATCGCGCGCCGAAACCTCAACGAAAATCTCAGTCGCCCACGCACACGCCCAAAAAAATCAAATAACCCCTTCATAATCAGCCACTTGCCCACCCCTCTTCGAAAATCGGCATCCCCCAAAATCTCAGTCACAAAAGTTTATCTTTTTTAATCAAATTTATATCCCCAATCCCCTCAATCGTTTACAGCCCATCCGCGCCCGCTCTTCTTTGAACCCACGGTTCGGAATCGGGGGGTGCCGATGCTAACGTCAATCAGGTCCGCCAGAGTGTCATCTCTGTTTGCGGGCTTTTTTTATTACCCAGAAAGGAAACAAATCCCATGAAACCGACCTACCTGATGACCCGCAAAGAACGCCGTGCCGCCGCGCAGGCTGCTGCCGCCACCGCAAATACCACCGCCCACAGTGCCGCCGAGCCCGTCGCCGCTCCCCAAGAAGAGATCTCTGAGAAAGAAATCTCCGCCGCCCAACTCGCCGCTAATCGCGAAAACGCCAAATCGAGTACCGGCCCAACTTCCGAAGCTGGTCGCAAGAAAGTTTCGCAAAACGCCCTCAAAACCGCGTTAACCGGTGCGCAAATCCTTCTCCCCACAGACGACGCCGCTCTCTACGAAGCCACCATCAACGATTACAAAAAGCAGTTCCAGCCCGTCGGCCCCGAAGAGACGCATCTTCTCCAGTCCATCATCGATTGCCGCTGGCGTCTCGCCCGCATCCCTGGTCTCGAAAGCGCCCTCATTGACCTCGCCCGCCGCGATCTGCTCAAACAGGAACCCAGTCTTGCCAATAACCCCGAGCCTGTTCTCGAAATGCAAGCGCGCCTCCACAAGGCCAAAGAACTCCGCAACCTGCATCTCCAGGAAAATCGCCTCGTCCGGCGCCGCGAACGCGAAATGAAAGAATTCCGCGCCCTACAAGCCGCTCGCCAAGCCGCCGCCGCAGCAGCAGAAGAACAAGCCAAGGCACAAAAAGCCAAGCAACCGTCCAAACCGCCAAATGGGTTTGTTTTTACACCTTCCCAAATAACCGAATATTTGGCCACTCTTACCCCGGAAGAACGCGAAATCTTGGTGACCCAAGCGGCACAAGCCGCCTAGCAACTGCCCCGAAACTCCATGAACCGGCGTCACCTCTTCCTCGCCGCAAGGCGTTCGAAGCCGTTGGCCCACAGTTCTTCGAAATCCGAATATGTCTTCCGCAGGCGGCGGGATTTCTACGGAAGCGTCCAAAAGCAAATGGGGACATTGCGGGTTTGCGTCAACCCGCGCCCCAAGCGTAGAATCAAAGTAGTGGCAGCAGTGTCCCCATTTGCGCTCGCAGGCGCAGCCGTCTTTTTGCGTGCGTATCCCGCTGTCTCCCATTTGCGATCCCAAGCGCAGATATTCCCTTTTCCTACCCTAACCCCCATGTGGATCCTCATCGCCGAAGACGAATCCTCCATGGGCGACCTCCTCACCCAAGGTCTCCAAGAACAAAACCACACCGTCACCCTTGCCCGTAATGGGGAAGAAGCCCTCGCCGCCCTCGCCACTACTAACTTCGATGCCATCGTCCTCGACGTCATGATGCCTCACGTCAACGGCCTCGAAGTCGCCCGTCGCCTCCGCGCCGCCAAAAACCACACGCCCATCCTCATGCTCACCGCCCGCGACGCCCCCAACGACATCGTCGCCGGTCTCGACGCCGGTGCTGACGATTACCTGGTCAAGCCCTTCTCTTTAAGCGTGCTGCTCGCCCGTCTCCGTTCCATCACGCGCCGCTCTGCCCAACCTCCCATCAAAGACCTCCGCGCTGGCCCCCTCTGTCTCGACCCCGCCTCCCGCGAAGTCAGTCTCCACGGTAAGAAAGTCCCCCTCACGCCCACGGAGTTCCGCCTCCTCGAACTCCTCATGCGCCGTCCCAACCGCGCCATCTCCCGCAGTGCCATCATTGAAGCTGTGTGGGGTTTTGATCAAGACGTCAACCAATACTGTTGATGTCTACGTCAAGCAACTCCGCGAAAAGGTCGATACCGACCTCCCAAAACGACTCATCCACACCGTCCGCGGCTTCGGGTACATCCTCCGTGACTGACTCAGCCACTCACTCCATCCGCTTCGGCTCACGGCCTCCTATACAGCGGTTCTCGCCCTCACCTTTGCCCTCATCGGCATTGCCATCTGGATCGCTCTCGATTACAGCATTCAGCGAACCGCCGACCGCGATCTCCGCGCCCGCCTCGCCGATGTCCGCCGCTACGTAGACAGCTTCTCTCCCAACGATTTCCTGCACCTCGAAGAGGAGTTCCGCGAAAAATCGCTTCTCAGTCAGTCAGTCGCCAACGTCCGCATCGCCGGCCCCCAAGGCCAATGGCTCTATCAAACTCCCAGCGCTAACGTTGGCCTCCGCTGCCGCCTCCCATTAGCCGAATCCCTTCACTACCATACGCGTCGGCCACGCAAGATTCGCCTCTCTAACCGCGCCCATCCGTGTCGGCACTGTGCAAATCGGTTTGAGTATCGGCGAGTTTGAAGAAGTCAAAAACGGCTTTCTGTGGACCCTCGGCTTAGGTAGTCCTCTCCTCCTATTCATCGCTGCTATGGGAGGTTACTGGTTGAGTGGCCCGCGCTTCGCCCGGTAGATCAAATCTCCCAAGCCGCCGCACAAATCAGCGCTCAAGATCTTTCCGCTCGTCTTCCGTCCAGTGGCGTAGGCGACGAACTCGACCGCCTATCCGCTGTCCTCAACGAAATGCTCCGTCGCCTGCAGGCTGCTTTTCATCGCATGACTGAGTTCACGGCCGACGCCTCCCACGAACTCCGAACGCCCGTGTCAGTCATCCAAACCACTGCCGAGCTCATGCAAACCAAGCCCCGCACGATCGAAGAGCACCTAGCTGCCTGGAGTCGTGTGCATGCTGAGACGGAGCGCACCGGCCTCTTGATCAGTGATCTACTGCTTCTAGCTCGTTCCGACGCCGGTAAGAACGACCTTGAACTCAGCCCCGTCGATCTGACTGAAATCGCTCACACCGCAGCCGAAGAAATGCGCGTCATCGCCGAAGCCAAAGGTTTAACCCTCGCAATCGAAACTCCCAAAACCTGTCCAACCATGGGAGATGCCGATGCCCTTCGCCGCGCCATCTGCATCTTGCTCGATAACGCCATCAAGTTCACCTCCGCACCCGGAGATGTTCGTGTCTCAATTGTCAGTGGTGAATCGCCGAGCAGGAAGAGCAACGCATTCAGCAGGCGATCATCGAGCGCATCGAAGCTTCACGGAGATGAAGGACGCCTATTGCCTGGTGGTCGACGGCGACGGCATCGCGGCGTGATCGGTATCTGCGCCTCTACCGCATCGTCGAGCGTTACTGCCGGCCGACGTTGATCTTCTCCTGCGAGCACGGCGAGGCGCATGGCTCCGGCCGCTCGATCAGCGCCTTTCACCTGCTGGAGGCGCTGGAGAGTTGTCCCGACTGTTCACCCGTTTTGGCGACACTCCCACGCCGTGGGATGCGCACCTCCGACGGAGAGAGTTGCCGAGTTTCGCGCACGCCTCGATGCCTATGCGCGTCAGCGACTCACGCCTGCGGACTTCGTCCCGGTTCTCGAAATGACGCCGAGGTTGCGCTGGGAGAGATCAACCGCGACTTCTGGCTCGCGCTGCAAAAGCTGGAGCCGTTCGGATCGGGGAATCCGACTCCGGTGTTCGTCGCGCGCGCGGGGCCAAGCTTTCGTG
>CAWJBS010000078.1:0-19754 GCA_963840845.1 Bryobacterales bacterium
TCAGCGTCTCACAATCACTTCGCGCAAATTGTCGCGTGTGAGGAAAAACTTCACCGATGCCGCCGATTCAAACAGCTTCTCGATGGTCCGGTTATTGAAGTTCTGCACATGCTGCGGCACGCCACGGGTGACTTGCAAGAGATTCTTGGAATCCTGAATGCGGTAACTGATAAAGGGGGATTTCCTTGATCTTTTCGTTGGCGTTGAAGAAAGCGAGAATCAAGCCGCCGGGGCGCATGACGCGCAGTAGTTTGTCCACGGTCTGATTGATGAGAGGAGGGGCGAGGAACTGAAATGCGTCCCAGACTAAGGCGCCATCAAAGGATTCGGGGGGGAAATTGAGGGTCTGGTCTAAGAAACGGGCGGTTTTGGTTTCGCTTTGCTGGCTTTCACCAAAGTGATCGCCGAAAGAATCGAGCATGGCGCCCACAATGTCGTCGGAGGAGATCCGGTGGCCAGCTTCTGTCACAAACGTGATATTGGCTTGGCTAGCTCCGGACAAATCAAGAACCGAGAGATTCTCAGCGCCCTTGAGGAGGGCCTGAAACTGATCGAAGCCACTGCTATGGCGAACCAAAGCCGGTGGGTGATCGGCAGACGGAGATTTGGCGAATGTCCCTTTCGGGACGGCGAATTTCATAAGAGCGAGCAAACTAGAGCGTCAGGAGAGACCGGCACGCAGCCTGGAAAGATGAGCCACACTTGTGTGGCCTCTCCTTTACTACTAATAAAAGAACGCAAGAGAGTCAAGGCGCTGAGCGCCCGCCTGCGCTCCGTCTAAAAACGGCCTAACGGCTGGGTGTCCCTGCTTGGCTGGAGGCGGCAGCCGCAGCGGGCTGCGTTGCAGGAGCAGAAGCTCCACCCTGCTGCGCTTGGGCTCTGGCTTGGGGCTTCGAAATATCGATACTGCCCTTAAAGTAAGCGCCATCCTCTATGACGATACGGCTTGTCTTGATATCACCGACAAGCTTCGCCTCTTTTTTGATGTCGATCTTGTCAGTAGCATCGACATTACCTTGAATTGAGCCCTGAATAATGATTTCACGAGCCTTTAACCCAGCCTGTACGCGAGCGTTGGGTCCAATGGTGAGCCGATGCTCGTGGCATTCCACGGTACCTTCGACCTCACCGTCAATTGTCAGATCTTCCCGAGCGAAGATCTGCCCCTTCACCGTAACGTTCTTCCCCAGGGCGGCAGAACCGCTGCTGCGAGAAGGCGTCAAAGGCTCAGGTTCGAAAGTTCTACTTGGCGATGACATGGTTGTTTCTTTCCTCTGTGGTTCCACCGCGGGCGCCGGCGAGATTGCCGGTTTTTCTGGCCGTTGTGGCAGTTCGTCTTCTTTTCGTTTACTCCACATGCAAAGGTGTTCTCCTTAAGAATGCTCCATTTATGGTACTACTCCCGGCAAGCCCTACACATAATAAAGTGGCTGTGCGCCGAATTCCTCTTGATATTTGAGTTTATAAAACCCAAAAACTTACTTCTTTGGGATAATAGCGCAAGGTGTCCAAGGCAAAAGATTTAGAAGTTCGATTAGAGCGGGCCGAGCAGCAATTGCGGCTTTTTCAGCGGGTTAGCCGGTTAATGACGCGCGATCTGGAGCTAGACGGGGTTTTGCAAGAGATCGTGAGTCTGGTTAAGGATTTTCTGAGTTGCGATTCCTGCTTGATTTACCTGGTGGAAGACGACGAACTGGTTTTGTTCGCGTCGAGCGACCAGAACCGCAAGACCATCGGCAACGTGCGGTTGCGGTTGAGCGAAGGTTTGACGGGGTGGGTGGCGCGGGAACGGCGTTTACTGGCCATTTCGCGCGAGGCGTACAGCGATCCGCGCTTCAAATATTTCAAAGACTTGCCGCAAGATGCATTTGAAGCCTTTTTGTCGGTTCCGATTATTTCGCAGAACAAAGTGGTGGGCGTGATCAACGTGCAGCACCAGCAACCGCGGATTCATACGGGCGGCGATATGGAGATGTTGAGCACGCTGGGCGAGCAGATTGGCTGTCTGCTGGTGTTATCGAGACAGAAACACCCGAGCCCCACGGTCGTGAGCTAGAGCCGCGAGGGTTTACTATTTATTCGTGCTGGCTCTCTTCGTCCGAGTTAGCGTTCACCTTGTCGGATCGTTTGTTGGGTAGAGGCATGGAGCGCTCGGCATCAAAGTCGAGGTCATCCTGATCGGCTTCCGTGCCTTGATACTCGGGCAAGCGGGGGCGGAAACTCATGAAGTTGTTCCGGCAACGCGAGCAGCGGTGTTTCTTGGCTCCGAAAGCTGAGAGGATTTGCGCCCACGTGGTGACGTGATAGTGGCGTTTGGGCCAATCGGTCAAATTGAGGTTGAGGCAGCGCGGGCACTTGGCCCAGCGCCAGCTATTAAACAACCAGACATTGGCCCAGAACCGGTCGCCACAATTCGTACAGCGAAATGGGTAGATGCCCAACATCATGCGCACCATTTCGCTGCCGTTGACACGGCGCGACCGGCGGACGGTGGATGCGCCGCAATTTGGGCAACTGAGCGCTGCGTCGCTCTCGCTCATAAGGCAAACATCTCTTTCTTGCGGGAGTGCTCCAAGACGTAAGCGGAACGATAACCGCGGAAGGCACCCAGCAAACGGTTTAAGACATCGGGCGACTGTTTCAGCGGACGTTTGTCCACGCTCAAGACAGGGAGAATGTCGCGCGTGGTGGACGTGATAAAAACGGCGTCGGCCGCTTCGAGGTCAGCAGGCGAAAGGCTTTCTTCGCGAATGGTTAAATCTGCCACGTGGAGCTCTTCAAGCAGAATGGCGCGAGTCACACCGGGCAGGCAGCCGGAGGTAGCGAGCGGAGGCGTGAGAAGCTGACCGCCGCGCAGCACAAAGACATTCGCCGAAGTGCATTCGGAGACGTGGCCATGCTCATTTAAAAGCAGCACTTCGTCATAGCCATCGGCGTGAGCTTTTTCATGCCAGGTCAGATTTTGTGCCCAGGAGGTGAGCTTCAAACCGCTAAAGGGATTGGCTCCATGCCGGGCTTGCGGGACGTAGTTCAGATGGACACCACTGCCCCAATTGGTGAGATCGGCTGTGAAGGCGATGATATCGGCATCGCACGGAATTTGGGGCGCTTCAAATAAGCCGCCTTTATTGCGCACGACAGCCACCCGCAACGTGGCATTAAAGGCGTGATTGGCGTCAACCAGCGAAACGAGTTGCTTATGCAGTTCAGGAGCGCCGATAGTAAAGGGAACGCGCGTAAGAGCCGCATCGTGCTGCATGCGGGCGTAATGGCGTGGATAGGCAAACAGAACGCCATCAGAAACACGTAGCGTGCTGAACACCCCCCAGCCGTTCATGAAGCCCACTTGGCCAGGGGACAGCACGGCATCACGGGTGTCCCGGATGTCACCATTGTGAAGTAGATAGCGGTGCACTTTCTTGTATCTTATCGGAAACGGTCCGCGAACGCGCTAGGTCAAGGTACTGCCCAACCAGGCCAAGAGAGTGCGGAAGGCCTCGCCTCTGGCGCTGACCGCGAATTTCTCGGCCTCGCCGAGTTCGGCGAAAGTCTTGCCTAATGGGGGGAAGAGGAATAAGGCGTCGTAGCCGAAGCCGAGAGAGCCGCGTGGGCTGCCTAAAATCTCGCCTTCCGCTGTTCCCACGGCGGTATGCAAAACTTTGCCGTGGCGCGCCAGGGAAATGGCTGTGACGAAGCGAGCGCGGCGTTGCGACACGCCCGTCAGTTTGGCGAGCAGCAAGGCATTGTTTTCGGCGCCCGTTGCGTGTGGCCCGGCAAAGCGCGCGGAATGAACGCCGGGCGCGCCGGCTAAGGCGTCCACTTCCAGACCTGAATCGTCGGCAAACACCAACTCATCGCTAAAACCCGAATAATAGACTGCTTTGATAGCCGCGTTTTCTTCATATGTGCGGCCGTCTTCTGCGGGCGGCGTCAATTCGGCCAAGCGCGGCAAAGGCTGGATGGTAAAGCCGCGCGCGGGCGAATGTTCAACCGTGAATACAAACTCGCGCAGTTTGCCGGGATTGCTGGAACACGCGTAAAGAATGGTGCTCATGCGCAAACTCAACCTGGGCGCGCTGCGAGAGCCTGCTGTTGCAGCGCGCGCAATTCAGCCATGCCGCTGCGGGCGAGCGCAATCATAGCGGCGAGCTGATCGTCGGCAAACGGCGTATGTTCGGCGGTAGCCTGCATCTCTACAAATTTATCCGAACCCGTCATGACCACATTCATATCGACGTCGGCGCGCGAGTCTTCCTCATAGGCCAAATCAAGCATGGGGGCGCCGCCGACCAAACCCACACTTGTGGCTGCTACGGAATCAAGCAAGGGACTTTTCGCGACGGCCTTGAACTTGACCAGTGTCTGCATGGCGATCGCGAGCGCGACATAGGCACCGGTGATGGCAGCCGTGCGGGTGCCGCCGTCGGCTTGCAGGACATCGCAATCGATGATGATGCTGCGTTCTCCAAGGGCGGCCAGATCCACAACCGAGCGCAACGACCGGCCGATTAACCGTTGGATTTCGTGCGTGCGCCCCGAGGGCCGGCCCTTAGTGAGTTCGCGCGCGGTGCGAGTGGAGGTGGCGCGCGGCAACATGGAGTATTCAGCCGTGACCCAACCTTTACCGCTGCCGCGCAGAAAAGGGGGGATGGAATCTTCCACAGTCGCCGCGCAAAGCACGCGGGTATTGCCGACCTCAATTAGGGCCGACCCTTCGGCGGTCATCAAATAGTCGGTGGTGATTTTGGTGGAGCGGAGTTGGTTGTGCTGTCTGCCGTCTTTGCGCATGAACTCACCATGGTAATGGACGCGCGTTGGATGAGCTGGTCAATGAGCCGAGCGGACCGACAAAAACACCACCGCGGCCAAGCCCAAAACAATCAGCCCAATCAAAATCAGGCAAGGGATGGCGCCTTGGCGCGGCATCATTGAGGCAGGGGTTGAATTGGCAGACTTCTTCTTGATTTTTGTAGAGGCCATGTTCCGCGCTGAGACTACTTCTTGAACAAACTATCAAAAGCAGCGCGCGCGTCATTGGCGTTGCGGGGCGCCGGCGTGTTCTCCACGATCCGATTCGCGGAGGGCGGAATGGACTGTGAATCGCGGGCCACTGTTACCATGGGCGAAAAGAATTCGCAGGTGTTGGCCTGATCTTTCACCGGAATACGGGCGGGTATGGGCTTGTTGCATTGGAAGCGTGTTGAGGAATCAAAATGCACGCACTGTTTACAGCAATGCAGGGCTGCTCCGCATTTGGGGCAATTGCCGCGGAAATCTGTATCTGCTGCCAGCGCCACCGCGCAGCTAAAGCAGCGCGACGCCACCACGTTCTGAACAAGCCTTGGCAGTTTAGGGCCAGTGATGTCTAGAGGCAGCTTAGGCCCTTGCGGCTTTGGCCGGTCGGTCCGGAATGCACCGTTGCCGTTGCCGCGTTCTGAATCATGATAGCCATTTTGGCGGTACTTGCGATCTCCGTCCATATACGTTGATCGACTCCTTAGGGGATCCGGAACCGCAATTAGAAATTCGTGTCAAAGTGATTTACTATTGCGGACGGGAAAAGTTACATTAGGCGCATACCTGGAAACTTTAACTCACAAAAACGGGTTTGAGGCTAAGACGTTTCGAACAGGTGACGGGGGTATCGGAAGGTAGAAGTGCGAATGAATCCCCGCTTGCTCCTACCTTGTATTTACCACGGATCGCTTTGGCTTACCAGAGAGATTCGACAAAAATTTGCTTTTCTTGGCGCTCTAAATAGCGGAATGGTACTAATCTGAGTGGTTCTTCCGGTGCAGTTTTAGTCGGAAACCCACTTTAAAAGGGCGTTGCAAGGCCGAGTGAGCGGGTTATCAAAGTGATTCGGACTAATGCGCACCGAATATCCCAGGCGCCCGGTTTGCTGCACGGTAAACTCGTTGGCAAACATGACAGCCGAACCCTGTGTTTCGCCCGCCTTGAGCGACAACGTGAATGTTTCTTCCAACTGCCCGTTGACGCCAATCTGCCCCACAACCGCTTCCACGCGAACTTCCGAGGGCTCGAGCCCGCCGAGTTCAATGAGTGCCTTGATGGGCACGGCGGCGCCGCTCATCACTTGATCGGCTGGGCCGTCACCCATTTGTAAGAAGCGGATATTGTTCCAATTGCTGTTGATGCGGGCGTCCCAACCCGTTCGGTTGCGCGCTAATTCAAAGGAGTTTTTCGAGACATTCTGCCAGAGATTGTGCGCGGGCTGATAAAGTTCCGACATATACTCGGCCAGCATGCGGCCGCAGCCAAAGCGTGGGGTGAGATTCGCAATACATGTTTTCATGCGGCGCACCCATTCGGTGGGAACGTCATCGTCGGCATCCTGGTTCTGGTAGAACAGCGGGACGATTTCGTTTTCCAAAGTGGAATACATGGCGCTGGCGTGCAAGTCGTCTTGGTCTTCCGAATAAGGTTGGCGGTCGCCGATGGCCCAGCCGCCGGAGATCTCGTAAGCCTCATCAAACCAGCCGTCGAGCACGCTCAGATTCAGCACGCCGTTCATGGCGGCTTTCATGCCGCTGGTGCCACAGGCTTCTTCGCCGCGCCGTGGATTATTGAGCCAAAGATCCACGCCTTGCACCATTTCACGGGCTACTTGGATGCTGTAGTCTTCTACGAAAATGAGGCGCTTCGAAATTTCCGGGTCGCGCGAGAGCGTGACAATTTCGCGGATTAGTGTTTTGCCCGGATGGTCTTTGGGATGGGCTTTGCCGGCGATCACAATCTGCACGGGCATCTTCGGATTGTTAAGAATTTTCTTCAGGCGCGCTACGTCGCGGAACAGCAGCGTCGCTCGTTTATAGGTGGCAAAACGCCGCGCGAAGCCGATGGTGAACACGTCCGGGTCAAGCACTTCTTGCAAACGCCGAACTTCCGCTGCCGACGCCTTGCGCTGGATGGCCGAATTCACAGAACGTTCGCGCACATACGCCACCATGCGGCGTTTGCGTTTGCGGTGCAATTCCCAGAGTTCCTGTGCGGGAATCTCAGCCACTGCTTCCCACATCTTCACATCGTCGAGCCGCTCGCGCCAGTCGGGCTGCAGATACTGATCGTAGATGCTGGCCAGATCGCCGTTGATCCACGTAGGTTGGTGGACGCCGTTGGTGACCGAGGTGATCGGCACTTCTTCAAGCGGCAGCTTCGGCCAGAGCGATTGGAACATTTCTTGCGAAACCGCGCGATGCAGCACGCTGACGGCATTGCGGAAAGCTGACGTCTTCAATGCCAACACCGCCATGGAGAAACGCTCCGAATTGTCATGCATGTTCGTTCGACCGAGCGACAACAACGTCTCAAACGAGAAGCCGGCCTGCTGGCAGTAGCTGTTGAAATGCTCATACAGTAAGCTCGAATCGAACAGATCGATACCGGCCGGAACGGAGGTGTGGGTGGTAAAGACGTTGCTTACGCGCGTTGCTTCGAGGGCCTGATCGAAAGACAAGCCGTTCTCTTGCATCAGCACCCGAATACGCTCAATGGCAAGAAAAGCCGAATGCCCTTCGTTCATGTGATGAACGGTGGGTTTCACGCCTAATTTGGCCAGCGCCCGAAGGCCGCCGATGCCCAGCACGATCTCTTGACGAATGCGCTTTAGAATGTCGCCGCCATAGAGTTGATCGGTGATCTCGCGATGCTCAATCGATTTGTTCTGCGGGATATTCGTGTCTAGTACAAAGAGGCGCACGCGGCCCACATCAATGCGCCAGACCTTGATGAATAGTTCGCCGGTGGGTAAATTCACACTGACGATAATTTCTTTACCGTTTTCATCTAACGCCGGGCGAACCGGCAAGGTGTAGAAATCGTTCAGAGGCGTGCGCTCTTGCTGCCAGCCATCCGGATTCAAATGTTGCTGCAAATAACCGCGCTGATACAGCAGGCCCACGCCGGTTAAGGCAAAGTCGCTATCGCTTGCGCCCTTCATGTGGTCGCCGGAAAGCAACCCCAAACCGCCCGAGTAAATCTGCATGCAATCGAGCAAGCCGTACTCCATGGAAAAGTAGGCAATGCGCGGCGTTGCTTCGGTGGGCACACTCGAATGCAGGTAGGCGTCGTAGCGTTCGCAGGCACGCTTATAAAGCAGAATGAAGCGCGGGTCTGCCGCCGCCCGATCTAACTTGTCTTGGGGGATACGTCCCAAAAGTTCCACCGGGTTGTGGTTGCACTCTTTCCACAACTGCGGATCGAGCCGACGGAACAGCGCCCGCAAGTTGTGATCCCAACTCCACGACAGGTTGTAGCCGATTTCGGCTAAACGAGTCAAATTCTGGGGGAGTGCCGGACGGACGAGAAATTCTTTAAGCGGTTGGATTTGGTAAGCCATGGAGTACTACGCAGTAGTCCTTAAAAACAATGAAGTGTGTCTAGATGGCAGAAATTCTAGCTCGATTCTGCCATAAATCTAGTGATGCTCCCTATAAACACTTTCATAGGAGGAGCGTCTAATATGGATTTTTTCGTACCCTTCATTCTCGCACGAACTAATAATGGATAGAGAGGGCCCCATTTTGCCGTTTTTGTCGTTCGATTCGGTCAGCTACAGTGCCGCGAATATTAAGGTACTCAGTGACGTGAGCTTCTCCATGGAGCGAGGCGAGACGCTCGTGTTACTGGGACGGAGCGGTTCTGGGAAGACCACGGCGCTGCGTCTCATCAACCGTTTGCTGAACCCCACGGGTGGCACGATTTATGTAAATGGGCAGGATATTGCGCAAGTGGACCCGATCGCTTTGCGCCGCAAAACGGGTTACGTCATTCAGGAACTCGGCCTGCTGCCGCATTGGACCATTGAGCAAAACGTCGCGCTGGTGCCGCGGCTGCTCGATTGGTCCTTAGAGAAGCGGCGTGCGCGCGCCAAGGAGTTGCTGGAGCAAGTGGGCCTGCCAGGCGAAGATTTAGCGCAACGGAAACCTTCTCAGCTTTCAGGTGGACAGCGGCAGCGGGTGGCCGTTGCACGCGCTTTGGCCGCCGAGCCGGAGTTGCTTTTGTTCGACGAACCATTTGGCGCTCTTGACCCAGTGACTCGGCATGAGATGCAACAGCAACTTCTGGAATTGGCCAAACGCTATAACGTAGCCATCGTTTTCGTAACGCACGATGTGGCGGAAGCGCTGATTCTGGCCACGCGTATCGCAGTTTTAGGGAACGGGAAACTGGAGTGCGTCGTCTCACCGCAAGAGTTCTTGCAGACCCAGACACCAGTGGCTCGTTCCTTTCTTGATACTTTGCCGCCACCGAGCTTGATGCGGGGAGCCACCGCTTGAGGCGGCTGGCTCCGCTGATCGTTTTGTTGTTGCCGGCAGTAAGCTTGCTGGCCGATGCTCCTTTGCCCAACCCGCAAGCGCTGAGGCAGCGCGCCATTGCCAGCGCCGAAAAGCAAGAGAAAGACCGCGAAAACTATTCATGCACGGTGCGTCAGGAAGAATACGAATTCAATAGTGATGGCAGCGTGAAAAAAAAGGAAGTCACCTTGCGCGACCGCTTCTTTGTGAATGGCTGGGGCATAGGCCACGTGATTGAGAAAGACGGCAAGCCGCTCAAACCCGATGAGGCCAAGAAAGAGCAAGAGCGCGTGGACAAGCTTGTCAAGAAGTACAGCAACGCCAAGCACGCCGAAAAAGCCGAGCAGGAGATGCAGCGCCAGTTGGATACATTTCTTAGGGCGCAGCGCTTCTCGAACGGTCATCGCGAACAGCGCGACGGCCGCAGCATTGTGGTTTATGATCTCTCGGGCGACCCGAATTTTCATCCGCAGAAACTGGAAGAGCGTATGATGCAGTCGCTGGTAGGCCGCATCTGGATTGACGAAGAACTCGGTGTGCTGCAAGAAATGAAACTCCAAACCGACCGCGATTTGAAAATCGGTATGGGACTTGCGAACTTACATAAAGGTTTCCAACTGCACGTCGTGCAACAGCGTCAGCCCGACGGTGTTTGGCTGCAGAAATTAGCCGAAGGTCACGGCGACGCGCGCGCACTTTTCACCAAACACGTTTTCCGCTTTCACGAAGAAACTGACCGCTGCCATCTCTTCTCCGTCGACACACAGCAGAAAATCCAAGCGCCTCCTAAGTGAGCCTGGGTATAGAATGATTTCGCTCTTAAGGAAATCATGACGAACCCGACTCGCCGCCACTTTCTTAACTCCGTCTCCGCCGTCACAGCCCTGACTGCCTCCCTCGCTTCCGCCCAGCAATCCCGCATCGGGCGTCCCAAAATTAAAATCACCGATCTGCGCTGCGCCATCATCGGCCGCAATCCGGTTATCCGCATCGTTACTGATCAAGGGGTCTCCGGCTATGGCCAGGCTGAATCCACAAAGCAATACCTGAAGCCCATGGTGCTGTTTTACAAGGACTATTTGATCGGCGAAGATCCCACCGATGTGGAGCGCGTCATGCTAAAAATCCGCAGGCTGGGCGCTTTCAAACCTTGGGGCGCGGCTGTCAGCGCTATCGAAATCGCGCTCTGGGATATCGCCGGTCAGGTGGCTGGTGTGCCCGTCTATAAGTTACTCGGCGGTAAGATTCGCGACCGAGTCCGCATTTACAACGGCGGCTTCCGCCCACCCATGTCCGGCCAGATGCCGCAAGACTACGCCGAAAATGTGCAAAAGATGAAGGAGGCGAAGGAAGGCTTTACGTTGATCAAGATGGCCGTCGGTTTCCACAATCCGGCCATGATGGGCGCCATCCCGGACATGTGGTATGACGATCCACGCCAAGGCGCCTCCCATCCGAATCGCGGACTCATGACGGAACGCGGACTTAAGCACGTGATCGCCTGCGTTGAAGCGATGAGGAAAGTGCTGGGCGATGAAACCGGTCTTGCCCTCGATTGCGGCCCCGGCTGGATGATGAAGGACGCTGTTACCTTCGCCCGCGCTTGCGAACCGATGCACATTACATGGATCGAGGATATTCTCACCGGCGACTACACGCCGTATCCGAATGCGCAACTTTTCCGCGATCTGAAACAGGCGACATCTGTGCCGATTCACACAGGCGAGGAAATTTATCTGCGCCAGAATTTCAAGGATCTGATTGAGATGCAAGCGGTGGACGTGATCGGTCCGGACCCGGAAGACGTGGGTGGCATCGCCGAGCTGAAATGGATTGCCGAATATGCCGATATCCACGGCATACTCGTTGCCCCGCACGGTATTTTCGACGGGCTCATTGGTCTCGCTGCTCACGTTCATATGGCGGCGGCCTTACCGCAAAATTACATTGCCTTCGAATATCCCTTCGGTCAGCCGGATTGGTGGTACGACATTATGGACGGTCTGCCGAATCCGATCGTCAAGAAAGGTTTTATCGATGTGTGGGACCGGCCAGGACTTGGGGTGACGTTCAAAGTTTCGGCGGCTAAGGCTCATTTGGCGGAAGAAGATCGACAGTTTTTTGATTAAGTCCGCCGCTCATGCATGGTCAATGAGGTCGGGTGTTTCAGAACAATGCCGAAAATCAAAGTGAATTTCGATACCGTCCGAGCGATCGGTCTCAAACTGCCCGCAGTCGAGGAAAGTACCGCCTATGGCAAGCCGGCGCTGAAGGTTCAAGGAAAGCTCTTAGCCTGCCTGCCGTCGAACTCGTCAGCCGAGCCAGACTCGCTCGTCGTTCGCGTCGATTTCGACGATCGTGCCGAATTACTTGCAGCGGACCCAGACGTTTACTACATTACAGAGCACTACGCCGGCTATAGCGCCGTGCTCGTTCGCCTGTCTCGCGTAACGCCCGCCGCGTTGCTAGATCTGCTGGGCATGGCCCACAAGTTTATTACTCGAAAAACACGTGTTTAGCGCCGACGGGCAAAGCGCGGGAAACATGGCCCCCGGCCATTCAAGTCTCGCGTAAAGCAACGATCGCCGTTTTCAATCTGCGTGCGCCCCGGCTTTGAGGCGGCGAGGGCAGAGCGGAAAAACCGTTGGCCGTCCATATTTCTGTGCTCCTAATGTCCGCGGTGCGGCCCTGATCGTGAAAATCGGGCGGCATGACACGGACGACATGGTAGGGATCGGTGTCGAGCCGTAAAGTTCTGCCCAGAAGATGGGGATCAGTTTGAAAGGCGTGTCAAAAAGGTCATGCGACTTCTTCTGTAAGCAATGAGGATTCACTCTGGTTTTCAGTTACGGCAAGCCTGCTTACTATGCGCAAGTCAGTCGCGACGCCGCCCATCTTCATCTCCGCTTCGTCGAACAAACATTGATCGACGAAGGCGTACTTAAGAGAGAGGAACTCTTGTCGGTATCCATGACCGTCGCCACAGCCGGCGAGATCAAGCTGTGATTCCTTGAGTTCCATTCCGCTGGGGTCGCCTTTCATCCGAAACTGAAAAAACAGCCTTGGGGCGCCAAGAACTTCATCGTCAAAGATCCAGACGGGAATCTTCTCCTGTTTGCTGGACCCGCGGACTAAAAAGCGGCCATGGCTCAAACCTCAGTTTTTTTCTTTGAGAGCATCCGGCGGAATTGCTTCATGGCCTCCGCGCTTTCTCTCTTTAATTCGGCGATTTCTTCCTTGCTGAGCATCGGCTGTGCAAGCGGCTTCGCTTTTGATACAGAGACACGTTCATCCTTTGTCTCCGCCACGGGCACAAGATTAGTGAAGTTCAGCTCTGCGGAACCTTCCGCTTCGCATCGCATTTCCGACAACACGTCGCCAAAGGGTGCGATGATGACCAGACAACCGCATGGTTTTCGGTACAAGCCCCGTTCTAATTGTCTCTTGGACGCCATAGTTTGTGAAACACGCGCACCGAAGGTATCGATTCATGATGCCAGAAAGTCCAAGTGCGCCCCCCACGCTGGCTGGGGACGCCGAACCTTGCTACGATACGAGCGTATGGAGCCCGATTTAGCGCCGCTCGGCAGACTCTGGCCGAACCGCGAACACGAGTCGAATTGGCTCAAAGGTCTCATCTGCGCTGTGGGCTTCCACCGATGGCACACGCTTAATGTCGATGGCTTGGCCTTCGATTTCTGCCGTTGGTGCCCCGAAATCAGACGGCATACTTCGCACCTGAACCGCCAGACGGAACACGCTTAATCTTGTTCCGTGTTCCCAAGATCTCAGGGCAGAGAAGCACCCCTAAAAGTGCGCTTCCCGATTGCCCGCATCAGAAAGTATACGCATCATTGAATGGGTTCGAAGCGTAATAACCCGACGTCGCCGTACATTCAAGCGCATCATCAGCGCCCGCCGCAGGGCGAAACGCTTTCCGTTCTTTGACATCCGAATCTTTTTCTCCTATGCTACAGGCGTAGTGTGCCGGGGGAATTCCACTTGGACCCGTACGTTCTCAAAACACTTTTCCACGACATTGCCGAATCCACCGCCGAACACATCGAACTTGTCGGCATCTCCTCCGTTATCGCTATTATCGTCGGCGTGAGCGTCGGCATACTCGGCACGCGTCACCACACTTTGCGGAATATTTCCGTGTCCATTGCGAACATTCTGCAAACCATTCCCAGCGTCGCGCTGTTCGGCTTCCTGCTTCCCATCCCATTCCTCGGCGGCATTGGCAAACACACCGCGATCCTCTGTCTCGTTCTCTATTCGCTCCTACCCATCTTGCGCAACACGGTTGTTGGCATCGGCAGCGTGGATGGCCCTTTGCGCGAAGCCGCCACTGCCATGGGCATGACAGACTGGCAGCTTCTGCAAATGGTAGAACTCCCACTCGCTGCGCCCACGATTCTCGCCGGCGTGCGCATTGCGCTCGTAACCAACATCGGTACCGCCGTCATTGCCGCCATCATCGGCGGAGGCGGCTTGGGTGTGCTGATCTTCCGTGGGGTCGAATCATTGGACACGCTCTTGATCCTTGCTGGCGCGGTGCCCGCTGCAGCCTTAGCTCTCCTCGCCGACGGCTTCATGTCTTATTTGGAGAAGCGAGTTAGTGTCCGATGAAGCGGGCCGTCTTCGCTCTGCTCCTGGTTCTCTCGTCGTGCTCCCGTCCTGATTCCGTCGTCATTGGTTCGAAAAACTTCGTCGAACAGTTGTTACTCGGTGAACTCGCTGCCCAGCAAATTGAGCGAAAGCTCCACATTCCGGTTGACCGCAAATTCAATCTCGGCGGCACTCTCCTCGCCCACGGAGCCATCGTCAAAGGCGATATAGACATTTATCCCGAATACACCGGCACCGCTCTCAACGTCGTCTTGGTTCAGCAGTCCCCCGGCAGCGCGCCCGCAGCTTTTCAGCAAGTCAAGGCCGCTTATCAATCTCGTTTCCATCTCCGCTGGCTCGAACCCCTCGGCTTCAACGACACGTTCGCCATGGTTGTCCGCACATCCGATGCTGAAAAGCTCACCGCGCCCACGCTCACCGCTGCTAAAGCCCGCTCGTGGCGTCTTGGCATCGGCTACGAGTTTCTGACGCGCACCGACGGGCTCCGCCGCCTTGACGAAACTTATAATTTGCCATGGCAAGGCACCCCGCAAAGCATGGATTTAGGCCTTCTTTATCGAGCTCTGGAGCAGGGCCAGATCGATATGGGCGCCGCGAATTCCACCGACGCCCAACTCACCACTGGAAAATTTACTGCTCTGCGCGATGATAGGAATACGTTCCCTCCGTACAATGCATGCTTTGTCGTACGAGAGGATTTGCTCGCTCGCCGGCCGCAGGTCGCGTGGGCGTTGGGGTTGTTAAGCGGTCGGGTCAGCGATGACGCCATGCGGCGTATGAATCAGCGCGTCGTCATTGCCCATAAACCAATCGCCAAAGTAGTGAAAGATTTTTTGGAGACGCTTGATATAGCGCAATGATCAACAAACTCGTCATTGAAAATTTGAAACACCGTTGGGTGCGCACGCTTGGCAGCGCCATGATTGTTGGCATACTCGTCGCTTCGCTCATCACCTTAATTGGCCTCAGCCGCGGGATGCTGGAAGAAAGCGCCTCGCGCGCCCGTGGCATCGGTGCAGATATCGTGCTTCGCAGAGATACGGGCGCAACTCAGAGTCTCCAAACAGGCCAGATCAATGAGAAGTTTCTGAAACTCGTGCGAGCCCAGCCGCATGTTGCGCAGGCTGTGGGCGTTCTCGGTCAGACCGTCGAAGTCATCACAATCTTGAACGGCGTCAACATTCAAGAGTTTGGAAAGTTCACAGGCGGATTCCACTTTATAGAAGGCGGCCCGCCCGTTGGCCCCGACGATATCTTAGTCGACGAACCCTACGCGCGCCAAAAGAATCTGCACATCGGCGATACCGTCAACTTGATCAATCACAACTGGCGTCTGGCGGGCGTGATCGAACCGGGCATGCTCGCGCGCTTTGTCGTGCGCCTCGATACGCTCCAAAGCTTGACTGAAAACACCAATCGCTTGAATCAGATTTACGTGAAACTAGACGATCCGAAATTGACCGACACCATGGTGGCTCAGTTCAACAAAACGTTCGCGGGCGATCTCAAAGCCATGTCCCTACCGGATTTCCTCGCCATGTTCAGCATTAACTCCATCGGCCCTTTGAAAATATTCATTAAGGTCATTACTGTCATGTGGGTCGCCGTCGGCTTTCTCGTCGTTTTCCTATCCATGTACACCGCCGTTGTGGAGCGCACCCGCGAAATTGGCATCCTGAAAGCTCTGGGCGCCAAACCCATGACCATCGTCGATCTCCTTATGCGTGAAGCCATCCTTCTTTCACTCGTCGGTTGGCTTATTGGCATCGGCCTCGCGCTCATCGCCAAACAAATGATCGTGGCCATCGCGCCCGCCTCGCTGAACGTCATCAACGTCCCTGATTTCTGGCCTTGGGCCGCGCTCATCGCTCTTACCGGAGCCGTATTCGGCGCAATTTATCCTGGCGTAAAAGCCGCCCGTCACGACGCCATTGAGGCTTTGAGCTATGAGTAGCGCCCCGTTGCCCGATTCCATCCCCGAGATCATCCAGGTCCGCGGCTTGCGCAAGGTCTATCACACTGGAGACGTTGAGGTTGAAGCCCTGCGCGGTGTCGATCTTAACGTCAAGCGTGGCGAATTTGTCGCCGTGGTCGGCCCGTCTGGTTCCGGCAAATCCACCCTGTTCCACATTTTGGGTGGCTTGGCCCCGCCCACCAGCGGCGAAATTTTTATTGATGGTATTGACCTGCGCAAAATGGGCGAATCCGAACGCACCCAGATGCGCCAGCGCAAAGTTGGGTTCGTTTTTCAGAAATACAATCTTTTGCCTACGCTCACCGCGCGTGACAATATCAATCTCGCGCAGTCAATCGCCGGTATCGCGACACAGCCTATTGGTTTTGATAATGTATTGAAAATGCTCGGGATTACGGCTCGTCTCGATCACAAACCGCGCGCTCTATCGGGCGGCGAGCAGCAGCGTGTCGCCATTGCCCGAGCGCTCATCAATCAACCTGCGATCCTTCTGGCCGACGAGCCAACCGGCAATCTCGATACCGCTAACTCCAATGCCGTCTTAGATTTATTGCGCGATTTAAACAAACGCACCGGCCAGACAATCCTGATGATTACACATAACCCGGAAGCGGCCGCTTTTGCCGATAGAATTGTTTACATGCGGGACGGCAAAATTTTAGAGAAAGGCGAGAGCTAAAGCGTGGTTTTCGCGGTCTGATACGCTACGAGTAGATTCTACTTAAAAGAACCCGACTTTTACTTAAACTTTTTTCGTGATTCGCCTTTTTCGTGTATTCATACCTGCGAGTGTTGTAGCGCTCCTTATTTCAGAGATCATTCTGATCTTAGGGTGCTATGTTCTTGCCATCTTCTTATTAGGTCTAGATCCCACCTTCTTCTTGTTTGATCAGAACAACTACTGGAAGCTGTTGGTGGTGGCGGCCACTATCATCTTAGGCCTCTATTTCCAAGATCTGTATGGGGAATTACGAATCACCGCGAATATCCTGCTCTTACAACAGGTATGTTTGGCGGTCGGCCTTTCGCTATTAGTCTCTGCCTTTGTTGGCTATATTGATCCAGCTGCACTTCTGGGCCGCTATCTTATGATGTTCGGCAGCTTGGGCGTGGTCGTCCTGCTGCCCTTGTGGCGAATTTTCTTTTGGCGTTACGTGATTGCCGGTTTACGGTCGGAACGTGTTTTATTAATGGGAAATTCCAGCATTCTGGGCGAAGTCATTTCCGTTTTATTGGCGCGCCCTGAATTTGGTTATAAATTAGTCGGTTATTTGTGCGAAGATCAGCCCTGCGATTTCCCCATCCCCTGCTTGGGTACGGTCGCCGATGTGCGCGCCGTCTGTGAACAACACCGGCCCATGCGAATCGTCGTCGGCATGGCCGAGCGCCGGAACCGATTGCCCGTTCAGGATCTTCTCGAAATCCGCTTCGGTGGCGTGTTCGTCGAAGATGCCGCAGACACGTATGAAGTCGCCCTGCACCGTGTTTGCAGCAGCAAGATTCAGCCGTCCCAACTGATCTTTTCCAGCATGTTAGGGCCGCGCCGTAACGCGCTGGCACTGCAGGTCTTTTATTCGCTCATCATCAGTTTCATCAGCTTCATTCTTCTTGGCCCGCTCATGTTGCTCACTGCTTTAGCGGTGCGGCTTACCTCAAAAGGCCCGGTGCTATATCGCCAACGCCGTGTTGGTTTAAACGGCCGCGTTTTTACCGTTTACAAATTCCGCTCCATGTATGTGGATGCCGAAGCCCGCACCGGCGCTGTTTGGGCCTCGAAAGACGATCCGCGAATTACGCCGCTCGGCAAGTGGCTGCGCAAGCTGCGTCTCGACGAATTGCCGCAGCTCTGGAACGTCTTGAAAGGCGATATGTCCATCGTCGGCCCGCGTCCCGAACGCCCCGAATTCGTAGACATGCTGGCTCAACAAATTCCTTACTATCGCCAGCGTCTTGCTGTCAAACCGGGCATCACTGGCTGGGCTCAGATCAATCACAAATACGGTGATACGTTAGTCGACTCCATGATCAAGCTTGAGTACGATCTCTACTACATCAAGCACCTCGCGCCGGCGCTCGATTTCTACATCATCTTCCATACCATCAAAGTGATGCTCTTGAGTAAAGGCGCTCAGTAGCGCTATTCGAAGTGGTCGAATCTCAGTTGTGATTCAGACCCGTAGCGTCTATAGTTTGAAAAGCTCATCTGGTTCCACTCACGCCGCTTCGATTGCACATACGTCACCGAATAAGCGGCCGCCGTCGGTAGCAGCCAAGTCTTTCCGCTCAAGTCCACCGCAGAAAGTGATACGTCCCAATCAATTTCGGCAATGCGCGTGTCCTCTGGAATCGAAATAGACTTGCGCTCGATCTTCAGAATTTCGCCGCTCGCAATGGAAATCCAAACGTCCGTCGAAAACGGAATCTTGTAGTGCTGCGTCCCTACAGAGAGGTCCCAGGGACTATCTTTCTCCGGCACAACAAACCGATAGACGGCGGCGGGAACGCTGTTCACCGCTTCGAACGAAACAAAGCTGACTGGCTGAATTTCTAAGAGCTTGCCCGTCTGTTGGAGTAAGGTGCCAAACTCGCCCTCAGACCAAGCGCCCATAATTTCCGGCAGGCTCCCGCGGCTGCGGTCGTTCTGCCGCACGTCGTTGTAATGCTCTACGCCATTCTCAAAAGAAAGGTTTGTGGAAACATGGTCAATCAGCCGGACTCTCGTCTTCTTGACGTCGCCTTTGTAACGTTCAATCTCCTCCTTGCAAACAAACGATTGCAGTGTGGAATAAAGATCGCCATTCGCCGACCTTGCTTTGGAAAGCAGTTGAATGGTAGCGTTCGGCGCTTTCTCATTTTCGGACGTTGAATCCGATGGTAGAGCAAAAGCGCCGAACGCCAAAAAAGACAGTGGCAATACCGCAAGATAAGACATAGAATCTAACCTTCACGGGATTGTTCAACTCTCTTCGCGTGTCGTTATCTCATAGCGCCGCGATTGAAATCCTTGACCAATTGCCCGTCAAAGATTTCATCGGCGAATCCGCACTAGTTCTTAGTAAATTCTCCTACTGATGGGAAAGGCGGCGGAAGTCCGCGACCGCTTTCTCATGCTCAGCCAGCGTGGACGTGAAATGATGCCCACCCGACCCATCCGCCCGCGCCACAAAGTACAAATAGTCGTCCGCCGCGGGATGTAGTGCGGCCTTCAAAGATTGCACCCCGGGATTAGCAATCGGTCCCGGTGGCAGTCCGGCATGCGCGTAGGTGTTGTAGGGGTTCGTGCTGGCCAAGTCAGATTTGTGAATTACGCCGTTGTAGCGGTTCTCCAGCATCGCCGCGTACACCGTAGTCGGGTCGCACTGCAAGGGCATATTGAGTCGCAGCCGGTTCGTGAACACACTCGCCACCACCGGCCGTTCCGCGCCCAGCCCTGTTTCTTTCTCCACAAGCGACGCCAGCGTCACCACCCGGTGCAGTTCCGCCGCCGGCATCGCCTCTGGCTGTAGCTTGCGCCACTCCTTGTGAAACTCGTTGGTCATCATCCGGCACAGTTGAACTGCCGTCGTTCCGTGCGTCAATTCGTAGCTCGAAGGGAAAAGATATCCTTCCAAATTCGGGGCATTAGGGTCCAAATCGCGCACCGTCTCCGGATTCGCCGCAGCCTTCAGAAAGTCCGCGCCTTTCAGTTCCGTCGTCTTCTCTACAATCGCAGCTATGTCGAACATGTTGCTGCCTTCCGGAATCGTGATTTCCACGAAGTAAACCTGTCCGCGGTGGATTTTGTCGAAAATCTCAAAGGGCGTTTGCTCCGCGCCAAAGCGGTATTCACC
>CAWJBS010000079.1:0-137977 GCA_963840845.1 Bryobacterales bacterium
GACGCCGCTGCCGGCCGGCGGCACGGTTCGCCAAGGCGCCAATGTCGAGCTTGGCGACGTCGTCAAGCTGACGCGCGAACCCGCCTCCTACCCGATCTTCCGCCACAACGGCCGTTTCGCCGAAATGGTGACCGCCGACGTCGCCGGCCGCTTCGAGGCGCCGATCTACGCCATGCTGGCGATCGAAGACGAGATGGCCAAGCTCGACTGGGGCAAGGACGGGCCGCCGGCGATCCGCTATCACGGCCAGCCGGAGAACGACGCCGCGCCGACATTGCTGTGGGACGGCGAGTGGGAAGTCACCTACGTGACCTTCCGCGACATGGGCGCCGCCTTCATCGTCGCGATGCTCGGCATCTACCTGCTGGTCGTCGCGCAGTTCGGTTCGTTCAAGCTGCCGCTGGTCATCCTGACGCCGGTGCCGCTGACGCTGATCGGCATCATGCTCGGCCATTGGTGGCTCGGCGCCGCGTTCACCGCGACTTCGATGATCGGCTTCATCGCGCTCGCCGGCATCATCGTGCGCAACTCGATCCTGCTGGTCGATTTCATTCGCCGCCGTCAGGCCGAGGGCGCCGGACTGCGCGCCGCGCTGATCGAAGCCGGCGCGACGCGCGTCAAGCCGATCGTCCTCACCGCCGCGGCGGCGATGATCGGCTCGGCCTTCATCCTCGCCGACCCGATCTTCCAGGGGCTGGCGATTTCGCTGGTGTTCGGCCTCGCCTCGTCGACCGCGCTGACGCTGCTGGTCATCCCGGCGATCTACGTCTGGCTGCGCGACGCAGCGCCCCGCCCCGGCAGTGAATGACGCGAATGCAAAGGAGAAGCGATATGGGCAAGATCGATTGGCCGGAGACGGCGAAGGAGCTCAGCGGCGAGTTGAGATACTTGCGCGCCGGCGCGAGCGACGTGATGAAGGCCTTTTCGGCGATCGCCCAGGCCGCGCTCGCCCCCAAGGCGCTCGACGCAAAGACCAAGGAGTTGATCGCGCTGGCGATCGGAGTCACCTCGCATTGCGACGATTGCATCGCCTTCCACACCAAGGCGGCGGTTGAACATGGCGCGACCCGCGACGAAGTCCTCGAAACCCTCGGCATGGCGATCTACATGGGGGCTGGACCTGCGGCCATGTATGCGAGCCACGCCCTCGGCGCCTTCACCCAGTTCGAGGCGGCCAAAGCCGCTTCGACCAACAATGGATGACCCGCGATGATTTTCTCCAATCTGTTCGGCAAGTCTGACCCGAACGCGTCGCCGCGCGACATCGGCTACGACGAATTGCAGAAGGCGCTCAGCGAGGGCAGCGTGATGGTCGTCGATGTGCGCGAGCCGCACGAATTCGCCGGCGGCCATATCCCTGGCGCGATCAATTTGCCGCTGTCGCGCTTCAAGCCCAACCAAATTCCAGCGGGCAAGGCGCCGGTGCTGATCTGCCAAGCGGGGGCCCGCTCGGGCACGGCGCTGCGTCAGGCGCACGCCGCCGGGGCGACTAATGTCCGGCACTATCCGGGCGGCATGAACGGCTGGCGGGCGCGCGGCGGCGAAGTCGCCACCTAAGCGGATCGCAGCAATACGCCCTAAGGCGCGGTCCTCAGCGACAACGACGCAACGCCGGCGGCGAGCGCGACGCCCGATTGCACTTCGACCGAAAGCGGCTGCAGGGTGAACGAGCGATCGAAGCCGCCGACCAGCGCGTTGGCGCCCGCTCCCGCCCCCACCGCCACCGAGGCGTCGGCGCCGACATAGTCGCCGGCGAGCCGCCGCGCCGCGCGCTCTGCAATTCCGGTCGTGGTGGATTTTGATCCGGATCGCCCTCCAGAGCGCGAGGGACGTTCACGCGTATTTCAGCGGCACGGCGGTGGTGAATTTCAGTTCCTCCATACTGATGAACGAGGTGACTTCCGTGAAATCCAGCCGCGCGATCAACTGTTTGTAGATCGTGTCGTAGGTCTCGACGTTGGGGACGACAAGCCGCAGCAGGTAATCCATTTCTCCCGTCAGTCGATAAGCCTCGACGATTTCAGGAATATCGGCAATCGCGATGCGGAAGGCCTCAAGCCATTCGATCGAATGACGCGAGGCGCGCACGCCGACAAATACCGTCGTCTTGACGTTGCCCTTGGCCCGGTCGACCAGAGCGACGCGCCGGGCGATTAGCCCATCGTCCTCCAAGCCGCGAATGCGCCGCCAGCAAGCGGAAGGGGACAGGCCCACCATGTCGGCGAGGTTGGAAATTGCGATCGAAGCATCGGCCTGCAGCGCTTCAAGAATTCGGCGATCACGGATATCCAGCATTCCGCACCCCAAATGCGCGCATCAATCCAATAAGGTCACTATAAGTGCGCATAATGTCGATTTGGCGCACATTCGTAGCACATAATCCGCTGAACTTTGCAAAAGTCGAGCGCACTTTCCGTGCGGGTTCCCCTAACATCGGTCCGTGAGCGGAAAGCGGAGATCGATCGTGTCCAGCACCATTGGCCTTATCGGCGGCATGAGTTGGGAAAGCACCGCGACCTATTATCGCGAAATCAATGAATTAACCCGCCAGCGTCATGGCGGCCTCGTCTCGGCTGAGATTCTGATGCACTCGGTGAACTTCAAAACGATAGTCGATTTTCAGAGCGCGGGACGCTGGGATCTTGCGACCGAGCGGTTATCGGCAATCGGCAACAAACTGACCGCGGCCGGGGCCGGCTGCATTCTCATCTGCACCAACACCATGCATTTGGTCGCCGACGACGTGGCGCGCCGCATTTCCGCGCCGCTGATCAACATCATCGACGTGACCGGCGCGGCCCTTGAGGCCGCCGGCGCCCGAAGGCCGCTGTTGCTCGCGACCCGCTACACGATGGAACAGGGCTTCTATCTGAAGCGCCTGAGCGAGAATTCAAACCTTACCGCGCTGACGCCCGGCGCGACGATCGCGGAGTTCTTCACAGCGTGATCTTCGATGAACTCTGTCAGGGCATCGTCAAGCCGAAGTCCCGCAGGCGCTTTATCGACATCATCGCACGCGGCCGTGACGCCGGGGCGGACTCGGTCATTCTCGGCTGCACCGAGATCGGCCTGCTGATCACAGCCAACGACACGGATCTGCCGATATTCGATTCCACTAAATTCACGCCGAAGCCGCAGTGAATTTTGCCGATGCCCTGCCCTGCCCTGCCCTGCTCTGCATTGCGTGGTCCAAGATGCAGAAACAGATGGTGGGCGTCCGCGCGCGAAGGGCGCGGCCGGGCTGCCGTGAACTGAATCCGCGAGCGGTTTCGCACTGGCGGCTTCGATCCCTGACACTCTTCATCAGGCCGCGGACGCGGCCGGCAGGCTGGGCTCCGCCCCTCGCGCGGGAAGCGTGAAGCGGGCCAGAGGCCCGCCGCAGCCGAGGTATCCCCGACCTTCCTCGTGTTCGCTTCGCTTCGGCTTGTGCAGGCCTGGCGATCCCCCTCCCCGGCCGCGCCCATCCCCTTGCAACCCCCGGTCTCGGCGACGGGCAGGGTTTCAGCAGCGCTGAAAGCCCGGCCCCAAGGAGAAGAGGCCATGACCTATCCGACATTCATCGAAATCGACGGCAAGCGCGTTCTCTGGCGCGAGATCGTTCAGCGGCGTCGCGAGCAGCCGATGGCGGCGGCGAAGGCCGTCGCAGGCCGCCTTGCTCGAGCTGAAGGACGGATAAACCGCTGGCATGCGAGCGTAGCGACGCGCAGCGCCATCTCGAGCCGTCGTCGTTCACCCTTCTGGACGCGGAAGGTTGAGCGATGAGCAAGGAACAGCGCTTCGACATCATCAGCACATCACCGACCAGATCGTAGCGGCGATCGAGCGCGGCGCCGGAGAATTCCGCCTGCTCTGGCATTGCCCGGCGGCGGCATCGTGCGCCCGGTCAACGTCGCGTCGAGGAAGCGCTACCGCGGCGTCAATGTCGTCGCGCTTTGCGCTGCGGCCGAGGAGACGGGCTACGCATCAGGACCGTGGGGCACCTACAGGCAAACTTCGGCGCTTATTCGCAACAAGTCGAGCGCGCGCGACAGCTATCGGCTCCCATTCCTGTCTTCGAACTCAAGGCTCGGCCGCTGTGAAGATTGCCGCCGTGGCCTCGATGATCTCAACACCAACCGAATCTGGAAAGAACAGCGCGAAAACCTCAAGCAGCGAGGCTCGAAAGGCTTCAATTTTCGCTCCCAAAACCGCCGGCGAAGTCGTCGATCGCGTCAATGCCCGTTCAACCAACGCCTCCGGCGTGATATTGTGTTGGTGGCTGACCTTGACCTCGCCGATCTTTTTGAACCGGCTGTCGTCGAACCAATGCTGATAGACTTGGCGATGATCGACGACCCCGGCTTCGCCAACGGAACGGAGCGCGGCGTCATAGGCCGAGCGCCACGGATTGACGTCGGCCCCAGCGGCCCTTGAACCGCAGACTACGATGCGGCCACCCGGCAGCAAATCCGATCGAACATCGCCAAAGTGGCCTCACGCTCCATCCAATGCAGCGCCCGGCCAATCGTCACCACATCGAAGCGACCGATGTCCGCGTTCAGGTCCTCCGCCCGTCCCTCGATCACGACAAGCTCGACTTCGCCGCCGCCGCCGCTTGGCGTGCCTCGACCGCCATCGCCGGCTCAGGGTCAACCCCGACGATGCGGCCGACGTAGGGCGCGAAACCGAGCGCCAACAGACCTGGCCCCATGCCAAGATCAACCAACGCCTCGCAGCCCTGGAGATTCGGAGCCTTTGCCGCCGCTGTGAAGAAGTCTAGCGGATAAGGCTCTCGTCGAGCGGCGTAGGTTTGAGCGGTTGTTTCGAAGCGGCCCATCTGATCGCACTCGCAGGATCCAGCGAGCGATCCTTAAGCTCGCTCTTTGTCACGTATTCGGGCGCGGATCACGCGCAATATCTGGCGACCTGGTCTGACGTGCTGAAGGCCGACACGAAAGCGATCTCCGCGGCGGCCTCGAAGGCGTTGCAGGCGGCGGAGTTTCCCGCCGGGTTGCAGGGGGAGTGAACCCCTGCCCCGCCCCGCATCCCGGCCCGAAAGTCGAAAGTTGCCGGCCGGCAACTTATCGAATTCGAGGCCGCCAGGAGTGCGACTGTCATTAACCTTCCGTTAACCCAAAATATCTTGCTTGGCGCCGCGAATCGGAAGACATTGACACGGACGAGAGCCAAATCTCTTCTTTATTCCGTGTCTCAAACGATTCGCCGTGCAAATGAACGCACCCCCTGCCCCGGCTGAAAATGCGATCCACGAACTGGTGGGCGCGCATGCGCGGAAATTGTCGGCCACGCTCCAGGCACACCGCCTGCAATTATTCCCCCCAGCGGCCCAGAAGACGCTTCGCAGGTTCTCGTCGACCGAAACCGCCAAGCTGATAGGAATCAACGACGGGTATCTTCGGCGTCTTTCCCTTGAAGGTAAAGGCCCGGCGGTTGACACTGGCCCCGGCGGGCGGCGCTCCTATACAATCGAGGACATTCAAGCGCTTAGGGCCTATCTCGACGCCAACAGCAAGGGCGAGCGCAAGTATCTGCCGTGGCGCAGCGGGGCCGAGCACTTACAGGTCATTACCGTCGTCAATTTCAAGGGGGGCAGTGGCAAGACCACCACGGCGGCGCACCTCGCCCAGTACCTGGCCTTGCGCGGCTACCGGGTTCTCGCGATCGACCTTGATCCGCAGGCCAGTCTTTCCGCGCTTCACGGATATCAGCCGGAATTCGACGTTGGCGAGAACGAGACCCTTTACGGTGCGATCCGCTACGACGACCAGCGGCGCGAACTCAAGGACATCATCCGCAAGACCTATTTCGTCGGCCTCGACCTGGTGCCGGCCAACCTCGAGCTCATGGAATTCGAGCACGAAACACCCAAGGCCCTGATGGGCGTCGGCCAGCCGCGCGACATGTTTTTCGCGCGCATGGACGCCGCGCTCGCTTCGGTTGCCGACAGCTACGACGTCGTCGTCGTCGACTGTCCGCCGCAGCTCGGCTTCCTGACCATGTCGGCGATGTGCTCGGCGACGGCGGTCCTCGTCACCGTCCATCCGCAGATGCTCGACGTCATGTCGATGTGCCAGTTTCTCATCATGACGTCTGACTTGCTACGCGTCGTCGCCAACGCCGGCGGCAACATGGGCTACGACTGGATGCGCTACCTCATCACCCGCTACGAGCCAGGCGACGGGCCGCAGAACCAGATGGTTTCCTTCATGCGGTCGATGTTCGGCGACCATGTCCTCAACTTCCCAATGCTCAAAAGCACCGCCATTTCGGACGCCGGGATCACCAAGCAATCGCTCTACGAGGTGACCAAGGATCAGTTCAACCGCGCCACCTATGAGCGCGCGCTGGAGGCGCTGGACAACGTCAACGGAGAAATCGAACAGCTGATCAGGTCAGCCTGGGGCAGGGCGTAATGGCGCGAAAGAACCTCCTTACGGGGCTGCTAGGGGACGAGTTGCCGGCCGGCAACTCTGCCGAGCAAGCGCATCCCGAGGCCGAAAAAGCGGCCGCGCCGCACCTCGGCGTCATGGGCACGCGCGGCGCGATCGGCGCCGTGACCCGGTCGATTGAGCAGTTGAAGGCGCACTCGATTGTCGATCTCGACCCGGAACTCATCGACGCCTTCGTTTATCGCCGACCGCCTGGAGAGCACGCCCGAGAGCCACAAGCGCTCTGGTCGAACTCGATAAGGGAGCACGGGCAGCAAGTGCCGGCGCTTGGTGCGGCCGCATCCGCACAAGGAAGGCCGCTACCAGATCGCCTACGGCCGCCGGCGACTGCAGGGCGGTCGCCGAGCTTGGCCGTCGCCTGCGCGCCGTCGTCAAGCCGCTCACGGATCAGCAGCTCGTCGTCGCGCAGGGGCAGGAAAACAGCGCGCGCACGGATCTCTCGTTCATCGAGAGGGCGCTCTTCGCCGCCAGGCTGGAGGAGGGCGGTTACGACCGCGAAACGATCATGGCCGCGCTGTCGGTCGACAAGACAGGATTGTCGCGGCTGATCTCGAGCGCGGTCAAGATCCCGCGCGACATCATCGAGGCGATCGGATCGGCGCCGAGGGCAGGGCGCGATCGTTGGATCGAACTCGCAACGCGGCTCGAAAGCGCGACGGCAACCGCCGCCGCGCGCCGTCTGATCGAGAGCGACGGTTTCGCGCACAAGGATTCCGACGAACGCTTCAACGCGATCACGAACGCCGCCGCGCCGAAGCCGGCGAAGGCGCCGCGGCCGGCCGTGTGGAAGGCCGAAGACGGAACGCGCGTCGCTCACATCAAGGAAGACAAGCGCAGCCTGACGCTGGCGATCGACAAGAAGGCCGCCGGCGAATTCGGCGCGTACCTGGTCGAGCAGCTTCCCGAAATCTACGCGGCGTTCAAGCGCCACGCGGACAAGTGATTCCGACCAACTGAACAAGGAAAGGATCAAGACAAAGAAAAGGCCCCCGAAGCGTCTCCGCCCGGAAGCCCTCTCTGTTTCGTCTGGCAACGAATAGAGAATCACTTCCGCGAATCGCGGTCAAGTGTCGAGTGAGAGACGCGCCTTAGGGCGGTCCGCTTTCTTTGCCCGAGCAGGGCAGGGTCGATGCACCAAGCACACGCTTCAACGCGCATTCGGCGCAACGGAATTCTGTTGCCTGCATACGGCGAACCTCCCGACCAATCGGGGACGTCCGAGCAGGCTCCAAGATCACGCAGCGCGGCGCTGTGTGAAGTTCGAACCGATCAATAAACTGGAGAAGAACAACCCTAGAAACACAAAACCCGACCTAGAAGGTCGGGCCGGTGTCCCGGCAAGCCGGGGGAATATCAGTTCTCGCAAAACAGATACTACCCCGAACAAGTGAATCGTTGCAAGCCCTATTTTGGGCCACGGTGATTCATTGCCTAAATCGTCCCGAACCTTCGGTCGGCTTAACCCCGAACGGAGAACCCATGTCTTTGACCACACAAACGTCCGCTGCGCCGACAGGCGCGCGGCGAATGAGCTTTGTTATGCTTGCCGTCCGCGACCAGGCCGATCAATTCGACGGCGTGGCGCCCGGCACGGCCAGGCCGCTTACCTATCTCGCCGCCTTCCAGGAGGCGGAGCCTTATCTCGGCCTGCCGGCGCACGCCTTCAAGCTCGTTTCGTGGCTTGTGCGGCAGACGATGGCGCACGATTGGGAAAAGGGCTCGCGTCCGATCGCGTGGCCTTCGGCGCGGTTGCAGCAGGAGTTTCTTGGATTGTCGGCCGCGAGGGTCAAGGCGCTCAATAGGGCGCTGTTCGAGGCCGGTATCTTCGTCATCCGCGACAACGAGCAGGGCAAGCGCTACGGCCGCCGTGGGCCCGATAAACGCATCATAGAGGCCTACGGCTTCGACCTGACGCCGATCGCCCAGCGCTACGAAGAATTCGTGCGGATCGCCGCGGCGGCGAGGGCAGAGCGCAATCGAAGCAAGGATTGCCGCAAGCGCATCACGATCGCACGCCGGAGCATCCGCCAGGCCAGCGAGATGCTGGCAGGCCTGGAGATGGCAATGCCTGCAGGCTGGTCGCGTCTTGTGGCAGAGGCGGCCGAGCTGGTCGCTGGCGCACGCCGTGCGGACTGCTCGGAAGACCTCGCCGCGATTGCGCACTCTCTGGAGAGCCGCCAAAAGCAGGCGGAGCAATGGGTTAGGGAAGCGTCGAAGCCTGTGGATACAAACCCCGTGGGGCTCGTTTGCGACCCCCACACTACATCTACAAACCAATCTTTGAATCTAAAAGATACCGTAGTTGCTGCCGAAAAGAGTAGCGCAGCGGAGAGGTCCGATCTCGACGACGATCTGTCGGAGCCACGGATAGAGCCCAAGGCGGAAAAACCGGAGATCAAACTGTCGGCGTCGGAATTGCTGGATCTGGCGCCTCGGCTTGGCCAATACATCACGACGTCGCGCCCAACCTGGCGGGACGTCGTCGACGCAGCCGGCGGCCCGTTGCGGCACGAGCTGGGCGTGTCGACATCGCTTTGGGCGGAAGCTTGCGGAACGATGGGGCGCGACGCCGCGACGCTCGCTCTGGCGATCGTTTCGACGAAGGAGTTGGCGCATTTCAAGAGCTCCGCCGGCGGCTATTTTGCCGGCATGGTTCGTAAATGCGAGCGCGGCGAGCTGTTCCTCGAAAGAAGCCTCTGGGGCCTGCGGACAAATCGCTATGGGCGGCCATTGAGCAGAGGAACTCAATTGATCGGGCGCCGCAGAGTTGGGGGCAGGGCAGAGAGCAGCGCTCGCCAGCAGCCAACAGCCTAAGGGCGAAGCTCAAGCTGCATGCGGTCCGCTCAGCCATTCGCGGAGCTTCGACCAGCGTCGGCGGCGGCCCTTCCTATTTCATCGTCGCCATTAGCGCCGGTCGGTTTATCGCGAAACTTGCAAATCTTCTGACCATAACAAGGCCTTCAGAATCTCGATAATACGGGAAGCGGGGTTACCGTCATGGTGAGTAACAAGAAAAAAGTTGACATTGAGGAGGCTTCTCGTCATAAGGAGAGTCAATCGCCCACAACCGGTCATGAGCCGCCCAGATGGAAGTCAACGATAATGGCCCGGATGCGACCCCCGCTCAGCTAGAAGTGCGCAAACGGTTCCGCTCTGAAATCGAGTTCCCTTATGCGGACTTAGAGAATGCCGTCGAGGTCGCTCAAACTCTTCATTCCAAAGCCGGGACCTCGTGCGAGATCGAGGAACTTGCGGCGTGGATGAATCAGAGTGCGACGGGTGGGACCTTCCGGACTCGGGTTTTCGCCGCAAAAATATTCGGGTTGATTGAGACACTGCAAGGCCGGGCGACAGTGACTGAACTTGGCCGCGCTATCCTGGACAAAGACGGATCGGAGCGATTGGCGCGCTGCACGGCATTCCTGAACGCCGAATTGTTTGCGGCGATGTACGAGCAGCACAAGGGCAATGTGTTGCCTCCGCCTGCCGCGATAGAAAGGCAGATGGAGGGTATGGGCGTCTCGCCAAAACAAAAAGAGCGCGCGCGCCAGACCTTCATGAAATCCGCGCACTACGCTGGATTCCTGATCCCGCATCGGGCCGCTTTATCAAGCCTGGCTTCGCGGCAAGCAAGGAAGACAGCGCCACGCCGCCATTGAAGCCCGAGGAAGGCGGCGGCGCCGGAGGCGGGGCCGGGGTGGAGGCGGAGGAGCAAATGACGATCTGAAACTTGATCCCCTTCTGATTGCCCTTCTTAAGAAGATTCCGGCATCGGGGACGCAATGGCCTGCAGCTCAGAGAATCCGCTGGTTTCGCACCTTTGCGATGAACGTCTCGCAAATTTACGACGACGAAGGCAACCCTGTGGAAATGGAGATAAAGCCCGTCAAAGCGGAAGACCTCTTCGGCTAATTCTTGACGATACTGAGCGTCGGCCGCTTTGTTATGGCGTGGGCGAATAGACCTAACAGCGATTCGCCAGCCCACGTTGAAGCAGCCTTCGCGAGAACTTCGAATGTTCCGGATGCGCAGTCCTCTAGAACCACGAAGACTCCGCCGTCGCCGCCGAGTTCATCAAGCGCCTGATCGTCGAACGTCGCGCGCGAGATTTCAGTGAGCCACAAGGTTCGATGATTATCTAGGGGCACAGAAAGGTCTTCATCCATGGCGCTTTCCCCCGTTTTTCATCCGTCCGTTCGCGAGCATCACCAGCCGCGTATGTCGGCGACGGCGCTCGCGGAATATCTGATCCTTCAAGCCGATCACCAAGAGAAAATCCTCCAAAACTCACGGTTTTCCTCAGCGCCGGTGGTTGCGGCAAACGGCGACGCTATGCGCGCACTTTGCGCGTACAACTGCGACCCGCGCCGCAACTCGGCCGCGCTCGACGCGGTAAAGAACGCCTTGAGGCTTCGGTCGCTCGACCCTCTGGTACGGCCAAAGCGTCGCGATGAAGCCGTCCGTTGCATCGAGGCAATCAATCTTTTCGGGCGCCACGAAAATGCGCTCGGGATGCGTTCTCTGCCTTTGAGGTCCGCCCCTCGGTTCGACGCGATCGTTATTGAGGGTGTGGAGCTCTCGATTCGACCCAACTTCATCGTCGAAGGGCCGGCCACGCATGTTGGCGCCGAAATGCCTGCGCGTCGCCAAAGCTCCCGATCCGGATGCCTGCAAGTTGGATGAAACACGGCGGCGCCGTGGAGACCATCGCCGCGAAATGGCGCGGTACATGGTCGCCATGCTGCAAATGCTCTTGGAGGCGCAAGGGCGCCGACTTGGCATACCTGATCGCGACCTTTGCTTCGTTGCTGACGTGCGCCTCGGCGAACAAGATCGGACCCGCCGACGACCACTTTGTCCGCCTTCGGAGCATTCGCGGGGCTTGCGCCCAGATTGCTAAACTGTGGCCTAGCATCGAACCGCGCGCTTCAATTTTGAAAAAATGAGGCGTCGTGGCCTTGAAGCGAGCGCTTCGGAGCCTGCTGCATAATACCGAGATATTTCTCGATTCCCTCGACCGTCGTCGGCGGCGTCGCCTTGAGAAACCGGGCGCGGAACTGGACGCCATGCGTGCGGTCGTTGGACCATTCGCCGCTGGCCTGGATGAATTCTCCGGCGGAGATCGTCGCGGCATGGCCGACGACGGTGATGAGATCGCGCTTGCCCCGCGCTTTGACGCGCAGAACGCAAAAGCCATTCTCGTCGTTATGGAACGTCACCCGTTCGACGAGCCCGGCAAAGACTTCCGTGCTGCTGTCCGCCGCCGCTTTCAAGCGTGGCCCGTCATTTGTGTCTCCCGGCGCCCTGCCGTCGAAGGCCGCACTATACGGCCAGGCGCGCCGCCTTGCCGAGCCGCCGGTCGGCGTCGTTGTAATAGCGCGCCGCCTGCTGGACGGACCGGTGCTGCGACTGCTGCATCGCCTCCGGCAGCGCGACGCCAGCGCGCGCGGCCTCGGTCAGATAGCCCGAGCGCAGGCCATGGGCGCTGAATTCCTTTGGGTCGAGACCGGCGAGGGCGCAGCGGCGCTTGACGATCAGGTTGACGGCCTGCGGCGTCAGGGCCCGCTCCTCCATCCCCTCCCACTGGTCGATGGCGCGAAAGATCGGTCCCTTGGCGATGTCGGCGCGCTCGAGCCAGAGGCGCAGGGCCTCGACCGGCGGCCCGACCAGCAGGACGGAGGCGTCGTCGTCGGCCGCAGCGGTTTTGGTGCGCAGAAGCGCGATTTTCACGCAGGGCAGGCGCGGGGAATTGGGATCGCTGGGGTCGAGGGCGACCGGCGCCTCGTCGCTCAGCTGCTCGACGCGCAGCTGAGCGATTTCGCTGCGCCGGCGGCCACCCGAGCCGAAGGCGATCAGCAGCAGCGCGCCATCGCGGCAATCGGCGAGCCGGTCGGAACGGCAGGTTGCGAGGAGCCGATCGAGGATGTCGCGGGTGACGGCGCGCTTGCTTTTGCGCCGGCGCGGCCGCGCGCTGGCGCGCACGGCGAGCCGCACTGCGGCCCGCAGCGCGGGGGAGGCGAACGGGCCCTCGAGCCCGCGCCAGCGATGGAGGGCGCCCCAGCTGGCGAGGCGGCGCTTGACGGTTGAGGGCGCATGCGGACCGTCGGCGCGTAGGGCGCCGGCCGCGGTCAGCGCGGCGGTGACGCCCGCCGGCATGCCATGGGCCGCGTCGACCTCGCGGCGGGCAGGGTCCCACAGGTGATGGGCGACGAATTTCAGCGCCAGGCCCTCGGGCGCCGGCCAGAGCAGGGGCCTGCGCGTCGCCGCCTGCGCCCAGGCCTCGAGATAGGCCAAGTCGGAAGCGAGCGCGCGCAGGGAATTTTCGCCCATGCCTTCGCGCGCCAGGTGTTTGAGCGTCGCGACGTCGTCGTCGGTAAGGATCTGGGCGAGGCGGTCGCGCCGATCCATCGGCAGGATGGCGGCTACGCCGGTACCGCTCATGAAACCGCCACCCGCGTGGTCAATTCGGTCATCGAAGAGTTCCGCCAACTCAAGCAGGATCTCATTGGCGAAGAGGAACTCCGCCGCGCTAAAGACCACCTCAAAGGCTCGCTCATGCTCAGCTTGGAATCAACCTATAGCCGCATGTCCAACCTGGCGCGCCAGGAACTGTATTTCGATAAGTTCTTGACCTTAGATGAGATGCTCGACAGCATTGAAGCTGTCACCCGCGAAGAAGTCCAGCAGATCGCTCAAGAATTCTTCCGCTCCGAAAGCATCGCCTTGGCTATGCTCGGCCGTTTGGGTAATGTGAAGCTGACGCGTAAAGACCTGGAGTGCTGACAGCGGATCGCCGCATGGTCGATCTGATCAACGCGTTCTTGTTGCGATTTATAAGAGGCACACCCACTCGTACCCAAATCGCCTGTAATGAGTCTGGTTTCGTCATTTCGTGCGATAGCAAAAGCACGCAAGCGTCTCGCGCGATCAATTGGCGGGACGTCACTAAAATTGTTGCTCTCAAGCGCGATTGCTTCAGCACCGATCTCATCTGCCTGCTCATTGCTACGCCAGCCACGACTTTCGAAGTCAACGAAAGATCCGTCGGCTGGCAACGCTTCATTGAGGAAGCCCAACAAAACCTCCCCGGCATGCTCGCTCACGAAGTTTGGTGGCCGTAAGTCGCCTTCCCCGCATTCGCGCTAAACTCAACGACTCTCTTCGACCGCGCCGGGCTGCTATAGTCATTGGCAAAAGATTCATGACCCAGCCCCCCTCGTTCCTCAAATCGGTCCCCCGCAAATCCATCTTCATCTTTCTCCTCGGCGTCTTTCTAATCTTCACCACCACGTCCGTCGCCTCCGACGTCGGCGAAATGGGCCGCCACGGCGCTGTCCATTACGCCATCGGCACTTTGCTCATCGCCCTCTTCTCTGTCGCCTACGCCTTCTGGGGCTTCCGCCTGGGTGCTCAATGCTGGAAAGCTTTCATCCCGTTGTTTCTTCTCGAAGTCGCTCTCATGAGTTGGCTCGGCAACACCTACACGGAGCATCCTCTCCCAAGCCAGATGAACGCATCCGAGATTGCCACGCTGCATTCGCGCCTGCAACTCGATGGCTACCTCACACTCATCGGTGTCATCCTCGGCTACTTCTGCTTCGTCTTCGTCTCCATCGCGGAAGGCCGCCGCTATGCCCGCGTCCACACCGAAATGCTCCTCGCCGCCGAAATCCACCGCGTGCTCGTCCCGCCCATCGACACGGGAATCGGCGCCTTCGAATTCTGCGCCCGCTCCCAACCCAGCGGCGAAGTCGGCGGCGATCTGGTAGATGTCTTCGCCCACAACCAGAATTGGATCGCCTACGTGGCCGACGTCTCCGGTCACGGCGTCGCCCCCGGTGTCGTCATGGCCATGGTCAAAAGCGCCGCCCGCATGCACCTTTCCTCCAGTGAAAAGGATGGCACCCTCCTCGAGCGACTCAACGACGTTCTCTATCCCATCAAAAAGCCAGAAATGTATGCCACGTTCGCCTATCTTGCTTGCAACGACGGCCAACTAGAATACTGCACCGCCGGCCACCCGTCCATCCTGCACTTTCACGCCGCCACCGGCGAGGTTTCTGAATTAGAATGCTCCAATTTTCCCGTGGGCATGTTCAACCACCGCCAGTTTGACACCGGCTCTGTCGCTGCTCAACCCGCTGACCTTTTCTTGATGTTCACCGATGGCGTCGCAGAACTCACCAACAAGCAGGACGAAGAATTCGGCGTCCCCGCCATAAAAAAGCTTCTCTCCCTCAACGCGACCCGTCCGCTAGCCGAAATCCTGAGCGCACTTATCGACGCCACCAATCTCCACGGTACCGCCGAAGATGACCGCTCGGTGTTGTTGGTGAAATGCGCCAGGCACTAAAGTAAAGAAGGAACGCTCATGCTCATCGCCGCTCTCGTTTTCGCCCAACTCGCCAATCCAGAACCGGTCGGTCCCAAGGCACTCCGACCTCCCGCAGGCCAAGTCTTGCTCATCAAGCTCCAAGGCAAAGGCTCGCAAATCTACGTCTGCCAAAACTCCACCGACGCCACTGCTACTCCTGCCTGGAAAGCTGAAGGCCCCCGATGCCAAGCTCTACAGCGAAAGCGCCGGATCGGTCGGCCGCCATTTCGCCGGACCTACGTGGGAATACACCGACGGTAGCCAAGTCGTCGGCAAGATGGTCGCCAGCCAGCCGTCTTCCGAAAAAGGATCCATCCCTTGGCTTCTGCTCAAAGCGGTCACTCACAGCGATAAAGGATTCTTCTCCCGCGTCCAAAGTATCCAGCGTCTGGCCACGAAAGGCGGCGTTGCCCCAGCTACCGGTTGCAGCGCATCAAATCTCAAAAGCGAAACGTCCGTCCCCTACGAAGCAACTTACTACTTCTATGGCGCACCCATCCCCGGCGCTCTCAACTTTTACTGACATTGATGAAGCTCCTCTTCGCCAGTTCGCTGCTAGTCTTTCTCACCGGCTGCGGATATCTCAAATCAGGCAGCTGGACCGACGACCCTAATAACTGGCAGCGTGCCTACGGCGGACCCATTCCCAAAGGCTGGTCCATTCTCCATTCCCAGTACGAGCGCAGCCCCCACTTCACCCTCGAACAATGGATGTTTTTCGAAGTAAAGCCCCCCGCCGCTGACTTCCCCAAAATCATCCAACCCGACCTCACCCAACTGGAGGCCAGCCAGGCAGAAGACCAGTGCGGAGCCAAACCCTCCTGGTTCACACCAAAGCCACTCTCGCAATATCAGATTTGGGGCGACCTCTCTGGCCGATCCCGCTACCGCCTATTCATCGATCGCCGAGCAGGACTCGCCTTCTTCTACGACTGTCAGTTCTAGACCCTTACTCAATCACCGGCTCACAATGAACCGGAAAGTTCACCGACCGCGCAATAAAACACTTCTCATGCGCCGCCTCATGCAGCGCCCGCGCTTTCTCTTTATCGCTCCCATCCGCCACCCGCACCCGCGGCCTCAGCATCACTCGCACAAATTGACCCCCGCCATCCGCCATCTCCTCCATCACCCCTTCCGCTTCGTCCACGTAAGCCACCACCACCACGCCCGCCTCCGCGCACAAATGCAAATACCAAAGCTTGTGACAAGCCGCTACCGACCCAACCAGCAAATCCTCCGGATTCCACCGGCTCCCATCCCCCCGAAACGCCGGATCGGACGAACCTAATATCGTCACCTTTCCCTTCGCCGCAATCTCATAAGACCGCGCGTAATCTCGATAACCCGACGTCCCCTTACCAGTGTTCCCCGTCCATGTCACCGTCGCCGAGTATGCATGTTTCTTCGCCATAAATTAAACCTTACCGCCACCTTCGATCGAAGCGAAGTTAAGCAGCGCGATTCAGGCGGCACGCCGAGCGGGCTGTCGTCATAGAGCTTAATCTTCCGCAAACGGCGATTCGCCAATTGTCTTGCGTCTTCCGTGGCGGACGTACAAAACAATAACGATCCGTTTCGGTTTATCGACAAGAAAGATAATCCGATGACTCTTAAAGAGCATTTGGCGAAGCTCATTTCCCAGAAGCGACCGCTCACGGGCGTAGGCGCAACGTTCCGGGAACCGCTCTAGCGTGTCAACCTGCTTGTACAGAGCCCGCAGCCACCGTTCACCGTTGAGCGGGTTTCGTCCACTTATGTAGAGAAAGGCTTCTCTTATATTTGCCTGGGCCTCTGGTGTGACCGTGACGGTGTAATGTGTCACTTAAGGGCGATTCCGTGCTCCTTGGCGAGGGCTACGAGGAATTCACGCATCGGACGGATTTCGCCGCGCTTCGCTTGGTCTAGGCCCCGGCTGATACCCTGGACGGTTTCCAGCAATTCCTTTTGTCGATCAAGAAGCTGCTGGTACCCTTTCGCACTCTGAACCACCACCTCCGCTTGGCCATTCACGGTAAGGACGGCCGGCTTACCAGTTGCTTTGAGTTTCCGGATGTGATTCCGGGCGTTGCGCTGGAACTCGCTCAAAGAGTGAATGTTTGCCAATTCGATGCCCATGCATTTAATTTACAGGAAATTGCATGGGCAAGTAAACGGCTGCGTTAAGAATCCCGCAACGCCTGCACCGGCTCAATCCCCGCCGCCCGCCGTGCAGGCAGAAATCCCGCCACCAGCGCCACCCCACAAATCAACCCCGCCACCCCTGCTATCGTCACCCCATCCGTCGCCGCCACCCCAAACAACAAATTCTCAATCAACCGTCCCGCCCAAAGCGCCATCACTAACCCCGCAGCCAAACCCACCACCGCCGTCATCAGCACATCGCGCAAAATCAACCGGTACACATCACCCTTGCCCGCCCCAATCGCCATCCGAATCCCCACCTCGCGCGTTCGCAATCCCACCGTGTAACTCACCACCCCATAAATCCCCAACGTCGCCAATAGCAACGCAATCACCCCAAACACCGAGCTCAACCCCAACGCAAACGTCCGCCTCGCCAACGATTTCGCTGTATAAGCATCCATCGGCTGCAAATGAAAAACCGGCAAATCCGGATCAGCCGCATACAAAGCCGCTCGCACCGCCGGCTCGATCCGCGCCAAATCCACCCGCGAGCGAACCACCAAACTCGCATAACCTTGCGCATCCGCCACCTGCGTATACGCAAAATAGGCCGCCGGATCAGCCGCCTTGTCCAAACCGTACTGGTGAACATCTCCCACAATGCCCACTACCTCCGCCCACACGCCGCCGTCATCTCCTAAGCGCACATGCTGCCCAATCGCATCCGCTCCGCCAAACTGTTCCCGCGCACAACTCTCGCTCACTAGCGCCACCGCTGCCGACCCCCGCGCGTCCCGTTCATCTATAAGCCGCCCGCGCATTAATTGAATCTTCATCGCCCGTAAATACCCCGGCGACACAACATAAGTATTGATCTGCGCCGCCTCCGCCTTCGGCCGCACCCCTTGCTCCCGCACATAAAGCCGGCCCGTTTGTGGATGACTTAGCGGCAGCGTACTCGCATAACCCGCCTCTTCCACCCCTCGGATCTCTTTCATGTGCCGCACCACTGAGTCGTACTCAGCCACCACTTTTTCCGACGTAGGCACCTTCGCCCTCTGCGGCAACATACTCAGCGTGAGTACGTTACGCGGATCATACCCCGGATCCACTGCCATCAGCTTTCCATAACTTTTGCCCAGTAGCCCGACTCCCAAAACCAGCACAAACGCCAACGCAATCTCCGCGGCAACGAGCGTGTTCAGAACCCGGTGCTTCGCTCTCGGCAAACTTGAATTCGTCGCGCCTTGCAACACCGACCGCAAATCAATCCGCACCGCCTCCCACGCCGGCGCCATCCCGAACAACAGGCCCGTAAACACACTCACCGCCGCTCCCCACAACAGCATCCAACCGTCAGGCCCAATCTCATCAACGCGCGGAATCTCGCTCGCGCCCACATGCCCAATCCACCTTGTCACCGCAAACGCGCAGCCAACTCCCACCAAACCTCCCATGAGTGACAACACAAGACTCTCCGCCAGCATCTGCCACGCCAACCTCCCACGGCCCGCGCCCAACGATGCTCGCAGCGCCATCTCCGCCTGTCTCCCTGTCGCTCGCGCCAAAAGTAAGTTCGCCACATTGCTACAAGCTAGTAACAGCAACAATCCCACCGCGCCAAACAAAATCATCAACGCCGTATCAAACCGACCCAGTAAGTTCTCCCGCAATGGCATCAGCAATACAGACGCGTCTCTCGCATAATCATTCGGATATTCGCGTACCAATTGACGCATGATTCCGTTGAGTTCCGCCCGTGCCTGCGCCACAGTGACTCCAGGCTTGAGCTCCGCGATCACTCTCCGTCCGCGGCAAGAGTGACACTGCCGCTCATCTGCGCCAAATCCGAGCGGCACAAAAAACTGCGGAATCTCCCCTGGATTCGACATATGGATCGGATGAAAATTCGCCGGCAAAACACCGATCACTCGGAAGCGGTCGCCGTTAGCCATCGGAACGCTACGACCCAGAACCGCCGGATCGCCGCCAAAGTAACTCATCCAAAGTCCGTAACTCAGAATTAGGGTGTCAGCCGTTTCTGGCCGGTCGTCTTCTGCCGTAAACGTCCTGCCCAGTAACATCCCAATGCCCAGCATGTCGAAGAAGTCATAGTTCACCGCTTCGCCGCGCAAGAAATCGGCATGCCCGTCGCGCAAAGGCCGCAATGCGTAGTCGCCCCACATGCAGATGCGCGCAAACGAATGGCTCCGCATCCGCCACTCCCACATCGTTGCGTAAGCGGAATCCTGCGGATTCGTCGTATGACTATCCGCCTCCGCGATTGTTACTAATCTTTCCGGATTCCGATAAGGCAGCGGGTTCAGCGCAATTGCCTTCAGCACACTAAACGTCGCCGTATTCGCGCCAATCCCCAGCGCCAGTGTCCCCACTACTAGCGCCGTAAACATTGGCGTTTTCCAAAGCGATCTGATGCTACTGCGAATCACCCTAGCCTCAGAATCGCACGCCCTCTATTCCTTCATCTTCGCCAAATGCACCATATACGCTTTCCCCGGCAGCAGCGAAGTCAAAATAAACGTTCTGTAGTTATCCCCACGAATCTCCGTCTGCCGGTAAAGCCCCGGTTCACTCTCCACCGTCTCATGATTCCCCGACACCCTATCTAAAAACTGCTGCGCATCATCCACTGTCGGCGGCTTCTGAAATCTCACCCCGTGCGCATACCCAAACGACTCCGCCGCATACGACCGAATTAATTTCGGCCAATACCGGTTCAGCAAATCATCACTGGCAAAACATCCGCCCAAATAATTTCGCCATTCATCGCCACCACCGCGCCCACCGCATTCTCCGCCCGCAAGTGTTGAATCAGCGAGTCGAACGATTGCTCAATTGGCTTCGCCACCCCGTCAATCTCCCCCTGCACCGCCCCGCTCTTCATCGCCACCGCATAAGACGAAGACTGCTTCACCGGTGCAGCCGCCGGCGCAGGCAGCGTGGCCACAAACGAATTCCGAGATTTCTCCACCTCATTCCAAACCCCCTGCTGATTCTGCGCAAACAGAGCTTGGGCGCGTACACTCGGCTGCGCCATCGTCGAACCCAGCGTCTTAAATTGCGCCGACATCTCTGTCCACCGATGCGGTTCCACACAAAAAACGCCCAGCGCCACGGGCTCACTATGCGCCGGAATAATTCGATCTTTCCCCACCACGCGGTCCTGCTTCCCGCCCGTCACAATCTCTCCGGCCAGTAGCAGCAAAGGCCGCGCCGAATTGTTGATCAACGACAACTCATTCACGCTCGCACTCGGCATCCTAGGCAACTCCGGAACCGGAATGCGCGGCCACGTTTCGCGCAAAACACCGTCATTCGTTTCAACGCGCGGCCGGACCAAACCCTGTGCCCGACCCGTCTCCGTAATCACCACTTCGCCCGAACGAATCCCTTCATCCAACGTCATAAACACTTTCGTGTCCGGGGTAGCGCCGCCCGTTACCACCGGAAACACCGTCAAATTCCCTTGAGTCACCGGCGGCAGCACGCGGTATTGCTGCTCTCCAGCCGTCATCAGTGTTACAAAAGACAAAGCGCTGCCTAACAGGCTCCAAATCGCCTTCATCGGGTAAACCTCCAAAATCTTTTTTGATTGCGTGCAACTTTCCGTTCAGTTGCTCGTCCAAGAGATCGATTGGTTCTGCACTTCTTGCAAACTTTTTTTGCTGGTGGTAAATCGGTCCTTGGCGCTCGCATGAGTCTTCCTGCAAACGAAATCGCACGGCTTTACACCGAAAGCGGCGCTGCCCAATTCGCCGTCTCCCGCGAAGATTTCGTTGCTTGGCTCGCGCAATTCCCCGCTCTTGACTCCGCCCGTCTCAATGAAGTTGTCTTAGCCCGTGCCTGCGCCCGCGGAAATCCGCTCGCCTGGGAACACTTCCTCACCCGTTACCGCGAAAAACTCTACGCTGCCGGCATCGCCATCGCCCGCGACGAAACGCGCGGCCGCGAACTCGCCGATTCTCTTTACGCCGACCTCTTCGGCACCCGCGTGCAAGACGACGGCTTACGCATCTCGAAATTTGATTCGTTCCTCGGCCGCGGCTCCCTCGAAGGCTGGCTGAAAACCGTATTAGCTCAGCAACAAATCAACCGCCTCCGCCGCGAGCGCAACCTGGTTTCTTTCGACGATTCCATCGAGACACCATCCACCTCATCTGATGCTCCGTTGCCCATCGCTTCCAACCAGCAAGCCTTGGCCGCCGCCACCGACGCCGCTCTCGCAGATCTTGACGCCGAAGACCGCCTCGTTCTCGCATCTTATTATCTGGATCAGCGCACCTTAGCTGAAATCGGCCGCATGCTCGGCCTGCATGAATCAACTGTGAGCCGCCGTATTGAAAAAATCACCACCCGCCTGCGCAAGCAAATTGTCGCGCGTCTCATCAAGGCCGGCCTGTCGCGCCGCGCCGCCGAAGAACTCTTAGAAACCGATGTCCGTGCCCTCGAAATCAACGTGCGCGAAAAACTGGCGCAAGAAAGGCGAGCGTAAGCGTTCCTTCATATGGCATCGTTTTCCAAACTTTTGGCAGATCGGTTGGCCCAGCGTCAGAAGCGTGCCGTCGCTACGCCGCACCCCGATGCCGACCTTCTCACGGCCCTTGCCGAAAATCGCCTGGCCCCGAAAGAGCGCCGGCACGTCGTAGCTCACCTAGCCGATTGCGCCGATTGCCGGGAGATTCTCTCGCTCGTCTCAAACGACACACCCGTTGCCATACCAGCGCCAGCCGCTATTTCCTGGCGTACCCTTCGTTGGCCCCTCGCCCTCGCCGCATCTGCCTTGCTCACGTTCACCGTCATGCACCGCCAGGCGCCAACGAACGTAATCCCCGTGCCGCCCCAAGCTCGGACTGCTGCTCCGCCGCCGCGACTCGAAGTCGCCCCAGCACCCTCTTCGCCCGTCTCACCTCTGCCTGCTCCAGTACACGTGCGGCAGAACGCACCCACCTTCAAGATCATTCCTGCCCCGGCTGTAGCGCCTCAATCGCAAGCCATCTTGCCCCCGCCTCCGCCCGAACTTGAAAAGCAAGCTGTCCTTGCCGGCGCCGTCGCACAAACCGATTCCCCCGGCAATCGTTTTCTCCCACAAGTGAGCGCACCCCCGTCAGCCGCAGCCTCCGCGCCCACCCGCGCCTTCGCCGTTCGCCCTCTCGTACTTAGTAAGTCACCAAGTACTCTTGTAAATAACCAACTCTGGAGCCTTGATTCCACGCCCCCCGGCACCATCCGCACCTCCGACGACGGCGGCAGCCATTGGACCACCGTCCGCTTAGACTCATCCACCAGCATGCTCTCCCTCGCCGTCGCAGGCCACGAAGTCTGGGTTGGCGCCGAACATGGCACTCTGTTTCACTCCACCGATAATGGCTCCCACTGGAACATCACCATCGTCTCCGACGGCGCAACGCCCCTGCTCGAACCCATCACCGCTGTCGAAATCAAGTCCAACGGCATCGTTCGAATCAAATCCCCTTCCACCCGCTGGATCACCGCCGACGACGGAAAAACATGGCTGAGAATGTCTTCCCGGTAAGTTGCTTATTGCCAATCACTTACGAGCCATCTCTTTGAAAGAGCCCCGTTCGAATTTTTGAGTCACAGATCGAGAAAATAAACTCGAAAAAAAGTATCCAGCATATAATCAATAGCTTACCCTGTGGATAAACCATTTATCTTGCCACCGCTGTAGTTCGTTTCGTAGGGGTCCCTATGCTAACTTCAATCAGGTCCGCCAGAGTGTCACTCTGCTGCGGGCCTTTTTGTTTCTGCTTAGAGAAACAACAAAGGAGAAATCATCATGGCCACTGAAGCTCAAATCGATGCCAATAAGAAAAACGCTGAAGCTAGTACCGGCCCAAAAACCGATGCCGGTAAGCTCCGGTCTTGCATGAACGCCGTCAAAACAGGCCTCACCGGCAGAACCGTACTCCTGTCAGAGGAAGACGCCGCCGCCTATCGTGAACACCTCGAGCGCCACTTCGCCGAATTCGCTCCCGCAGACGACCGGGAAAAAACCCTCGTCCAATTTATTGCGGACTCAGAATGGCGTCTCTTGCGCATCAATCCTCTCGAAGCCAGCGTCTATGCCGCTGGCGAAATCCACTGCGCCCATCTCGTTGCGGACGAAACCGATCCCATCAAGCGCGCTGCCGCCCTCCAAGGTCAGATCTTCCTGACCTACCGCAGAGATCTGAATAACATTACCCTGCAGGAGCGTCGCCTCCGCAGTCAGTTGAAGTCGGATATCGCCGACCTGCAAGCCATGCAAGCCGCGCGTCTTCAAAAAGCGAAGGAGCGCAACAACGCGCAAATCAACGAACTTGATCGCGCCGCCCTCCTCCTCGAAGACGCGAAAAAACATAACATCACTGTCAACGACTTACGCGAATTTGGGTTCGTTTTTACAAGTGAGGAAATGCTCGCTTACCACCGCAAAAATGCCGTTTATTGCAAGCTCACCCGCGGCCGCAACCTCAATTTCGACCAATTCGTCGCCGCCTTTCGCGCCGAAAAGAAGGGCAAAGCCGCATAAATCGCCAATGCAAGTGGGGACATTGCGAGCTCACGTCACTACAGCCGTACACCAAGCATCACACGTGCCAGCAGTGTCCCCTCTTGCGCTGCCCAGCGCAGCCGCTTACCAAACAAACGGCACTAACCCTTTCACCTCACGCTTGTACTGCGTGTATTCATCACCAAACTCGCTCTGCATGAACGCCTCTTCGTGCATCGATTTGATCTTCCATGCCGCGAAACATAATACCAGCGCGAGCAAGCCCTTGTACTCGCCGTCGTAAATCGCGGTTCCCAAAATTGCCAACAGAAAGCCGGAGTAAATAGGATGTCTCACAACACTATAAGGACCCGTTCGAATCAGCTCGTGGTCTTGTTTTACCGTCACCGTCGCGCTCCAGTTCTTGCCCAAGAAGAACCGCGACCAAAGCGCAAAGGCTACGCCTGCCACAGTTATGCCCGCGCCCATCATTTGCCAGACCGCCGTGGCCGGAACAAAGCGGACCGCCAGCCAATGAAAAAGCTCTCGGTCCGTGCGCAAGAGTACAATGCCCAACACCAACGGCGAAACCTCTACCAGACGCGAACCGAGCGTCTGCTGCCGCACCGTGGCCTTCGTCTTAATAGTGCCCACTAACCAAAAAATCACGGCCACCAACCAGGCACCGATAATCACCAGTCGGGAATTCAGCATCATATTGAATAAGCTATCCAATCCAGAATCGCCCCATTTGCGAAAATATAAGTTCGGAAGGACAATTTTGAAGAACCTCCTAATCATGAAGTTCGGCGGCACCAGCATGGGCAGCGCCGAACGGATGCGTGTGGCTGCCGATATCATCGCCGGGCAAAAAAAGGAACGTCCTTTGGCCGTCGTCGTGTCGGCCATGTCCAAGGTCACAGACCTCTTGCTCGAAACCTTGCGCCGCGCCGAAGTCGGTGACAAAGCCGCCGTCACCTCCGGTGTCGAAGCCCTGCAAGCCCGCCATCTCGAGGCTGCCGAACAACTGCTCGGCAAAGGCACGCCCGCCTGCGCCGCCGCCTCGCAAGATGTAGCCGGTCTCATTACCGAATATCAACGCATCGCCAAAGGCATATTGATGTTAGGTGAACGTCCGCCGCGTTCGGTGGATGAAGCCATCGCCATCGGCGAGCGTCTTTCCGCTGCTTTGCTCGCGCACTTTCTCGAATCCACCGGTCTCCAAGCTGTCGCCGTCAATGGCGGCGAAGTCATCATCACCGACGCCGTCTTCGGCAACGCCTCTCCGCAAATGGACGCTACTCGCGAAAAGTGCGCTGCCAAACTCGCACCCGTTATCGCGCAAGGAATCGTTCCTATCATCACCGGCTTCAACGGCGCCACTGCCGACGGCCGCCCCACCACATTAGGCCGCGGTGGTTCCGATTTTTCCGCCTCCATTTTGGCCGCCGCGCTCGACGCGCAAGAACTCTGGATCTGGACCGATGTCGATGGCATCATGACGGCCGACCCCCGCCTTGTCAAAGATGTTGCTGTGCTCGATGAAGTGACTTACGCGGAAGCCGCCGAACTCGCATATAACGGCGCCAAAGTTTTGCATCCTAGGACCTTGGCCCCGTTGGTTGAAAAGCAAATCCCGGTCTGGAGCAAAAACAGTTTCGCCCCGCACAAGCCCGGCACCAAGATTGTCTCGAGTTTTGACGAACCGAAAGGCGCCCGCGCCGTCACGTCCATGAACAACGTCGCGCTCATATCCATGGAACCGGCTAACGCCGTGTTGAGTGGCACCCGTCTCATGGCCCGCGCTCTCGATGCCCTCGCCTTGGCCAACGTCGAGATCCTCGTCCTCACCAGCTCTAGCTACCGCCAGACCTTCTGTTTCTTGATTCGAAAATCCGATGTCACCGCCGCCATGGAAGCGCTCGAATCAAACCTGTCCCTAGAACTAACGCACGGCTATCTGCGTCCGATTGAAGTGGATGAAAATGTCGGCCTCCTCGCCGTTGTCGGCGAAGGCATGCGAGGCACCCCCGGTCTCGCTGGCCGCGTGTTCACCGCCATCTCCCGCGAAAACACCAACATCATCGCCATCGCCCAAGGCTCCAGCGAACTCACCATCGGTATCATCGTCCGCCTTGACATGCTCGACCGCGCCGTCCGCGCTGTCCACGAAGAATGCCACCTCGGCAAACTTGCCACCACCGTCTAAAAGCAATGGTGTGTCGCACTCGCGCTGCCCAGTCTCAGCCGTTCTTCTACCCGTGCACCGCCAGCCTTCTTATCACGAACGGCAACCCCGTCTTCTGATAAGCCTCGCTGAACATCCCCTCAATCTCCTCAAAATTCCGTTCCGCCAACCCTGCGATCGACGGTCCCGCCCCACTCAAACAAACCCCTAGCAAATCAGGATGATCCATCGCCAAGATCTCCTCTAACGCCGGCACCAGCTTCTGCCGGTATGGCTGATGAATCCTATCATGCAGCGCCTCTCTCAACAGGGAATGCTTCCCGCTCTGCACCGCCTGCAACAGCAACGCCACCCTCTGCAGATTGAAAACCGCATCCTCCCGCGAAACAAACTCCGGCAACGCTCCGCGCGAAGCCGAAGTCGAAAGCGCGTACTCCGGCGTCAGTACCATGAACTGCAACTGCGCTGGCCAATCCAACTTCACCGCGAACGCCGACCGGTCCGCCAACTGGCAACTCACCGTCAACCCACCCAGCAGCGCGGCCGCCACATTGTCCGGATGCCCTTCAAGCGCGCATGCCGCATTCAGCAATCCTTGCTCGGGCAGCGGTCCCGCCACCGCTTCATACAACCGCAAACCAGCCACAGTCGCCGCCGCACTACTTCCCAATCCGCTCTTCATCGGAATGTCGGTATGTACCACCACATGCAGGGAAGGGAAGTTGCCGCCGCGTTGGCGCGCCGCAAACTGGAACGCCCGCTCTATGTAGTTTTCACCATCAATCTTGATGCCCGGAAACTCGAACGTCAGTTCGTTCGTCCCATCCAGTATGTCCACCGTCAGGTTTAGATAAAGCTGTACCGCCACCGCCAGCGTGTCGAAGCCCGGCCCAAGATTGGCAATCGACGCCGGCACACGAATCTCTACGCGGCGGCTCATGATGCGTGTTCTTTGTGATGCTTGATGATGTAATCCGTGTCTTTCAACACGTGCCCGGTGAGGATGGCAACCACTTTGGCGTCCGCTTCCATCTTGCCCGCTTGCGTCAGCTTGCGAATGCCCGCGAGCGTGGTCGCCGATGCCGGCTCACAGCCAATGCCATCGCGCCCAATCCAATCCTTCGCCTCGCCTATCTCTTCATCGGTCACGTCCAGCACGTAGCCATTGGTGAAGCGCACACCCTGAAGCGACTTCTTCCACGAGCGCGGATTGCCAATTCGAATCGCCGTTGCTACCGTCTCCGGTTCGGCCACCGCATGCAACTCACTTGCGCCCGATTCCCACATCTGCGCCAGTGGATTGGCGCCCGCCGCCTGCACAATCACAATGCGCGGCGTCTTCTCAATAAAACCGAACTTCTTCAACTCAATGAACGCCTTGCCAAACGCCGACGAATTGCCCAAGTTACCGCCCGGCACAACCAGGTAATCCGGAACCTGCCAGCCCAGTTGTTCCAGCATCTCAATCATGGCTGTCTTCTGTCCTTCAATCCGAAACGGGTTGATCGAGTTCAGAAAGTACAAGTCTGGGTCGTTCGAAGCAAGCAGCGTATTCAGCGCATCGTCAAAGTTGCCGTTGATTTGAATCGTCTCTGCGCCGTAATCCAAAGCTTGCGCCAGTTTGTTGGCAGAAGCCTGTCCGGCCGGTAGATAAACGCGGCCAGCCATACCAGCGCGTGCCGCATAAGCCGCAAGCGCTGCCGCGGTATTGCCTGTCGAAGCGCAAGCTACCGCCTTCGCCCCCACAAACTTGGCTTCCGTAATGCCAGCTGTCATGCCTAGATCTTTGAATGATCCGGTCGGATTCCAGCCCAGGTGTTTGAACGAAAGATCCTTCAGTCCAGCCAAAGACAAAGTCTTCTGCCCGCGCACTATGGGTGTGTTGCCTTCGGTTAGCGTCACTACGCCGTGCGGGCCGTAGACATCGGGCAAGAGTTCGCGAAAGCGCCAAACGCCGGATGTGTCGCGTAATTCGTTTGAGAGCCTTCGGCCTAGCCAGCGCCTTCGTATGTCGGCCGCGTCGCCCGGTGGAGGGTCTATAACGACTTCCAGCAGATCGCCGCATTTGGGGCAGGCAGTGCGCGGTCGTGCAAGTCTAGTGTGGTTCCGCAGTCGCTTACGCTGCAGCGCAGATGCATCATGATTAAGTGTTCTATTTATTGTAAGCAGTCGAGCCTGTTACTTGGCTATAGACCGGTCAAAAGCGCATCTACGTCTTGCTTCAGCTTGCTCATCGATTCGTTATCGATATAAACCATGTGACCGGCGTTAAAGTGCCCGCGCGTAATGTTCTTGTGCGCTTCGGGGGTCAATCCCATATGGTTGAAAGTGTATTCAACCGCGAAGTAAGGCGTGGCCGCATCGTAGAATCCTTCCGCAATATAAACCTGCAGAAAGGGATTCTTCGCAAAAGCGCGCCGCAGCGCTTGTGTTGTATCCGCGAAACCAGCGCGCCCGCCCGTATCAAAATCCCAGCGCCCAATGCCGCCCCCTAGCACGTAGTAGACCGAATCCGATTGAAATCCGAGTTCAGTCTTCACGTAGTCGCCGAACACCGCGGTATACGGTGGTCGAATCGCCGCTTCGCTCGGGTCGAATTCCGGTGTCTGTTGCGTAGCCGTTTCGTTGGGTCCGGTGAAACGTCCATCCAGTCGGCCTACAATCTTGGCGTCCTCGCGCAGCAATTCCGTATCAAAGTGAGAAAGATCTACTCGCAAGTTCCAGCGCCCAATATACTGCTTGCTTAAGCCCGTGTAACGCGCTAAACTATCTATGACTGATTGCCGCAAGCTTGGATCAATCGCGTCGCCCTGTTGCAAAGCTAAGTATATTCGCCGGCTGCGAATTTTTCCACTTCCTGCCGTAGCGCTTCGGGATCTTTTTCCAGTTCCGCCGCCAGTTTATGATGATACGCCGCCGTCTCCGCGTAAGTGGGCAGATAAAGAATGTAAGGCAAATCGTTGCCGATGCCAAAGCTGACGGTTTCAAAATTGAGAATCGTGGAAATGAGAACAACGCCGTTGACCGCAATGCCGTGGTCAACCAAGATAACCTGAAAGCCCCGCAGCCCGTGTGGTGCCATAGCTTTCGCCTGCCAGGAACAAGGGCGAAGTCCAGCGCGAATTCTTCTGCAGATAGAGCCGGATAAACTCGCCGAAGGCCGCGATATCGCCCGAAACGCTCCAGAACTTCTTGCCCATTTCCGGCGTCGTCGCGCGGCTGTAGCCCGTCCCAATCGCGTCTACGAACACCAAGTCCGTTTTGTCCAGAATCGTGTTCTGGTTGTCTTCCCACTCGAACGGCGGCGGAGGCATGAAGCCGTTAGGCCTCATCTTTACGCGTTTCGGACCAAAGCAGCCCATGTGCAGCCAGATAGTCGCCGAACCCGGCCCGCCGTTGAACGCAAACGTGAGCGGGCGCTTCGGACCCGTCGTGTCCAGCGTATAGGCGACGTAGAACATGCGCGCTTCCAGGTGCCCCTGGTCATCTTTGATCGGCAAAAAGCCGGTGGTCGAGGTGTACGAAAGAGCCCTGCCCGCCATCGTCATTTTGTGATGGGTGACGACTGGCTTTTCCTCGCTAAGCGCTTCTGCCGCGGGCTTCGGCGGTGTCTCTGGTTGTGCGGCTAAAAGGGCTGCGAACAGAAATAGGGCTGACAGTATCTTCATAGCTGAGAATTTGGGAATTTGAACGTGACTATAGCATGTTGACTCATGCGAGAATCCACAGATGAAGCCTTCACATCTTCTTGTACTGCTGCTGGCCGCATCGCTGAGCGCGCAATCTGTCAACCATTCGCAGATTCTCGCCTTGGTTAGTGATAACGGTCCGCAATATCAACGCGTCTCGAAGCAGATTTGGGATTACGCCGAACTTGGATATCACGAAGAAAAAAGTTCCGCCCTGCTGCAAGAGAAGTTGAAAGCGGCCGGCTTCAACGTGGAAAAGCCCATGCCCGATATGGCCACCGCCTTTGTCGCCAGCTATGGTTCCGGCAAGCCCGTCATAAGCATTCTGGCCGAGTTCGATGCACTTCCCGGGCTCAGCCAAGAGGCTTCGCCCACTCGCAAGCCTGTCGTGAACGCCGCGCCCGGCCATGGCTGCGAACACAATTTACTCGGCTCCGCTGCCGCCCTCGCCGCTGTCTCGCTCAAGCAGTATATGGAGAAGAATCATGTGGCTGGCACCTTGCGCGTCTATGGAACCCCTGCCGAAGAAGGCGGTTCGGGTAAGGTCTACATGGTGCGTGCTGGCTTGTTCAAGGATGTCGATGTGGTGCTGCACTGGCATCCGGCCGATCGCAATGAAGTCTTCAACGGCGGCACCTTGGCCGATAGTTCCGCTAAGTTCACCTTTCATGGCATTGCCTCGCATGCTGCCTTCGCGCCCGATCGCGGCCGTTCCGCACTTGACGCGGTGATGCTCATGGGTAACGGTGTGGAGTTCATGCGCGAGCACGTGCCGAGTTCGTCGCGCATTCACTACATCATCACTAAAGGGGGCGTTGCTCCCAACGTGGTGCCAGATCTTGCGCAGATCTTCCTTACCGCGCGCAGCCCATCGGGTGAAGTGCTCACCGACATTTGGAACCGCATTCAGAAGATCGCCCAAGGCGCAGCGCTGATGACGGAGACGACCGTGGACGTGAAGGTGATCAGCGCCGATGCCAACGTCCTCACCAACGCGCCCTTATCCGAACTTGCCCAGCGCGAACTCGAAGAAGTGGGCGGCTTTACCTACACGCCCGAACAAAAAGCCTTCGCCGAAGAGCTGCAGAAAACTCTGCCGCCCGCCGCTGCCGGCCATTGGGATTACACCAGCACCATCGTGCCCCTGCGTGCTCCCGATCCGAACGCTCCTGCCGCCTCCACCGACGTAGGTGACATCAGTTGGGTTGTGCCTACCATTGGCTTTACCGCCGCCACGCTTGTACCCGGTTCCGCTCCGCACACCTGGCAAGCGGCAGCCGCGGGAGGAATGAGCATTGGGCAAGAGGGAATGCTCATCGCCGCCAAGTCTCTCGCTCTGCTGGGGGCCGACCTGTTCGCCCACCCCGAGGTGATCGTCGCCGCCCGCGCCGATCTCGACCGGCAACTCAAGACGATGATCTATAAATCGGCCATCCCGCTGAGCCAGAAACCGCTGATCAACTATCGCGAAGACTGATGTAACAACAAGGCGGTGCTATCAAAATCGCCGGTCAACTTCACGTTGATGCCGTTCTCCATGAGATAAGCACCGCTTTGTGTGTCCAGCTTCTTGCCGTCCCACGATTCGAGCTGATAGAGCGCCTTAGGATCAAGCCCTTGCAGGTGGATCGTTGGCGGCGCCGTGTTGTACTGCTGCGAATGCCGAAAGGCAAACAGCACGGCTTCTTTGCCATCTTTCGCCACGTACTCATTGGCCGTCGTGTCGTTAGTGCGCGGTGACAGAAGCCGGTAAAGATCACCGAACTGCACTGTCTCCCGAATGCGTTTATCCAACGCCACCATCTGCGTCGCCAATGCCATGTCGGCTTCACTGAATTTGTTCAGATTTGACCCGATGCCCAAAGCCCCTTGCATCGCCACCAGGAATCGATAACGCAGCGGAGTGCTCCGTCCATTCGAGTTCGGTACGTCTGTCACCCAAGCTGACATGAACTTCGCCGCATACGCTTGCGAAAACCCTTCCTGAATCTGCAAGCGGTCAAACGCTTCGGTGTTGTCCGACGTCCAAACTTCATCCACGTAACGCAGAACTCCCAAATCAATCCGCCCGCCGCCGCCGGAACAGGATTCAATCTCCAGTTCAGGATGTGCTTTTCGTAACCGGTCCATGATCTCGTAGTAGTTCCAAACGTACTTAACCCACAATTCGCGCTGCGCTTGGTTACCCGCTTCCGGCCAACCCGGTTCGGCAAAGATGCGGTTCATATCCCATTTGAAATAGCGGAATTTGTAAGTTGTTACCAGCTTGTCTAAGACGCCGAAGATGTACTCCTTCACGTCGTCGCGCGCCATGTTCAGCACAAGTTGGTTGCGCAATTCACTACGCGGACGCCCGGGGAAGTTCATCACCCAATCCGGATGCGCGCGGTACAAATCGCTATCTGGGTTCACCATCTCCGGCTCAACCCATAATCCGAAGTCCATGCCCAGAGAGTTAACGGATTTGATCAACCCGCCCAAACCATTGGGGAACTTTTGTGGATTTACTACCCAATCGCCCAGGCCAGCGTGATCGGTGTTGCGTTTGCCGAACCAACCATCGTCCATCACAAATAATTCGACACCCAACTTCGCTGCCTTCTGTGCCAGCGCCGTTTGCCCTGCTTCGTTTACGTTAAATTCCGTGGCCTCCCAAGAGTTGTACAGAACGGGCCGGACGCGCGCCTTCGATCCATGTGGCTCGATCTCCGTTAATTCCAAGCCGTGTAGCAGGCGTGAAGCTTCGCCAAATCCATGCGCCGAATAGCCCGCAAAGAACGCTGGCGTTTCCAGCTGTTCCCCCGGTTTCAGCGGCCACGAGAAGTCAAAAGTATTGAAGCCGCCGGTAACCCTGACCTGCTTGTAAGGCGTCTGTTCAATCGAGATCTTCCAATTGCCGCTCCATGCCAGCGCGCCAAACCAAACGCTGCCGTTTTCTTCCGTGGCTTCGCCTTTGTCGATAGCAAACCATGGATTGAAATTGTGCCCCGTGTGCCCCAGTCGGCTTTCCAGAACTTTCATTCCTTCGTGAATGGGCTCGCGATTCACCTGTGTTTCCGCCGCCCATCGTCCGCTCAGATAAGTGAGCTGGTAACCGTCGCCAGGAGGCAAATTCCAGGTTGCTGATTGCGCACTTTCTAAAGTAATAGCCTGGTTGCTCTTGTTTCTAATCACCGCGCGGCGGCTGATAATTCCCGCGTCGGCATAGATGCGGTATTCCAGAACCGCTTCAATGTCGTCTTTGATGTCCTTCAACGTGATGAAGAGCGTATCGCCTTCAACCTTGTGCGATTGATAATGCAAGACTAAATCGCGGTCGCCATCGGCTCGTGTCACCTTGAGCGCTGTCTCATAAAATCGTTTGCCGCCCCAGCCCGGAAATTCTTCGGCTTCCAGCATCTCGTGCGGATCGAACGAAGAGATGTCCTCGCGGGTCTGCGCCGCCGGCACGTCGGCGATGCGCCACAACGGTCCGCCCCAATAGAGGTTTTGTAGTTGTCCGTTGGGCGAAACCCCCATGGCGTACGAACTCACCGGCGTGTTCAGCAGCCAGACTTTTCGGCTTTCGTCATATTGGATGCTCTGAGCGGAGGCAACCGCTAGCGCGGTTAGAAACAGTGCAACAAGGCGCATGTTCCTGATTGTACTTACCGCGGTTCAGTGATGTTCAGTATACGGTCGGCAGACTGGCGCTCGAGCACTTGGCGTCCGCCGCCGGGCCAAGTCAATTCAATGCGTTCTACCGACGTCGCTTTGCCCAAGCCAAAGTGCAGACGCAAGTCATTTTGGGAAAGATAGCTACCGCCGCTGCGCACTTCGCCCCATTGCGCGTGATCACCCGCAACAACCTTGACGCGCGCCCCAATAGCGCTGCGGTTCGCCTTTGTGCCTTCCAACTTGAGAATCAACCAATGGCCAGCCGCCTTGTGAGCTTGTTTGAACAAAGATGGCACCTCATTCTGATTGTTCACGACAACTTCCAACGTTCCGTCGTTATCGATATCGCCGAATGCCGCGCCGCGTGCCGAATGCAGTTCGCTGAATGCCGACCCGGCGTTCAGCGTCACATCTTTGAATTTGCCTGTCCCCAGGTTCTGATACAGAATCGGCCGATCTTTAAAGTGAATATCGATGTGCAGTTTTTCCACTTCCGGGAACACATGCCCGTTGACGAGCATGATGTCTTTCCAGCCATCGTTATCGAAATCAAAGAACCCCGTTCCCCAACCCACGTAGCGAGTGTTCTGTCCGAGCCCTGCGTCCAACGTGACGTCGTCGAAATTACCTTCTCCGCGGTTGTGATACAGCGTCTCAAACTCGTCTGAAAAGTTGGTGCGAAAGATGCTCGGATGCCCATCGCCGGCGTAGTCAGCTTCGGCCAATCCCATGCCCGACATTGCCTTGCCGTTCTGGTCAAACGCCACGCCGCGGATCACGGCTTCCTCTTCAAACTTGCCGTTCCCTTTGTTGATATAGAGCAGGGAAGGGGTTTGATCGCAAGCGACGTAGATGTCTGGCAATCCGTCTTCGTTGAAGTCACCGGTCAAAACACTCAATGAATAATGCCCGAATGGTTCCGCGATGCCCGACTCCGCTGAGACATCTTTGAACGTCCCATCGCCATTGTTCTTATAAAGAATGTTGCGGTCGAACGGTAAACCGCGCGGCCCGCAATTCACCGCAATGCCTCGATAAAAACAGTATGGATTCGCGCCAGGCAAAGGCGTTGTCGCTGGATCGAACTTCAAGTAATTGGATACGAATAGATCAAGCTTGCCGTCGTTGTCGATATCAACAAACGCGCAGCCGGTGTTGTAACGTGTGCGGTCTTGCGCCAGGTGCGCCTTTTGCGTCACATCTTCGAACCGAGTGCCGCCCACGTTCCGATAGAGATGATTTGCGCCCCAGTAGGTGACGAATAAGTCGGTGTAGCCGTCATTGTCGTAATCGCCCGCGCAAACGCCTTGCGCCCAGCCGGTTGATTCAAGGCCTAGCTGTTTTGTCACATCGCGAAAGCGCCCGTGCCCTTCGTTGTGATACATGCGATTGCTGCCGCCCTCGCCCGAAAGAACGAAAATGTCTAGCAGCCCGTCATTATCGTAGTCGATAAAAGCAATGCCGCTCCCGGTCGTCTCAATAATGTATTTTTTGGTGACGTCGCCGCCATTCGGAAAAACGTCCGTGAGCCCAGCTTGCCTGGCGACGTTTTGAAAATCGGCCACCAGAATCGCTGCGGCCAGTAATAGCTTCACCATCACTGTGCAGGCGGCTTTTCGCCGAGCTTCTTGAGAAAGTCGCTGAACTCGCCCTCTGGCGGTTTCTGCAGCTTGTCGAGGATTGCTTTCTCTTCTTTTGCTTTATCGATTTGCCCGGCGTTGCGGTAGGCGGTAAGTAGCGCGTAATGCGCGGTTTCGTTGGCGGGTTGTAATTCGACAGCCTTACGCAGCAAGGGGATCGCCTTGTCAGGCGTTTCCATTTTGCCCAACGCAATCATGGCTTGTACGAACTGCGGAGACAGCGCTAGGGCCTTTTCAAAATGCGCCATGGCTTCCGGCTTATTGCTTTCAACTTGAGCAATCTGGCCCAATTGGAACTCGCACGCGCCGTCTTCAGGGTTCAGTTTCAACTCGCTTTGAAATGCCGTAGCGGCTTTGCTGAGCGACTCGCTATTGTGCCCTGCCATCAGAATGGCCCGTCCCAAGCGGAAGTGCAGATCGGGCGCCTGCGGATTCATATCGATGGCCTTCTGATATTCGGCGACCGCATCGTCGTAACGGCTTTGGACTTCGAAGATCTCGGCAGACAGTTCATGCACCCGGTAGGAAGCAGGCGTGCGCTGGAACATCGCCAGGGTTGCATCATTGAAGGCTTTCATGTGCAATTTGGCCTTTAGATAAAGGACATCGGCATTATTAGGCCAGCGCGCGGCCATTTCGTCTAACAGTTCGAAGGCTTTCGTTTCGGAGCCGGTGGCGCTGTAACATTTCACCGCGGCGATCCCGGCGAGCGGTTCCTGCGTCAGCGCGGTTAGGGCTGGCAAAGCAGTGGCGCAGTTGCCAGTAGCGGCTTGTGTCAGCGCTAGAAAAAGCTGCGCCTGTTTGTCGCTGAGATCTTTCGCCGCTTCTGTCAGTTCGGTCAACGCCACTGAGTAACGCCCTTCGTTAAATGCCCGAATGCCTTCATCGCGCGATAACAGCAGGGCCAATGCGAGGTGGCTAATGACCAGCATCATCCAGCATCAAATCCATGTTTCCAAAGCGATGGTGGGCTTTGCCTTCGTAATAGCGAAAGCTCAATAAAGGCGGCGGTCCAGGCGCGATCATGGGCTTCTTCTCCACGCGCGTGTCTGGCTTCTCGGCGAGCGTGACGCAACGGCCGGAATCCGCCACCAAAGTAGCCCAAACCACAGCGACTTGTAGTAGGGGAATCATCGCCCGTTCAACTCCTGTAAGGCTCGTTTGGCTGTTTCGCTATCGGGTTTTCGTTCCAGTAATTGCTGCATCAGTTGCCTGGCGCGGTCAAGCTTTCCTTGTTGCGCGTAGATGCGCCCAAGGTTCATGTAACAGGTCTCATCTTGCGGCGCCACGCTGATTCCATATTCAAACGCGGCGATCGCATCGTTCTGCTTGCCTTGCTGAATATATAGTACGCCCAGATTGTTGATGGCGCCCGCAAAGTCGCGCTTTTCAGCGATGGCTTGTTCGAAATACTTCTTCGCGTCGGCCCCGTTACCCTGCTTGGCGAGAGCTAAACCAAGGCCGTTAGCAGCCTCGGGGCTTTGCGGATTCGATGTCAGGGCACGGCGATAATAGTCTTCGGCCCGTGGTTGGTCACTCATCTTGTCTGCCAGTTGGCCAGCATTGAGCAGAGCGTAAACCAAGTCCGGCTTAACCGCCAGCGCTTTGTCGTAGCTATCTTTCGCTTGAGCGAAATCCTTGCGTGCCTCATAGACATCCGCCATGCCAGCCCACGCTTCAGGGTTCCTGTCATTGACCGCTAATGCAGCGCGAAAGCTTTTTTCGGCTTCGTCGGTGCGATTGGCCTGGAGATGAATCTGGCCCACTAAAACCAAAACCCGAGCATTGTCCGGTGTACGCCGCAGCACGGCTTGGAGATACGGCAGAGACTGTTCATAATAGCCGCTCCACAAATAGGCCGCGCCGTACTTGAAGAAATCGCGGTGGGGCGTGCCGATGTAGAAGCCGGCGAACGGGAGGCTCTTGCCTGGATTTGCCAAGTCTGTCTTCACCTGCGCGGCACTCGGCGCAGATGAGTAGACCTTGATAGCGTGCCCGTCTTTATTGAGTAAGAGATGAAACGGCGTGACCAGCGAGGTGCGCCAATCGAACAGATAGCGGCGAAATATTTCATACTGTTCGCTCTTCTCTTTTATGACCAAGAGGCCTGGACCCTTCTGTGGTTCCGGAAGCGGAACGGGCTCCATCAGCCAGGTATCCTCTAAGCGCAAACTATTGTCGCCCCTGACCACTGAAGCGGGCAGAGGGCGCGTTGTGAGGAACGGTTTGCTCGCTGCATGATCGTTTGCTTCCGTAATGGTGTGTGTATGGCCGGCAGCCAAGCCGGACAAGGTCTGAACATATCCTGAAGGCCAAGTAATCTTCGCGTTCTTAGCCGTCTCAAGCTGGCCCAATCCGAAAATCAACCGTTTGCTGTGTTGCGACAAAAAGCCCGAACCGGCACTCAGCCATTTGGTTTGTCCATCCACTTCCACTTTGGCACCGATGCCATCGCGATTCGATTTGGTCCCGCGCAACACAAAGGCGATAGAGTTGCCGGCGGCGCAATCGTTCTGTAAGACACGTATTTGTGGGCCTAGACGGCTTTTCAAAATCAAATCAGGCCGACCGTCATCGTCAAAATCGACCACAGCGAAGGCCCGTGAATCGTCCGCAAAATCGAGCCCGCTCACGCCGGAAAAATCGTAATAGCGATCTCCGCGCTTCACATGCAGCACATTAGGCTCGCGGCCGTTCCAGCTGTAATCTTCGCGGATGAATTGATTGATGGCGTTCCAACCGTTTTCATAGGCGGCTGAAGGTTGCGAAATGACCGGCGACTTAGCGACAACTTGGCGCCAGAAGAAACTATTGAGATCCGTCTCCGACTCATTAGACAACATGCCGCAGGTGACGAAAATTTCCGGGTGGCCGTCGTTATCGAAATCGTGCCCGTCGGCTCCCCACGCCCAGCGTCCAAACCCCGCCTGTTGCTGCATCGTGACGTCGGCAAACTTGCCAGTGCCGAGATTGCGGAACAGTGAGTTGCCCATGGTGTGGCGCTTGTACGCCTCGGGCGCTTGCTGCGCGGGGCCAAAGTGTGAATCCTGCACCAACCGCTGGCCCGAATCGGTCCACATATTCGCGACGTAAAGATCGGCGCGCCCGTCGCCATCGTAGTCGAACCAGGCGGCGCTCATGCCCGGGCCAATATCCTCTGCGCCCGCTTCAGCCGCTTTGTCACGAAAGTGTCCTGCGTGATTCACGTAAAGATTTTTGCGTCCGAAATCGTTCGCGACATACAGATCGGGCCAACCATCGTCGTTGAAATCACACCACGCCGGCGCGAAGCTGAAGCGGTTGTTGTTTTCGTTCATGCCGGTTTCGGCAGTGCAGTCTTCGAAGAACCCGCCGCCTTCGTCGGTTAGCTTGTTGCGAAACAGAAAATTCGGCGGACCATTCTGCGCGTCATGATAAGGCGAAGCATAGGTGTATTGCGCCTCGCTTTGGAAATACACGTAGCAACACAGATATAAATCAAGCTTGCCGTCGCGATCAAAATCGGCGGCGGCCATGCCGGTGAATCCGCCTTGTGGAATCGTGGCGAACTTGAAGGCGTCTTTACTCACTTCAAAACGCGACCCGCGATTGATCAGGAGCACGGGTCCGTTGGAACGTAACACCACCAAATCCTGCGCGCCGCTATTGCGGAGATCGAGAAACAGCGCACAAGACGTGTCATCTAAGATGCCCGCGCCCCAGGCGTCGGTGATATCCGTGGCCGTGCCGTCTTCGCGAAATTTGAAAAGCTTGTTAGGCAATCCGCCGGGCTGGCAAACGTACACTTCGTCCATGCCATCGCCATCGATATCGCCCACGGCAATTCCGTTGCTGCCATACAGATCAATACCGGTGGCCGGATCAAGCCGCGAACGCCAGTACGGCACACCGCGCTGCAATTGTTCGCGAAAAGCGGGCGTATGCTCAAACACCGACGCTGTCACATCACGAAAAAATGGCTTCGCGGCGGAGGCCAGATGCTCTTCGACCGGTGAAAACTTGCCCGCATCGTGCCGCCACAAGCCGACACGGTAGAGCATCTTTCCCTCGTTCTCACTCGCTACTTCAAAGCGGATTAATCCGCCAGGCAGCGGGAAGAAAGCGGCGCGGCGGATATGTCCCAAAGACTCCACCCAGGCACGCCAGTCCAACGGCGCGCCTTCAAACACACCCACCGCTAGATCCGGTGCGAGCTGCTTATAAGAAGTGGGGCCAATGGCCGCATGCGCGAGTTGTTTTGATTTCAAAGCCGCATGCAGCGTTGCTTTCAGAGCAGCCGCTTCTGTTTCGCCAGCGAACTCATCTTGACCCGGCTCAATAAATTGTTTGAGCTTAAAATAGGGCGGCTCAGGGTGATTCACTTCCGGTTCAGCCGCAGCGGCACCTCGCCGCAGGGCAGCCAGCGCGGCCGTATAAATCAGAAACTCACGCCGGTTCACTCGCTAATTCTCCGTGATCTTCAGCGTCTGATCAGCCGCCGTCTTGCCAATCTTCTGTATAGCGCCGCTCGGCCAATGAATCTCAATCGAATCCGCCGCCGACACCTCGCCGAGCCCAAAATGCAAAGTGAAGGAATTATTCGAAAAAAAGCTATTGCCGCTCATCACTTCATCTATCATCTTGCGCCCGCCTGCCGAAACAAGAGCGCGCGCTCCGATGGCACTGCGGTTTGACTTCGTGCCGGTCAAGATTAGGTTCAGAAAATGTCCACGCGGTCCACTATTCCGCAAAAGGCTGGGCGTGGCGTTCATGTTGGAAATCACAATCTCTTGGCGGCCGTCGCCATCCAGATCTCCCACCGCCAAGCCGCGCGCCGGCCGCGGCGTCTCAAATGCCGGCCCGGCTTCGCTTGTCACATCTTTGAATTTCCCGTTGCCCAAATTGCGATAGAGAACGGTGGGCTGCAGATAGGTGTCGCCGAGTTGCTTGCCTTCGACCTCTGGATAAACATGCCCATTCGCGACAATCAAATCGCGCCAGCCATCATCATCCACATCACAAACGCCACGCCCAGCCTAGATATTGGCGAGCCTTCAATCCGCTCTCGCGCGACAGATCTGTAAAAAATTTGCCGTCGTCGTTATGAAAGAGCGATGTCAAATCGCCGGAAAAATTCGTCTTCGCAATATCCAGCCGGCCATCGCCATCGTAGTCGGCAACGGCCACGCCCATGCCAGCCTGCAGAGCCCCATCGAAATTGAAAGCAACGCCCGCCTCCGCGCCGCGCTCTTCGAACGTGCCGTTATGCAAATTGTGGAAGTACAAACTGGGCGTCATGTCGCAAGCAATGTAGATGTCGGGCCACCCGTCATTATCGAAATCGGCCGCTACAACGCCTAAGCCATATCCTCCGGGCGGTTTCAAAAACCCAGCCGCTTGGCTGACATCCGTAAATGTGCCATCGTGATTATTGTGATAGAGCACGTTGTGCGATTTCGGCAACCCTCGCGGACCGCACATCACGGGAATATTTTTCCAAGAGCAGAAATCGCTCTCGCCCGGTCGCGGTGTGTTCGCTAGATCCAGATCCACATAATTCGCCACCACCAAATCAAGATAGCCATCGCGATCATAATCGACAAACGTACACCCCGAACCATAGCGGATGCCGGTAGTGGGAAGATGCGCCTTGGCCGTGACGTCTTCGAAAGTGCCGTCACCCTTATTGCGGTACAAAATGTTGTGCCCGTAATAAGTCACGAGCATGTCGGGACGGCCATCGTTATCGAAATCGCCGATGCAGACCCCTTGTCCCCAGCCCGTAAACGTCAACCCCGCGGCGGCGGCCACATCTTTGAAATGTCCATTGCCTTCGTTGTGATAGAGCTGCGGCGGCGAAGGCTCGGTTGAATTCAGGCGGGTTCCATTCGTGATGAAAATGTCATTGCGGCCATCGCCATCGTAGTCGAAAATGGCGACACCGTTGCCGGTGGTTTCGAGTACGTAGTCCTTGCGCTCAATCCCACCGAAGACGTTTTTGACATTCAGTCCCGCAGTGGCTGCAACATCGCTGAAATTGATTTTGCCGCTATAAATCTGCGCAAACGCCAGGAAAATCAGGAGGAAAAAAATCGCCAACGTGCGCCACAACATCATCTGAGCATCAGGATAGCGCTGCCTCGTAAAAGAGCGTATTTTAGGCCTAAAACAGCAAAAAACCATTGTAGGAAAGCGTTAACGATGGTAAATTTCGATTCAGCCCGGGTCTTTTCAATAACTCAACGTTAGAGGTTTTTCAAATGCGACGTTGCCGCAGTTTGCTTTCTCTTGCTTCTTTGCTTTTCGCGCTCAGCACCATTGTGTTCGCTCAACGCGATCTAGGCACAATTACCGGAACAATTACCGACCCCTCTGGTTCGGCTATTCCCAATTCCAAAATTTCCATCAAGAACGACGCCACAGGTGTTTCTTACGACACTGTCACAGGCGACACAGGATCTTTCACGAGGCCCGCGTTAATCCCAGGTACCTACACAATCACAGTAGAGGCTGCCGGCTTTCAGAAAGCGCAACAGGGTGGGGTTATTGTCACGCCAGGTGGCGAGGTGGGCGTGAATATATCTTTAAAAGTTGGCAACGCCTCCGAAACTGTAGAAGTAACTGCAGCAGCACCTCTATTGCAAACAGAATCGCCGGTAATAGGGACGAACTTAAATGCAGCGCAAGTTTCTGAATTGCCGCTGGGCGGTCAGCGCACCTTTACGTTTCTTGCTAGATTGACGCCGGGAGTTGTTCCCGCCGAAAGCGGCGCTCGCGATTCTTTAGGCGGTGGCTTCTCGGCAAACGGCGTGAGGTCAACTGGGGAAAATAACTTCCTGCTCAATGGCGTTGACAACAACGTGAACGTCATCGACTTCATCAACCAGACTTCGTTCGTGATTGGTCCTTCTGTGGAAGCAATCGGCGACATGCAGGTAATCACCAACGGCGCCAGCGCCGAATATGGGCGCGCGGCCGGCGGCATCGTCGACGTAAGCCTGAAGTCCGGTACCAATCAAGTGCATGGCGTGCTGTTTGAAATTTTGCAGAATACGGTGTTGGATGCAAATCGCTGGGAGAACAACGTAGCGGGCGTTCCGCGAAATCCGTTCAAACAAAACCAGTTTGGAGCCGCCGTGGGGGCGCCGATCATCAAGAACAAACTTTTTATTTTTGGCGACTACCAGGGTACGCGTATTTCAACGGCTGGAGGATCAATCCAGAACCTTGGCTATGGCGGATTTTACACGATTCCCACAGCAGCCATGCGAGTGGGTAATTTTTCGAGCTTAGGCATTCCTATCTACGATCCGACGACCACGGTCTGCGCTAGTACTTGTACACGCACACAGTACGCGGGTAACATCATCCCCATTTCGGCGCAGGATCCGATCGCAGCAAAACTCGCTTCTCTTTACCCATCCACTAACCAACCGATTCCAACCGGTGTCCCGTCAAACGATTTCTACACTGTTACGCCGGGTGCTTTGAATCAGGATCAAGGCGATGGTCGCGTGGATTACCACCTGAACGATGCGAACAGCATTTTCGGCACGGTGAGTTGGTCAAACACTTCTAAGACGAGCGTGCAGCCTTTCCCAGGCGCGCTGGACGGCACCAGTTTCAACGGCGTGGGCGAAACGGATCTGGGCCGCAATGGCATGTTGAGTTGGACACACCTCTTCGGACCAACGATGGTGAATGAAGCGCGCGTAGGTTTCAGCCGCCTAGTGACATCGCGACCCCAGGCGAACGCCACCGTTGATGAGTACAAGGCGTTTGGTATTGGCGGTTACGATCCGACCACGAATTTCAACGGTGGTTTGCCGCAGATTCAATTCCAGGGCTTTGGCGGCAACGGCAATCCTTACTCAACGATTGGCGCGCAGAACTGGCTGCCCACGAAAGAATACAACAACGAATGGGATTTAATTGAGAACCTCACCATCAGCAAGGGCAACCATTCGATAAAAATGGGCGGCGAGTTTAGAGAACTCCATTTCCCGTTCTTTCAAGTGCCTTACCCACACGGCGACTTGAATTTCCAACCAACGGAAACAGCGTTCCCCACAGGCACCGTGGGCCAAGCGAATACCGGAGACCCGTTCGCTTCATTCCTCATTGGGGCCATTGATAACGCGCAAATTTCCACAGCGAACTTCATTTCTTCCACGAAGCAAGGTTATGCCGCCTATGTACAAGACAACTGGAAAGTGACGCCGAAACTGACGCTCAATCTTGGTGTGCGCTACGAACTGTTTTCTCCTATCGGTGAGCAGTTCGGGCGGCAATCCAGCTTTGACCTGCAGAACCTTACGCTTTATATTCCGGCTGGTCCAAACGTAAGCGCGCCGTTGTCGCCAAACTTCAACGCGCCGGCTGTAATTAATGGCGTGACGTTTCCGGCTCTGTTCACTACGCCCATCACAGTCAGCCGTGGTCAAGTGAGTTCGTATATCATTCGCTGGGACAAAGCCGATGTGGGGCCGCGCCTGGGGTTCGCCTATAACCTCAGGGAAAAAACCGTGGTCCGTGGATTTTACGGGATTTTCTACGGTGGCGAGGAGAACCAGGGCGGCAATCCCAATCGCGGTGAATCGGCGCCTTTTAATGAGTCTCCGCAACTCAACCGCCCTAGCGGCGTTTCCAACTTCGAGCCGGATCCCCTGATTGGGAACGGTCAGCCAACTAAAGGGATCGCTTATGGTTTTCCAGCAAACGTGTTCAATGGGTTTCCGGTGTCGTCGTTACAGTTCCGCAGCATCGCGCCCGATTTCGATAACGGCATGGTGCAGGAGTGGAACCTTGCCATTCAACATCAGTTTCCAGGGAACATGGCGCTAGAGGTGGGTTACCTGGGTAATCACCAGTCGCACCAGCTTCTGCAGCCCGATCCGAACTCTTGTCCGAACGTGTACGTGTTTCCATCGGGCGCGAATTGCAACGACTACCGGCTTTATCCCGATATCGGCTCCATCTCGGGCACGGCGAGCTTTGGTTTTGGCAACTACGATGCGATGACGGCATCATTGCAAAAACGTATGTCGAATGGGTTGCAGTTCCAGTCGTCTTATACTTGGGGCCACGCGTTAGCCAATAGCGGCACCACGTTGTCTGGCTCGAACGGACTGTACAACATCAACGGCCTGAATTACAACGAGTCTTACGCCAGCGCTTCCTGGGATATCCGGCAGAACTTTACGACGTCTTTCAACTACGACATTCCTTTTGGGCGCGGACAGAAGTACGGGGCAAACCTCAACAAGTTTGCATTGGTGACCTTAGGCAATTGGCACACTAACGGAATTTTGTCGATTCGGTCTGGGCAACCGTTCACCGTGGATGGAGCTAATTGCAACATCATTACGGAGGGCGGATGCGGACCTGAACTGGTGACGGGGAGCCCTAACGCCGCGCCACCCGGAGGACGCACGCCCAACATGTGGTTCAACACCGCCAACTTCGGTTGTTCCAGTGTTACTGGTACTTGTGCCAGCTCCGGTAATACGCAAGGCAATATCGGTTTGCAGACGAATGTCGGGCCTCCCACCAGAACGCTCGATTTCTCTATTTTTAAAGACTTCGCCTTTACCGAACGTTTCAAATTGCAGTTCCGCGCCGAGGGGACGAATGTGGCAAACACGCCGCAGTTTAGTTCGCCGAACGCCAGCGAGACATCCGGGCGCACGTTTGGCGCCATTACGAGTACGCAAGCGGGCTCCGAACGGCACATCCAGTTCGCGCTCAGGTTACAGTTCTAAAACACTAGAGGCAAATCGTAAAAGAGCCGCCCACATCCTTGCAAGAGGGTGTTTCGGGTGGCTTTCCTTCGTTTGCACTGCCTAATTTCTCCTCTTTACTAAGGCACTAGCCCTGCAATGTCCCTTGGTTTGATCCCCGACTATTCTAGGGCAAATCTAGTAAATTTTCTTGAAGTAAACGCTTACGTATGATAGGATCTAGGGCAGTTCGAGGTCTTTCCTTAACTCAACGTTAGAGGGGTTTTAACACATGCCACGTTGGCGTAATACATTGCTAATTTTCCTCGCACTGTTTGCGATGAGCAGCCTAGCTCTTGCACAGCGCGATTTAGGTACCGTTACCGGTACCATCACTGACGCATCGGGAGCTGCGGTTCCCAATGCAAAAATCACGATTACAGAAACTGCCACTGGGGTTTCTTACGAGACCGTAAGCAACGAAACTGGAACATATACCCGTCCGGCACTCACACCCGGCACTTATACTGTCACTGCCTCGGCGGCAGGCTTCCAGAAATCACAACAGGCCGGTGTACTGGTCACTCCCGGCGAACCGATTGGCGTGAATTTGGCCCTGAAGGTTGGTAACGCGAGCGAGACAGTAGAAGTGACGGCTGCGGCGCCTTTGCTGCAAACCGAATCACCGACACTTTCACAGAATTTGTCGTCTGCCCAGGTTTCCGACCTACCACTGGGCGGACAACGAGTGTTTACTTATTTAGCCCGTTTGAGCCCCGCCGTAGTTCCAGCGGAGAGCGGTGCGCGCGATGCTAATGGCGGTGGGTTCTCAGCCAACGGTGTTCGTTCGACTGGTGAGAACAACTTCCTGTTGAACGGCGTTGACAATAACGTTAACGTTATTGACTTCATTAACCAAACCTCCTTCGTCATCGGTCCTTCTGTAGAAGCCATTGGCGACATGCAAGTAATCACGAACGGCGCGAGCGCTGAGTATGGCCGCGCGGCGGGTGGAATCGTCGATCTGACGCTCAAATCCGGCACCAATCAAGTTCACGGTGTGTTGTTCGAAGTTTTGCAGAATACCGATTTCGATGCTAATAGCTGGACCAACAACCTGAACGGCGTAGCACGTAATCCAATCAAACAGAACCAATTTGGCGCTGCTGCAGGTGCTCCAATCATCAAGAACAAGCTCTTCATTTTCGGCGATTATCAAGGCACTCGCGTGAGAACGGCGGGTGGTTCGGTAGATGGCCTCGGCAACGGTGGTAATCAAACGATTCCGACAGCGCAAGAGCGAGTCGGCAATTTCTCCGGCTTGGGATATGCAGTTTTCGATCCCACGACAACGGTTTGCACGAGCGGCTGCGCGGCTGGCACGTTGAGCGCGCTTCCGGGCCAAGCACCTACCTACACTCGAACTCCGTACGCGGGCGGGATGGTCTCACCCACTCAAATCGATCCAGTGGCAGCAAAACTTGCGGCGCTCTTCCCGGCGACGAATCGGACGATCCCCTCTAGCGGTATTCCGACGAATGATTACTACATTGTCACTCCCGGCAGTTTGAATACTGACCAGGGCGATGGCCGCGTTGACTACCACTTAAACGACGCCAACAGCATTTTCGGGTCTATCAGTTGGACGAATACCGCTAAACTCAGCACGCCACCTTTCCCTGGCGCATTGGATAACGGCGGTTTCGGCGGCAACAGCGAGCAGGATTTGGGCCGTAACGGTAACTTGAGTTGGTCGCATATCTTCTCGCCCAGCATGGTAAACGAAGCCCGCGTAGGATTCAGCCGGTTGGTAACAGCGCGTACGCAAGCTAACGCCAATACGGACGAATACAAGGCCTTTGGAATCGGCGGGTACGATCCGACGACGACTTTGAATGGCGGCTTGCCCAACTTCAGTATTTCCGGTTATAGCGGCATCGGAGCCTCTAACTGGCTTCCGACCAAGGAATACAACAACGAGTGGGATTTGATTGATAACGTGACGCTGAACAAGGGTACGCATTCCGTCAAATTCGGAGCAGAATTCAGACAGTTGCACTTCCCGTTCTTCCAAGTTCCCGAACCTCACGGCGAACTAGACTTTGGACGTAACGAGACGGGTTTCCCCTGTATCGCGGTTTCCTGTGCTCAGACTCCTTCTAACACTGGCGATGGATTTGCGTCCTTCATGCTTGGTGCGATTCAATCCGACCAGATTTCGACGACGAATTTTATCTCGTCAACAAAGCAAGGTTACGCTTTCTATGTCCAGGACAACTGGAAGGTTAGCCCGAAGTTGACACTGAATTTAGGTGTGCGCTATGAGCTATTTTCGCCCATCGGCGAGCAATTCGGACGCCAATCTTCCTTTGACATTCAGAACCTGACTCTGTACATCCCGAAGGGTCCCAATCAGAATGCTGCGTTGCCCCCGAACTTTAACGCACCAGCAGTCATCAATGGAATCACCTACCCAGCCTTGTTCACCACGCCTATTACGATCAGCCGTGGCCAAGTGAACAGCTATCTCATTCCTTGGGATAAGACGGATGTTGGTCCTCGTCTAGGCTTTGCCTACAATGTGAAGGAGAAGACTGTGGTCCGTGGCTTCTTCGGTATTTTCTACGGCGGTGAAGAGAACCAGGGTGGAAACCCGAACCGTGGTGAATCCGCGCCGTTCAACGAATCTCCGCAATTCAACCGCCCCAACGGTGTGAACCAATTTCAGCCAGATCCTTTGATGGCAAACGGCTCTCCCATCGACGGAATTTCTGTAGGCTTCCCGGCCGCTCCTTTCAGTGGAACGCCCGTGTCGTCTTTGGCGCTCCGCTCAATCGCTACCGATTTCCGCAACGGTATGGTGCAGGAATGGAACCTGTCTGTGCAGCATGAATTCCAGGGCAATATGGCTCTGGAAGTCGGTTACTTGGGCAATCACCAGTCGCACCAGCTTTATCAGCCCAACCCCAATACCGGGCCGCTAGTCTTTACCTCTAACTCTGCCATCAACGGAACGAGTACCAGCTTGTATCCGGATTTAGGAGGTGTTTCAGGAACTGCTAGCTTCGGTATGGGCAACTGACGATGCCATGACGGCGAAATTGACCAAACGGATGTCGGATGGATTGCAGTTCCAGGCGGCGTATACGTGGGGTCACGCTCTCGCAGATACCGGAACAACTCTTTCAGGCGCGGCAGGCTTTTACCAAGTAGACAACGCCAATACGGCCTTGTCGTACTCGAGCGCTGCTTGGGATATCCGGCAGAACTTCGTCACTTCCTTCACGTACGACGTTCCGTTTGGCAAGGGCAAGAAATATGGCTCCAATCTAAATCGGGCTGTGGATATCGCTTTGGGCAACTGGCAGGTGAATGGTATTCTCTCGCTTCGCTCTGGGCAGCCCTTTACACTTGACGGCAACGGTTGCGAAGTAGTCAACGGTGGTTGCGGACCCCTACTGCTTACGGGTAACAATCCTAACGCCGCCCCGTCGGGCGGTCGCAATCCGAATGAGTGGTTCAACGTCACCAACTTCGGTTGCGTGATTCACAGTTACGGCAACGTAACCTGTCCCACCAACAATCAGGGACTTTCCGAAGGCAACGTTGGCTTGCAAACCAATGTGGGCCCGCCTACGCGCACGCTCGACTTTTCGATCTTCAAGGACTTCGCCATTACCGAGCGGTTTAAACTTGAATTTCGTGCTGAGGGAACGAATGTGGCCAATACGCCGCAATTCAGTTCGCCCAGCAACAACGCAGCAAGCAGCGGCAATTTCGGCCAGATTACCAGCACCAATGCTGGAACTGAACGTCACATCCAGTTCCAGTTGAGAATGCGGTTCTAACAAAGAGCAGTATTTCAGAGTAAAGCCGCTGAGCGTTGTATTTGACGCTCGGCGGCTTTTCGTTTTAGTAGGTTTAGTATTTGGTACTTTTTCTTCTATTCTTTCTAGCCGCGACGGATTCACCTACGCAACTTCTGCAAAAAGGGTTGGTCGCGCTGCAACATGGTGAGTTGAGGGAAGCTCGCGACGACTTTTGAGGCGGTGGCAAAACGCGATCCTCGCAATGCTTTCGCGTGGGCGTCTCTGGCTGAGACGTATAGCCGCCTTAAGCAACCTGCTGCCGCTGCCAGCGCTGCAGGCCAAGCCGAGAAATTCGGAGCCGAGAATCCCGCCATTGATCACGCACTGGCGATGTACTTTGCGAAAACTGGCAATTTTCGCCACGCTGCGGAGTTGGAAGAGAAGTTTGCGGCAAGCGCGCATGCTGACCGCGAAGCGGAGCAACGGGTGGCCGATCTGTTTCTGGATGCGGGCGAGCTGCCGGCGGCCTTGGGTGCGGCCGACAAGGCGGTGGCGCAGACTCCATCACCAGCCGCAGAAAATGTCTTGGGGCGAGTGCTGGTTGCTGTAGGCAGGGCGGGTGAAGGCGAAGCGCATCTGAATACGGCGTGGCAAGGCGCGCAGAACGACCCGCGATTGGCGTTCGATTACGCGCAAGTGCTGCTTCGGCGTGAGAACTTCGAGCGCGCTGCGGAAGTGCTCACCACTGCGCTGCAAGCGAGCCCTAACGATCCGCAATTGGTATTGGCGATTGGTGTCACCCGCTATGGCCAAAGGCGCTTTGAGGACGCGATTACGGCGTTCTTGAAGGTGGTCCACATTGATCCTGAAGTGGAGCAGCCGTACGTATTCTTGGGCAAGATGCTGGACCAAGCGGGCGATCATTTGCCGGAGATTGTGTCGGCGTGCCAGCGCTGGGCCGACAAGAATCCGAAGAGTACCGTGGCGCTTTTGACATTAGCCAAAGCGCGCCTGGCAGGCGATCCGAAAGACGCAACGGCAGAAGGATTGTTGCGGAGGTCAATTGGCATTGACGGTAACAATTGGGAGGCGCACTATGAGTTGGGCGTGCTGTTGGAAGGAAAGCGAGATTGGGCGGATGCGGCGGCCGAGTTGAAACGAAGCGCGGAACTGGACGCAAAGCAGCCGATGCCGCATTATCATTTAGCGCGCGTCTACGACCGGCTGGGGAATGCGGAGGGGGCTAAGGTGGAGAGGGAACTGCACGAAAAACTAACGAGCGGGCCGAAATAGCCACTTGCCCAACAATGCCATCAATGCTATCATTGCATCAGGAATCAGCAAATGGCCTTGGCAACCGCAGCAATCACGATTCGAAAACTGGAAGAGACTGTGAAGAATCAGTTGCGGGTGCAGGCGGCGGAACACGGGCGGTCCATGGAAGAAGAAGCGCGCGAGATTTTGAAAAACGCTCTTAACAAATCGGCGGCTGAGCCGGTAGACCTAGCCACTTCGGTACGGCGGCGGTTTGCGGCGATGGGCGGCGTTAATCTGCCTGTGGCCGAGCGCGAGGCCATTCGGCCCGCACCCGACTTCCGTAAATGATCATTCTGGATACGAATGTCGTATCGGAAATGATTCGCCCCGCTCCTTCGGCGCAAGTGCTTCAGTGGATCTCAGCACAGCCCGCGTTGCTGCTTTACACGACGGCTATTACCCAAGCCGAAATGTTTTACGGCGTGGAAGTTCTTGCCAAAGGCAAAAAGAAGAAAGAGCTGGATGCGGCGCTTAGCGGCATGTTCGAAGAAGATTTTCGCAACCGGGTTCTGAGTTTCGATCCGAGTTGCGCCAAACACTATGCCGAAATCGCCAGTGGCCGGAGATTTTTAGGCCGGCCCGTTTCGCAGTTCGATGCGCAGATTGCGGCGATTGCCCGCAGCCGGAAAGCGATTCTGGCAACGCGCAACACCGCCGATTTTGCCGATTGCGGAATTAAGCTGGTGAATCCGTGGGATTCAAAGGCTTAGCGTTTCGCGGGCATATTGCAGGCATTCGATCACGTTTTGGTCCTCAATTTTCAACTGCTCTTCACGGTTTAAGTGTGAGATGCGCGGCAATGGGTTCGCGTTCTTGTGGGTGTTCACAAAGCGCAGTGTCCGCGCCAGAGCCAAGCCGTTGCGATCGGGAAACGTGGCCCAGTATTTGTCAGTGAGACAAGGCACTTTGAGCGGATCGCGGGTGATCATTTCGAGCGACCAGCGGACTTGCGGGCGCGCTTGTTGAACGATTTGCACGGCACGCTTTAAATCTAAATAGCCGTCTCCCAATAATACTTCCGACATCAAGAAACCATTGCTGTCGGTATCCACTGCCATGTTCTTCAAGTGCGTATTGATCGTGTAAGGCGCGAGCTTTTCGATCGTCTCCATGGGATTGTCGTCGAGCAGGGAAATATTGTTGCCGAAATCGAGACAGACGCCGAAATACTCGCTCGAATATTGCTTCATGAGAGCGACCAACTCATCGGTGGTCCAATCCTTGTGGTTCTCCAGGCCCAGCGGGAGCTTGTATTTATCGAGCAACGGAACCGCGGCCGCGATGGCCAGTTCGCTTTCTTTTACATGTTGCTGCCAGGCCTCGAAAGTTGCGAAAGTCTCGTAACGGCGCGTGCCCAAACAAGCGGCGCGCAGCGCTACGGCCCCCACTTCGCTGGCGTCCTTCAAGGCCTGTTCGAAAGCGCCGGTGTCTCTGCCACGCGGCATGGGCACCATTGCTTCTATCGTCATGCCCAGTTCTGCCGCTCGCCTTCCAATGCTCGCTAAGTCAGCGCGCGTGGTGGCTTCACCGGCGATATCGCCATGCAGACCAGCCTGGATGCCGGCACGCTCCCAGTGCGTGGCAATGCTCTAGAAACGCATAGGTGTCTGTGGGGAACCCGACTCCCATATACGAAGTCGAAGATATGGCTAATTTCGTTTTAGGCTGGGTCACTTTTTCTCGGATGATTGCGAAAGAAGGCGATATTAATGATGGCGGATAACCAGCAAAGTCCCGCGAGCACAACCATGGCCATGCCGGTGCTGTGGAATTTGGTGCTGATGTTGCCGACAATCACCGGCCCGTAATATCCGCCCAGGTTGCCGAGCGAATTGATCATCGCGATGCCCGCCGCGGCTGCGGTTCCGGAGAGATAAAGAGTGGGCAAAGACCAAAACGATGACGATGCCGTAACCACGCCCGCGCAAGCTATTGTCAACGCGATCAGCCCCAGCCAGCCGGGGATGCCGGGGATGGCGGAAATGGCCAGACCGAGGCCTCCAGCCATAACGGGCAGAGCAATATGATACGAACGTTCGCCGGTCTTGTCTGAATGATGACCAATTAAAAGCATGGCGACCACTGTCACTCCCCAAGGAATCATGGAAAGGTAACCGATGGTGGTCAGATTCTTGCTCAGCGTGTTCTTGATGATTTGCGGCAGCCAAAATTGCAAGCCATAGTTGCCCGCTACAGAGCCGAAATAAATCAAGCAGAAAAGCCACACGGCTGGTTTGCGGATAGCTTGCAAGAAGCTGTCGTTGCCGCCGAACGCCAGCTTCTTATGCGTTTCATCTTCTTCTAATCGCCGGCAAATCAAGGCCCGTTCTTCCGCGTTGAGCCACTTAGCCGAATCCGGGCCATCTTCTAAGAAGACGAGCGAAGCCAGACCGGCGAGGAGGGAAGGAACGGCTTCTGCGACGAACAGCCACTGCCAGCCGTGCAGGCCGGCCACGTTATCAAGACGCACCATCAGCCACGCGGAAATCGGACTGAAAATAAAAGGCGCTAGCGGTATGGCCACCATAAACACGGCGACCATCAGGGAGCGGTAACGGTTATTGAACCAAAAAGTTAGATAGAGAATCACCCCTGGGAAAAAACCCGATTCAACCACACCCAGCAGGAAACGGAGCCCTTTGAAATCCCACTCGCCGTGGATGAACATGGTGCAGGCAGAAACCAGTGCCCAGACCATCATGATGGGTCCAAGCCAGCGCCTGGCTCCGATCTTCTTCAGTGCTATGTTGCAAGGAATTTGAAACAGCAAATAGCCCCAGAAGAAAATGCCGGAACCCTGGCCGAAAACGGCGTCGCTCATGCCCAGGTCCTTTTTCATGGCGAGGCCGGCGAAGCTTACATTGACGCGGTCTACGTAGGCAAACATGTAACACACGAAAAGGAACGGCATCAAGCCGCCAGATGACCTTATGATACGTACGTTTTTCAAAGGCGGGATCTATCGGTTGAGCGGGCTGGGCGGTTAGCGGTTGCGAGTTGAGTGCCACTCTAAATTTCCTTTTTGCGGGCGAGATCAATCAGTTGGTCGCAGCCGCGGGCGGTTAAAGCCATCATTGTCAGGGTGGGATGCTTGTCGCCGGTAGTAACGAAACTGCCGCCACCGAACACAAACAAATTGGGAATGTCGTGCGTCTGGCAGAACGAGTTCAGCACGCTCGTTTTTGGGTCGTCACCCATGCGGCATGTGCCCACTTCATGAAAGAGCGATCCGGGCGGAGCCAGAAAAGGCTTCGCCTCATTGGCCTCGCCTTTCGCCGCATGAAACAATTCTTGCGCGCGATTGAAGAAATCCTGATACAGCGCCTTGTCGTTATCGCGGAATGGTCGCAGTGAATTTTCAGAACCGGAATGCCCCACTTGTCTTTCACCACGGGGTCGAGTTCAACGAAATTTTCCTTGCGGGCCAGCATTTCGCCGCCGGACATCCAGACGCGCGCGGCAGCGGGGTAAAGCGTTTTCACTTTGGTTCTTGTAGTCGGAACCAAAGCCGGGCAGGGAAGGGGCGAACATCGGGAACATGGCCGCGCCGCCGGAAGCGCTCATCGCATAGCCGCGGATGAAGTTCGGATTCTTGTTCGCCGCCAGATTATTGAAATTCGGAATATAGAGGCCGCCGGCTTTGCCATCGTCGTTGCGAATGGCGGCGCCTTTGAGTTGTGGCAGAAATCCCGAAGCGCCGGCGCCGACTAGCTGATCCATCAGATACTGGCCCAGCACGCCGCTGCTATTCGCCATACCGCCCTTCTCAGAGTTGAGGAGCAGGCGGGTATTTTCTAACGAGAGAACCCGCCAGAATGACGATCGGCGCTTCGATCTCAACCGCGTTATTCGTGAAGCGCTCGATATACCGCACGCCGCGTGCGCGGTGCTCAGCGTCTATCAGCACATTGCTGACCACGGAATCGCACAGCACCGTCACATTGCCCGTCTTGAGTGCAGGCGGCAGCGTTGTGGACACGGTGCTGAACATAGCGCCCACATCGCAGCCGTTCACGCAATTGCCGCAATAGTGGCAGGGCGGCCGGTTGTTCAGCATCTTCGTGAGTTGCGCCACGCGTCGCGGCGTGGACGGCAAATCGACTTTCTTGCAAGCCGCTCTGAAAATTGTTTCCGCGCAGTTCAGGTTCATAGGCGGAAGGAACTCCCGTCCGGGAATTGCGCGAAACCTTCTTTCGCCGCAGACACTCCAATGAAGCGCTCCACGCGGTCGTAATACGGTGCTATGTCTTTATACGAGATGGGCCAATCTTCGCCATAGCCGTCGCGTGAGGAAGCCTTGAATTCGAAGTCCGACATGCGGTCGGAGCAGCGCGCCCAATGCAGGGTGCGCCCGCCCAATACGCGCGAACGCAGCCAGTTGAAGGGCTTGTCCGGCGGCGTGGTGTACGGATTCTCGCGATCGTCAATCATGATTCGATAGTTATATTCTGTCGAATTCTTGAAGTACTTGCGCAACAAGCCGGGCTGGCCCGCGCCGCGAAAATCGAACTCATACGGAAATGTGTGCTTGAAACGCCTTGAAGGGTTCAATCGGCGAACCGGCTTCCACCAAGGCTACTTTGAAGCCTTCTTGTGCGAGCGTGAGGCACGCCCATCCGCCGCAGGCGCCTGACCCGACAATGATCGCGTCAAATTTGTCCATAGCTAAACTCTTTGGTGTTCCGGATGCGTGCACGCCGGGAACTCCGTCAGATAAGCGATCCCTTTATAATCCAAAACATCGATCAACCCGACGCGCGACGTATAGAACGCGCGCACGGTCATTTCCTTGATGAGGCGGTAGATCTTGAAGGCAGGTGTTACTCCGCCGTCTGATCTAACTCCGGGAACGCTGCTGCGGTGATGAGCGCTTCTTGCTGTTTAGACGAGAGACTGCCAAACTTGTTGTCGCGCAGCCATTCGACAGCCTCGCGCCACTGCGTCTTGCACTTCCGGCGCATATTCGGCCGCGGCATTGACGACGAAATCGATGAAGGGTGCCACCTGCGCTTCGCGCGCACCGGGCGTGTCGTCAGTGGGAATCAGGATCGCCGTGTACCACTCGACCCAGACGAATTCTTCCTGAGAGAAAAACATGGGCTGGTATGACTTCCAGTTGTGCGGATCGGCCGGCGCCTTGGCTTCGGTTGAATGTTGGTGCGTCTGTCCCTCCGCCAGCCACGGCGTTAGAAATGCCGCCGCTCCCGCCGTAGCAGCAGCGCGCGCGATCAGCCAACTCGCATCGCGGCGAGTCATCGAGCCGTCCAACCTCCGTCAATCAGAATGTCAGTGCCTGTGATGAAGGACGCCGCATCGGAACAAAGAAAATTGGCTAGGCTGCCAATATCTTCCACCTTGCCCCAGCGGCCCACAGGAATGTTTGCCACAAACTGCGCGTTGAGTTCTGGGTTGTTCACAATTGGCATATTCATTTCCGTAGCGAACGGTCCGGGGCTGATGCCGTTCACGGTAATGCCGTCCTCCGCCAACTCCAGCGCCAACGCTCGAATCAGACCCAGCACCGCCGCTTTACTGGCCGAATAGGCACTGCGCTGGGGCAGCGAGACGTGACTCATGATGGACGTCATGCAGAGAACGCGCCCGTATCCGGTGCCCTTCATGTGCGGCACAAAACGGCGCGACATGAGAAAGACGCTCGTCAAATTCGTATTGATGACGCTCTGCCATTCGTCCAAGGTGAAATCTGTCAAATTCTTGCGAACGTTGATGCCGGCGTTATTGATCAGAATCTGAATTTTTCCAAGCTTGCCGGAAACCTCTTTCTCCAGTTGATCAACCTGCGCCTCACTCCCGACATCGGCCACGAAAACTTCAGCTTTGCCCCCGGCTGCCGAAATTTCACTCTGGACGCCTGCGAGCTTGGCGGCATCACGCGACACCAAAGCGATCGTGGCTCCCGCGGATGAGAGCGCTAAAGCCATAGCTCTCCCGAGGCCTTTGCTGGCGCCCGTAATCAGTGCGGCTTTGCCCGATAGAATTTGGGCTTGGGTATGATTTGACATTTTTGTGATGAACTTCGACCCTCAACATACTATCGCGCTCTGCCCAAGCGCATTCGCCAGAGCGTTTGAAAAGATCGCGTGCGACGGTATAATTCAAGTCACCATCAATGGCAAAAGATGACAACCCTGACCTGTGGCGTGGTCGTCCTGTTCTGGTGACCGGAGCCACCGGCCTCGTAGGCGGCTGGCTCACCAGAGCTCTTCTCGCTGCCGGTGCAGACGTTGTTTGTCTGGTGCGCGATTGGATTCCCCAGTGTGAACTAGTCCGCGGCGGATTGCTTGAACGCGCTAAGGCCGTTCGTGGCGATATCCAAAATCGCAGTCTTTTAGAGCGCACCTTGGGGGAATACGAAGTCAACACGGTTTTTCACCTGGCGGCGCAAACGGTTGTGGGCGTAGCCAACCGGAATCCGGTTTCCACTTTCTCGAGCAATATCGAGGGCACCTGGAATCTACTGGAGGCCTGCCGCCGATCACCGTCAGTCAGGGCTATTGTTCTAGCCTCGTCTGACAAGGCTTATGGTGAAAGTAAGACTCTCCCCTACACGGAAGAAACTCCATTGTCAGCTCGTCACCCTTACGATGTGAGTAAGTCGTGTGCTGACCTAATTGCTCAGTCTTACGGCCTAACTTATAGTCTGCCGGTGGCGATTACCCGCTGCGGAAATATTTACGGTGGCGGCGATCTAAACTGGAATCGTATCGTTCCTGGAACCATCCGGTCTATTTTGCGCGGCGAACGGCCTATCATCCGTTCGAACGGAAAATTTCTTCGCGACTATTTTTACGTGGAGGACGCGATCGCCGGTTACATGTTAATAGCCGAACATTTCCTATCTGGTAGTAATACTGTATTATGTGGAAGAGCTTACAATTTATCAAATGAACTGGCTGTTACCGTTTCAGACTTGGTTTCATTGATTCTCAAAAAATTGGACTCAAGTTTTCAACCCGAGATCCGGAACGAAGTGTGTAATGAGATTGAAAATCAATTTCTCAACGCTGGACGGGCTAAAAAAGAACTAGGCTGGCGGCCGCTTTTTACCCTGGAGGAAGGGTTAACTGAAACAATTCGCTGGTACCGCCAGTTTTTCGGAGGGTTGGAAGATGACATCGCCGGAAGGTGTACTACGAAAACGCATTCTCGACCTAGTAGCTGAGTACCACCAGATTGCCCACGCACCGGCTCCCTTCGTTCCGGGTCAAAGTCCTGTTCCCGTCGCGGGCCGCGTGTTTGATTCGCAAGATATTCAATCTCTCGTCGATTCCTCTCTTGATTTCTGGCTCACTACGGGCCGCTTCGCCGACGAATTTCAAAAACGCTTAGCTTCCTATTTCGGCGTGCAAGGCGCTACGCTGGTTAACTCCGGCTCATCCGCGAATTTACTTGCCGTCTCCGCCCTGACATCGCCCAAATTGGGAACCCGCCGTCTCCTACCCGGCGATGAAGTTATCACCGTGGCCGCGGGATTTCCGACCACCGTCAATCCAATCGTGCAGAACGGTTTGGTGCCAGTCTTTGTCGATGTCTCAATCCCCACCTATAACATTGACGTAAAACTTCTCGAAGCCGCCAAATCAGATCGCACCCGCGCCATCATCCTCGCTCACACCTTGGGCAATCCTTTCGACGTCGGCGCTGTGGTCGATTTCGCTCGGAAACATGATCTGTGGCTTGTTGAAGATTGTTGTGATGCGGCTGGTGCCACTGTGGGAGGAAAGAAGGTTGGAACCTTTGGCGATCTCGCCACCGTCAGTTTCTATCCCGCCCATCACATCACCACCGGTGAAGGCGGCTGCGTTCTCACCGAAAAGCCTCTTCTTAAAACGATCGTCGAATCTTTCCGTGATTGGGGTCGCGATTGTTGGTGCGATCCTGGCAAAGAGAATACCTGTGGCAAGCGTTTCGACTGGCAACTCGGAGGAATGCCGCGCGGTTACGACCACAAGTACATGTATTCCCACCTTGGCTACAACCTGAAGATGACCGATATGCAGGCGGCTGTGGGTGTATCGCAAATCAATAAGCTGCCGGAGTTTATCGCCAAGCGCCGTGCTAATTTCCAACTGCTCCGTAACGGCCTCAAAGATCTGGAACACATTTTTATTCTTCCCGAAGCTACGCACAACAGCGAACCGAGCTGGTTTGGCTTTCCTCTGGCCGTGAGACGTGAAGCGCCCTTTAGCCGCAACCGCGTCGTGGCGTTTCTGGAGCACCGCAAAATTGCTACTCGTCTGTTATTCGGCGGCAACCTCTTGCGCCAGCCCGCTTATCGCGAAGTCAAACACCGTGTGGCGGGCTCGCTGGCCAATACCGATTTCATCATGAGTCAAGTCTTCTGGGTAGGTCTATATCCGGGGCTCACGCCCGAAATGATTGCCTATATGCTGGACGCTTTCCACCATATGCCAATTGGCGATTGGAAGACGCTTTGGGCGTGAAACGCATGGCGCGCGCTACACCTCGACGAAGTAATAACAAAGCATATGGCACGCCATTAAATGCCCGTCTTCAATCCGGCCCATATGCGGCTCCGCCACGCGAATCTGTAACTTTGCGAGCGGACCCAGTTTTCCGCCGTCGCGCCCTGTCAACGCAATAGTCTGGCAACCGATTGAGTTGGCATAAGTGAGTGCGCTCACGACGTTCGGAGAATTGCCCGAACCGCTCAGCGCCATGACTACATCGCCTTTTCTTGCAAAATTCTTCAGCTGTTCGGTGAAGATGCACTCGTAACTCACATCGTTCGAATACGCCGTAATCGTGGGCAGCGAATCTGTGAGCGCCATAATGCGAAACCGGCCGCCGCGCGCGCTGGCACACTTCAACATGTCGCAAACAAAATGCGACGCGGTAGACGCGCTGCCCCCGTTGCCGCACACGAAAATCTGCCGGTTCTGATCGCGCGCTTCCCGCAAGATCTCGACGCCTTTCGCTATCGCCTCTAGGTCTACGGTGTCGAGTGCCTTTAGGAGTTGAGCCTTGTATTGACTCGCAAAAATCGTGGCTGACACTACTGCAGGGGTTTCAATCGACATACTTCATGCTAACCCTGATCCTTGTTTGGCCACAGTTTCTCAACAGGCACGAATAGAACCGCAATGGCGCACAATGACGCTAGAGCCGTCACCACAAATGTGTGCGCGGCGGCAGAGAGCCGTTTCAAAAATGAAGAGTCGCCCAACCACCCATCGGCGATAGCCAGTAAGTAAAACACGCCTTGCACCGCCAGCGCCCATATCATCTCTCGCCGCGTGGGCAATCCGAAGCTGCTCACCGCGATGCAGATTAGGGCAAATGGCAGCAGAAGCCGTGCCACTTTATAAGAAAAGTAATGGAACCGCATCCGGTTTAGCGAAGTTAAAAGGCCGGGGTATTTGTTCATCATCTGATAGTCCCCCGCCTGCGCTTTGATCTTCTCGCCGAACTCCGTATCGATCGGCGCGGCATCGTCATACGCTGTCGCTCCTGGTTCCACCACGACTCTAAAGCCGCGGAAAAACGCAGACATCGCCACAAATAAATCGTCTAGCAATACATCCCCAGGGATGCGCGGCATCAGCGCTCGCCGAATGGCATAAAACGGTCCGCCGGAACCGAGCATCGAATCCACATCGCTCAACCGATCTCCGAACCAGCTTTCAAATTGCGCAAACATACTGAGGTTACGTTCCTGTGCACCTCCGCGTCCGTGCATAACTACTTCCCCACTTACTACGCCTACCGCCGGATCAGCGAAACACTTCACTATCTCACGCACACTTTTTGTTTCCAAGATCTGCCAGACATCACTCAAGATCAAAATTTCGCTGCGGGTCGCCGGAATGCCAGCATTCAATGCCGCCGCTTTTCCTCCATAAGGCACGTGTAATAGACGAACATCCCACGCAGCATAGCTGCGCGCTATGGCGTCCGTCTCATCCGTGCTGCCATCCGAAATCACCAGCACCTCTAGCAAGTGCTGCGGATAGTCCAATGCCAACACCGAATCCAGCTTGCGACGAAGATAGGCCTCCGCATTGCGCACCGGAATCACCATCGCCACCGACGGAAGAAACTCGCCTTTACGTACCGGCTTTCGCCAGAATCGTGCCAATATCTTTAAGAGCAGCGGATACCCGGCAATCGCGTAAAGCAAAATCGCACATCCCAACGCGAACCAAATAGTGGAGTGCTCCGTCATAGGATTGGCTTGGGCGCCGCCTCGGTTAGTGTCGCTTCGAACACCCGCGCCGCATGCTCCCACGAAAACTTCGACGAAACCAATGCGAATGCATCATCTGCGATCTGCTCTCGTCGCGCCGGTGAATCCAGCAACTCCAGGCAGTACCGGGCAAACTCTTCCGGAGTATCGGCCAGGCAAATATTGCGTCCATGCTGTACCGCCAGACCCTCCGCACCGATACGCGTGGAAACAACCGGCGTTCGCGCGGCCATCGCTTCAAAAATCTTCAGGCGTGTCCCGCCAAATATCCGGCTCGGCACAATGGAAACTGTTCCGTCCCAAAAGTAAGGTCGAATGTCCGCTACCGTTCCCGAAACAAACACTTTGGAATCTGCCCGCGCCATCTCCAGAATTCCGCTTCCCGGCGCTCGCCCTACGAGTCCTACCGTACAATCCGGCCGTTTTTGCCGGATCAACGGCAAAATCTCGCGCACGAAATAGTTGCAGCCATCAATGTTGGGCAGCCAATCCATCGACCCCACAAAAACCAGGTCTACTTTATGCTCGGCCTTGCGCTCGCGCGGACGAGTAAACGCCGGCACATCCACGCCCGTAGGTACTTCAGATACACGCGGCGCCTTAAATAAGGTTCGAAACCGCTGCGCATCCTGCCCCGACACCGCCACCACATGCGCCGATCTTCTACAAACCTCGGCCTCATACCGCGCCATTCGATTGCGCTGTATTCGGAAGAACGCCCTGGCCGGCGCACTGTTCGCGCTTTCCAGATACCGGTCCCACACCGTTGTCTCAATCTTGTGTTCAAATAACAGCGCCTGGCTCATGGCCGGTATATTCGGAGCCGTAAATAAGAAGTCGCACACCAACCTGTCAAAATTTCCGTTCATGAGTAATCTCATGACTTCGCTTCTCATCGCTTCCGACCGGTACCGAGTAATAGCCAACGGCAGCGGATCCACCAAATTTCCCAGGGCCTGCAGCGCAAACCATGCCGTCCCCTGCGGCGGCAACGTATGCCGAATCGGATACGCCTTACTGCAGTATTCCGAGCTCCGCGCCACGCTCTCCGGAGCCGCTTCATTTTCCAGCGCCACGTAATGAATCTCATGCCACCGGCTCAGATGGCGCAGCATTTCCAAAGTGCGGATCTGCCCGCCTTGTGTGGCCGGATGCAGGAAATGTGGATTCACCCAGAGTATTTTCATCGATCGTAACTGCTCATTGATCTACTATTTGATAACATCGCTTCAAAGTTCTTTTGAAAGAACAGCTCGGCGCGAACAACGTGTCCCAAGTATCTTATCGACCTCTTCCCCCACCTCCCTCATCTCCTATCCATCAAACGTGGGTCTACTCTTTCTACCTTACTCGGACATCCAACCAGCTTGCGATTCTGCCCGGTCCTAGGGCTGCTATTTCGGTCACAGCTTCTGTAAAAAATATATTCTCTTTGTAATCAATGAGTTGGCTCCCAAAAAACTTAAAAATGGAATGGCTGGAAGGCAAACTTTGCACAGAAAGCGATGTTCGGTCTTGACGTCTCACGGGCCAGGGCGCGCGCAACTTTTTTTTAAAAAGGATTTCAAATTTGTGAAGAAATACCAGTTGGCAAGTATCCTATGGCTCATTTCCAACATCAATGGCCAGAACCTGCTAGACCTCCGGACGCAGACAAAAGACGTTGATTTTTCGGCTGCAGCCTCCACCATCCCGGCGAAGACCGGCACCGCGCTGCCGGGCGTCTGTAATGCCGGGTCTATCTTTTTTAATCTCAGCAATCCACCCGGCCAAAACCTCTACAGTTGCGAACCGGCTAATACCTGGACGCTGATCGGTTCTTCCGTCGTGAACGGAACCATCTCGATGGCCAACGGCGGTCAGTTCGCCTTCTATGCAGGCAGCGGCAACACGGTCGTTGGACATACTCTAACCGCCGCTGACATTCCGGCTCTGAATTATCAGTTGCCTCTCGTCTTTACGGGCAATGGCTCCAAGGCGGCTTCGTCTAACGGCTCGCTCGTTGCCAACGATTGCGCACAGTGGGACGTCAATGGCAACATCATCGATGCTGGATCACCTTGCGCTACCGTCGGCGCGGGAACCCAGGGCCAGTTCGGTTTTTATTCGACGAACGGCAATGCGCTGACTCCGCATACTCTCACGGCCGGCGACATACCGGCTCTCAATTACCAAACGCCACTCAGCTTCACCGGGAGCGGTACTAAGACACTCACGGCCACCTCCGTTGGCGTTGCAAACAACTGCGCTAAGTGGGATGCTTTTGGAAACGTGACCGACGCGGGATCTCCCTGCGGCACAGGCTCCGGCAGCGGGTCCTCCATTTCTCTTCCATCGGCAACCACCGTGAGCAACATTCCGCAGTACAGCAACACCACGGGCACGGCGCTTTCGGCCGGATTGGGTTTAGTGACCACTCTCGGGAGCCCCGGACTTGATACGAATATTGCCAGCGAAAAAGCGATTCGCACGGCCATCGCCGCTGCCACGGCCGCGTCCGGACAAGTGCCAGTCCCATCGGTAGCTGGTTACTTGGTCAGCAACGGGACATCCACCTCATGGGGCGACCTCATCACTGGTCCCAGTGGTGCTCTCTGCGCAGGCACGGGTTGCAGCGGCGGCACCGCAGGCATTATCGATATCAACACTTCGGTTGTGCCCACCAAGGCTGGCCAAAACGTGATGACCGGCGTAAACCGGTTCAGCCAGTTGCAAGTCGCTGTTTCCACGGTCTCTGCTCTTCTTCCCTGCAGTTCGGCCACGGAAGGCCAAATGGCCGGCGTAACCGATGCGGCGTCGCCTTCTTATCTGGCAACCGTTGTCGGCGGCGGCTCGGTTCATGTTCCGGTTTATTGCAATGGTACGAATTGGGTGGCTCACTAAGACCCGCGGTCTTTTCAACTTCAATGCGGCGGATCAATAAAGGTTCGCCGCATCACTCCCGTGTCACACTGGACTCTTCAGGTGCCTGAATACGACACCGTTCTCAAGTCACTGATAACCGACTCGTCGAACTCTCTCTTTCAACTCATTACCGGTGCCAAGCGTGGCCGCTGGCTCAACGTCGAGCTTCCCAAGGTGCTGCAACCTCGCGTCGATCTGCTCTTTGAACTCGCCGCCACCCGTGAACTCACTCTTTTGGAACTGCAGAGTCACAACGATCCACATTTGCCCATGCGGATGGCCGAATATGCTCTACTCATTTGGCGGATCTATACGGCGATGATTTTTCTCCCAGCCTACGGGTCGCGTCGCTCATATGACGGCATCAACGTTAACATAAGCGTATCGTTCCAACATTTGCCAAAAATCGTACTCCGTCTGAGCCTTGATAATGTAGAGGGCGAAGAATATGCTCAGCCAGGTCTTCACGGCCAAACTTCGAAAGGGTGGCAACAAGGGCGCTTGGACTTATGTTGTCTGGCCCAAGTCCGTTGCGTTTTTTGGTACGCGCGGTCTCGTCAAAGTGAAGGGTAAAATCGACGGCCATCCTTTCCAGAGCTCGTTTATGGCCATCGGCGATGGCACACATATGCTCCCCGTCAAGGCCGAAGTGCGCAGAAAGATTGGGAAAGACGTGGGCCATTTTGTAACCATTATTTTGGAAGAGCGTATCACCTGAAATAAACGAGTTTCCCGCGCAACCGCAGACCCGCAACGCGAATGAACGGCCAATTAGATGCAAGCGTCTCTTCCTACATGTTTGCGGGAGCGCGAAGCGGCGGTCGGTAGGGCTCGCGTGGCTACGGGCGAGACGATTCTTGGATGAGCGGTGAGAGTCTCAATATCCTCAATCGGCTTCCACGCTGCTTTGAGTAAGTATCAGTGAGAAGAGAGATTCGACCAAGTCCAGGACGGTCACCTTAAAAACGCACTTCCCTAACTCAGGCCCGTGAGGATGCGAGATTCTAAGCTACTTCTAGAGAGGAGCACGACCGATGATTTGGTGTTCGTTCAATAAGGATTATCCTTTCAACTCCTTGGACAGTTTGCAGCTTTGGCACCTATGAAGACTGGCTGATGGGTAGACCGAAACAAAGTCAAATTCCCGAACTCGCTCAAGAATGGGCATCTACAGCGCAAAGACTCCACCCTGGTTGGCCCGTTCATTCCGCAATCCGGGAGGAAGACTACATAAAATATGGTCTCTTACCCGGCTACGTCTGCATAGGGCAATTCAAGTCAAACTGGACGCGAGAGCCGAACCGCTGCGGCTCGATTATGGTTATCGTTTGGGATCAAGAGAAAAACCCAATTGATGACGGCATCACACTTCCTCTGGTCTCTGAGAACTCTGGCATCGAATGGCGAAGGACTTCGACGATTGAGGTGCACTGAATGTGAGATTGTTTGCGGTTTCGTGGTCACTGACTACAACGCCGTTTCCGGACATCCGAGTCCGTATAACGCCCCCGGCCGACGTCGGAGAGCAGTAACGACGCCCGTTTAACACCTTTCACATTTGTTCTTTTTGATGGCGACATGTTCTCAAGAGGCGCATTCAGCAAAATGAATGAAACGACCTCTCCCCAAAAGGTACTATCACCAGTAGGTAAGATAGTGTCGTCTCTGGATGAGGCCGTTCAAATGAAAATTCAGATTCATTCAACGCTCGCAGTTGTCCTCTTTCTGCCGTTTCTAGGCTCCGCACAGGAGGCTTCCTCACGCGAGGTAAAGTCTCTCACCGAAGGCACCACGGTTTTTGCGCTCGATTTGTACAAACAACTCAGTGCCAAAGAAGGCAACCTCTTTTTCTCTCCCGTCGGTATTTCGACTACGTTAGCTATGGCGTACGTAGGCGCCCGCGGCTCCACTGCTCTTGAGATGGCCACGTCCTTCCATTTCGATTTGGAACAAAGTAAATTTCATGCTGCCGTGGGTGCTTCGCTCCACAGTGCGCAGAATGACAAAACAGCCCACGAGCTTCACCAAGGCAGTATCCTTTGGTTGCAGAGGGATTTCACAATTATTGATTCATTCCGCCAGATCTTGCGCGATGATTATGACGCAACCGTTGAATCGGTTGATTTCAAGTCTGATTTACAGGGAGCGTGCGAGGCCATCAACCGGAGAGTTCAAAAACAAACCGGCGGAAAGATTAAGAACCTGCTCTCTCCCGACGCTCTGTCACCGGATACGCGCCTAGTTCTGACCAATGCGATCTACTTCCACGGCCTTTGGTCCCTCCCGTTCAATCCTAAAAAGACAAAACCCGATGACTTTGAAGTTACGCCCGGGCATAACGTGCGAATTGCTTTTATGCATCTCGATGCCGATTTCGCGCATTTCAAATATTTGGAAACGGAATCGTTCCAGGCGCTAGAGATGCCGTATCGTGATTCTGCCTCTGCAACCTCCGCGGGCGCCGCCGGAGCGCCACCTTCTATAGAAACAGGACAGATCTCGCTCCCAACTCTCCAAGAGTTTCAACCGAGCCTATCGATGATTGTCTTTTTGCCCAAGAAGCACGTTCCATTGGCAATCTTCGAGCAGTCGCTCACTCTTGCGAACCTGACCCAATGGTTTCAAAGGTTGAGTCCTACCGCTGCGACTATCTTTTTGAAAATCCCGAAATTTACCGCGGCATCCGACCTGGATCTCACCGATGTGCTGAAGGCCATGGGCGCCCGGCTGATGTTTTCCCCGCAGGCGGATTTCTCAGGGATGTCCACCGAAATGGGACTATCCGTCTCAGCCATCAGACACAAGGCATATGTTTCGGTTGACGAAATCGGCACTGAAGCGGCGGCTGCAACGTCTTTGAGTTCTACCATAGTCTCGTGCTGTCCACCGCCGCCAACCCCAATTTACTTCTCAGCCGATCGTCCTTTCCTTTATTTGATTCGAGACAATCGTACCGGTGGCATTCTCTTCTTCGGACGATTGACCGACCCCTCGAAGCTGTAGAGAGCCTGAGTTGAAATCCGTTGCCGACTCCCTCGGCTTAGACAACTTTCGCAGGCAAATCGACTCGCTTGAAAATTGACGACGCATCTCCAACGCCGTTTGGTGACCCTAACGCGTCCGCTTAATTTGCATCGCTATGTGCTGTCGCGCTGTCGGATTGTCTTTCTCGCAAACTGATGACTCCTACACCAGTGTCGGCGCGCCCGACCTTCGAGGTCGATAGTGCTATACAGCCAATCCGCCGCCCACAATGATCAAAACCGCGCACACGGTATTCCAGAGCGACATATAAACGAACCAGGAAAGCCACTTGCCGCGTCCAGCCAAAGTAGCCAACGCCGCCACCGGAAAAGCGCAATCTGAACCAGCGCTAGGCTCACCACTGCCGCCATCTCCACTTCCCTCGCAATCAATGCAATCAGTACTCCAATTGAAGCACAAATGAGGACTCGCCCCAATTCCAGGGAAAATTCAACAGAAAGAAATGCAGATCTGGGTGTAATCGAGCGCCGCCTGTAACCCATGTGCTGCCCAACGGGTCGCTCACCCGGTCAACCACCCGCCGACGACCACAAATAGCAACATTAAGAGATGCACCCGCGTATGGGCAAAATGGTCTTTACTCCTTGTCGCCAGAGAAACCTCCGAGGCGCTGCAAATTTCTCCGAATACCGTCAAGCGAGATTGGCACTTCGCCAGGGCGTGGCTCCACGAGATTCTCGAAACAACATGACTAATCTGAGTTTTAAAGGTTGACAGGTGTCGAGACTGTAGCGACCACTCGCGCGCTCAACGACCTCGTGAGTCAGTAAGCGGTCTTATTCCATTAAATTCAATGGTTCCACGTCCACTGAAACCTTCAGCACATGGTCGCGTCCGCCCAGAATCAGGCCGCGCAAGGGGCTAACATCGCCATAATCGCGGCCCCACGCTAGCGTCACGTGACCATCGCCTACAACCAAGTTATTTGTCGGATCCACATCCAGCCAGCCGCTATCCGGACAGTACGCCGAAAGCCACGCGTGCGATGCATCCGCGCCGATCAATCGTGGCTTGCCCGGTGGTGGATAAGTTCGCAGATACCCGCTTACATATCGCGCCGGCAAATTGATCGACCGTAAGCAAGCAATCTGCAGATGTGCGAAATCCTGGCAAACTCCGCGCCTCTTACGAAAAAATTCCTCTGTTGAAGTCCGCACGTTTGTCGCCTTAGCGTCAAACTGAAAATCGTCATGGATGCGAGCTGTTAAGTCCAGCAAGCCATCGGCCCAAGGACGGCCAGGCGTGAAAGACTTCTGTGCGTAAGCGGCTAATTCCGGCAAGGGCTTAATGCGCGGCGATTCAAAATCAAACTGATACGCCGCTAAGGTTGCCGCACTACGGTCTTCCGGCACCATGCGCGCGACATCTTCCCATGCCGGAGAATTGTCCGGCACGCGCGCGCGTCCGCCGTCCAACGAGACCTCACTGCGCGCCTCAACCACCAGTTGCTTATGTGGCTCTTGAATGGTGAACAAGCTGATCCGGTTACCAAAGTAATCCACACGCTCGCTGCGTGTTGTCGGCTTTGGTTCAATCCGCAATTCGCTCCAATGGCATCGATGATGCTCGAGTGTGCGGGGCGTCAGGCAGGCCACATGGTTACCGAAGGCGACCGGATATTTGTATTTGTAGGTAGTTCGATGAACGATTCGGTACGTCATTCGCCAATGGTGATGGGCAGCCCGCGCGCGTGGCTGAAATAGTAGTTCGACAAGATTATTCGACCACGTGGGCAAAAGCAACTGCCAATTCCTTTAAGAGTGCGGTCAAGCCTTTTGCGTTCGTCCCAGTGCCCCTTCGGATCCGGGAGCCGGGCAGCGGATAAGTCAATCTCTTGCAGCGTAAAACTGCGTAACAGCGCACCGCATGCTGCATGGCTTTGAGATCTTCCGGCACGTGACGCGGCATTTTTGAGTAAAGATCGGCCAAATGGCTCAATTGGAAATCAAGCGACCGCGGGTTGGTCTCGTCAGCCATGAGCACGTCAAGCACCGCCACTGGCTGCAGCGTGGTGAAGTATCGGAGCGATAAGTCATGGAACTATCGGCCACCTCCAGCACATATTCGAGCAGCGGCCATTCGTCTTCCGCCAGCGGCTTGGTGATCTCCCGCGCATTGCCGCAGCGAATACATGGCGCGTTCCAACCGCCGTCCCAGGCTCATGAAGAGCCAACCCGGTCCGCGCGTAATGTTCTCCCGCTCCATGCCGGAAAATGCGGAGAGCAGTTCCAGGCAGCCAGTCAGCACCGCGGAATATTCCACAAACAGCATGTACTCTTGCACCTGCACGCAATCTTTCAACTGGCTGATCAGGCGCGTCATATCGGCCGAAAGCGCTCGCGCACGCTGCTGCCCACGCGGATACACTTCGTCTAACGTCGACGCCAGGCTGTCGGTCCGCTCGGCGTCGGTCATGAGCGAAATGAGTTCCGCCTCCAATTCGTTCGCGGTCGGCGGCGCGCCTCTTGGGCAATTTGCTGTGTCGCGAATCAAGACAGCTATGCGAGTCGCAACAAGCAGCCCAACTCGGCGCGCCTGCCCGCCGCACCCGCGTAATCAGAGTGCGCAGAACCGCGCCATATTTTCCGACCGTTCGGCATAGCGTCCCAGCCAGAAAAGATTATCGGCGCGCGCGGCTGGGCAAATCGCCGAACCGCGCCGCAGTTCAACCGGCTCGCCGCGCGGCTTCAACATGCTGAACGTATCCACCGGACCGTCCCACAGCACCCAGGCATCCTTGCTATGGCCGCCGCGTTGCATGGAAACTACCGGCCCTTCCGAACCGGCCGCGCGCACCAATCCGCCCGGCATCGCCATCCAGCCCTGCGCGTATTCATGACGTAGGTGCGGAACACCACGCTGCGCGGATGCAGGCTGCCCGCCATCCCAAACCGGCGCCGTGGAAAGCGCCACTTGCTCCTGCGCCACATAATCGATCGGCCGCGCGCGCAAGGCGCTCGCCAGCCTTTGCTTCTCTTCTTTCGCCAGATCCGTCCCGAAAACCGGCTCCATGGCGCGCGACGGAAACGCCGGCTTCACCACCACACTGATCCAGATGATGCAGCACCCAATCGAGCGCGTAGTCTTGCCCGCACCACCACGTCGCCACCGACGGCAGCTTCAAATCCTCACTCAACAAATGCGCGACAAGACCCGGCAGAAAGGGCATAATCGCCGCTGTCTCAATCGTGCCGCTGCCCAGCCCGTTCACTACCTTTACATTACCCGCCGCCACCGCCTCCACTAAGCCCGGCACGCCCAACATCGAATCGGCCCGCAGTTCCAGAGGATCGCAAAAACTGTCGTCCACGCGCCGCAAAATCACATCCACCGGTTGCAGAGTCGTTGACCGTTTTCAGAAAGACTTTGCGGTCGCGCACCGTTAAGTCGGCGCCCTCCACCAAAGTGAAGCCCAGATAGCGCGCCAGATAGGCATGCTCAAAATAGGTCTCGTTAAACGGCCCCGGCGTCAACAGCACAATACGCGGATGATTCGTTTGCGCGAGATTCAACAAGATCTCCCGCTCGCGCTCGAAAGAACGGCGCCAGGCGCCGCACGTTGCTTTCGCGAAACAAATCGGGCAAAATGTCGGAAACAATGGTGCGATTCTCCAACGCATAGCCAGCTGCCCGACGGCGCTTGCGTGCGGTCCGCCAACACCCACCATTGACCGTCCGGCGAACGCGCCAAATCACCGCCAGCAAATGCAGAAAGGCATGCTGCGGCACGGCTCACACCCACCAACGGCCTCAAAAACGCGGGATTCGCAAAGGCCAGCGCCGCCGGCAGACGGCCCTGACGCCAGAAGTTTTTGCGGTCCGTACAAATCTTGCAGAAGCAGGTTCAGCAGTTCGGCCCGCTGAATAATTCCCGCTTCCAGAGAAGTGCCATTCCTCCGCCGGAATCAGCAGCGGCACCAAATCGATTTTCCAGGGGCGGCTCACGCCCAGCGGATCGCCATAAACGTTGTACGTGACGCCGTTTTCGCGAATCCGCCGTTCGGCGCGCGCCAGCCGTTTCTCCAATTCGTCCGCACCCAATTCGGTCAACGAATGAATGAATCTTGACCAGTGGCTGCGCGGCGTCACGCCATCCGCGGATAGTTCGTCGAAGACTGTCCGGATCGTGCAGCGGAGCTTGCAGCAGGTTCGAAATCATGGAGCATCGGCCGCTGGCGCACGCGGTTCGATTGTCCGGCGTAGGCCAGCGCAAATCAAGTGTCATAGGGGTAATCGAATTGTTCTCTTCCGCCGGCGGAGCCATCGGCCCAGGTGTGTGTCCGAAATTTTGAAAGCGCTCCTGCCGCCGGCTCTCCGCCTCAGCCGCATTCACCGGCCGCGCCGTATAATTTCGTCCGCCTGGATGGACAACATGATAAGTGCAGCCCCCAATCGATCTCCCATTCCATAAATCGAGGATATCGAACACCAGCGGCGCCTGCACCGGAATCGTCGGATGCAAGGCAGGTAGTCTGATGCCATGCGCGAAAGCGCACGCCCGCCACGCCTTCGCCCGGCACGCCTGTGGGATGCAGCGGCACTTGCCGGCCATTGCAAACCACCGCATAACGGCCCTCAATTAAACCACTGGCTTTCACTTGCATGCGGTCTAACGACGAATCCACATTGCGCGCCGATGCCCGTGCCGCTCGCTTCCTCGCCCAACACATGCCACGGTTCGAGCGCTTGGCGCAATTCCAACCCCACCGATCCCACCGCGATCGCGCCGAGCTTTGGGAAAGCGGAATTCCCATTGCGGCGTGAACCAATCGGCGGAAATGCCATAACCCGCTTCGTTCAAAAACGCCGCCACATCTTGAAAATCCTGCTTCACAAAATGCGGCAGCAGAAAGCGGTCGTGCAGCGCGGTGCCCCAACGAACCAAGCCGTGCATGTAAGGCTTCTTCCAGAATGCCGCCACCAGCGCCGAATCAGCAGCGATTCAACAATGCCATCCGCACTTGCGGAGCCATCTCAAACGCCCGCAATTCCAACAACCCTAGGCGCGAGCCCGACCCTTGCGGCGGATAAAGTTTATCGATGCAGAATTCGGCGCGATGCGTATTGCCGGTCATATCCACCAGCAAGTTGCGGAACAGCCGGTCCACCAGCCACGGAGCGGCATTCCCCAGTCGGAATCTGGTTAAACGCGATTTCCAATTCATACAGCGAATCCATGCGCGCTTCATCAACCCGTGGATATTGGCTGGTGGGTCCGATAAACACTCCCGAAAAGAGAAACGACAGCGCTGGATGATTCTGCCAAAACGAGACCATGCTTCGCAATAAATCCGGCCTTCGCAGCAGCGGGCTGTCGGCCGCCGTGGGTCCGCCAATCACGATGTGGTTGCCGCCGCCCGTGGCCGTGTGTTTGCCATCGATGCGCGAATTTCTGCGCCGTCAGATGGTTCGCCTCCGCTTCCGCTGAAAACAGTTTGATTGATCTTCTCTAGTTCGTCCCAACTGGCCGCCGGCGGCAGATTAACTTCAATCACGCCCGGATCTGGCGTCACGCTGAATGTTTTCATGCGCGGATCGGAAGGCGGCGTATAACCTTCCAGCCAGACCGGTTTTTTAGGTGCGCGCAAGTGTCTTCAATAGCCGCTACCAAGTCCAAATAATCCGCCAGCTTCGCGGTATACGGCAAGAACACATGCAGCCGCCCTTCCGCACTTCCACGCAAAGCGCCGGCCGGATTGTTTCGCCGGCCGATTTCCCTCGCTGCGGCTCAGCCGGTTGCGGATCGTCCGTCGGAGTTCTATCGAATAACTCAGGCTTGCGCGCCGGATGCGCGGGCAGTTTTTCGCGCGCGGCGAAAGGGTCGGGTTCGCGGTCGTATTCAATCTCGTCCGGTTCCACCCACGGCAGACTGTCGAGCGGCAACCGGTAACCGATCGGCGAATCTCCGTTCATCAGCAGCAGCCGATCCGGCCGCAGGAACCAGTGCTGGCTTGACCAATACGTGCGCCACTTCAACTGCCTGCGGCCGCAATGGCAAAACATAGCCGACAGGCTCATTCACCCCGCGCTCAAACACTCGCAAAAGTTCTTCGCGTTCGCGCGCATCGGCCAGCTTGGAATCTTTCACGTCAACATTCACCGGCAGTTTGCGTTCGCGCCAGAGATAGTAGACGGTATCCTCATACGCCGGCATGATGTTGCTGATGCCTACCTCCAACCGGCGCGCCAGCGCTTCCATGAAGTCCTTGGCATCGCCCTTTTTAAAAGCGTAGTCTTTACCGGAAGCAGCGATAAGGTCGATATTTTCCCAAACGGGAACGCCATCCGCACGCCAGCAACAGTTCAGCGCCCAGCGCGGGACGGGCTCGCCGGGGTACCATTTTCCTTGCCCGAAATGCAGCATCGCGCCTGCGGCCATCTTTTCGCGCAATCCGCGAATCAGACTTTCAGCCAGTTTGCGTTTCTCCGGTCCCAACGCCGCGGTATTCCATTGCGGGCTATCGGGATCGTCCACGCCTACGAACGTCGGTTCGCCACCCATGGTGAGCCGCGCATCCGATGCCTTCAGATCAGCGTCAATCTTCTGCGCCAGCGTCTGGACCTGCGTCCAATCGGCGTCTTGGATCGGCGCGGCAAACTGCGGCGCGTCCACCAAACGCTCAACTTTCATCGAGAACGTGAAATTGACTTTGGCTTTTTCCGTCGTCCCGGTAATCGGCGACGCGTCGTTCGCGTCTGGCGTACAAGCCAGCGGAATATGCCCCTCGCCCGTAAGCAAGCCCGACGTGGGATCTAAGCCGATCCAGCCCGCTCCCGGCAAATACACTTCCGCCCAGGCGTGCAAATCCGCCGTATCGGTTTTGATTTTTTCGGACGCAAGCTGAATCAGATAGCCGGAAACAAAGCGCGCCGCCAACCCAAGATTCCGCAACACCTGCACCAACAGCCAACCGGAATCGCGGCACGAGCCGCGGCCCTTTTCCAGCGTTTCTTCAGGTGTCTGAATGCCATGCTCCAGGCGCGTCTCGTAGTTGATCTCTTCGCAAACCGTGCGATTCAGATCAACCAGAAAGCCCACCGTGGCGCGCGGCTTCTTAGAGATGCTCGAAAGAAGATTGCCCAGCAGCGGCCCCGCCGGCGCAGTCTTCAAATACGGTTCAAGATCGCGCGCTAATTCCGGCGTATATTTGAACGGATACTGTTCGGCGTACGGCTCTAGAAAGAAGTCAAACGGATTGACCGCCGACAACTCCGCGATCAGATCCACTTCAACTGAGAATTCCTTTGTCGGCTCAGGAAACACCAGACGTGCCAAACGGTTGCCCAATGGGTCTTGCTGCCAGTTGATGAAATATTTGGCAGGCTTGACCTTCAGCGAATAGCTGCTGATCGGCGTGCGGCAATGCGATGCCGGACGCAGGCGAACCACCTGCGGCCCCAGGGTAATGCGTTTATCGTACTTATAGTTCGTCTGATGATTCAGCGAAACTCTTGTGCCCATCCATCCCTCGTGTCACCCGCGACATGGAGGCAGCGAGCGCCACCAGCACTCGAGCGGGTTACTTTGTTTCTCTAGTGTCACAGTACACTATGGGCCGAAACGAGTTTCAAAGTCTCGATAAAGTACTGGTTTTCGTCGGGTGTTCCGACTGAAATTCGCAGGCACCTCGGCAGCCCGGTAGTGGCCAGCGGCCGGATGATGACACCCCGTTCCAGCAGCGATTGAAACAGCGTTTTCGCCGTAGTTTCGTCCGGCAGTACGATCATTATGAAGTTGCCGGCCGAAGGAATAACGTCAAACCCAAATCGCGCATGCTGCGGCTCAGGTAAACCAATCCCCTCGCATTATTAGCCACCGAGCGGATCATGAATTCCCGATCCTCCAGTGCTCCCAAAGCCGCCGCTTCCGACGGGCCGCTCGGTTCGAACGGTAGCTTCACCTTCAGCAGCACCGAAATCAAATCTTCGTGCCCGAATCCGTAACCCACACGCGCCGCCGCTAAACCATAAGCCTTTGAGAATGTTCGCAGAGTAATAACGTTGTCGAAGCGGTAGTGCATGGAATCCGGATACGACTGCTCTACCACGCCAAACTCGTAATACGCTTCATCCAGGATGATCAACACCCGCTCAGGCACGCGCTTGTGGAATTGTTCAAACGCCTGCCGCGTGAAAAAAGTGCCCGTCGGATTGTTCGGGTTGGCCAGATAGATCAGTTTCGTTTTCGGGCTGATGGCATCGGCCAGCGCCGGCAGATCGTAATGCCAATCTCGATAGGGTACCGTGCGGTAAGCCACCCCGCGGCCACGTGCCAAAACTTGAAAGCCGAGAAACGCCGCTTCCGTCGTAAGCACTTCGTCATCGTCGTTCAGGAAAGTACGGACGATATTGGAAATAATTCCCTCGCTACCCGAACCCGCGATCACGTTGTGTACGTCTACACTATAGAGTTCGGCCAACTTGCGGCGCAGAGCCAAACCACCGGTGGGATAGCGCGCAAGCGTCGCCAGCGCCTGTTGCGCGCGCTCAATAGCCATCGGCGAAGAACCCAACGGATTTTCATTGGAAGCCAGTTTGACAACGCGTTCTAAACCATATTTCTTCTGGATTTCTTCGGCATTGAGCCCCGGTTCGTAAGGCGCCAGGGCGGAAATGTGCGGTGGAACGAGAATTCCAGTCGTACAGATGGACATATAAAGTGGGCCTACTCTTTATAGTAACGATAAATTCGCTATTTTCTCGTTTAGGATGTGAAAGCAATTGATTCTTGACGGTGAACACTTAACGTTAGAGCAACTGGTAGAGGCGGCTTATGGCGAGCCTGGGCAGCCCTTAGTGGCTTTAGCCGCTGATGCGCGCGCCAAGGTGGATCGGGCGGCGAAAGCCGTCGAAACCATGCTGCGCGAAGGCCGCGTCGCCTATGGCATCACGACTGGCTTCGGCGCATTCAAAGACCATGTCATTCCGCTCGATCAAGTGGAGAAGTTGCAGCGCAATATTTTGCTGAGTCATGCAGTGGGAGTAGGCGAACCGTTTGACAAAGCCACCACTCGCGCAATTATGCTGATTCGCGCCAATACGCTGGCGCGCGGCTTTTCGGGAATTCGTATCGGCACGCTTCAACTGCTGCTCGACATGTTGAACGCCGGCATTCATCCCGTGATTCCAAGCAAAGGATCTTTGGGCGCGAGTGGCGATCTTGCTCCTTTGGCGCATATGAGCTTGCCATTGATTGGTGAGGGAACGGCCGAGTATCGCGGCGAAATTCTGCCGGGCGGGGAAGCGCTACGGCGTGCTGGCTTGGCGCCCATTACGTTAGCCGCCAAAGAAGGTTTAGCGCTCACGAATGGCACCGCCGTGATGTGCGCGCTCGGCGTTCTCGAGACAGTGCGCGCCGAGCGGATCAGCCGCATAGCCGATATCGCCGGCTGCCTGAGCTTAGAGGCCCTGCACGGTACACCGTTGGCTTTTGATGAACGCATTCACGCGTTGCGTCCCTTTCCCCGGCAAATGGAATGTGCTGCCGGTTTGCGCGCTATTTTGCAAGGCAGCGAGTTTGTGCGCGGCGTCGATTCAGCCAACGTGCAAGATGCTTATACGCTACGCTGCATTCCGCAAGTCCATGGCGCGGCGCGCGATGCCGTTGCCTATTGCCGCTGGGCCTTTGCCATTGAACTGAACGCCGTCACAGATAATCCGTTGATCTTTTGCGACGGCGACAAAATCGATATTTTGTCGGGCGGTAACTTTCACGGTGAACCGTTAGCCATTGCCATGGATTACCTGGCCATCGCGCTTTCCGATTTCGGCAATATCTCCGAACGCCGCACCATGCGCTTAACAGATGAAGCTTCGAACACGCAAACATTGCCTGCCTTCTTGGCGGTGAATGGCGGGCTGAATTCAGGCTTCATGATTCTGCAATACACGGCGGCCGCCCTGGCTACTGAAAATAAGGTGCTTGCGCATCCGGCCAGTGTTGACACCATTCCTACCTCCGCCAATGTCGAAGATCACGTAAGCATGGGCTGTACCGCCGGTCTGAAGCTCCGGCAAGTGGCGACAAACGTCGAACACATCTTGGCTATCGAGCTAATGGCCGCGGCCCAAGGCATCGATTTCCGCCGCCGTGTGATGGGTGACAAAACTCGCCTGGGCCAAGGAACGCAGCCTTGGTACGAAAAAATCCGCGCGAAAGTACCGTTCATCGCCGAAGATACAATTCTTTCCGGCTACTTGGAAGAAGTGCACAAGCTTGTCGTGAGCGCGTAAGCCTTACTCGTGACGTAGCGCGATCGATGGATCAACCCGTGCCGCACGCCATGCAGGTAGATACGCTGAAACCGCGCCGGCAAAGAACATCGCTGCCAAAACGCCCAGCCAGATTTCCGCGTCCGTAGGTTCGACGCCGAACAACTGGCTACGGATACCTTGGCCGGCAAAACGGGCGGCCAACGCGCCACCAGCCAAGCCGGCAACAATGACCATGCCGCCGCGCACCACAACAATTCGTATGATGCGCGCGCGCGTCGCCCCGAGTGCCACGCGAATGCCGATTTCACGCTGGCGTAGTTCAACCAAGTGAGCCAGTGAGCCGTACAAACCCACAATGGCCAGTAAGAGCCCGATAACAGCCAACCCATCGAGTAAGCTGGCCACAAAGCGCCGCAGCTTCAAAGATTTCGCCACCCGTTCGGCCATGAATTGCACGTCGTACAAGGCGACGCCAGAATCCAGCTTTGCTATGGCCTGCCTCACCGCAGAAGTTGGATTGATGTCGCCTGCCGTGCGAAGAGCCAAATACAAGGAGTCCGTCCGTTCCTGTAATGCCGAAAAATAAACTTCCGGTTCGCGCGGCCCGCCTAAATCGCTATTGTGAACACTGCCCACAACCCCGATAACCGTGGCCGGATGATCGCCGCCCCCGCTGCCGATGAGTTGGCCGATAGGATCGTCTTCACCGAAGTAACGGTGCGCGAGTTCCTCATCGATCACTGCGACCAGCGGCGCCCCCGATCGGTCTTGCTTTGTAAACGTGCGGCCTCGCATCAGCGGAATCCCCATAGTTTCGAAATAGCCCGGCAGCACCGGTGCGAGTTGCGCCTCCGGTGGCGTCGCAGGCTTTGGCCTACCGGGAAGATGGAGAGCCTCCGTCCAAACGCCGCTAGGGTTGAAAGGGATCACTCCAGCGGAGGCAGACTGAACGCCCGGAATTACGGCCAAATTCTGCTGCAGAGCCTCGAAGAAATCTTGTTGATGAGTGGGAAGATCAACCGCGCCTGTCCAAACATTTTTCGTCTGAAAGCCCGGCGCAACATGTGTCAGGTTGAGAAAACTGCGATTCATCGCAAGCGCCGTAAAGATGAGCGTCACCGCGATAGCAATTTGTGCCGCCATAATAAAGTCGCGCCAGCCACTGCCGCTGTGAGTGGCCGTCCGCGTCGTCCCGCTTTTCGCTGCCAGCAAAGCGGGCAAAAGGCCGGCCAGCAGAGTGCTCAAAAACGCCGCCGCTGGGGCAAAGAGCAACGCTACATTTCGCAGTGGCGTTGGCTGCCCCATCGGTCCGTAAAGATTCACTAAGTCAATGGTGCAGATCGCGATCAGAATTCCGAGCAGACAACCCGCCAACGCAAGCAGCGCCGTTTCCGTGAGCATCTGACGAGCCAGCCGCAGCCGGCTCGCGCCCATCGCAAGCCTCACCGCAATTTCACTTTGCCGTGCGCTGCCGCGAATCAGCAGCAGGCTGCCCACGTTGATCGATGCAATCAGCAGAACGCAAAAGACAGCCCCAAAAGCCAGATACATCCATCGGCGAACAGTCTGCGTCTGCTCGTCGGCCAGCGGTCTCACGCCATAATGCCAGCCTTCGTTTCTTGGATAGAACTGCCCCCAGCGTGCGGCAACGCTATCGCTAATTGTTGCCAGCGCCGCGTTCGCTGCCTGCCGCGTAATGCCGGGCGCAAGCCGCGAAACCATGTGCAGCCATTTTTCAAGCCGTCCGCCCTCCAACGTAAAGCTGCTCTTAGACTGCGCCACGGGAATCCAAAGCTGCGTTTCCCGCGAAGGGAATTGAAAACTCGCAGGCATCACTCCCACCACGCGGTACTGTTTGCCGTTCAAATAAATAACTCGCTTCAGCACGTCAGGGTCCGCGCCAAAAGCCCCCCGCCAAAGACGATCGCTCAGCAAAGTCAACCCGGCCGCTTTCGGTTCGTCTTCAGCGGCGGAGTAAATGCGCCCTAACTGTGGTTTGACGCCGAGAACATCGAACACCGACGCCGATGCATTCACGACGTCAACATGCTCGGCTGCACTGATCCCGGTCAGATTTAAATCGTTGTAATAATAGATGCCCGATTCCGCGAACACCTCTTTGTGCTTCGCAATCTCCGCATAATCAAAACCAGAGACGCCCGCAGTCGCCACCTGACTCTTCGGAAAATAATTATGCACGAAGAAGAGTTGCGCCGCTTTCGGATACGGCAGCGGTTTCAGCAGCGCCTCATAAAGCACGCAAAACACCGCCGTGGAAGCGCCAATCCCCAGCGCGAGAAGAATAACCGCTATAAGCGCAAAGCCCGGCTGCTTACTCATTTGCCGGAGAGCGAAGCGGACATCTTGTTTCATGCGCTAACTCGCGAAAATTTTATCCATCCGATCCGCCAAATCTTTCAACCCTTCTGGCGAATCGGCGCCCGGCTGTTCGGCAATGCCCCAGCCTCGATATCCAATCTCATCCAGCGCCTTCATCACCGCCGGCCAATCGTTATCGCCTTCCAAGAATTTCACGTCAAATCCGGAGTACGGCCCCGTTTTGTCCCGCTTGGCGAGACTATATTCCTTAATGTGCAGCTTCTGAATACGTTTACCCAGAATGCGAATCCACTGTTCGGGCCAGCCGAAATTGATCACGTTGCCTACGTCAAAATGCCACCCAATGGCCGGGCTTTCGAATTCGTCGATATAGCGCGCCGCCTCGAGCGGACTCATCAGGAAATGATTCCAAACATTTTCGATGGCGATTTTCACGCCAAGTTCCTGCGCCAGCGGCAGCACTTTGCGAATCTCCACTTGCGAGCGCGTGTAGGCATCTTTATAGGAGACCTGCTTGTTCACAACGGCGGGCACAAACAGCACAGACGTCGCGCCGTAGGCTTTGGCATCTTTCAACGCCTGTTCCAGCCCGCGAACGCCAATAGCGCGCACTTCAGCGCTGGGATCAGACACCGGATTCTTCCAGTGTGTGTCGCAGCAAACACTGGCGGCCGAAAGTGCCGTGGCATGGAACGCGTCCAGCACTTCTGCTTGCGACATGTGGCTCATCGGCTCAATGCCATCAAAGCCGGCAGCTTTCACCGTCTTAAACTTTTCGAGCACCGTGGCGCCATCTAATTTGATCGTGGCGTACATGATGCCTTTGCGCAGCGAGCGGCCAGAGGCAAACGCTCTCCCCGCGGCGGCGAAACTAGTCAGAGCGGCGGTGGTTTTTACAAAGGTGCGTCGGTTCATGGAGTTTCCGTCCATCATATCTGTCTTACGTGAGCAATCGGCCGGCTTCTTCCTTCAGCGCCACGCCCGTTAGTTTCCGTTTGCGCGCTTCTGTAGTCAAGAACGCCAATTTGTGAGCGGCTTCGGCGTAAGAAAGGCCTTCCCCATGAATGTTCGAGATGCAGTTGCGCTCGGCATCAGTTCTCCCGACTCGCGGACCCCAAGTGATGTAAATCCCCAAACTGTCCGGCGTGCTCAAGCCGGGCCGTTCGCCAATAATCACAATCGACAAATCTGCTTTGACCAGTTCGCCGATAGGGTCTCCAATCGCCACGCGGCCCTGCCGCACAACAAACACAGGCATCGTAGTGTCCGGCCTCATCTCTCTGACCAGGGGAACTGCATGCCGGTGAACAGCCAGTGCCGATAAGCCGTCGGCAATGATGAGTGCTGTTTGAAAGGACGAATGCCTCAGGGCATTTTCTGATTCGGCATGCAAACGTCGCCCCAAGTCGGGCCTGCGAAGGTATTCTTCGCGGTTCCCCGCGGCGCTGCGTAGGTCGATCGTACGCAGGTTCAGCGCCTCTAATTCGTCGCGCAGCGCTCCAGTGTCTAAAGGAAAATGCACTGCGTCCCGTGCCCGCGCATGCGCCAGCCGAAAATCAAGTAGCGCTTTCGTCGGCAAACTATCACCCGTTATGCCCAAGCTGACACGTGCCGTCGTATAGTCGCTCAGTTTCATTAGGCCTCAAGCAAGGCTGACATCTCTGGCAAGGCCGGACGGTGTACCAGCCATTCTTCAAATTCCGGTGCGGGTTTCAAGCCGAAAATCGACCGCAAATAAAGGGCATCGTGAAAGGAACTGCTCTGATAATTCAGCATGATGTCGTCAGCCCCGGGGACGCCCATGATGTAATTCACCCCGGCTGCGCCCAGCATCGTGAGAATCGCGTCCATATCGTCATCGTCAGCTTCAGCGTGGTTCGTATAGCAGACATCGCAGCCCATAGGCAGGCCCAAAAGCTTGCCGCAAAAATGATCCTCTAATGCTGCGCGCAAGATTTGTTTGCCGTTGAACAAATACTCAGGCCCAATAAAGCCAACAACCGTATTGACCAGCATTGGGTTGAACGCGCGAGCCACTCCGTAAGCGCGCGCCTCGCAGGTTTGTTGATCCATTCCGTGATGCGCGTTTGCCGAAAGCGAACTGCCTTGTCCCGTCTCGAAGTACATGATGTTTTCGCCCACGGTTCCGCGCTTCAGTTCCCGTGCTGCTTCGTGCGCCTCGCGCAGTAGCGCCAGATTTACCCCGAAAGATGTATTCGTCGCTTCAGTCCCGCCGATAGACTGAAACACCAGATCGACGGGCGCTCCAGTCCGCATCGCTTCCATTTGCGTTGTAACGTGCGCCAAAACGCAACTCTGCGTCGGAATGCTATAACGCTGGCGGATGGTGTCGATCATAATGAGCAACTGCTTCACAGTTTGCGGATTATCGGTAGCTGGGTTGATGCCGATCACCGCGTCGCCGCTGCCCAGCATCAGTCCGTCTATGATGCTCGCTGCAATGCCACGCGCGTCATCCGCCGGGTGGTTTGGTTGCAGACGAGTCGCCAGCCGCCCGGGCAGGCCGACAGTCGTACGAAAGCGCGTCACTACGTGAATCTTGCTGGCAACTTTTACCAGATCTTGTTGCCGCATCAGCTTCGAAACGGCGGCCGCTTGTTCCGGCGTCACGCCGGGTGAAACGCGTGCCAGCGTTGTCGCATCTGTAGATTCAGACAGCAGCCAATCGCGAAACGCGCCTACCGTCAGATGCGCGATTTCCTTGAACGCTTGCTGGCTATGCGAATCAAAAATGAGGCGCGTGACTTCGTCTGCTTTGTAAGGTATGAGCGGCTCCGCCAAAAATTGTTTCAGCGGCACGTCAGCCAGCGCTATCTGCGCGGCAACTCTTTCTTCGGCGCTCTTCGCTGCCACCCCCGCCAGTTCATCGCCCGACCTTGCCGGTGTCGCTTTCGCCAGTAATGTTTTCAGGTCGGGAAACCCGTATACCAACGAACCGAGAGTGGCTTGATAACCCAAAATATTATTAAAGGTACAACAAACATCGCTACACTGCGTTTATGAGCCGTCTTGCCTTTGCTTTTCTGATTGTGATGTTTGCTGCTCGCGCCGAATCGCCGTTGGTGGAACGAGTTGATAAAACGGCTTTCATCCAAATCGAGGCCAATAGCTTTAAGGCACTCTCGCCACGCCAACAGGCGCTTGCTTATTGGCTCACGCAGGCTTCTATTGCGATCGATCCAATTAGCTACGATCAGTTCTCGCGCTTCGGGCTTCAGCAAAAAGAAATGTTAGAAGCGGTTGTCAAGGCAAAGGACAAAGTAGATCCGCAAACGTATGCGCAGGTTCTTTCATTTACCAAGTTATTTTGGGCCAACAAAGGCAATCATCACGAGCAAACCGGCCACAAATTTCTGCCGCAGTTTACGGTCCAGAGTTTAAAGACTGCTTTGCGCGCCGCCGGCCGGAAAGATCTAGCCGCCGGCGTGGATAGGATCGCGCCCTCGCTTTTCGATCCGAATTTCGAGCCCATCCTCACCGCCAAGACTCCCGAAGGCGGCAAGGATATCGTTGAGGCGAGCTCTAACAATTTTTACTTCGGAGTAAAACTCGCAGACTTGCAGAACTTCACTGAGAAATACCGCTTGAATTCGCGCGTAGTCAAAGAAAACGGCGCATTGCACGAAGAGGTCTATCGCGCCGGTACGCCCGATGGTTCGGTCAAGCCCGGCCTCTATGCGGAATACCTGCGCAGAACCATTGGCTATCTGAATCAAGCCCGAGCCTATGCTGAACCCGACCAAGCCAAAGTGATTGAGGATCTGATCCGCTTTTATGAGACAGGCGAATATTCCGATTGGCTCGCCTTCGGAATGGATTGGGTGCGAAATAACCCCACTGTCGATTTCGCCAGCGGATTTATTGAAACATACCGCGATGCCCGCGCGGCCAAAGGCACAGCACAAACTTTTGTGTGTGTGACGGATGAGAAGTTGTCCGCTTCCATGCGCGCGGTAGCGGCCAATGCCAGTTACTTTGAAGCGCGCGCTCCCTGGGAAGACCAATATAAACAGCAAAACGCTCGTCCACCTGTGGCAAAGGCCGTTGAGACCATCGTTGAAACGGGCGATTTTCATGTTTCAACTATCGGTGACAACTTGCCCAACGAAGACGAAGTGCACCAGAAATTCGGGACCAAGAATTTTCTTTTTTCTAGTGCCACCCGCGCCTTTGCGGCCGCTACCGGCGGCAGGGTGCTCCGCGAATTCGCCAGTTCACCCGAAGAGATTGCCCGTGATGAGAAATATGGCCCCGGTGCGGAAGAGTTGATGACCGCCATGCACGAAGTAATTGGCCACGGTTCGGGCAAACTCAGTCCTAAACTCACCCAAGCGCCGGGCGCCTATTTGAAGGAATACTATTCAACCCTGGAAGAAGCGCGCGCCGATTTGGTCGCCCTGTGGAATGTCTTTGATCCCAAATTAAAAGAGCTGGGCTTGGTTAAATCCGATGACACAGGCCGCGCCATGTATGATGCGGCCGCCCGTGTGATGCTCACGCAACTGGCGCGCAATCCGAAAGGCGATTCGCTCGAAGAAGACCACCAGCGCGACCGTCAATTGATCGCCAAATACATCATGGACAAGACCGGCGCCATTGTCCTCGAAACTCACAACGGCAAGACCTACGCCGTTGTAAAAGATTACGAGAAAATGCACAAAGGCGTCGGAATGCTGCTGGCTGAATTGATGCGCATCAAGGCAGAAGGCGATTATCCGGCCATCAAAGCACTCATTGACCGGTACGGCGTCCACTTCGACCCAAAACTGCGTGACGAAATTTTGAAACGCTACGCCACATTGGACTTGCCGACATACTGGACCGGCATCAACGCCGACCTGTCCGCGAAGTTCGATGGAAGTGGCAAAGTCACCTCGGTGGAGATCTCGTATCCGCGCGATTATGTCCAGCAACAACTCCGCTATAGCGCGCTGAACGAGGCGCGTTAGGAAGAGCATGCGGTTATTGTTTGCAATTTGGCTGGTCACGTGTCCGCTCTGTTCCCAATTCGAAACCAAGCTGTCTCCCCAGACAGCGAAAGCGTTTGAAGCGCACGTAAAAGCCGCGGAAGCGGAACTCGAAAATCGCTGGTCCGGCCGCGCAACGTTCATCTCCTTGATGGATTCCGCAGTAGACCAGAAACGAATCTTGAAAGGTGATTTAGTCATTGTCCCGCCGGCAAAGAAAATCCAGAAGATGTTCCAGACGGCTTGATTCACGACTGGGTCGGTGCTATCTACATTCCCAATACCAGCGTGGGCGCAGTAATAAGCGTGTTGCAGGATTTCGATCACCACTCAAAGATCTATCCCGAAATCATTCGCTCCCGTTTAGTGAAACGCCAAGGTGACGAACTCACTGGCTATTGGCGAATCGAACGAAAACAGCAATTTGTGCCTGCCGTGTTTGATGTCCAACAGGATGCTCACTATAAGGAGGTGGCGCCTGGGCGTTGGATTTGCCGCGCTTACGCCAACGATATTCGCGAAGTCCAAGATGCCGGTACTGCGAAAGAGCAAGACTACCCGCTCGGAACGGGTTTGGGCTTGTTGTGGCGGATGAACGCGTTTTGGAGCATCGAAGCGCGAGGCGATGGCGTGCTGGCAGAGTGCCGCACCATCTCGCTCTCGCGCAGCATTCCCAGCGGCATGGGCTGGATGATCAAGCCGTTCATCCAAAACGTGCCGCGCGAATCTCTCACTTCTACCTTGCTGAATACGCGCAAGACCGTGGAACGCCGCTAACCCCTCCCTAGATCCTAAACTTCTTGGATATACTTAGAATCTAAGATGGACCGTAAACCTCAGATCTTCCAACCACTCGCGATCGGGATGACCGTGCTCGCCGCGCTTCTTCGCCTAGCGCCGCATCCGCCGAATTTTTCGCCGATTGGTGGTGTGGCTTTGTTTGGCGGTGCTCGCCTGCGCAGCTGGCAGGCTTACCTGGTGCCGCTGTTGGCGCTGGCGATTACCGATCCCATTCGCAGCCGCATGGAAGGCGGCTATCCCGCCTATTCTTGGGGAACCGTGATTATTTACGCTTCGTTTTTGATTAGCGTTTTTCTGGGCCGCACATTCTTGCGTAATACCAATAATCCGGCGCGCATCGCGAGCGTCGTTGTCGCGGGCAGCGTGCAGTTCTATTTGATCACCAACTTTTTTGTCTGGTTTGGCTCGCGCGGCATGTATCCGCACACTATGAGTGGTTTGGCTGGCTGCTACATCGCGGGCTTGCCATTCTATGGCCGAACGCTTCTGGGCGATCTCTTCTTCTCCGGCGTCTTGTTCGGTGTGTACGCTTTGGTGAGCCGTAGGCTCGAATCTTCGCAAACCGTCGCTGCCTAACCATTTGTCGCGTATCGTCCTTACTTTTCTTCTCTGTTTGGCTGCACACGCGGCTGTTACACGTGTGGATCTGCAGTTCCGCGACAACGTAAAAGGTCTGGCCGATGAAGTGACCTACGGCAAGGTCTACTTTGAAGTAGATCCTAAGCTTGCGCCGAATCGCATCATTCGCGACATCGATCTCGCGCCCAAAAACAAAAAAGGAATGGTGGAGTTCTCCGCCGATTTTTACATGGTACGCCCACTCAACGGCGGTAACGGCACCGCGCTGGTGGAGGTCTCGAACCGCGGTGGCAAGGCACTTTTGAACATCTTCGATTTTGCGAAGCGTGGCGGAGATTTGACCTCGCCCGAAACCCTGGGCGACGGCTTTCTGCTGCAGCAAGGTTTCACCCTCGTATGGCTGGGCTGGGAATTCGACGTGCCCGATCAGAAAAACATGCTGCGCTCTTACTTGCCGGTGGCGACCAACCAAGGCAAAGTGATTACGGGCCTAGTTGACTCGGAGTGGACGGGCGAGAAAACCGAAGAAGTGATTTCTACCGGCGATAAGGCGCAGATCGGCTATGCCGCTCTCGATCCTGCATCGCCGAAGAACCAACTATTCGTGCGCGACGAAGTGGCGGGCGCGCGCACTTTGATTCCCCATACGGAGTGGCAGTTTGTGGATGACCGTCACGTAAAGTTGCAGGGTGGCTTTACGCCCGGGCGGATTTACGAAATTGTCTACGAAGCGAAGAACCCTGTAGTGGCTGGTTTGGGTATGGCGGGTCTGCGCGATTTTGTATCCTACCTGAAATACTCCGGCGTCGATACGCCACTGAGCAATGACCGTACCGCTATCAAGCGGAGCATTGGCTTTGGTGTTTCGCAGAGTGGGCGTTTCTTGCGCGAGTTTCTCTACGACGGTTTTAACGAAGACGAGATGCACCGCAAAGTCTTCGATGGCGTGTGGGCGCATGTCGGTGGCGCGGGGCGGGGCAGTTTCAACCAGCGCTTTGCGCAGCCATCGCGCGATGGCCAGCCCTTCGTGAACGTTTTCTATCCAGTAGATATTCCGCCATTCGACGAGCAGCATTTAGTGGATCGCGCCGTCAATGCGCATGTCTTGCCTAAGTTGTTTTTCACCAACGGCGCTTATGAATACTGGGGGCGCTGCGCGTCTTTGATTCACACCACAGCCGACGGCAAAACTGATGTGGCTCCTTCGGCGAATGCGCGCATTTACTTCTTCGCGGGTTCGCAGCATACGGTGGGCTCCATGCCGCCGGCGCATGTGCAAGGACAGAACCTGGCGAATTCGAATGACTATCGCTATGCCATGCGGCCGCTGCTGTTAGAGCTGGACAAGTGGATCGAGGAAGACAAAGCGCCGCCACCTTCGCGCTTTCCGCACTTGTCGAAAAATGAACTGACCACCTTGCAGGGGCTGCACTTTCCGAAAGTTCCCGGCGTGGAACCACCAGTCCACAAACGAGAGGCTTACCGGTTAGATTTTTCGGTTGAACCTCCGAAGATGGGTGCGGCGTTTCCTTCGTTGGTGCCACAAGTAGATGCGGACGGCAACGATCTAGGCGGCATTCAGATGCCCGAGATCAAAGTGCCGCTGGCGTCGTACACGGGTTGGAATCGGCGCGCCGCTGCCATCGGTGGGGCGACGGAGATGTTGAGTTATACGGGGTCTTGGATTCCATTCCCGCTCACGAAACAGGAGCGGACGAAAAGTGGCGACCCTAGAAGATCGATTCAGGAACGGTATGCCAGCAAACAGGCTTACCTGGACAAGATCGATCAGGCAGCACATGACTTGGTCACCGCCGGTTTCTTGCTGGAGACTGACGTGCCGCTGCTGCATGACCGGGCCGGGCGTGAATGGGATTACCGCGTTAAGGGTGAATAGAGCTACTCGTAGCGGAGCGCTTCGGTTGGATTCAAACGAGCAGCGCGTCTGGCCGGCAGTAAACCAAACGTGACGCCGACGGCGAACGAAACAACGAACGCGACCACAACGGAAATCGGCGAGACGGGCACCTTGATTTGTGACGTGAAGAACGGCACGCTCAACGGGAGCGCCAAGCCAATTACAATGCCCAACGCGCCCCCTACAACGCTCATGACGACCGCTTCGACCAGGAACTGCATCAAGACCTCGCGGCGTGACGCGCCAACGGCCATACGCAAGCCAATCTCGCGCGTGCGCTCAGTCACGGTCACCAGCATGATGTTCATGATGCCAATGCCCGAAATGAGCAGAGCGATCGCGGACACCAGAATCAAGACAATGGTGAGCACGGTTGCAATCGTGTCGGCAGTTTCCAGAATTGCCACCAGATTCTGCACGTCGTATTTGGCGCCCGGCCGGTGCCGGCTTTCCAGGATCTGATTCACCTGCTGGGTTACTTCTGGAACTTTGGCGGCGTCGCGTACCTGGATGTAGACGGGCTCAATTTTTTCGTACTGCATGAAGTACTTCATCACCGTAATGGGGATGAGTACTGTTTCGTCGCTAATCTCCCCCTGACCAAACGTGGTGGTTTTTTCGCGAAAGGTGCCAATAACGGTGAACTGCAGTTGGCTGATCTTGATGGTCTGCCCAATAGCTGCTTCCTGGCTGCCGAAGATGCGGACGGCCAGTTTCTCAGTGAGCATGGCAACGCGGCCGCGCAGAGTGACGTCGCTTGCATCGAGCGCCCGCCCGTACGGAATGACCAACGGGCGGACGATCGGATACTCTTCATCAACGCCGTTAACGGTCAGTTCGCGCACTTTGCCGTTGACGACAATCTGATCATGCGAGGTCATCACGGCGGTGGCGGCGACGATCTCACTGCCCAAGCTGTCACGGATGGCTTGCACGTCGGCGAGTTTGACGAAATCGGCCTGAATCTTGGCGGTATTCTGGCCGCCGGCCTGGTAATAGGCGTAGACGAGGTTGGAACCGACGCCGCGAATCTGATCCAGAATCAGATCCTTACTGGCGAGCGAGATGGTGACTACCAGAATCACCGAGGCGTTGCCGATGATCAGGCCGAGGGCTGTGAGAAATGTGCGGAGCCGGTTTGCTTTGAGTGCCTGGAGGCTGAAGCTGATCGCTTCGGAAAAATTCATCTACCTGGGACTGAGTTTACGCCCCACCCACTTCTTTGAGCAAGCGACGTGCTTCGTTCTTGGGGGGATCGTCTGGCGTGAGAGACGCTTGCATGTACTGCTCAAGCATGGTTTTGGCTTGCGGCAGATCGCGCTTTTGCTTTACCAGTACCGAGGCCCAGGCGAAGAGAACTTGCGGCGCATTGGGGTGCTTGGTTTGTGCCTCCATGAATACAGCGTCGCTTTCCTTGTTGCGGCCCTGGTTGGCTAAGAAGCGACCGAGAGCCAATAGATGGCCGACCGAGTGAGGTGCGGCGTTGATGGCTTGGCGAAGATGATCTTCGGCGCTTTGAAATTCCTTATGCTTTTGGGCTAGTTTGGCTTTTTCGAAATAGGCTTGGGCCGGGTCGATCTTGGCAGTTCGCTCCGCAATTCCCATGGCTTTGTCAAAGCCTCCGCCCAGGAAGCCGGGCGCTTCCAGATAATAGTCGAACATGTCGCTTAAAGCGTCAGGGTTTTTCGGATCGAGTTCTACGGCTTTTTCAAAAGCGTCGCGCGCTTTTGACGCCAAGCCAGGAGCTAACAAAGGATTAGAAGTTTCGGCACGTTTACCATAAGCGCGGCCGAGCCAGTCGCGATATTCGGCATTATTCGGTTGTTCGTCAACGGCAGTTTGCAAATACTCCGACGCTTTTTTGAAGTCGCCCATCATGTAGTAGTCTCGGGCTACTAGAAAATTGGTAGCCGGGTCAGAGGAATGCTTATCGAGAGCAGCGAGTGATGCTTCAAAATCGGTATGGCGGTAGCGGTCTTCAGCCTTTGAGAGATCGGAAGCATGCAAAAACGATGCGACCAAAAAAACGGCAGAAATAGACGTGCGTAGATTTACCAAACCCAAGAAAAAACTCTCCCTAATAGACCCAGCGTAGCGTTGTTTTGAGGTGCTGTCACTCGATAGATGCTGCGTGGCAGTACCAGGTTGCTAAAGCTTGCGTTAAAGACGCTAAACCTTTGATTCTTTTCATGTAGCGCAATTGCCCCAAGGTACCCAACCGGAGAGTATAGTATCTTTGAGGCTTACAATCTATAAGGAGAGAGGATACCCACACATATGTTCGCCCAGTTGCGAAGTTCATTGATTTTGAGCGGTCTCTTGTTGGTGGTGGCTGGTGGCGCCTGGGCGCAGACCACAACCATTGAAGGCGACGTGAAAGACGCGAATGGCCAAGGTTTTAAGGGTGCGGTGATTGACTTGGTTCGCACCGACATCAAAGGCCACTACACGGTAAAGTCCGATAAAAAAGGACACTGGCTTTATACCGGTTTGCCATTTGGAAAATACGATATTAGCTGTATCGTTGACGGTCAAACCGTCGATTCGGTGAAGGGTGTGCAATCCAAGTACGGCGATAGCACAACCGTCGATTTCGATATGCGGAAGGCTGCGGCGCAGAAGGCCAGCATGCAAGCAGCGGTTCAGGGCGGTGCAGAGTTGCCCGCTGACGCGACGCGCGGCATGACTAAAGAACAGAAGGAACAGTTTGAAGCGACGGCCAAAAAGAATGCCGAAACGATGAAGAAGAATAAAGCACTGAACGATGCGTTCAATGCGGGCCAAGACGCGAAAAAAGCTGGTGACGCCGAAGCCGACAAAGCGCAGAAAATTGTGAAGTATCAAGCCGCTGTCGACAGCTTTAACAAAGCGGGCGAACTGGATCCTTCGCAGGCAGCCGTTTGGGATGCATTGGGTGAGACCTATTCCGCGATGGGCGACGCGCAGACGGGCGATGACAGGAATAAATCTTACGATCAAGCCATTGCAAACTACAACAAGGGCTTGGCAGTAAAGCCGAACGATGCCGGTGTTTACAACCAAATCGGCAATTTGTACGGCCGGGAGAAGAAGATTCCAGAAGCCACCGACGCTTTAACCAAAGCGGCGCAGCTTGATCCGAGCATGGCGCCGAAAGCGTACTTCAACATGGGCGCAAATTTGGTGAACAGCGGTCAGCCCGAAAAGGCAACCGATTTCTTCAAGAAGGCCACAGATGCAGATCCGACCTATTCGGAAGCCTGGTATCAATATGGCAGCTTGCAGATGATGCAAGGCAAAGTAGATCCGAAGACCGGTGCGCAGACATATCCGCCGGATACAGCGACTGCTTTGAAGAAGTACCTGGAACTGCAGCCGAACGGTCCGCACGCCGCGGAAGCGAGCGCGATGCTGCAGGCGATGGGCGAAAAGGTGGAAACAAAGGTCAACATTCCACAGACGTCCACCAAAAAGAAGAAGTAGTAGCCGTAGAATGGGAACTGGGGGCGTTGCCAAAACGTCCCCAGTACTAGAAAGCTAGAACGGTTCTCATCATGCGCGTTATTATCGAGTTCATCATTTTGCTGTTGGGTTCGATGGTGGCGAAGTCGGTTTTATCGAGTGTCATGAAGGGAATGGGCGCCGCGGCAGCGAACGCCTATCAACAGCAGCACCAGCCACAATCCCAACATCCGCAAGCCAAGGAAACCACACGAACCGGAGAGTTGCACAAAGATCCGGTGTGCGGTACGTACGTTTCTGAAGCGACTTCCTTCCGCCGTCAAGTCTCTGGTAAAACTATCTACTACTGCTCGGATGCGTGCAGAGAAAAGCATGCGCTTTAAGAAATTAGATCCTGCCCATTAGTCGAAAAATCTAGCTATACTAGTCCGCAACCTCTAGTCTCAGTCGACATAGATTCGGAAACCTACTTCAGGAGTCGAGCTAGAAATGTCGTCTTTCTTTCGCAGCTTTGCGCTGCTTTCCCTCTCAATTATTTGCAGTGCCTGCTTGTGGGCGCAATCCACCGGAGCGATTCAAGGGATCGTCGTCGATTCGACAGGGGCGGCAATCCCCGGCGCGGCGGTAACCATTCACAGCGACGCGAATGGAGTAGATCGTGTGTTGGCAACCGATTCAGCCGGGAATTACTTCGTGCCGTCTTTACCAGTTGGGGCCTACCGCGTGGACGTCAAATCGCAGGGCATGGCGCAGATGGCCGCTTCCAACGTGCTGGTTTCCGTTGGTACAACGACGCAGCAGGATTTCGCGATGAAAGTGGCTTCGGCTTCAGAGATCGTAGAGATTCAGGCAGCGCCGCCGGCAGTGGAGACGGCAGCGGTTTCGATTGGCACCGTCGTCGATCAAAAGACGGTACAGGAAATTCCGCTGAATGGTCGGCATTTTGTGGATCTGGCTTATCTGACGGTTGGCACGGTGACGCCGCCGGCAAATGGTTCGTTGACGGCGCCGCTTCGAGGGCAGGGATCGTTCTCGTTTAACTCAGCGGGTGCGCGTGAAGACAGCGTGAACTTCATGGTGAACGGCATCAATTTGAGCGATCCTATTCAGAACCAGATCACGTTTCAACCGACGATCAATACGGTGGATGAGTTCAAGATAGACAATTCAACGTTCAGCGCCGAGTATGGGCGCAACTCGGGATCAATCGTGAATATTGCGACGCGTAGCGGGTCGAACACCTGGCATGGAGAAGGTTATGAGTTTATCCGCAATAACGATTTGGATGCCAGAAATTTCAGCAATCCAACTCATGTGACCTCGGGCGGAGTGCTGGTGGCGAACCCGCAATCGCCTTTCAAACGGAATCAGTTCGGTGGCGATGGCGGCGGGGCGGTCCGCAAGGATAAGGATTTTGTGTACTTGAGCTATGAGGGGTTGCGGCAGCGGCAGTCTGTGCCGATTTCGACGACGACTCTGACGGCAGCGCAGGTGGCGCAAGCGGAGGCGACGAGCGATCCGATTGTGAAGAGTTTGCTGCCGCTCATTCCGGCTGCGAATTCAGGGACGAATCAGTTTGTTTCGGCGGCGGTGGCGCCGGTGAATATCTCGCAAGGTACGGCAAATGTGAGCCACGTATTTTCGGAGGCGAACCGGTTAAACGGCTACTACGCAATACAGCGCGACGAGCGCGACGAACCGCCTTCAACGGATGGGAACAGTTTTCCCGGTGGCGGCGATCAGCGGAACGGTAACCGGCAGCTTCTCACTTTGAACGATTCGTGGGTTTTGAGCCCGACGATGGTGAACGAAGCGCGGCTTGGGTTCAACCGGATACACATTACTTTTGATGCCGATAGCGTCCTGAATCCAGCGACGTATGGGATAAACAGCGGAATTTCGGGCAACGTGGGACTTCCACAGATCACTATTTCAGGGGCGTTTACCTTTGGTGGAATCAGTGGCTTTCCGCAAGGGCGCGGCGACACGACTGAGGTCGCCTCGGATACGTTCAGCTGGGTGAAAGGCGACCATACGTTGAAAATGGGCGGGGAATACCGGCGGGCGATCAGCAACAACTTCTCCTACACCCCAGGGACGTTTACATTTGCCAGCGTTGCGGCGTTCTTGAGCGACCAGGCGACTGGGTTCACGGCGAACGCATCGAATAAGTCTAATCGGACCTACGACAACGCGATCGGCGCGTTCGTGACGGACTTGTGGAAGGTGGCTCCTACGTTTTCGTTCACAGTAGGTTTGCGTTACGATTTCTACGGCACGCCGACCGAAGCGGAGAATCGGTATGTGGTGTTTGATCCGACGAACGACACGCTGCAACATGTGGGGCAGAGTGGCAGCGGACCTTCGCTTGCATACAACAATAGTTCGCTGAACTTCGAGCCGCGCGTGGGATTGGCATGGGATCCGCTACGCAATGGCAAAACAGTGATTCGTTCGGCGTACGCCATCATGACCGATCAACCAAACTTCGGTTTGGTTACAGGATTAGCAGCGAACCCGCCTTACGCCTTTCCTGTTTCCTTTTCGCCCAGCAAGGCCGTGCCATATGTGACGTTGGGCAATGCGTTTACGGCTGCGGGCGGCAGTGTGTCGCCGTTGTCGGTGGCGCACAGTTACAAAGATGCGTATGTATCGGAGTGGAACTTCAATATTCAACAGTTGTTTGCCCACAATTTTGGGACGATGCTGGGCTACTTCGGGACAAAGGGCACGGACCTGAACGTGGAGCGGAACTACAACCAAATCACAAACGGACTGCGTGCTTATCCGGCACTTTCGCTGAGCAGTCCGATTGATCCGGGGATGCCGTTGTCGAATATCGGCGTTTACGAGAGCGTCGGCAATTCGTCATACAACGGATTGTGGGCCACTGCCAATAAGACGTTCTCACGCGGGCTGCAGTTCAATGTTTCGTATGCGTGGTCGAAGTCGATTGACGAGAACTCGCGGAACAATCAAGGGTTGGTGATACAGGACAGCTTTAACGTGCATGGCGACAGGGGATTGTCAGACTTTGATGTGCGGCATCGCGTGGTGGTGAACGGGATTTACGATTTGCCGTTTCGCGGTAACCGGTTGAAGGAAGGGTGGCAGCTTTCGCTGATCTCGCAGATTCAGAGCGGTAATCCATTGAACTTCCATACCAGCAATTCGGCTTTTACGGGTTCGGCTTTGTTGCGGCCGAATGTGACAGGCAACGTGATTACCGGCTTTGCACCGGCGACGAACGGCAGCGCGACGACGGTGACCTACGTGCAGAACCCGAGCGTGTTGGTGAACCAAGGGAATGCGTTCGGCGATTTAGGGCGGAACGTGATTATTGGGCCGGGTTTCTCAAATCTGGACGTGTCGCTGGTCAAGAACACGCGGCTCAAGGAACGCTTGAACTGGCAAGTGCGGGTGGATGCGTTTGACATTTTGAACCAGACGAATTTCACGAATCCGGGTTTGACCGTAGGGACTTCCACCTTGGGCTTGATCACTGGCGGAACGAGGTTTCCGGCGGGCGATGGCGGCACGTCGAGGCAGTTGCAACTGGCCATGAAGCTAATCTTTTAGTTGGACGACGAACAGTCTCTGATCTTACGCGGTACGCCGGCGTTCCGGCGTACCAACCTCGCTCTTTTTTCGGCCGGCTTTGCCACATTCGCGCTGATGTACTGCGTGCAGCCGCTACTGCCGCTGTTCACACGGGTGTTTCATGTGAGCGCGGCGGCGAGCAGTCTGGCTATTTCCACGGTGACTGGATCTGTGGCGGTGGCGATTCTGCTGGCTGGATCGGTGTCGGAGGCTTTGGGACGAAAGCCGGTGATGACGGCGTCGATGTTTGCCTCGTCCGCGCTGACGACTCTCTCTCCACTGGCACCGGGTTGGACTTCGTTTCTCTGCATGCGAACGCTGGAAGGCCTGGCGTTTAGCGGGTTGCCGGCGGTGGCGATGGCGTACTTGAGCGAGGAGATGGATCCGTCTTCGGTTGGGCTGGCGATGGGGCTGTACGTGGGCGGAACGGCGGTAGGCGGTTTGTCGGGCCGACTCCTCACAGGTATACTGACTGACTACACGAACTGGCGAATCGCGGTGGGTGCCGTGGGAGGAACGGGCTTGCTGGCGGCGCTGATCTTTTGGCGGAGTCTCCCAAAATCGGCACACTTTCAAGCGCGGCCGATGCATGTGGGCGCGCTGCTGAAATCGCTGGCCCAGCATCTGGCTGAGCCGGGGTTACGGCTGCTGTTCTTAGAAGGCTTTCTACTGATGGGAGCTTTCGTCACGGTTTTCAACTACATTGGTTTTCGGTTAGTGGCGGCGCCGTATGGGTTGAGCCACGCGCAGGTGGGCTTGGTGTTTGCCGTCTACTTGGTGGGTACAGTGAGTTCGCCGTGGGTGGGCCACCATATGCGGGAACGGCACATTCTGTGGCTTGTGGTGGGCGTGATGCTGCTGGGACTGCTGACCACGCTTCTGAAGCCGCTCGTGATGATCATCTTGGGGCTATGCCTGTTCGCGTTCGGGTTTTTCGGAGCGCACTCGGTCCTGAGCAGCTGGGTGGGTATGCGGGCGCAACACGCCAAGGCCCAGGCTTCGTCTCTCTATTTGTTCTTCTACTACCTAGGCTCGAGCATTGCCGGAACGGCGGGCGGCGTGTTCTATAAGGGCTATGGCTGGGTGGGCGTGGTGGCTTTTCTAACGGTCCTGCTGACGGTTGCGCTCTTGATGGCGGCGAATGCCGTCGGCGACGATGAGCTGCAGAAACCCGGTGTGGCCTAAGGGTTCGTGCTTGAGGATGTAGTCGGCTGAGCCTTCGGAGCCTTCGGGGTAGAAGATGGAACACTCACAGTTGATTTCGAGGAAGAAGATCTGGCCGGCTTGGTTCGAGCGAATGTCGATGCGGGCGTAGCTTTCGGCGTCGAAGGCGCGGTAGATGGCGATGGCCATGTCTTTCAGGCGTTGGGCAAGGGCGGCGTCGGTGACCGGGACGTTGTTGGTGACGTGGTGTTCGGTCACTTTCATGCGGTAGGTTTTGAAGTGTTCTTGGGTATCGAAGACGAACTCGAAAGGCGTGAAGGCCAACGGGCCGTCTTGGGAGGAGGCGATGAGGACTGTGAACTCGCGGCCATCAACGTACTCTTCGATGAGGAGTTTGTCGAACTCAGGAAAGAGCTCGACGCAGCGGCTGCGCAGCTCCTGCTTGTTGTGGATGAGAGAGTGCTCGTCGATACCGAGGCTGTCTCCCGAATCAGCGGGCTTGACAAACAGAGGATAACGGAGAGTGGATGGGAGGTTCTCCAAGTCTGGGAGGTTGCGGGCGATGTACCAGGGAGGTGTAGCGACTCCGCACTTGTCTGCCACACGCTTCATGGTCTCCTTTGAGTGGAGAAAGTTGCGCATGGTGGTGCCGGTGAAGGGGAGGTTGAGCCGCTCCAAAGCCCAGATGACATCGAATCCAGGGATGTCCCACTCGGGGTAACCTTCGCAGAGGTTGATGTAGATGTCGTAATTCTGACGGGCGGCTTTCATGAGTTGCGCATAGCTGGTGGCTTTGCGCAGAAAGAGATTATCGACCTGATGGCCCGGGAGCCAAGGCGCGAGGTTGCGGGGCGGATCGTAGTTGCCGTAATCGACCGGCGAGCCTGTGTAATCAGGTTGAAGAACGCAGATTTTCATTGGCGCGCGCGGGCGAGAGCCTGCTCCAGTATCTTTTCGACAAGCTGTGGAAAGCGCATGCCGGCCATTTCGAGGATGCTGCCGCAAGACGTTTCGGCGTCACCCGAGAGACCGCAATTGGCGTTCACTTCGAGGACTTGATATTCGTTGCGTTTCTTGTTGAAGCGGATATCGACACGGCCGTAGCTGTAGCCCCAGCATGCAATGTAGGCGCGCTTGGCGATATCGAAGAGGATCTTGGCTTGCTCGGGAGGAGCGGCGCGGTAGCCATAGAAGGGGCGGCCTCCTTCGGGCGGTGTCTCCTCTTTGTAGTAGCCCCAATAGCGGTCATAGGAGAGAAAGCGTTCGTTTTCGGGGATCGAATGATCGAAGACACGTTCGGCGGGTGGAAGGGTCCAGATGCCATCGGGATCGTCCCAATAACCTCCCATGAGAACAGTGAACTCGCCGCCTTCGATGAAGTCTTCGGCATAGATGACGTCGTTGGCAAAGAGCTTGCCGAACTCGCCGGTTTTGAGTTCGTCGCGGCGGGCGGTCGCTTCCTCATCGTTATGAACGACTGACTTGAGACCGATGCCGTAACTGGCGCTGGAGGCAGCCGGCTTGATGAAGAGAGGAGCACCTCCCAAACGTTCGCAGAGGCCCGTGAGAGGTCCGCGATCTGGGAGGGCCTCCCAAACGGCGGTAGGTACGTTGGCCTTTTTGAAAAGCTCCTTCATCTCGATTTTGGAGCAAGTGGTTTGGTAGTAGCGAACGTCTGCGCCGGTGAATAGGAGGTCTGTGGCTTCGAGCGCCTTGACGACTGAGAGGCCGGGAGTTCCTACTTCGTCATAACCATCACAGAGGTTGAAGACCAAGGTGGGACGGGTTTTAGCGCACTCCTGGATTTGCCCAATGATGGCGTCGGTAGTGGAATGCAGGACGATCTGCATGATCCAGGTGAGATCGAGTTCGTGAAAGACTTCGGCCAATTCGACTTTATAGGCGCTGACATCGTAACTTTCGCCTTTGAGCGTGTTGCCTTCAATCCAGTAAGGGACGAGTGTCCAAACGACGGGACGTTTTTCCTTGAGCAGACGCCCAGTGTTAGTGAATAGTGGATTGTTCCCAGAGGGAGGCATAGGTTCCTTGTTCGGCTAGAAGCTGAGTGTGAGGGCCATCGGATTCGACAGAGCCTTCACGAACGACAACGACTTTGTCGGCGATGGGCGCCATGCCCAAGCGGTGGGTGACGGCGATGACAGTGATATTGCGCTGGCCGGCGAGGCCGCGGAGAGTGGACAAAAGGGCCGTCTCCGTGCGGCTATCGAGAGCGGAGGTGCCTTCGTCGAGAATGAGGATCTGCGGTTTGCGGACCAGGGCGCGGGCGAGAGCGATGCGCTGACGTTCGCCGCCGGATAACTGCGCACCCTTTTCGCCGACGAGCGTATTGAGGCCATTGGGGAGTTTTTTGACGAGATGGGCGCATTCGGCGGCCTGCATGGCGTCGAGAATTTCGCGGTCGGTGGCGTCGAGCTTGCCCATGCGGACGTTGTCGCGCACGGTGCTATCGAAGAGGAGAACATCCTGGCCGACGAAACCGATTTGGGAGCGGAGGCTGGCGACGGCGGCGTCGCGGAGGTCAATGCCATCAAAGAAAATGGCGCCTTGGGTTGGGTCATAAAGGCGCAGGATGAGCTGCAGGAGGGTACTTTTACCGCTGCCGCTGGCACCGACGATGACCACAAATTCGCCATGCTTGATTTCGAGAGTGAGATCGCGAAGGATCAAATGGGAGGGCTGCTCCGGCTCTTCCTTCGAAGGAGGATAGGCGAAACTGACGTGTTCGAAACGGAGACTTTGGGAGAACGGCTTGAGCGTTTTGGCTCCCACTTTTTCAGGGAGGGCGGGGCGTTCGTCCAGTACTTCGTTGATGCGTTCGAGACCTGCCGTGGCACTGACCACGAGAGGCGCGAGCCAAGTGAGATTGCCGATGGCGCTGCCGAGGCCGAGAGCGAGGACTTGGAAAGAGACAACGTTCCCGATACTCATACCGCCCCGGAAGGCGACGACGGAGCTACCGCCAATGATGCCGAGGCAGAGGATGAAAAACGATACGGCTGGGATGCGTTCGACGATGTAGGAAAGGAAATTGGCGCGGACCGTGAGATCAAGCAGCGACTGCGTTTCTTTGCGGAAGCGATTAAAGAGCTCGCGTTCGAGGCCGAAGGCTTTGATCAGATATTGAGACTGCAGCGTTTCCTGAATGGCGCTGGACATGCGGCCTTCCTGTTCGCGCATGGCGAAGGAAGCGCGATTGGCCTTACCGAGAATGGCGCGCGGCAGGAGGAAGCAGATGGATGTGCCGATGACGGTGGCGATGGACATGCCGACATGGATGGAGGCCATCCACGTGGCGGACATGATGATGCCGGAAATGCCGAGCAGCGCGTAGGGGACGACCGTGACGAGGCAGCTTTCGATGGTTTCCGGATCTGTAATGAGAACGCTGAGGAGGTCGCCCGATTTGCGGCGCTGAAAGAAATCGAGCGAGAGGGTTTGGACGTGCATGTAGACGTCGGAACGAAGATCACTGACGACGCGCGCGCCCAGTTTGGCCCAGACATAATCGGCCACGATGGAGACGGCCGCGAGCAGGATGGCGGCCGAGCCGAGCAAAGCGAGTAACTCAATGAGGCGCGTGTAATTGCGCGGAATGACGGCTTGATCAATTAGGTAACTGAAGCTGCCGCGGGTGGCGGTTTCGAGGCCGGATTCGAAAACAAGGCTGAATAAAAGGGCAAACGCCATCCAACGATAGGGACGGACGTAGGGGACGAGTTGGGTGAAGAGCTTGCGAATGGGATTGGAACCTGAACTATGAGCATATCGAACTTGGAATTTGGGGCTGGGCGAAGACATGGCGAATGCTGGGCAGGCGCCGATGAACAGCGAAAAAGGGCGAGATGACGGGACGGTGGTCACGAGGTGACAATCTCCTCACCGTTTCGGCCACAGATGATGATGCTGCCGGGCGGCGGGGGTTCGGTCCGATAGGTTTCCTTTGGTTTGGCGTTGGGGTTGGCCGGTCTGGGTTGAGGCACGGTTCGGAATTCGAGTGCGCGGGAGAAAAAGCGTTTTAGGGTAGTTAGTTGGATGCGGAGTAACGCGGCGATTTTGGTGTCGGGGAGTCCGAGGATGACCATAGACGAGACGCGGCTGAACCAGGCGCGTACGGGTAAGTAAGATGGCCGATTTTTGGTGTTCATGCCTCAGAGTAAGTTGGGGTGACTTCGAAAAAATGGCGCGGCGGCTTGTAAGTTGTTGAGGAATTAGCTAGATATTTTTTTACGAAGTTTTGTGACTGAATTTTGCGGAACGAAATGGAGCCACAGATCAAACCTTCTTTAAAACCTTTTAGCCACGGATGAACACGAATGAACACGGATAAGAAAGCTGCAAAACTGCCAAAATGGGCATGGCTCCGCCATGTCCAGCTCTTTTGAGATTTGACTATGCGGTGTCTGGGTCTTATTCGTTGGCCGTGAGAGTTTGCCAATCGTCGAAGGACATGGTCTTGCGGAGCTCTTGGTCTTCGATCTCGCGCTGCCAGTCTTCGGTGATGAGCCAGTGATACGCCGGAGGAACGAGGCCGGCGAAGATGTACGTGCGCACGACTTCGGTGGGCGGCGTGGGGTAGTTCCGCGCGGTGGCGATGATGCGGCGCACCTCGGCATTGCTGGGAACGGTTTCGCAAACTTCCGCCTTGCCGTTTTCATTAGCGACGAAGACGGCTTGCGGGATGTGCGCGCCGTACTCGTCGGTGGCGACGTCGTTATTTTGAGTGACGGTGGAGACGATGTCGGCCTCGGTTTTCTTTTTGAAATCCTTAATGGGATCGGCGTCGGGGGCCAGTCGCGCTTTCTCGGCGGCGAACTGGCGTTGCCAGCGCTCGTTATCGTTTTCCATTTTCTTGATTAGCTGCACGTCGAGCAGCGCACGGCGGAAGGCGCGTTGCGCGGCGGTGGTGTAGCGATCGAAGAGACACAGTTCGTCCAGATCCATCTTGGGGACGAGGTGCCGGCCGCCGGGTTTGCGCTCGTAGAGAGCGGTTTCAAATTCGGCGGCGATGCGTTCGCGGCGCATGAGAATCCAGTTGGCCTGGACGGAGCGGGTGACCAGAATGGCGTCTTGGTCAAACGCGGGTTGATATTGCTCGAAGGCGTTTTCGAGGAGCGAAAAGAAATCGTCGGGATTTTCGCCTTTGATGAAGAGGGATTCGGCGCATGCTGAATGCTTCAGACGATTCATGCAGGATGCTAATTTACCGGACTTAGTTTTTGGGCCGGTTTGATTTGGCATGAGAGCCTCACTTTCGGGTTTAGTGTGGCTTGGGGGCAAGTCGGGGTGAGGGATTTTTAGGGGGTAAGTTGTTGAAACGATGGAATGAGAAATATTTTCAAGTGCGGTGACTCCCCCATCGCGGCTGCCGCAACAACGAAAAGATGAAAACCGGGACGCAGGCCCGGGGAGGCGGGCGGGCGTTTAATTGAGGGGCACTCTAAAAGGCAAGTTATTGCAAACAATAGCACTTAAAAATCCCGGTTTTCGAAGGACTGGCGGATGGCCAACCCGACGGGTGGCCACAGAAGGAAATGAAAAACTCGCTCGGCCTGGCTTTCGCGTCGCTTCGTTTTGGCTTGGGATGCATGTTTTGGGAGGGGGATTGTTTTTTGTAAATGGCTGATCTGCTAAGGGTTAGTGGCGCTTTTTTTCCAAGCAATCGATTGTTCCGGGATATTTGGGAACCATGGGACAGCGAGTGCTGGCGGGCCGCGACCTTACGTGGGCAGACATCTATTCCGGCCCCGCAGTGGCCATTGTATCTGAGAATACTGCACGAGATATTTGGGGAACGCCCCAAGCCGCCGTGGGCAAACGGATTCGTACAAACGCGAAAGACGATTGGCGCGAGGTCATAGCCGTGGTTGCCGATGAGCACTCGGATGGCGTTGACAAGCGCACGCCCACGATTGTCTAGTGGCCGTTATTGGCAAAGAACTTTGAAGGTGCGCCGCTGAACGTGGAGCGTTATGTTTCATTCGTGATTCGCGCGCCGCGCGCCAGCTCTCTCTCACTGCGGAACGAATTGCAGAACGCGATTTGGGCTGTGGATTCGGACCTTCCAGATCGTGGCCGCAGTTAGTTTTCAAGAGCGGTTGTCACTCGAAAATCAATGGTCTTCGGCGATTGGGGAAGGTGCAGCACTTTTCTGATATTCTCAAACGCGTGCGGACGATCAAGTTACTTAGCGTGATGACCGGGGTTCTGAGTTTGGCTTGGGGGCAGAATTATGTCCACGAAGGCGACTTTGAAGGGAACCCAGCAGCGATCTTCGCGAATTCCAAGCTAGAAATCAAGGTGACCACAAAGGGCAGCACGTTGGCAAGTGTGACGTTGGTGGATGACGCGGAGAAGCTTAATCCGTTATGGAATCCGATTCGGATGGCGCGCGAGCTTGGGAGGCCAGCGGCGAAGTTTGATGGCGGCGCGGGGGTGTTTGTTTGCGTGGACGGGTTTGGGCCGGTGTCGAAAGAGGAACATGCTGCGGGATTGCCTGGCCACGGCGAGGCGCATACGGAGGTATTCGCGATGCACCCAGAGCGGCATGACGCCACGACCGAGGTGACGATGACGGCTACGTTGCCTCTGGTACACGAGAACTTCACGCGCACCTTTACATTGAACGATGGTGAGAATGTGGTGCTGGTGGAGAGCGAGTTAGAAAATCTGCTGAGCTTTGACCGGCCGGTGAATTGGGCGGAGCATGCGACGATTGGTTCGCCGTTTCTGGAGCCTGGTGTAACGGTGGTTGATTTTTCAGGATCGCGATCACAGACACGGCCGTACACAGGGACGGGCATGAAAGACGCGGAGCGGCGGCTGGTGCCGGGGAAAGATTTCACTTGGCCCATGGCTCCCGGTTTGGACGGCAAAGCCGTGAACTTACGGGAGACGCCGGCGAAGCCGCACTTTCTGGATCATGCGACAACGTTACTCGATCCAGATCGCGAGGTGGAATGGGTGACGGCCATTAATGCGAAGAAGGGTTTGCTGATCGGTTACTTGTTTAAGCGGTCTGACTATCCGTGGCTGCAGTATTGGGGATTCTATCCGGCCACGGAGAAGATGGCGCGCGGGATGGAGTTTGGAACGCAGCCTTACGATGTGCCAAGGCGAGAGGCGATTAGCATGGGGAAGATGTTCGACACGCCGACGTACCGATGGCTGCCGGCGAAGTCGAAAATTCAAGCGCGCTTCCTGATGTTCTATACGAAGATACCGGCTGGGTTTGAGAAGGTGGATGACGTGACGCTGGAGAATGGGGCTATCGTGATCAGTGACCATGGCAGCGGGCAGCAAGTCAGATTGGTGACGAGTCAGAAATTATGAGTTATCACTCGTATAACGCGACGATGGACCGGAATTGACGCGGCGGCGACTTGTTTATGCGGCGTTGGCGGTTTTTGTTGTTTTGCTTGGTTTGGCATCGCGGAAATTTCCGGGGATGTTGTTTCCATCGATATTCGGCAAATACCCTGGAGACGCGCTGTGGGCGTTGATGGTTTTTCTGATCTGGGGATTTTGCCGGCCTGAACTTTCAGTGGAGAGACGCGCCGTTTATGCGCTGTTGACGGCTTACGCGGATGAGTTCAGCCAAATCTATCAAGCGCCTTGGATTAATGGGATTCGAGCGACGACGGTGGGGCATCTGCTTTTGGGGTCGACGTTTTCGTGGTGGGACCAACTGGCCTACACGGTGGGAATAGCGCTGGCTTTCTGCATAGAGAAGGTGGCAACTATTCGTAGCGCAAAGCGACCATCGGGTCCACTTTAGTCGCGCGTAGAGCGGGGATCAAGCTTGCGCAGAATGCGACCAGCGCGAGAACGAAGGCGGCGATGGTGAGTGAGAGTGGATCGCGCGGGCTGGTTTCAAACAGCAGACTGGCTAGCAAGTGAGTGAGAGCCAAGGAAGCGGCGATGCCTACGACTAAACCGATGGCAGTGAGCCCGAGACCTTGCTTGATGACGAGTTGCAGCAGATCCCAAGAAGATGCGCCGAGCGCCGAACGGAGACCGAGTTCGTGAGTGCGCTGGCGGACGGTGTAGGAGATGACTCCGAACAGACCGATGGCTGCCAACATAAGGGCAGTGGCGGCGAAAGCGACTAACAGGGAGGTTTGCAGGCGATTTCCTCCCAATGACTCAGACTTGACTTGTTCAAGCGATTTGATGTCGGTGAGTGGCTGATTCTTGTTGACCTCCCAAACGGCTTTCTCAATTGATTTGACGAGATTCTTGGGGTCGAGACTGGCTCTGACCACAATGCCGGAGCCGACGGTGGGACTTTGATCCATGGGAACGTACACTCCGGGGCTCGAGTCATCGAGGCCGTCTACCTTTTCGTCGGCTACGACTCCCACTACCTGCCAAGGGACGTCGGCACCCAGTGCGTGTTTGGCGGGGATGATTTTCTGGATGAGAATGCGTTTGCCGATGGGATCTTGATTCTTGAAGAATTTGTCAGCCATTGTCTGGTTGATGACGGTAACGGGGGCGGCTGCTTGGGTGTCGGTTTCGGAGAGGCCGCGACCTTTGCGGAGGTGCATTCCCAAAGAGGAGAAATAGCTGGAACTCACCATTTTGAAAAAACAGCCTTGGCGATTTGCAACATCGGTGACCGGTTGGCCGACGATTTGAAAGGGCATGCCATAGCCCCAGCCATTCATGGGGAGCGAGGAAGTAATGGCCGTGTCGCGGACGCCGGGAACGGCATCGACTCGTTCTATGATTTGCCGGTAATATTGTGAGATTTGCGTGGCTTGGGTGTATTGCTTGTCATCCATAGGGAGCCAGGCGGTGACGACGTTGGTGGTATCAAAGCCGGCATCGACGGCTTGCAATTGATAGAAGCTGCGAATGAGCAGGCCGGCGGCGGAGAGCAAGGTGAAAGCGAGAGCGACTTCGCTGACAATCAGCAAGCTGCGGAGGCGAACGCCGCCAGCGCTAACGGTGTTGGAGCGGCCACCTTCTTTGAGCGCGTCGGCCGCGTCCACTTTGGTGGCTTGGAAGGCCGGGGCGACTCCGAAGAGGACGCCTGTGAGGATGACCAACAGAGACATGAAGAAGAGGGCGCGGAGGTCAATGGCGACTGAGGCTTCGGATGGGAGGTAGAACTGTGGGAGTGAGTGTTGAAGGAGGCGGAGGAGAGCGACGGCGACTCCGACTCCCAAGCAACCTCCCAAGAATGCGAGTAGGAGACTTTCGGTGAGGAACTGACGGAGGAGTTGCCAGGATTTAGCGCCGATGGCCGTGCGGACCGCGACTTCGCGTTCGCGGGCGGAGGCGCGCACGAGGAGGAGATTGGCGAGATTGACACAGGCGATGAGAAGAACGGCGCCTACGGCGGCGAGCAAGATCCAGAGAGCGGTTTTGAGATGGTCGTCCACTACGCGATCTTGAAAGCGATCGAGACGAACGCCCCAATCTTTGTTCGACTCGGGATAGGCGGCGGCGATACGCGAGCCAATGCCGGACATCTGCTGCTGGGCGGCGGCGAAGGTGACATCGGGTTTGAGGCGGGCCCAGACGCGCATCCAGTGAAAGTCGCGAGTGAGATCTTGCGGAGTAAAGGCTAAGGGAGTCCAGATATCTTGCCAGGCGCGATCAAAGCGGGTATTGGCTGGCAGAATGCCGATGACCGTGTAAGGGCGATTGTCGAGCAGGATGTTCTGGCCGAGCAGATGCGGATTTGCGCCAAACTGCGACTGCCAGATGCGGTGACTTAAGATGACGACTTGTTCTTTGCCGAGCTGATCTTCATCGGGGGCGAACGTGCGGCCGAGGGCGGGCTTGACGCCGAAGATATTGAAGTAGGGAGCGGAGACGCGGGAGCCGCGGAGTTGGATAGGTTCCGGGCCGCCGGTGAGAGTGACGGAGCCGCCTGTTTCGGCGGCCATGGCGGTGAAAGACCGAATTCTGATTTTTCCAATCGAGGAAGTTCATGGCGGAGACGCCGTTGCGGTCGCCTTTGGGCGGTTTCTCCCAGACCTCGATGATGCGCTCGGGATTCGCGTATGGGAGCGGCTTGAGCATGACGCCGTCTACGAAACTGAACATGGCGGTGCTGGCTCCGATGCCGAGGGCCAAAGTGAGGATGGCGACGGCGGCAAAGCCGGGACTTTTACGGATCATGCGCAGGCCAAAGCGGATGTCGTTCCACAGTTCGTACATACGTGTTCCCATCAGACGACGTGGAAAGGGAACGGTTAGTTCGATTTATTTGGGAAAGGAACTTTTGAGTGCCAGCGGTTTCAGCGGCGGAGATGAGTGGCGATCTCTTCCAGGCTGGTGGCGATTCGTTTTAAGGAGATGACGGCTTGCATGATGGCGTAGATAACGAAGATTGTGGCGAGGAGAGGCACTAGCGCAGTAAAGATCGATGCGAATAGAGAGTTCATAAAAGAAGGCTACATTAGAGCGGACGTTTGTTTGATGATCCAGGAGGAGATTTTGTTAAGGGCAACGGGGGAGATGGTTTCTTCAATTTGGGAGTATTCGGTAGGAGATCCGGTTTTGGCGGTTTGGAAGAGGTGGTTGAGGCCGGGGAGTTCGACGATTTCAAAATGAGTGTTGCCGGCGGCTTGAAGAGCTGCGCGAATGGCGGGGAGGTTTTGACTGGCGGGCACTTGCGAGTCTTTCGAACCATTGAGAGCGAGGACCGGGCAAGTGATTTTGCGAAGGGCGAGGGCGGGGTCGTATTCCATAAAGTATTGCACCCAGGGTGAGCGGATGAATCTGAGTTGTTCGACGATTTGCGGCTCGGACAGTATTCCGGCGGCTACCTCGCGAAACTTCTTTCGAAGACTCTGTCGTCCTTTTCGCGCTCAGCGAGTTGCAACGTGTCGCGTGTTGTGGCAGCTTGTTTATCGGCTTCGGCCTGGGTGGCTCCCATGGACAAGCGAAGTGCGCGAGCTTGAGCGACCAACACTTGATCACCGCGAACGCCGGTGCCAGCCATGAGGACGATGAAAGCTACGTCGGGATTGCGGGCGGCCACCATGGGCGCGATGACGCCGCCTTCGCTATGGCCGACGAGACCGAGCTTGTGATGATTCACTTCCGGGCGGCTTTTGAGATAGGCGAGGCTGGCTTCGACGTCAGTAGCGAAATCGGCGGTGGTGGCGGTGGCGAAATTGCCGGTGGATTTGCCGACGCCGCGATCGTCCACACGGAGGACGGCGATGCCTTGGCGAGTGAGGTGATCGGCGAGCACGAGAAACGGACGGTGGCCGAGGAGGGCCTCGTCGCGATCTTGCGGACCGGAGCCGGTGATGAGAACGACGCCTGGGAATGGGCCTTTGCCGGTTGGTAAGGTGAGAGTGCCGGCGAGGTGGACGTTCTGGACTTTGTTGTTGTAAGAGACGTCTTCCGCGCGGTATGGGTAGGGCTTGATGGGGTCTTGCGGGCGCTTCGGAGTTTGCAGTTCGGCGGCGCCTTTCGCGGGAGTCAGGACTAACGGGAAGTTAGTCGCCGTTCTGGGTGAAGGTACCGGAGATCGATTTTAAGTCATTGGAAATTTTACCATCGAAAAGTGCGCCGGCCATTTTCAAATCGAGCTTGAGAGAGGCTCCGTCGCGAGTGACAGTGACTGGGAGGCCTTTGGCGTTTTGTTCGGGAATATCGATGGTGGCGGTGAGTCCGAGATCGGTATTCACAATGTGATAGATGAGATGAAGTTTGGCCGAGCCTGCGTCGAGAATGCCAGACCAAGCGCCATCGATATCGGAAGGTTTGGCTGCTTTGGGTTTCTTGATTGCGCCACGGTGGAAATCGAGTGGAAGCGTTCCACCTTGCGTCCAAATGCCGGTGATGGCTGAAGCGTCGGAACTGACTTTGCCTTCGTAAGAACCGTGAGCAGCATCGACCGCGAATTTGAGTGTTGCGTCCTTCAAGGTTACGGAAGATGCCGGAAGGCTGGCGCCTTGGTCAACGCTTTCGAAGACGATCGCGGTGGTTCCATCGGCGGCCTTCGTGACGTGCAGGGCAATGCGGAGTTCAGGCCCGGGCGTTTTGAGAGTGCCGAGCCAATCGCCGGTGATGTCTTGGGCGGCGAGCATGGTGGTTAGAGAGGCAGAGAGCAGCAGGAACTTCGAAATAAGTGATCGCATGGAAAGGTTCGATATCCGAGAGTAGTGTACATGCGATGCGTACAATGTGTCAAGCAGATTTACTAAGTAGGCTTTCGGCCGTGGCGAGCAGCGCTTCCTCGTTCGAGCGCGGCGACCAAGCGAGGACGCGCTTGGCCTTTGCATTCGACACGCTTTTGACGTGGCCGAGTTCGGGAACGATTTGTCTGCACTTGCGCATCGAAGACGGCGACGATGCGGAGGAGCCAGTTGGGGAGTTGGCGGGTGGGGACTTTTTTCGCGGCGGCGCCGAGGCGGGCGCGGAGTAACTGCGCGATGGCGAGCATGGAGATGGACTCGCCGGCGACAGCGAGAAAGCGTTCGCCTTTGGCGGCGGGGTTGGTCATGGCGCGGATGTGGAGATCGGCGACATCGCGGACATCGACAACACCGAATGAAATTTGCGGGCAGCCGGGGATGGAGCCATCTAAGAGGCGGCTCACGACCAGGATTGACGTGGCGTGATCGGGTCCAAGGACGGGGCCGAAGACGCCGACGGGATTGACGACGGAAAGTTCGAGAGCGCCACCATCTTTAGCGATGAAATCCCAAGCGGCGCGTTCGGCGATGGTTTTTGACTTGACGTAAGGAGAAAGACCGGGGCCGTTGAGATTGGTCCAACTGGATTCGTCGAAAGGCGTGGTTTGCGGCGGGTGACCGTAACCAATGGCGGCAAAGGAGGACGTGAGGACAACGCGCTTGACGGCGGAATCGCGCGCAGCCCGGAGGACGCGGAGAGCGCCGTCGCGGGCGGGAATGATGAGGTCGTCTGCGTTTTTGGGGATGGTGAAGGGAAACGGAGAGGCGACGTGGAGGACGTAATCGCAGCCATGGACAGCTTCCTGCCAACCGGCATCGCTTTCCAAATTGGCGGCGAAGAAGGTGAGGCGGTCGCCAGGGTCGGCAGCGTGACGCTTGAGGAGGGCGCGGTACTTCCGGCTCGCGGTTTAGGTTGCGGACGGTGGTGCGGACTTGGTGGCCGGCAGGAAGAAGTTGGAGGATGGTATGGCCAGCGATGAAGCCAGAGCCGCCGGTGACGAGGATGGTGGACATAAATTAATCGTAGCCACCGCGCGGCGAGTTACTTCTGAACAGGAATACCGTGTTGCTCAAGGATGCCGCGGACTTCTTTCGGGTTGAGGCGCGAGGCGTCGTATTCGATAAATAATTCGTCGCCGGTATTGGCCAAACGGGCAGCGAAGAGGCCATACACAGCGTGCAGGCGGGCGATTTGCTTTAGATCGTCATCATTCAGAATGCGGGATAGCTTGAACGTGAGCTGAACCTTCGTCATCGGGATTCAGAATAGCATTCAGGGCGATCCGGTTTTGCCGATCTTCCAGAGGATTTGACGAAAGATGCCGAGCCAGGTGACGGTATCGCCAGCGGGCAAGCCGAGACGGCGGATTAGGCGGCGGATTTTGATCTCGCTGGATTCGGCGGTGGATGGGTTGACGTAGCCGGACTGGCTGAGGATATCGAGAAGGAGAGCGGTGATGCGGTCGAGGTCTTCGGCTGAGGCGGTGGGCGGGGGCGCGAAACGTTGGGAGGCGGCTTCGGCGTTGCGGCGCAGTTCATAAAGACAAATGGCGACGGCTTGGCCGAGGTTGATGGAGCCGTGCTCCACGCGCGAGGGGATGCGAAAGAGCCACTGGCAGTAGCTCATGTCTTCGTTGGAGAGGCCGAATTTTTCGGAGCCGAAGAGGAGCGCGACGGGTTTTTGGGCGGCGAGGTGTTCGCGGATGATTTCGCCGGCGGGTTCGAGGCGGTAGAGGGGCAGGTGCAGTTCGCGGTGGCCGACGGAGGTGGTGCCGGCGACGAGTTCGCAATCGGCGATGGCTTCGGCGAGGGTAGGGAAGACCTGGGCATTTTCGAGGATGTAATGCGAGTGGACGGCGGAGCGAGCTTCTTTAAAGGCGACGTCATAAGGATTGACGAGGCGCATTTGGGTGAAGCCGAAATTGCTCATGGCGCGCGCCGCGGCACCAATGTTGAGCGGGTTGCGCGGCGCGACGAGGACGATTCGTAGGGGGTCTTCCACTGTTAAGCGTGCCCCTTACGCTGGCTACTGCTCCAGATAGGTGTACCCTTGCAAGCCTTCTTCGTAGAACTTGAGAAGGCGGCCGGCTTCTTCGTAGCCGACGCGCTGTTCGCGCACGGCGAGTTCGACGTCTTTGCGGAAGGCGTCGAGCAAAGACTGTGTGTTGTATTGCACGTAGTTGAGAACTTCGCGTACGGTGTCGCCTTGGACGACGGTGTCGAGAACAACGTCGCCGTGTTCGTCAAGGCTCACGTGGACGGCGTTGGTGTCGCCGAAAAGATTGTGAAGGTCGCCGAGAATTTCCTGGTAAGCGCCGAGGAGGAACGCGCCGAGGATGTAGGGGTTGTCATTTTGAAAGGCGTGCAGCGGTAGCGTTTTCTTGACGTCGCGGCGATCGATGAACTGATCAACCTTGCCGTCGGAATCGCAGGAGATGTCGCCGAGGACGGCTAGGCGGCTGGGTGATTCATCGAGCCGATGGATGGGCATCAGCGGGAAGAGCTGTTTGACGGCCCAGCTATCGGGCATGCTTTGGAAGAGCGAGAAGTTGCAGAAATAGGTATCGGCGAGCAAGCCGGGCAGGCCTTCGAGTTCTTCCGGGAAGTAATCGAGTTCTTTGGCGATGTTGAGGATTTTGCGGCAGATGGCCCAGTAGAAATTTTCGGCGAGGCTGCGCTGTTCGAGCGTGAGATAGCCGAGGTTGAAAAGATTAAGGGCGGAATCGAGAGCTTGTTGCGCGTCGTGATAGGACTCGAGCAAGTTCTTCTTGCTGACGGCGCGGTGGGTTTCGTTCAGGTCGATGAGAGCTTGTTCAGAATCGTCGGGAACGGTGGGCGGGAGTTCTTCTTCGCCATAACCGCTGACGCCTACGACGTTGAAGACGAGCAAGCTGTGATAGGCGGCGACGGCGCGGCCACTTTCAGTGATGATGTTCGGGTGGGGAACTTCGGCTTCGTCGCAAATGCTTTGAATGTGATAGACGACGTCGCGGGCGTATTCTTCGAGGGTGTAGTTGACGCTGGATTCGAAATCGGTTTGTGAGCCGTCGTAATCGACGCCGAGGCCGCCGCCGACGTCGAGCATGGTGAGGCCCGGGCTGACTTTGCGGAGGTCGACATAGATGCGGGCGGCTTCGATGACGGCGGCTTTGATCTGGCGGATGTTGGTGATCTGGCTGCCGAGGTGGAAGTGGAGAAGCTTGAGGCTGTCTTCCATGCCGCGCTCTTTGAGATATTGAACGGCTTTGAGCGCTTCGCTGACGGTGAGGCCGAACTTGGAGCGATAACCGCCGGAGGATTTCCAACGGCCCGAGCCGCGGCTGGCGAGTTTGACGCGGATGCCGATGGTGGGTTTGACGCCGACGCGTTCGGCATGTTTGACGATGAGTTCCAGCTCGGTGTATTTTTCGACAACGGGCGTGATCTGGCGGCCGATCTTTTTGGCCAGCATGACCATTTCGATGTATTCGTCGTCTTTGAAACCGTTACAGATGATGGGCGTGGCGTTATCGGCAATGGCGAGGACGGCGAGGAGTTCGGGCTTCGAACCGGCTTCGAGACCGAATTTATAAGCGCGGCCATAGCGGAAAACTTCTTCGACGACTTGGCGCTGTTGATTGACCTTGATGGGATAAACGCAGCAGTAGGCGCCCTGGTAGCCGTGCTCGCGAATGGAGCTTTCGAAGGCTTGATGAATTTCGCCCAGACGGTGTTTGATGATGTCGGCGAAACGAATGAGGATGGGCAGGGAGATGCCGCGCCAGCCGAGCGTGTCTACCAGCTGCTTCAGATCGATGGCGCGATTGGTTTCCTTGGTGGGATGAACGAAAAGGTGGCCGTTTTGGCCGACGGAGAAATAGCCTTTGCCCCAGCTGGCGACATCGTACATTTCGGCGGCATCGGTGGTGGTCCAGCGGTCGGCTGGTTCACGAACTTGGGCGGGGGCGCCGCCGATCTTAGTGGACAGAGTATTTGCCTCCTGGGGTGCACGGACGAGATAAGAGTTGATGGATCAAATCCACACTCAATTAGAACATGAGAAACGGAGTGGTGGTGAATCCACGTTGGGGGGGCGGATTAGGTGCTCGCCGAACGTGGATAGGGAAGCCGACTAGTACTTTTTTAGTCGTTCGAGCATGTTTTGGGTGTAGAGGAGTTAAAGACGGGGGGCACTTAGGTCGATAGAAACTCAGAGAAAGTTTACGGAATGGCGGCCTTGAACACATTGAACACGTTGCGCGCAGTGGATGAGGTGGAAAGTGGGGTCGTGCCGCCACCGAAAAATGGGCCGGACGAACGGGGGAAAAAGGTGGGGCGAATCCTGATCGTGGACCCCGCGGCAGCGCGCCGGTGGCACATTCTGCAAGTTTTGGAGGAGTTGGCGGATAAGATCTTCGAGGCGAGTAGCACTTCTGAAGGGTTGTCGATTTTAAAGAAAGAGCCGATCGATTTGGTTTTGGTGGATTTACGCGCACCCGAACTGGGGGCGGCCAATTTCTGCAGGGAAATTCGCAATACGCCGGGAATGAAGTTTCTGCAGATCTTCGTGGTGGCCGAATCGGAGAATGTGGAATCGGAAGTAAACGCGATTGAAGCGGGGGCGAACGAGTTTCTGGTGGCTCCGTTGCGGGATCGGGCGTTGCGCGCGCGAGTGCAGAGTAACTTGCGGCACAAGGAACAGGTGGATGCGCTGGACGATTCGGAAGGGGTACTTTTTTCGCTGGCAAAATCGGTGGAAGACCGCGATCCGGATTTGAGTTTGCATTGCCAGCGGCTATCGGTGATTGCGGCGGCCATGGGCGTGGCTTTGCAACTGCCGGCACATGACATTCAAACGCTGCAGCGCGGCGGCTATCTACACGATATTGGGAAGATTTCAATTCCGGACAGAATTCTGTTCAAGCCGGGTCCACTCACGCCGGATGAGTGGGAAATTATGAAATCGCACACGGTGCGCGGCGAGAAAATCTGCATGGGTATCAAGTTCTTGCAGCCGGTTCTGCCGATTATTCGTAGTCACCATGAGCGCTGGGATGGGCTAGGGTATCCCGATGGTCTCCGGGGGGAACAGATCCCCCTGTTGGCGCGAATCTTGCAGTTAGCCGACATTTACGATGCTTTAACCACCGTGCGACCGTATAAAGCTGCTTTTTCAGCGGAAGAGGCGTTATCGATCATCATGGAGGAAACGGGCAAGGGCTGGCGTGATCCGCATTTAGTGCGGGTGTTTGCAGACCTAGTGCCTATGTTCCGCGCGTATTCGTTTCCGGATCTATCGCGGCTTTCGCTTGACGCGCTGGCCAGTTCGGTGGAGTCGTACCAGAAAGATTCCGGCACGGGGCGCTCCAAGAAAACGGAGCCGAACCCGGTTAGGCTTGCGGGCTGAAACTGGACATTGGGGGCTGTTTCTAGGGCCGCTGGGCCAAAATAAGGCATGCGTCCGTTGAAAGAGCAAGTCTTGCCGGCGAATTGCAGGTTGTGCCCGCGGTTAGTTGCCTGGCGCGAAGAAGTGGGTCGCGTGCGGCGACGCGCCTATCAGGATGAAGAATACTGGAGTAAGCCCGTTCCTGGGTTTGGCGATCCTGCGGCGCGGCTGCTAGTGATTGGCCTCGCTCCCGGGGCGCATGGAGCGAATCGCACTGGCCGCGTGTTTACCGGTGATCGGTCTGGCGATTTTCTCTATCGAGCGCTGTATGAAGCGGGCTTTGCGAATCAGCCGACCAGTGTTTCCCGCGCCGACGGGCTCAAGCTGCGCGATGCCTACATCACTTCGCCCGTTAAGTGCGTACCGCCTGACAATAAGCCGACGCTTGAAGAAATTCATAACTGCCGGCCGTATTTAGAGCGAGAGATGCAGCTTTTGAAGCGAGTCAAGCTCGTGGTGGTGCTGGGCGGGATCGCTTTGCAAGCTTACTTATCGATTTTGCAAGACTGCGGCAAAATCAAGGCGCGATCCGGGTTCAAATTCGGGCACGGCGCAAAATTTGTCACACATGCGGGCGGCCCGTCAGTTTTAGCCAGCTATCACCCAAGCCAGCAAAATACATCTACCGGCCGTTTGACGGCAGGGATGTTGGCGGAAATTTTTCATGAAGCGCGGCGCACGCTGGATGCTGCGCTTTGAAACTTAGCGCACTCCTTGTGGAGGATAGCCGAAGGGTTCCTGGTGCATCGGGATGGAAGGCGGCGGCATGGCGCCACCGCTTTCGAGCAACTGGCGGGATTGCTCGATTGGTCAGCACCCACAAGCCGTAGATGCCCGCGGCGGTGCCCAGCGGGAGATTCAGCAGATGGAGGGCGGAAACGACGATCATTACGACGCGCGACCACGGCTTGAATTTCAACAAGCCCCACCCCCCAACGAGAGATGGCAGTGACAAAACGATAAAGAAGCTGCCGATGGCGATGGCAATGAGCGCCCAGAGGGGCGCGTAGGATGGGGTCCCAGAATCGCGTCCTAGCAGCGAGGCCGCCACACTGAAACCGCCGAAAATCATGATGGCGGCGACGCCGATAGCGGCGCTGAGACCTCCCATAACGATGTTCAGAATGCCCAAAATCTTGATGTGGTCTCTCATGGCGTCCGGCTCCCTTCATAGTTAGGAACGGCAGATTATCGCCGTTTGTTCCCTCGAATTGGCGGCGGCACGCCAGCCTAACATGAAGAAATATTTAGCTTTTTAGCCTTTTTAAGGCTACACGAAAGTATATAAAACCGCTAAAATGAAGGAAGTATCTTGGCGGGCTGAGCGTCACCCTTAGCCAGCCATTCTGACTCCGATGAGCCCATTTCTTCTACTGTTCGCCGCCCAGCCCAGCTTGGGATCCCGCCTGACTTCGGCTTTGTTTGACGATACGTTCTCTGGAATTTATCGACTTTCGCCGTTCGATTGGGCGCTTCTCATCCCTTACTTCGGCATCTTGGCTATTTTGTCGGTGTACGGCCTGCATCGCTATCACACGATGCTGGTTTACCGAAAATTCAAAAAGAACTTGCCGACGACTGCACCGCAACCGTACCTGCAATTGCCGAAAGTGACTGTGCAGTTGCCGCTGTATAACGAACGGTTTGTGGTGGAGCGGTTGCTCGAAGAAGTGGCCAAGCTCGATTACCCGCGCGAACTGCTGCAGATTCAGGTGTTGGACGATTCCACCGACGAAACGCACCCGTTCACCGAGCGCCTCTGTAATGAATACATCGCTGCCGGTTTTCCGCTTGAATACAAGCACCGCACCAATCGCCACGGCTATAAAGCCGGAGCTTTGCAGGAAGGCCTGGAAACGGCTACCGGCGAACTGATCGCCATTTTCGATGCTGACTTTATCCCGCCTACCGATTTCTTGATGAAGACAGTGCATTACTTCACCGACCCGGGCGTGGGTGTTGTGCAGACTCGCTGGACGTATCTGAATCGCGAGTTCAATATTTTGACGCAAGTGGAAGCCATGTTGCTCGATGCGCACTTTGTGCTGGAGCATGGGGCACGCTGCGGCTCTGGTCTCTTCTTCAATTTCAACGGTACGGCGGGCATTTTGCGGCGCGCCATGATTGACGATGCGGGCGGCTGGCAGCACGAAACGCTGACCGAAGATTCGGATTTGAGCTACCGCGCGCAACTCAAGGGCTGGCGCTTTGTGTATGTGAAAGATGTGGAGTGCCCGTCGGAATTTCCCGTTGAAACGTACGGTTTTCAAGTGCAGCAAGCACGCTGGGCCAAGGGCTTGACGCAAGTTTGTAAGAAATTGCTGCCGCGCATTTTGAAGGCTGACCTGCCGTTTCGCGTCAAGGTCGAAGCGTTCATGCATCTGACGCCGAACATTTCGTACCCGATGATGATTGTGGTTTCGATGCTGATGCTGCCTGTCATGATCGTGCGCTTTTACATGGGCGTTTTCCAGATGGTACTCATCGACTTCCCCTTGATTGTGGCGTCGTTCTGGTCAATCTCCGCTTTCTACATGTATGCGCAGAAGGTGCTCTATCCGAAGCAATGGTGGAAGATGATCGCGTTTCTTCCCATGCTGATGGCGGCGGGTGTGGCGCTGACGCTGAGTAACACGAAGGGCGTGATTGAAGCGATTCTCGGCATTCAAACCAGTTTTGCCCGCACTGCCAAGTACGGAACCGGCAAAGTGAAAGCTGCGAAGAGTGAATACAAACGCAAAAGCGGTTGGCTGCCTTACGCCGAATTGGCGATTGGCGGTTACTTCGTTTACATGGTCGATTTTGCTATTGAGACCATGAACTACTTCGCCCTGCCGTTCTTGATGCTGTTTGTGGGTGGTTACCTGTGGGCGGGCTTCTCCACGCTTTATCAGGAATATCAAGACAAACTGCAGTGGCAGCGCGCGCAGGAAATGGTGGAAGCCGAGTCTTAAGAGCTAGCACGCATTAATCGCCTGCGAAAGTTCGGTCAAAACGGACACTACCTTAACGGTGGAAAAGTCCAAGTTGTCTTCACATTTGTTCGCACTTTTTCTGTCCTCATCGTTTGTTGCGTTTTCGCAGGCGCCCGACGTCAAATCGTGGCAGATCTCCACGGACGGCGATCTACGAACGCAAATTTCGCTGAAGTCGGCAGCCTCGAGCGGTAAACACACGGCCATTTTGTTGATCGAGTGCAACCGTGGCGGCCATCAGAAGAAAGCCAGCATCGGCATTTACCTGGTTCCGGGCCAGCTCGAGCCGCACCCCAGGACCGGCATCCTCAATTCTGTGAGCGAGTGGCTGTTGCGGATCAAACTCGATGACGGCGCGCCAGTGCTGCGCAGTTGGACGCCCGTGGGCCAAACCGGCAGTTACGCTTATGAAGGCGAAGGCGAGAATGCTTTAGCGAGTGAGTTTGTAAGCCCCAAACGCTTCCTGCAGGAACTTCTGGCTGCGAAAACATTTGATGTGCAGCTTAAGTACGCCGGAGAGACAACCTTGCGTGTGGCTAGCTTTGACACCAGCCGGTTGAAGGAAACCTTTTCCGCGCAGAGTGCCTGCGAGGGTCAGTAAAAAGGAAAAGGGGACGTTGCGCCGTGGCGGAACTGTTCTTTCAATGCTGGAAGTTGTGGGACGGTCTAGTACGGGGGCCACCCACACTGTCAGTATAGCTACGAATGCACAATCCACCCAACACAAAGATCTGCACTCTCTAGACTCTTTATCTTCTGCGTAGATCATGACTCCGGCCAGTTTATTTTTGTATGATTGTGTGTCCCGATCCCTGAATGGCAAAAGACAATGCCGGCAATTCCCTAACCGAACTCCTACGTCGCTATAGCTCTGGCGACCGTGGGATCACCGACAGCCTTTTCCAAGAAATTTGGCCCACCTTCCGCCAACTCGCCCTGCGCCAGCTCTCTCGCGAACGGTTCGCCGCCCCTCTCTCACCCACCGAACTCATTAACGAACTCTGGCTCCGTAACCTGAACGAGGCGACTAGGGACAATTACTAGCCGCGAGCACTTCTATGCCATCGTCTCGATAGCCATTCGTCGCGTCCTAGTTGATATGGCGCGCCAGCGACTAGCGGCCTCTAGAGGTTTGGGCCAAGTGGCTGTCTCGCTTGAAGAAGACCGCGTATCTGAGGTTCCCGACAGCAACGACCTCGAAGAAATCGTCAGCATCGGCATTCTCATGGATACCCTCGAGGAGAAAGACCGCCTCGGCGCCCTCATTTTCGACATGTATTACTTCGCCGGTTACACTTTTGAAGAAATAGCCGCAACCACTGGCCTAACCGCCCGCCAAGTCTCCTACCGCTGGACGAAGACTGAGCGCTGGATAAAAACTCGTCTTTTGGCCAAATCACGCTTGCGTGCGAAAACTCCGTAAGTCTCCTTCTAGATCCCCTGCAATCTTCTCCGCAAACGCGACTGCGTTATTAGGTCTTCTTCCGGGATCGAATTCCAACGCACTCCCCATCATCTCAATCGATTCCGCCGAAAGCCCCAATTTCATCGCCACCAGCATCTCCCGCGCCCGCACCGCCAAATCCCACGACGCATCCGGCAGCAATTCCGATACTCTCTTCCCGGTGATCATTTCCATCGTCACTTTTGCCAGACTGTAAATGTCGCTCGCCGAGGTCGCCCACCCCGCCGCCTGTTCGGGCGCCATATACTGAATTGTCCCCGCTGCCTTCGACAGGCCATGCACAGTCTTATCAGGGCTCTTCACAATCGCAATTGAAAAATCAATCAGCACTAATTCCCCGCTCTTGGCGCGGATCATCAAGTTATCCGGCTTCAAGTCGCGATGGCAAATCCCGCGTGCATGAATCGCTCCCAGCGCCTGTCCTGCCTCACGCAGCAGGCGGGCCACCTCGTTCACGGGTAATCCCGTTTCCGGGATCGCTTCGCGCAAGGTCTGTCCTTCTACAAACTCCATCACTAAGTAAGGCACAGCCTGCCGGGTCTCACCGTGCCCATAGATTCGTACCACGTTCTCATGCTTGACGCTCTCAAGCGCGGCCACTTCCTGTGCGAAACGCTGCGCCAAGCCGTTGTCGGCCACCTCGCGGTGAAACACCTTGATCGCGCAACGGCGGTTTTGCTTTACTATCTAATCCTTCGAAGACCGTCGCAAACCCACCCCGCGCCAAAACGCGATTCGCCAAGAACCGCCCGTCCAACAAGTTACCCAATAAGCCCATGTGCTTCCGGCACCATTGCATCCGCGCGCAACGCCGTCAGGTCCGGCAACACTCGCTGTTCAATTATTTTTCGACGCCGCCTCCGGCGATAAACGCCTGCGCCGGTTGCAGTTCCCGCCGCCACAAATCCGAGTAGGAACGGCCAGGTTGCCCAGAACGGACGCAACACGCTGAAAGACCAGCTCACGGTGTGCGACCACGGCCCGGTGAAGACTCGGCCCTGCACTTCGAGCGTGTGATCACCGGCGGAGAGTGATCCCAACGGCAAATCTAGGCTGCGTGACTCATGCCACGAGGTCTCTTCGGGCAGGAGACGGTAACGTAAGCGTAGCGCGTTGCGCCGATCGAATTGAAGCGACCGCCGATGTGAGCCACGACCTTGGAACCATTCGGCAGGTTACCGATGGCCTCGGCCAGTTTTGGTGCATGGTTTTCCCACGAGAAGGCCGAAACAAAAACCTGCGGCGCAAATTGCGGCGACACCAAATCACGAGGTGGCATGTAATGCGCGTAGGTCGTTATCGGCACCCCACCACATTGAGCCGTCTGCATCCACGAATACGCTGCCGGTGTTCATGCCATTAGCGGGAAAACCGTCCGACTCGTCAAGCTGCAGCCAATTCCCAGATTCGGCCTGCGAAGGATCAGCCACGTAAGCGCCCAGCTCACCCCCTCTCCATAATCGACCGGTTTTGTCGGCGTCCATGGTTACACTACCAGGTTCAGGTATGCCGGATGAGGGACCAAATCTTGGACCTTGATATGCCCATCCGGCGCCGGTCTGATAAGCGCGATCGCTTTAACATTTCGGTAGGCGTACCAGACATCACCACTCGGCAGAGCGGCAAGGGACCAGCAGTCGTTTACCTTAAGCCCGTCCGCGCTGGTAAATTCGCGCCACTTGCCCTGTTCGTCGCGCAAAACCAGCCCGCCGTTGTAGCAGGCCCAAAGTTTGCGGGTATGCTCTTCGTATTTAATCGCAAGAAAATTGCCGCTTGGCGTTGTCCGTTGAGCATAATTCGCGAGTTGCAGAGTGCTCCCGGAGCGAGTCAGAAGCCCCAGCCTCCAACCGCCCATCCATGTCTCCCCGTTGGGTGTGCTCGCCAAGCGCATGCTTGCGTGCAAATCGAGGTGCGTATCATTGGTGCGCGCAATGACCGTTCCATCCGTGCGTAATTGAGCCGCGCCAGCCTGAATGAAAGTTGCGAACAGCGTACCGTCTGCAGCGCCCAGTAGCCCCGAAACCAGTCCGCCACCTTCGAACCGGGTCACCGTTTCCCAGCGTTGGCGGTCTTTGTTCAGCGCTACGATTCTCTGTTGAAGACCTGCGTAAATGCGGGGGCCGACTCTCGCAAAAGAGAACGGTGGGTCAACGATTCCGTCTCGAATCGTCCAGTACTCAACTTGGAACGGAGATGCGAAGCGGTATAAACCATTGGCAGTGCCAAGCCAGACCGTTCCATCCCTGGCGGGTATAGCGTCCGAAACATCCGGTCAACCCGTTCGCCCGTGTCGCAACACGAAATGCGCCGGGCCGCCCAAGAGCTAGTATGGTGTCGTCCGAAAGGAGCATCTCGCCGTTAGCGGCCTCGCGATGTCGCTTTGTAGAATTTAGCCCCTTGCTAGCGCGGGACGCCTCCCATGACCGCAGTCGTAATCCGATCCTGACCATAAACAACCGAAACGGTCTCGCATGAAGTTCCATTGGCCATTGAAAGGAAAATCGCGGGGCCCGTGATTAGATCCGGTAATTTTTACTCCAGGTCGCCACTGAAGCACATCCTCCAGCGGGATATCAGTCCACTGCTGCGCCTGCTCCGACGTATACGGGTACAGCAGCTTGCCGAAGTGGTCCAGCGTTAGCGGACCCGCCGATTCAAGGCTCATCACCGTCTCAGTCTTCCAATTCGCTCCGGCCCGCTCGATCCTGACCAGCGCGGCCTGTGCCGGTACAACCTGGCTAAGCGGACCCATGGCTGCGACGACAACGTCCGGCGTCGCCGGAATGACGCTCACCGCAAAGCCTTGATTGATCTGCTCCACTCGGCCGTGTGAAAACCGGTAAACGCCAGTCTCCGCCCCAATCCAGATCGCGCCACTTGAATCCTCGGCAATGTCATTAGTTTCAACTGAAGGGAATCCATACTCGCGCAGATCGAAGAAACGAGTCCCGTCGAAACAGGCGAGTTCCGGCCCACTTTGCTCACCTCGCATCCACAAACGACCCTGCGAATCTTGAAAAAGCGCCTTAACAGCCCTGGGGCCCCCCGGCACAGGAAGGAAAGCGTACTGCTGGCCGAATGCGACTGGGACAGCCAACGGCACGTACATGATTGCGCACGGAATAAGAAATATCCGGAACCAGTTCATGGTCGCTCTAGATTTATAGCAAGTTCAGCTACGGGCACTATCTAAATTTGCGTAAGATAATGTCCCCGCCCCAAGAAATGGAGGCGCTAATCACACTTTTCGAAAATTCTTGGTCTCGCGAGGCGCGTTAGTCGGATTTGGCGATGATTTCGGCGGAAACGCTGAGATACACGTGATGGCACCGACGAAAGATCAGTCGCTGCCCATGGAGAAAAAAGGTGTCTCTGTGTGATCCGTGTCGGTGAGCGTGCCGAAAACTCCGGTCAATAACCCGGCTCGTCAGGACTAATCTGTGCGGCGCGGATCAAACTCGATGACGGCGCGCCAGTGCTGGCAGTTGGACGCCCGTGGGCCAAACCGGCAGTTACGCTTATGAAGGCGAAGGCGAGAATGCTTTAGCGAGTGAGTTTGTAAGCCCCAAACGCTTCCTGCAGAAACTTCTGGCCGCGAAAACATTTGATGTGCAGCTTAAGTACGCCGGAGAGACAACCTTGCGTGTGGCTAGCTTTGACACCAGCCGGTTGAAGGAAACCTTTTCCGCGCAGAGTGCCTGCGAGGGTCAGTAAAAAGGAAAAGGGGGATCGTGCGGTTGGCAGGCAGACGCGTCCGCACCCGCTAATCTGGAGATAGCCTTTGTCAATATTCATTCCAGATTCGGAAATTACGTTAACTTTCGTTCGTGCCACCGGTCCGGGCGGGCAGAATGTTAACAAAGTTTCCACTGCGGTACAGCTTCGCTTTGATATCTGTCAATCTCCATCGCTTCCGGCCGAAGTAAAAGATCGCCTCCGAACATTAGCCGGTGGTCGCGCGACCCGAGACGGCGTGTTAATCATTGTGGCCCGCATGCACCGAACGCAGGTGGCCAATCGAGCTGAAGCCCGGGCACGATTGGACGACTTGATCGAGCGCGCTCAAGTCGCTCCCAAAACTCGCCGTCCTAGCCGGCCTACGCTCGGGTCTAAGGTTCGTCGGCTCACGGAAAAATCGCAGCGCTCCTCCTCCAAGAAGATGCGTGGCCGAACCGACGACGACTGAGCTGGCGCATCCGATCTTGCGGTGTCCATGACTGAGATCCAGAGGCAGATGCGTAAACCGCTTGCCTATGGCGTCTGCATCACTGTTACACAACTGCGCCATTAGTTCCGCAATTAGTCGCGGTTCCAATGATGGCGACCCTCCTTCATTGTCTGCATTTTAGTGGCTCGGCGGATGGTGGACTTGACGCCCTGTCGCAAAGCATTGAGCAAGCGAGCTTTCCGAGGCGCCGGAGCTTGGAGCCAAATGGAGGCAACCGGGTCTCACCTTAACGCCAAAGGGGAGGCACCGTCTTATCCGGCGCCTCCCCTCTGCTCAAACCTATTCTGCTTTCACTAATTCTGCTTCAACTACGGCTTCGGAACGGCGGCGCCTGCGGCAGCGGCGGCCTTCTTGGCCTTAGCTACGGGTTCCTGAGCGGCTTTGTAACCGGCCTTCTGGGCGTCGGCTTCGGTCATGAACTGGCCGTGCTTGGTGGTGCCATAGGTGGGGGCATCCGATTTGTGGTAAACCTTGGTGTTCAAATTCACCCAAACCAAGCCCTTGGTCTTGGCGTCGGCAATGTCAGAGGCTGAGGGAGGGGGCGTCGCCGGGGCTTTCACCTTGGCGGCGGTCGTTTTTACTGCGCCGGTAGCCTGCGTTGCAGCGGCACCAGCTTGCGCCGCAGCGCCGCCGGCTTGGGCCGACAAATTCGCGGCCCCTAAAGAAAGCAGCGAGGCCGTGGCCAACGCTGCGGTCATCATTTTGGTCGATAAACGATTCATGAACTACAGTTTACACCGGGTAGAATTCCTAGGCTAGAGTTCCGGGCGAAGAGGGTACTGGAATACCCCCTTATACCCCCTTACCAGTGATAATTGCCCGGGTTCCGGTTTCCGCGCATACTGAGATCAACGACGTACGAAAGAGAGCAGGTGGCTGCAAGGCTTCTGTTCTCTTTCGGAGGGCGTTCTCCAAAGTTGGTTTGCTTTCCTTTCCTTAAGAACGACCCGCCCTATGATGGGGGCGGGTCCTCTCATTTAAAGGCGGCGGTGGCTGTTATAAACTGCATCCATGTTTCTGCCGTTTGCCTCATTAGTCGGCCTAATCCTCCTTTCCACTGTTGCCATCGCCCAAGATCAGGCGGACGTTCTCTCCTCCGCTGCGCGCCCTGAAGACGCCGGCATCTCCTCGTCCCACCTTGACCGTCTTCGTTCGCAAACCAAAGCCGATATCGAGAGCAAACGCATCCCAGGTGCGGTCCTACTCATCGCCCGCCGCGGCCGCATCGTCATGCACGAGGCCCTCGGATACCAAGTACGCAGCACCCTCACGCCGATGCAGAAAGACTCCATTTTCCGTATCGCCTCCATGTCGAAGCCCATCACGTCCGTCGCCATCATGATCTTGTCGGAGGAAGGGAAAGCTGGACATCGGCGCTCCGGTGGCACAATATCTACCCGAGTTCAAAGACGTCAAGGTTGGCGTCGAGCAAGTCACACCCAAAAAAACTATGACGGTGCAGGATTTGCTCCGCCATACCTCCGGCCTCACTTACGGCCTTTTCGGTAACTCGCCGGTGGATGAAATGTATAAGAAAAGCGGCATATTGACCGCTGATTCTCTCGCCGACATGGTGTCGCGCATCGCGAAGCTACCACTCGCCCACCAGCCCGGCGAAGTTTGGGAATATAGCGTTTCCACCGATGTTCTCGGCCGCATTGTAGAAGTCGTAAGCGGCCTGCCACTCGATCAGTTTGTCCGCGAAAAAATCACTGGTCCGCTCGATATGCCGGACACCGGCTTCTATCTAACTGCTGAACAAGCGAAGCGCTATGCCAGAGCCGATGTGCCCATCAGCATGAACGTAGTTGATCCAACCGTTCGACCCAAAGTGCTCTCCGGTGGAGGCGGTATGTACTCAACCGCCAAGGATTACGGGCGTTTCTGCCAGATGCTTTTGAACGGCGGAATTCTCGAAGGGCACCAAATCCTTTCCAGAAAGACCGTGGAACTCATGACGTCCGATCAACTCCCTCCAACGACCGAGCGCCATTCCCCGGTCGCTTTCCTGATTGATGCCTTCGGTCCCACGCCGGAGATGGGCACTAGCTTCGGCTTGGGCTTTGCCGTGCGCACCGATGCTGGCCGTAACCCGCTGCCTGGCTCGGTGGGAAACTTCTCTTGGGCTGGCATCGCCGGCACGTTCTTCTGGGTCGATCCCAAAGAGAGGTTAGTCGCCGTGCTGATGATACAGGTTCCGCAGGAAACGAATGTGCCTTACTGGCGGCAGACACAGACGCTGGTTTACCAAGCGTTGCTGAGGTGAGCTAGTCAGAGGCTCAACACGTTCTTGATGATTACCCAGCGTGCGGTTTCCGGCGCACACTTTGATCAGCGACGCACGGAGGACATTCTTATCGGCGCAGGCACACACGGTCGTTTTATCAAGCTTTAGTAGAGCGAGGCAGCCAGCGGCCCACACGATGCTGATAAGTCGTATAAGCAGCCCCATACTTGCGGCGGAGGTGTGGTTCCTCATAAACCATCACGAAAAGATTGACGAAGAACGCAGCGCAACAGCCATAGATTAGGATTTTGAAGTTCCATAGCAGGATTGCCTGCCCGAAGATCATACTCATCACGCCCACATACATTGGATTGCGTACGTAGCGATAAAAACCGCTAACGATAAGTCGATCGGTTTCAGCGTAAGGCGCTGGTGTTCCGCGTCCCTCTCTCACGAACCGCACAATGGAATCAGCCAGCGGGATCGCCCCTGCCAAGAACAGCAACCCGCCGGCCAGCTGCCACACAGCGTGGGTGACTCGAAGCTGCCAGTGCGAAAGCCACCAGGGCACCAACCCAATCACCGACCCCGGCCCCAAGAAGCAGACAAATAAAATTGTTTTCACAACTTCCGGCCGCATGCATCACCAGCATATTCCAGAACGGCACGATATCTTAAATGTGTGAATGCTGCTTCTGTCACTATTGATGCCTACCTTGACGATTCTTCCGGTTACCGTGGCAATGCCGAGCGCGTCTTTCTCCCCGCCAACTTAGAAGAGCTCCGCGAAGTTGTGAAGGCCTGCGCCAAAGATCGTATCCCTTTGACTGTCTCGGGTGCGGGCACAGGGCTCGCTGGTGCGCGCGTACCGCATGGCGGCTGGGTTGTTTCGCTCGAACGTTTTCGCAACATACAAGTGAACGCCGGGCGCGCTCGCTGCGGAGCCGGTGTCATTCTCAAAGACTTACAGAAGGCCGCTGCCCAATCGCATCAATTCTTCGGTCCCAATCCAACCGAAGATTCGGCGGCCATCGGTGGCATCATCAGCACCAATGCCGGCGGCGCACGCAGCTTTCACTATGGCTCAGTGAGGCGTCACGTGCTCGCTCTGGAAGTTACCTTCATGGACGGCCATACCCAATGGTTTGAGCGCGGCGAGAAAGTCGACTTTCCGGTACAACCGGTGAGCGTTCCTAAGACCAGCAAGAACTCCGCGGGCTATCACCTAACAAACGATCTTGACTGGGTTGACCTGCTGGCCGGCAGCGAAGGAACCCTTGGCATCGTGACGCAGGCGGATCTCCAGTTATTCCCTGAACCGGCGGCTGTGCTGAGTGGCGTGGTGTTCTTCCCTACGGATGAGTTAGCCATGGCCGCCGTAAAAGCTTGGCGGCCCGTGAACGAACTGCGCTTGCTTGAGTTTATGGATGTAAAGGCGTTGAGCCTGTTACGGCCGAAGTATCCCGATATGCCCGCGCAGGCCAAGGCCGCATTGTTTATTGAGCAGAACCTAGCAAGTACTGAAGATAGTGAAATAGACGCCTGGACCACGCGCCTGCACGAACAAGGGGCCTTTGAAGAGGAGTCATGGTTTGGTTTCAGTGCGGCCGACCGGGATCGCTTTCGTGAGTTTCGGCATACTCTGCCGGTGACGGTGGTAGATACCGTCCGGCGGCAAGGCTTCCCTAAGTTCGGTACCGACTTTGCCGTTCCACTCGAACATGAAAGTGCCTTACATGCCTACTACCAAGCCAGATGCGAAGAAACACTGCCCGGACAATATACGATCTTTGGGCACGTGGGTGATGCGAATAACCACGTAAACCTGTTACCCGCCACGCGCGAGCAAGCCGACCGCGGCGAAGCGCTGATTCATGAGTTTGCCGAGTTTATCGTGGCACATGAAGGTACGATTGCGGCCGAACATGGTGTTGGTAAAGCCAAGGTAGACTTGCTCGCGATGATGTATCCGGGCAATGAGATAGCGGTCATGAAAGCCGTGAAACGGCGGCTAGATCCGCAATGGTTGTTAGGCCGAGATACCATCTTTGTCGAATAATGCGCTGCTAGCATTGCCCGTGTATCTTTAACTTGGGCTTTAGTGCAAAGGGTATCGAGGCTAGCGTGGAAGTGGATCACGCTATTGTTGGCCGGATTGAGCGGGGTATCCTCGTGTTTCTTGGCGTGCATGAGAATGACACTGAAGCCGATGCGGATTATTTAGCCAAGAAGGTTATTCAGCTCCGCATATTCCCTGATTCTGAAGGTAAGATGAACCTCAGTTTACGAGATATCTCAGGTGGAATGTTGGTTGTGTCGCAGTTCACGCTCTATGGGGATATGCCGCAAAGGCAACCGCCCGTCCTATTCCCAAGCAGCTAGGCCGGAAGTAGCAGTACGTTTGTACGACTATTTCGTCAAAATATGCAGGGAAATGGCTATTAGCGTATCTACGGGCGTGTTTCAAGCCGACATGAAAGTACGGCTTATAAACGATGGTCCTGTTACTCTATTTTGTTCATCAGGAACCTAATTTTCGCTTAAAGCTATGAAAACCAAAGTCCGATGTGTTACTAAGAAGGATATATGGCTAAACACACAGCAGCTCCTCATCATGAGATTCTAGAAGCTGCGCTCGAAGGCTTAGAAGCCCAAAGACACAAACTAGATGAGAAAATTGCGCACGTTCGTTCCATGCTAGGTGGACGCGCGAGCAAAGCCGCTAAGTCTCCCGCGTGGAGCGGTGAGGCTGCACCTTCGGGCGGTGGCGCACCGAAGAAGCGCATTTTGAGCCCAGAGGCTCGCCAGCGTATTGCCGCCGCGCAGAAGAAGCGTTGGGCCGCGTATCGCAAAAATAAATAAGCGCTGCTCCTCTCGCGCTTGTTATGATGCTCGGCAATGATTCTCGGCATAGGTACTGATCTAGCGGAAGTTGGGCGGATTAGCAAGAGTGTTGACCGGTTCGGTGAACGCTTTCTGACGCGGATTTACACGGCGCACGAGCGCGCCTACGCGATGCGGAAGGCCAACTGGGCTGAACGTTTGGCTGCTCGCTTTGCAGCTAAAGAGGCAGGTATGAAGGCTATCGGCACGGGGCTGTCCGGTGGTGTGAGTTGGCAACACTTTGAAGTGGCCAACGAGCCATCAGGGCGGCCCACGTTGCGTCTATCTGGCGTAGCTCTCAAAGTGGCAAACACGATGGGTGTAAAACGCGTGATGCTCTCGCTGACCCATACGAAAGATACAGCCATGGCCGTGGTCATCCTAGAGGACTAGCTAGCAGTTTACGCAAGTTGGCTTAAGGACAATGCTTGCTTACGCGCACAGCTCGCAAGGGGTTTCTGCGAAGCGAGTCCCACCATACACTCGGGAATTGATCCGGCCACTTACGTGCGCGACGTTGACGAGGCAGACACACCACGGGGACGAAGCTGCGCGTCTTCCAGCCGTTGCGCGTCCTGATAGGTGAAGATCATGCGGTGAATCACCGTAAGATTACCGATCACCGCAATCACCCACAATACCGGAGCCATACGGTCAAACAACGCTCCGATAATCAGTAACACCACCCGCTCAGGTCGTTCGAGAAATCCAACCTTACACGTTGGAATGATATTCTCTGCCCGTGACCGCGTATAACTGATCATCACCGACGCTGTCATGACGGTAGCTGTTAAAACTACATAGAAAGAACGATTGATCGTACCGTAATAGACCAAAAGTCCCATGAGTAAGGCTAAGTCGGAGTATCGATCTAACACCGAATCAAAAAAGCCGCCGAAGCGAGTCACCTGATTCGTAGCACGAGCAACGCGCCCGTCCACCATATCGAAGAGTCCGGCGAAGATAATAATTGCGCCAGCCCAACGGAAATTTCCAATAGCCAGAAATGTCGCCGCCACGATATTGATGACTAACCCCAGAAACGTCAGTACGTTGGGGTTGATCTTTGAGAGGGCCAGCCCACGGACGATCATGCGGATGATCTTATTCGCTCCTAAGCCAATCGCCCGGGTGTATGTCATTGAATACTCTGCCTGCCCCTTCTTCTACTTAGATGCGGGGGTGTCGTGAATCGTTATCAGACTGAGAATCTCCATTTCCCGCAAACCGCCCGGAATCTGGATCTTCACCGTTTCGCCGACCTTCTTGCCCAGCAGACCTTTTCCAATTGGGGAACTGGTCGAGATTCTGCCTTTGGCCACGTCCGCTTCTTCGCTCGTAACCAAATTATAGGTCTGTTCCTCGTCTTTGTCGATATCCAGTACTACCACTGACGAACCCAGGCCTACACGGTCGCGGGGGATTTTGGAAACGTCCACCATGGAAAACTCGCGCAGGCGGGATTGCAACTGTCCCAAGCGGGCATTCACATAGGATTGACGCTCCTTCGCGGCGTGATATTCCGCGTTCTCGCTGAGGTCGCCGTGCGCGCGCGCTTTCAGGATCTCTTTCGGCAACTCGTTGCGGAGCTCATATTCGAGCGCCATAATCTCATCCTGAATCTTTTTCTTTAACTCTTCCATTGGCTTTATTCATTATAAGGAAACACTGTGACTAGAAGCACTTGCGGGCATTTTCCACCCAGGTTTTAAGGTGGGTTAAGGTTAGATCTCGACAGGGTTAAGTCAAGCTGTTACAATAACCTATAGAGGATCTGCCCGCCCCATGGCCAACAAACCGGCATTTGCCACAGGAGCCCAAGTTGAGCACACCAAATTCGGTCTCGGCTCAGTTATCTCCTGTAATGACGATTACATTGTAATCAAATTCGACGATCATGGTGAGAAGAAATTCATCACCTCTATGGCTTTGCCCGCTCTCAAAAAGAGCGACCGCCAGCCCCCCGTGGAAAAGCGCCGTGCCGCCCGCAAGAAGGCCGCTCCGGCCGCTGCGGCCCACCACGTAGCGCCTAAGGCCGGGAATCAAAACTGTGAAGATCGGCATAGTTGTTTTCCCCGGAAGTAATTGCGACCACGACGCTTGGTACGCAGTCAGTGAGAATCTGCAGCAGCGGGCCGAGTTCGTTTGGCATGAGTCCGCGTCTTTGGGCAACCTGGATGCGGTGATTCTGCCAGGCGGCTTTTCGTATGGCGACTATTTGCGTTGCGGTGCCATCGCCAAATTTTCGCCTGTCATGGCCGCTGTTAAACGCTTCGCGGCCGAAGGCGGCTTGGTGCTCGGAGTTTGCAATGGTTTTCAAGTTCTCACCGAAGCGGGACTTTTGCCCGGCGCTTTGGTGCGAAACGCCAATCTAAAGTTTGTCTGCCGCCCCGTTGAAGTGGAAGTCGCTTCCACCAATTCAGCGTTCACCTACCAAGCCAAACCCGGTCAGCGCCTCACTATTCCGGTCGCGCACGGTGAAGGCTGCTATGTGGGCGCAAGAGCGTGTGCTCGACGAACTGCAAGATGAGCGACCGCATTGTGTTGAAGTACATCGATAATCCCAACGGCTCGTTGCGTAACATCGCGGGCGTTTTGAATGAGCAGAGGAACGTGATGGGTATGATGCCGCACCCTGAGCGCGTGGCCGACCCGTTGATGGGCGGCACCGACGGGTTGACGATTTTGCAATCGCTAGCGCATGCGGGAGCGTCTGCTTCCCGGTCATGAGCACCAGCCAGATTACGCCGGATGTCATAGCCGCGCACCAGTTATCACCAGACGAATATCAGAAAATCTTGAGCCTGCTGGGGCGTGAGCCCAGCTTGACGGAACTCGGAATTTTCAGCGTGATGTGGAGCGAGCACTGCTCTTACAAGAGCACGCGCGTTCACTTGAAAAAGCTGCCTACCGAAAGCGCGCATGTGCTGCAAGGGCCCGGCGAGAACGCCGGCATCATCGATATTGGCGATGGCATTGCGATCGCTTTCAAGATTGAGTCGCACAATCACCCCAGCTTTATCGAACCTTTTCAAGGTGCGGCTACCGGTGTGGGCGGCATCTTGCGCGATATTTTCACCATGGGTGCGCGGCCCATCGCGGTCATGGATTCTATCCGTTTCGGCCGCTTGGACGATGCGGAAACCGGTGCGCGCAACCGCCGCATTTTAGAAGGCGTCGTCAGCGGCATTGCGCATTATGGCAACTGCTTCGGCGTGCCCACCGTGGGCGGCGAATGCGTTTTTGAAAAGAGCTACGAAGGTAATCCGCTGGTCAACGTGTTTGCGCTTGGCGTGTTCAAGCATGGCGAAGTGTTTTACGGCAAAGCGGAAGGCGTGGGCAATCCGGTGATTTACGTCGGCGCTAAAACCGGGCGCGATGGCATTCATGGCGCGTCCATGGCTTCTGCGGAGTTTACGAAGAATCAAAGCAGAAGCGTCCGAACGTGCAAGTGGGCGATCCGTTCATGGAAAAGCTGCTTGCTCGAAGCTTGTCTCGAAGCTATGAAGACCGGCGCCATTGTCGGCATTCAAGATATGGGCGCCGCCGGCTTAACGTCATCGACCTGTGAAATGGGCAGCCGCGCGGGCACCGGCGTTGAGATCGATCTGGCCATGGTGCCGCAGCGCGAAACCGGCATGACGCCTTACGAAATGATGCTCTCTGAATCGCAGGAGCGCATGCTGCTGGTGGCGGCCAAAGGGCGCGAGTCCGAAATTTTAAACGTTTTCAAGAAGTGGGGGCTCGATGCTACTCAGATCGGCATCGTCACCAACGACGGCATGTTGCGCGTCAAGAACCACGGAGTTGTATTCGCCGAAATCCCCAACCGCGCGCTCGCCGACGAAGCTCCAAAATATAACCGTCCTTACACGAAGCCGCTGCGCACGGCGCCGCTTGCAGGGCCGCCACTTGCCAGCAAAGATGTCACGGCCGATCTCAAAGCGCTGCTTTCTTCCGGCGATCTCTGTTCGAAGCGGTGGATTTGGGAGCAATACGATTACCAGGTCCGCACCAATACGTTAGCCGGACCGGGAGCGGAAGCGGCCATCGTGCGCATCAAAGGGACGAACACTTCAGTGGCGATGTCGCTGGACGGCAACGGGCGTTATTGCGCGCTAGATCCGCGTGAAGGCACGAAACTGATTGTGGCGGAATGCTGCCGGAATCTTGTCGACGGTGGGCGCGCTGCCGATCGCCACGACGAACAATTTGAACTTCGGCAATCCGGAACGGCCGGAGATCATGGCGCAGATTGTGGAATCGATTGAAGGTTTGGCCGAAGTTTGCAAATTTTTTGAAGTGCCCGTGACTGGCGGCAACGTGAGCCTCTACAACGAAACGCTCGGCACGCCGATTGTGCCCACGCCGGTGGTTGGCATCGTTGGCACGCTGCCAACCGAACTTCCCGATTCCCCTGCGTTTCCCTAAAGCTGGCTTGACCGTAGTTTTGCTGGGCGGATTTGGGCGTGACTCTTGCCGAAATGGGCGGCACGCAATACGCCAAGGTGATGCAAGATTCACTTTATGGCATGCCGCCGAAGCTGGATATGGATTATGAGAAGCGCGTGCAGGCCACGTGCGCGAATTAGTACGTGCGAAGGCTGTTGCCTCGGCCCACGATTTGGGCGAAGGCGGCTTGGCTGTGGCGCTGGCGGAGTGTTCCTTCGGGGACACACACATAGGTGCGGATATCCGCCTCGACTCGGATTTGGGGTCGGAAATTTGCTTTTTCATGAGTCGCCGTCGCGGATTCTGGTCGCGACACAAAACCCCGAAAATGTTTTTTCGGCTGCGCAAAGAAATAACATCCAAGCGATACAATCGGCGTTACAATTGAAGCAAGAGTGACGATTCGTAACCGAACCGAAATCTTGGTCGACAGTGCAGTCGAAGATCTCAAGGGCCTTTGGGCTCATGCATTAGAACACCTCCTCCACAATCCAGTATTGGTGTAAGAAGGAAAGATGCACAATAGTTTCGACTCGTCCGAGGAAGTTCCGTTTGACAAGCTGCATGAAGAATGCGGCGTGTTTGCGATGTACGGCCACCCGGAAGCGGCCAACCTTGTCTATCTCGGGCTATATGCTTTGCAGCATCGCGGACAAGAAAGCGCCGGCATTGCGTCGAGTGATGGACAAAACGATTTATTGCCATCGCAAGATGGGCCATGTCGCTGATATTTTCACCCCCGATGTTCTCAATCAATTGCCAGGCGAATTGGCGATCGGCCACACGCGCTATTCCACTGCCGGCGATACCGCCTTGCGCAATGCCCAACCATTGTCTGTTGCATGCAGCAAAGGGCAAGTGGCGGTAGCGCATAACGGCAATCTCACAAACGCCACGGAACTGCGCCGCGAACTGGAAGAAGACGGGTCCATTTTTCAATCTACCAGTGATACCGAAGTTGTATTGCACCTGGTAGCGCGTTCGCGTGAACGCACGCTGGCCGGCGCTCTCCGCGACGCGCTACTGCAAATCGAAGGAGCATTCTCGCTCGTTTTCTTGGCGGAAGACCGCATCATTGTGGCGCGCGATCCGCACGGGTTCCGGCCTTTAGCCATGGGCCGCCTGCAATTAGGCGACGGCAAATTCGCTACCGTCTTTGCCTCTGAAACCTGCGCCTTCGATTTGATCAACGCCGAATACACCGGCGAAGTAGAACCCGGCGAAATGGTCATCATCGGCCCCGAAGGCATGACGCGCGAGTTCTACACCAAGCCGGAAAAGACCGCGCACTGCGTCTTCGAACACGTTTACTTTGCGCGCCCCGATTCGCTTGTCTTCGGTAAAGCGGTCGCAGAGTCACGCGAAAGTATGGGGCGCTTGCTGGCACGTGAACATGCCGTGGATGCCGACGTTGTCGTCCCTGTGCCCGATTCCGGTGTGGCCGCCGCCATTGGCTACGCAGCCGAATCCGGCATTCCTTACAAACAAGCGCTCATCCGCAATCACTACGTCGGCCGCACCTTTATCGAACCGTCGCAGGCCATTCGCGATTTCGGCGTGAAGCTCAAACTCAACCCAGTGCGCCATCTGCTCGAAGGCAAGCGCGTCATCTTGGTGGACGATTCCATTGTCCGCGGTACCACCAGCCGCAAGATTGTCCGCATGGTGCGCAGCGCCGGCGCCAAAGAAGTACATCTGCGCATCTCTTGCCCGCCTACGGTTTCGCCCTGCTATTACGGCGTCGATACGCCCTCCCAACGCGAACTCATCGCCGCCAACAATTCCATTGAAGAAATCCGCGAGTTCGTTGAAGCCGATTCGCTCGCCTACCTCGCACTCGATTCTTTAAGCGACGCCGTGCACGATCGCACCGGCAAATTCTGTTACGCCTGCTACACCGGACACTACCCAACGTTGATCCAAATCGACGAAGGTTCACTCGAACGCTCGCTGGGTAGAACTTACGGTTCCTTCCCGAGTGTTGCTTTTTCAGCGCCGCGGCTAGCTTCTTTACTACCGCCATTCCAATCCCGGAAACAAATCGATGTAGTGCGTCGAGTTCACAATGTGCTTCGGCAGTTCGCACTCATCCAGCCGCAGCGGCACAAAAGAAATCATCTCGGCGGGAATTGTGTAGCCCTTCTAAGGCGGCGCACACTTCACTCTGAAAGTAGCCGCGCTTTGATGCCGAATTCTTTGAGTAGCAACCCAGAAAAAAATCCGCGATCTCAATCGTTTGCTGAATGGCGCGCGGCCAATTCTGGCCCGGCAGCAGCTTCTGGCGATCCATCCATGGCTGCAGTCCGGCTTTCTTCAACTGCCGGAACAGCTTCTGAACTTTCGCGCGGTCTTCGAGTGCATAGCCGAGAAACACCAGTGGCTCGCCGCTGCGGCCTGAATACAATCTTGCCGCTACCGTCGTGCTCAAATGAGCCCATGCCGCCGATTTCGATGACGCTCCTTCGTCCAATTGGCGGTGGATCAGTTCTATCAGTGCCTTATCTGAAGTTTGAGTCTGCACTAGCGCTCCTGCTTGCTCCCGGTAGAACCGGCGGCAGTGGAGCGTTCCTTCGGGGTCTGTCGCGTAAACGGTCGCTTCAATTCCTTCAACATCCGGTAGACGAGCCCGTCAATCTCATCAGCCGCGCGCGCCGGAGAACGCCGGCTAACACGCGCAAAAATCTGGGTAAGTTGTTTCTTGTTCACGGTCTAAAGATAGGCCGCCTTCCGCCCAACCCCGTTCTGCTTAGGCCGTTTCAAACCTGGAAAAACGTCAATATCTCTTTTGTTTTGTTTATTTTGGCGAGATCATAATTTTCTTTCAAGAGTTGTGACCGCCTCCGCCTTTGGCCTGCTATTTTGCGTTGAATGAACGCTGTGAGCTATAGGAAAAGAGGGATCGTTCTCTCAGAAAGGGTGTAGCAACGTCTCCAACTCTGTTCTAAACTGCGAAAGAAAGGAACGGTAATCGTAAGTTGCCGCCCTTTCTCGTATTAGAGCTTAACGGTCGATTTTTCGGCCAGCGCAGTTGTAAGACGAGAGTCCACAATTTTTGTAGATTATCTTCAGCATAAAGTGAAGCATTGACCTCACCTCTTAAGGGAAGTAAGATTAAAAGGCTGGAGACGCTATCTCCGGCAGATCCCTTCGCCGCTCCGGTGCAGCGCAGTTCGCGCTTACGATTCCGTTGAACTTTTCCCATATCACTTTTTTTAGTCGGAGAGTCAGAGATCTGTCTCCAAGCCCCGCTACACTGGTAGGTAAGACTTCATGTCTACCAGGCGTTTCTGGGACCCCTCCAAGTCGAGGAACTCTACCGCACTCTCGAAGAGAAGGTGCGCGCCCTCCGCCCTAAGGAAGATCTGTCTTCGCTCGACCAAGCCTACCGCTTCTCCGCCCAGCAACATCGCCAACAAAAACGTAAATCCGGCGAACCGTATATCACCCATCCGCTCGCCGTCGCCCACATCCTCGCCGACATGCAAATGGACTTGGTCAGCATCGAGACCGGTCTACTGCACGACGTCGTCGAAGACACGCCCGTCAAGCTCGAAGAGATTCGCGAGAAGTTCGGCGAAGACGTGGCCCGCTGTGTGGACGGTGTTACCAAATTAAGCAAATGAGCTTTGCCAACCGCGAAGACAGGCAAGCCGAAAGCCTCCGTAAGATGCTGCTGGCGATGACCAGCGACATCCGCGTCGTTATCGTCAAACTGGCCGACCGCCTCCATAACATGCGGACCATCGGATCCATGGCGCCCGAGAGACGCGAGGCCATCGCTCAGGAAACACTCGATATTTACGCCCCCATCGCGCACCGCCTGGGGATGGGTAAAGTCCGCGGCGAATTGGAAGATCTTTCTTCCAAGCTTTACAGCCCGAAGCCGCCGAAGATCTCATGCGTGAGATCGACACCAAGCGCCACAAGCACGAAGAGTATTTGCTCGAACTTAAAGCCGACATCGAGCATAAACTGCAGCGTGAAGACATTCCCGCACGCGTGCAGGGGCGAGTCAAACGCGCCTATTCCGTTTACCTCAAACTCAAGCGCCAACGCATCACGCTCGATCAGGTTTACGACATCCTCGCCATTCGCATCATCACCGATTCCGTAAAAAATTGTTACGCCGCGCTAGGCGTCATTCACAACGAGTGGCACCCGATCCCCGGCCGCATCAAAGACTTCATCGCCATGCCGCGGCCCAATCTGTATCAATCGCTCCACACCTCCGTCATTGGCCCCGGCGGCATGACATTCGAAGTGCAAATCCGCACCGAAGAGATGCATAAGATCGCCGAAGAAGGCATTGCCGCTCACTGGAAATACAAAGAAGGCAGCAAGGGCCCCGACGAAGACGATCAACGCATCGCTTGGCTCCGCCAACTCGTAGAGTGGCAGCGTGACATGAGCGATTCTGGCGAGTTTCTTTCCACGCTCAAAGTCGATCTCTATTCAGAAGAAGTTTACACCTTCACTCCCGCGCGGCCGCGTCATCGTTTTACCGCGCGATGCCACCCCCGTTGACTTCGCCTACGCCATTCATAGCGACGTCGGCAATACCTGCGTAGGCGCGCGCGTGAACGGCTCGATGAAGCCTTTGAAGACGGCGCTGCGCAATGGCGATGTTGTGGAGATTCTCCGCAGACTGGCCATCAGCCCAGTCGCGACTGGCTGGCGGTTGTCAAAACTTCTAAAGCGCGTAACAAAATCCGCCATGTCATCAACGCGGTGGAACGCGCCAAAGCCGTGGAAATCGGCCAGAAGTCACTCGAAAAAGAAGCGCGCCGCTTCGGTGTCAGCTTAGGCCGCATCTCCGATCACGATCTCCGATCCGTCGCCTCCGAATATGGCGTCAGCAAAACCGAAGATCTCTACGCCGCTCTCGGCTTCGGGCGTTTCTCCGCACGCCAGGTGTTGCAGAAAGTGGCGCCCGAAGAAGTACGCCAAGCGCCCGCCGAAGAACCGCTCACTCCACCGCCCTCGCAGAAGGGCGGGGCCGCGGCTCCAACCCCACGGCTCACCGCTCGGCGACAAAGATCTCGTCATTCAAGTCAAAGGCGCCGACGACGTTCTCGTCTATCGCGCCAAATGTTGTAACCCAGTGCGCGGCGAACCCATTGTCGGCTATATCACGCGCGGTAAAGGTATCGCCGTCCACTCCGTGCAGTGCTCCAATGTTCAGAAGCTGATGTACGAAGCCGAGCGCAAAATCGCCGTGGAATGGGCTCGTAGCGCCAGCGATCCGCTGCCCGTGCGCGTCATGATTTACACCGACGACCGGCCAGGCATCCTGCACCAGCTCACGTCCATCCTCAGCGCCGAATCCAGCAACATCCGCACCCTCGAAGCGCGCGGCGACGAGAAACGTACGGACGACAGCGCCATTATCGAAATCACCATGGACGTGAAAGACAAGAAGCAACTAGAACGCGTCATCACCGCCTTCCGCCGCATTCCTGGCGTTCGCGATATCGAACGCATGCAAAGCGCCTCGTAACCAATTCATGGAAATTCAAGCAGAACTCGATCCCGAACACATCGCTATCTCTAAATCCACCGGCATCAAAATTGATTGGCGCGACGGCCACCACAGCGATTACACAAATGGCTATTTGCGCGACGAATGCCCCTGTGCCACCTGCACTGGCGCGCACGGTACCGAACCCCAAAAGACCAATTACCGGAAACAGGAACTGTTTCCGATGTAAAACCCACGCTCAAAATGAATTCAGTGGAAGAGGTGCGGCCAATATGCCGTGCGCATTCACTGGAATGACGGGCATAGCACCGGGATCTACTCTACGATCACCTGCGCAAATTTGCCCGTGTCCCGAATGTCGCGCAAAAGAGAGGCCTGAGCCTCTCTGACAATAAGCGGAAGCTGACTTCAACCTGAGCTTGAACCGGTACCGCACGTCCGCCTTTCATGCCCGGCCGGAAACGCCATTTCATAACCGCTTCAATAGCTTTCTCGATCAAGTCCAAACCCAAGGCCGAACAACTTTGATATCGCGGGGCAGACCATCCGCGCCCACCACAATCGAAAGCGGGAGCTGCCGAGTACTTGGCCTTGCGGGCTTCTTCGGATATTCCGGTCCAGTTTCGAGATCAGCGTCGGCGCCGAAACTTCGCCGCCAATATGATAAGCGCCGCCGCCCGCTCCACCGCCGCTACCAGGACCATAGCCGTCCCCGTTCCCGATCCAATGCCTGTACCTGTGCATTTCCCAAGACCGGTTTCGTCCAGCTTGCTTAACTGCTCTCCATATTGATCGGCTTCGATCTGTGGAATCGTCAGCAGTGATAGTCGGGACCATCGGCAGCTTCGGGTGAGGAATAGCCATGGTCGGGCGGGACAAATTGCTTCCGTGCAAACTTCGGAGCCTCGCCGTGGCTGGGGGGCTTCAGATCATGTTGGCCACCGCCGCCACCACTTCTCCGAAGATTTGGGCAGCTTGAGTTTCGGTTCCGGGAGCGGTTGGAAGTTTGGTCGGTCACCTGCTTCACCGTCTTCTGCGCGGCATCTGGAGTTGAAAACAGCAGTAACAGAGACCACAGCCGCGTGAATGGCCAGAATCGGCATTCACTCCCGAACGGCCCTGGCCGCCACCATAGGCTCCCCGAATTTCGGGAACTTCTACGGCCTTCGAAGTAATTTGCAGGGAGAAGGTTGGGCGGGTTGATGGCGTCTTTAATATTGCCAATGAGCGACTTAAACCAAGGCTGCTCGATATCGGAAATATCGCTGATTGCGAACCCTCTAACGGCCGCGACATCAATCACAACGGCGGCAGTTTTCGGCGGATTACGAGCGCTTCCCCAATATTCTTAAATATCGATTTGTACCAAGGCAGCTGAATGTTCGTCGCTATCAGGAGATTATCCAAATGCGAATCTGACGGAACTGATCTGGGCTCCATAGGTCTGTTTGCCGATTCCTTATCTTCTACCATGCTGCTCAAAGACACACCCCGCTTCTTCCAATTTGCGGCACACTATGCCCAATGGTCAGACGCCATACCGAAATTCACAGTTGCAAAGAATATTGCAATACTACGTTCGATGCCAGTACCACTAGTATAACCCAATTCGGCATAGCAACTTGCTCCGCGCGCCCTTTTCTAAGTACTCTTACCCGAACGTTTACAAACTTTCTTAAACACCCTGTTAAAAGAAAGTAGCTGACGGCTTTCCACATGTATATCCAAGTACGTCTGTTAGCTCGTGCCCGGATTTGAATCCCATTAAATGAAGGTTTGGCCGAGGAACCGCAACATAACGTCGCGACTGCTCAATCGGCACCAGCGGATCGTCCAACCCGTGAAATAACAAACCGGGTTGGCGAATTTCCGGAAAAGCTGTTCAAACCGCGCCGGAGCGTCTTCCATAAGAGCCGAAATCCAGCGGCATCTCTTTGCCTTCTCCATAATGAAAGACCGAAACCGTTCCCGTT
>CAWJBS010000080.1:0-74647 GCA_963840845.1 Bryobacterales bacterium
AGCCTTCCCTGGCGATGGCTTCGGCCTCCGCCTTCAGCTTCTCGGTGACGAGACGGTCGAGCAGCGGCACGTCCCGCAGCCGGCCGATCGTCGTGCTCGAACAGGTCGCGCATCACGACGCCGCCGGCCAGCTCATAGGCATCGAGGCCGATGAACTGGGCGCGGCGGTCGGAGGCGCGGACGGTACCCTCCGTCAGCATCCGCCTGATGTGGTAGGGCTCATCGAGGTGAGAACGGCTGACATTGTCCCAGACCTGCTCCTGTCGCGCCTGGTCGGCGGTCACGGAAAAGGCCATGAGCTGTTCGAGCGTCATGCCGTCCTCGGCATAAACCTCGTGCAGCTTTGGGGATACCGACGCCAGCCGCAGGCGCTGCTTGACGATCGCCGGCGTCACGAAGTGCCGGGCGGCGATGTCCTCCTCGCTCATGCCGCCGTCTCGCAAGGCCTGGAACGCGCGGAACTGGTCGAGCGGATGCAGACCGACGCGTTCTTCATTTTCGGCCAGCGAATCGTCCTCGGCGATACCATCATCACGGACCACACAGGGGACGGGCTGGTTCTTCGCCATCCGCTTCTGCTTCACCAGCAATTCCAGGGCGCGGTAGCGCCGGCCACCCGCCGGCACTTCGAACATGCCGGTCTCCTGGCCGTCGGCACCGACAACCGCCCGGACGCTCAGGCTTTGCAGCAGGGTACGCAGCGCGATGCTCTCCGCCAGCTGCTCGATCGATACGCCGGCTTTCACGCGCCGGACGTTGGACTGGCTCAAGACCAGCTTGTTGAAGGGGATGTCGCGGGATGGGCTCAGCTTGATCTTCTGAACGCTTGCCATGTCGGTTTCTCCACGACGGGCGGCCGAAAAACTCTCTCTTGACCTCCAACCCGTCACAGCGGGCCGCGCGCCTCTCACTCTCTGACGCGCAGCAAGAAAGAAAGCCAAACCGGCGTACAGAGGATCAAGCGGCCTTTCGTTGCCTGAGGAAAAAGGCGAGTAGAAAATGACTTCAAGCCGACGAATTCGGATATATCCCGATCAAGTTGAGAAGCCGTATCCGACGCGAAGCTCATGAAATAGTCCGGCGCCACATGATTGGCTCGAAATAGGCAGCCGGCGGCGGCGCCTGCACAAAATCGTCTGCCGTGTTTAATAGGCCAGCGCACTGGATGCGGAAATACGACCGAACGATAGTCGGACCGCACAAAGTCGGCGTTGGCTCATTGACCCACTTGAGTGTTCCGTTTGTCGCCCATTCGGATCACCATGTTTGCAGATAAAAAGCCGCCAGGCGCGAGGCCTAGCGGCTATTTGAGTTCGCGGTTTTATCTCGCGGCGGCCTTCGGCTTCTCGATGTCGCTTAGGAATCTGTCGTATCTTGAAGCCGCTTCGGCTCCGCGATCCCAAGCCTGCGCTTTGAGGCCTTCACTCGGCTTTCCCTCATATGGGTTCGCGCGTGCGCTCCTCTGATAGTCGAGAAACCCTTCGTCGAACTCGGGTAAAAAGTAGTAAGGTCGGTAATCGTGGCGGATTTCTGCAAGCCGCTCTTCCTTTGCCTTTTTGCTCATAGCGCAGTCTCCTTTGATTGTTTGCGTCCTTGCTGGACGTGAGACCGGCACCCCGGCGAGCAGGTTCTCCGCGACGGGCGCCGGAAGCCTCTCTCCCGACCTCAACCCGTCAGTACGCCAAGCGCCGCCCTCTAACTCTCTGAACTGAAAGGAGGAAACCGAGTTGGAGACAAAACTACCGATCAGCTCCGGGGGGTGAAAGACCCCCCCGCCACACGGTGCAGCGTGGGGCGAGAAGCGAACGGGTGAGGCCAACCGGGTGCTTCCGGGACGCCATAAATCAGCAGAACCCGTTAAAGCCGGGCGTGAGGGGACTTCCGATCCCAACGACGGCCCGGCCAGCAAGTCCGCCATGGAGAGGGAAACCGAACCGATGGCCGAAGCCCCGTCAGGAGGTATCTCACCAACTCGGAAGTGGGTGAAACGGTCGAAAGACTTGTGGAGCGCCGGCGCGCAATTGATGGGTGCGCGTCAGGGACATCGGGGAAATCCGATGTCAGCCGCCGGGAAAGCCTGCAAGGCTCGGAGGCCAGAATCCACACGGGGTAGAGTCGGCTCCTACAGCGGACGAGGAGCAGCGGTGGAACTTGGGAACCCGCCCGCGTTTCCGCTCCCCTCGGAGGACGGATGGCCGAAGCGACCGGCGAACGCGCGCGGCGGGGACGGAGCCTGCGTAGTAGTCCGAGGACGGGAAAGCCGTCCACATGGCGAAGGCGGGCAGTGGATACAACTTGCAAGCAGGAGATGGACCACTTGTCCGACGCGGTGAATACCGAGTTCATTCTCGACATGCAGCGCAAGCTGTATCGGTGGAGTGCCGCGGACCCCGACAAGAGTGTTCGCGGATCTGTTCAATATCGTATGCGATCGCAGAACGTTGCACCCATGCCTGGCAACGGCTGGCCCGTAACAGGGGCAGCAACACACCAGGCACGGATCGCGTGACGCGGAAGACGGTCGAAAAGCGGCCCGATGGCGTCGCAGGCTTCCTGGAGGAAATCCGGCAAGACCTGCGGCAAGGAACCTACCGACCTCAACCTGTCCGGCAGAGATTGATCCCGAAGCCGGGCAAACCGGGGAAGTTCCGGCCATTGGGCATTCCCACGCTTAAAGACCGACTGGTCCAAATGGCGCTCAAAATGGTGCTGGAGCCGATCTTCGAGGCGGATTTCTATCCGATCTCTTACGGCTTCCGGCCCGGTCGAAGCACCCATGACGCGCTGGCGAGAATTCGACAACGCCTGCACCCGACATCCGCCGGTCCATCGCGGACCCGGCTATGTGATCGAGGGCGACATCAAGGGGTGTTTCGACGCCATCGATCATCATGTGCTGATGGAGCGCGTGCGACGCCGCATCAAGGATCGCAAGGTCCTGCGGCTCGTACTCGCCTTCCTGAAAGCCGACATCATGATCGAGGGCAGCCTTCGGCATCCGGTGACGGGCACCCCGCAAGGGGGCATCATCTCGCCGTTGTTGGCCAACATTTATCTGACGGCCATCGACGAGCGATACAAACGCTGGGTTCCCGGCCCACGAGAAAGACGCGACCAACGGGAGCAACAGCGCCTCAGACGGGACCACGAACATGGCCGGCCGAGCTTCTACATGGTGCGATACGCGGACGACTTCGTCGTCCTCGTGCAGGGAACCCACGAGGATGCAGAAGCGTGAGCGGCAGGCGCTGGCGCAATTCCTCAAAGAGGAGTTGCGCATGGAATTGTCGATGGAGAAGACCAGGATCACCGATGTTCGGGAAGGCTTCGACTTCCTGGGATATCGGGTCGTGCAGAAGAAGTCGCCCGTCAACGAGGCGACAAGTCGGCAAACCTCTTCATCCCGAAGGGCAAGCTGCAACTTTTGCGCGACAAGATCAGGGCCAAGGTGAGAGAAACGCCAACCGGCCGAACCCTCGCCGATCTCATCGACAAGCTCAACCCGGTCATCGTCGGATGGCGGAACTACTATCGCTATGCCTCCCGGGCATGGAAGGAGTTCTCCAAACTCGACTGGTGGCTGGACGGCGCATCGAAGTCCTGGTTGGCAAGAAACACGACAAAGCACCGTGGGCGGATTTGCTCCGCCATTATGCGCAATCCAGATGCGGGAAACGCAAACGGTGGCGCCAAGGCGAAAAGGGAAATCGCCCTGTTCGCCGACGCCAGTCAGCAACGCTTCCCCGACCGGGGCATACGAATACCGAACGGATGGAATGCCGTCCAAGACGAAGAGCTTCCGCAAAGGAGCCGACAGGCACTGGGAGGCGACCAACACCCTCGCCTCTTTGTGAGGGCCACCCGTGGCTAATCGCCACGCATGGAGAGCCGGATGCCGGGAAACTTGCACGTCCGGTTCGGGGAGAGGGATGAAGAAACCTGCCTCGGCAACGGGGCAAGGCGCTTCATCCCTACTCTACCGGCAAACCCGGTCTGCACTCTTACTCTCCACGGCGGTGTCGCCATACGCACGCCCGGGGGAACCGGATTGAGCACCCGCGCGGGGGCGCAACAAAGTAAAACTTCTTGCCGGGCGATTGCTTTTCGAGCGAGTAGCGAACGCCGCTTTCCGTCATGATGATGAACTCATCTTGCGGCTGTTTGGCGCACCAATCAATGATGGCCGAAGTGGAACCAATGAAATCCGCTTGGCGCAAGACGTCGCCCGGGCACTCAGGATGGGCAGCAACCACGGCTTGAGGATGTTCGGAGCGGGCTGCGGCCAAACGACGCCCAGGGAAGGTAGCGTGCACAATGCAGGCACCCTGCCAGATGGTCATGTTCTCGCGGCCGGTTTGCTTCTTAACCCAGTTGCCTAAATTAATGTCAGGCAAAAAAAGCACATGTTTTTCAGCAGGAATTGAATTTACAATTGCTACGGCATTTCGCGACGTGCAGAGTATATCGCTTTCCGCTTTCACCTCAACAGAGGTGTTTATATAACTGACAATTACGTGGTCAGGATGACGTTGCCGATAGGCGGATATAGCAGAAGCTGGGCAGCTATCGACTAAGCTACAACCTGCGTGAATATCTGGAAGAACTACAACACGCGAGGGATTTACGACCTTCGCGGTTTCGGCCATGAATTTGACTCCACAAAAGGCGATGACGTCGCCTTCAAAGCGTTGGGCGATGCGCGCTAGTTCGAGGCTATCGCCAATAGAATCAGCAATTTCTTGAATCTCCGGCTCTTGATAATGGTGAGCCAGGATCATTGCATGTCGATCCCGCTTGAGGCGTTGAATGTCTTCGACCACTACGTCCGCGGCTATCATCTCTAGTACTTTATTGTACAGATTAAAAACTGAAATAGCCTGTGGAATATTGCTAGAGGTATTAACGAAACGTTATTGTTTAGGAGACAGTCCATTTGAACAAAGCATAGATAACCTCCGAGTCTATGCGGGAACAAAAAGGGCACGCTGCAGAAATTGCTAGCGTGCCCTTTTCCTTTTATTGCGTTGCGATGTTTAGAAGGTTAGCTTGCCCGACAATTGAACAGTCCGGGGTGAAGCGTCGTAACCGAGACCCGTTCCATACGGCGAGGTGGGGACACCCGCCATACCTGTGATCTGACCAAAGGTCGAATCACCAAGGGCGGAATCCGGCAAACCGAAGTTCGGGTGATTCAGCACGTTGAACGCTTGCGCGCCAACTGCCAGTTTCAACCGTTCGCGGAGGGTAAACGTGCGGAACAGAGTGGCATCCATATTGAAGAGATGCGGCCCTCTGAACGTCGTTGCGATTCTGCGGAGACCAGGCAGTGAAGTTGTTGAACGTAGCCGCACCAGCATTCACAAACGCATTTGCATTAATGCATGGCGTGGTGGTAGAGGATTCGTTGCAGGCGGTCTGCAGGCCCGTATTCGTGAGCGGTGTACCGAGGAGCGATCCGCCACCGTTGCCGAGAGCAGAGTTGCCGTCAGTCACCGAGAACGGAAGGCCGCTTCTCCAGAAGATCTTGGTGCCCAATTGCCAGCCGCCAAGGACAGAGTCCATGGTGCGGTGACCGGTGTGAACTTTGGGTTGATAAACCAGATCGCCATTGAAGTTGTTGCGGACGTCATAATCGGCATTGCCGTAGTTGTTAGCGCGCAGGCTCAGGGGATTGATTTGACCCAGAAGCGAATCGCCGTAGGTGAAAATATCCACCGTTTGATACTTCATCGATGGCGTGAGACCAAGTGTAGTTGAAGTTGTAGTTGAGACCGTGCCATGCGCGATTGCGCAGCGAGATGCTCAAACCGTTGTAGTTCGAAAGAGCGCCGTTCTGATAGGTGGTCACCGTTCCGTAGTTTGCCACCGGAACGCTGCTAGGGACGCCCGCAACGCCGGGATAGAGACCAAATTCGTCATAAGCATTTGGCCAAGCGTTGGAATACAGTTCTTTCACACCGTGATTGCCAGAATAATTGGCGATCAAAGCGAGGGAACGGCCCAATTCCTGTTGGAGCTGGAAATTCCATTCCTGGATCTGCGGATTGTGGATCGTGCCGACAATGGCGGTGACGCTCGGCGCAGCGAATGTGGAACCTAAAGCACGAAGGCGCTATGAGATCTGCGAATAAGTGTCTATTGATGTTGAAGGCGTTAGCCGAAGCGGCCCAAGTGGCAGCGCCACCAGCGGGATCGAAGGGAAGCACGCCAGCCGACGGGCGCACGCGAATCGCTACCGCGACCGGAGGGTTGCCCAACAGATCGTCTACCAATCCGGCAGCCGGGGAATCGTAGAAAATACCGAAGCCGCCGCTGAACACAGTCTTATTGTTAGAGAAAGGCGAGTAGCTGAGGCCAATACGCGGCGAAGGACTCAGAGTGTCCACGCCCTTATAAGCTTGGTGTTGATTGTACTCGATGTCGCTTGAATAGGGAACAGAACCTGGATTGGCGCTATTCACGCTGGCCAAAGTACTCCATGGACCCTTGAAATTAGCAAAACAGTTGAACTGGCAAACCGGATCGGAATTACGTTCAAAGCGTAACGACAAAGTGACCTTGAGTTTCGAGGAAACGCTCCACTCATCTTGACCATAGAAACCTAAACCCCAAAGAGCGACGGGAACATCGCTCGCCAAGATTCAGAGACTTGCGGTATTGATAGGCTAGACCATCGGCGAAATTCTGCAGGCCGCTGGTCGTATAGCCGAAATAGATGGCTGGCGAATTGTAGAAGAAGTTGTGATCGCTCACGTCGTAGCGGCGGAAGTTCTCACCAAACTTAAAGCTATGCTTGCCCTTGACCAAAGTGAAGTCGTCAAAGATCTGGTATTGCGTGATGTTCCGGCCCTGGGGGAAAGAGCTAATCGGATTAAACCCGGTGAAGTCCACAGAGCCCGAAGTAATGATGCGATCGGGGAAGGTGCTGCTGGCTTCTTGATAGTTCTGTTGGAACTGGGCCACGTAATGGCTCAGAGCGGCGTTAAACGAGTTCGTCGCGGCCGCACCGAATACGTGCGTTTCTTGAAACTGGGTATCCCAGCTGGGCTGATGCGAGATAGCGTCGAACTTGGCGCTGATCGGATCCAAATCGGAGGGCTGCGTTCCGTGGTCAAGCTTGTAACGGAAGAAGGCTGAATCTTTATCGCTGATATGTTGATCGACGCGGCCCGTAAGGAACCATTCCGAGGCGAGAGCCGAAAGCTGCGCTTCATACTTGTGCGTCGCAGCCTTGCGTAGCGGGGCTGAAGCCGGGAGAGCACAAGCTTGCGCACGAGCGAACTCAAATTAGCACCCAACAATGGTCTGGGCGCCGGCGGCGCCTGGAGCGTTTGCGTATAGATTGAACATGCTCTGATAAGCGGAGGATTCCGCCGGCTGCGATTCTTGACGTTGTTCAGCACCGCGTTGGCGAAGGCCGCGGTCGGTGATTGTGACCGAAACCACGCTCGGCAGCACAAAACGCAGACCTTCAAAGTTCACGAAAAAGAACGTTTTGTTCTTAATAACCGGGCCGCCTAGAGACGTCGCGTATTGATTGTCGTTAGCAAAAGGCCGCGGGTGAGGCGCCATAGATACCGGAGTTGTTGAACCAGTCGTTTGCATTCATCAAACGGCCGTTCCACCAGTATTCGGCATTACCGTGAAATTCGTTGGTACCGGACTTAGTCACATACGTGATTTGCGCGCCGGCTAACTGTCCATATTCACCAGCGTAGGGGTTCGCGATGATGCTCGCTTCTTGCAGTTCGTTCTGTCCCAAAGTCAAGTTGGTGGCACCCGAGTTGTTGATATTGAAATACGGGTCCATATTGTTTTCGCCATTCACCGTGAAAAGATTAGCGGTGGCCGGCAAGCCGTTCATGGTGAAGTTGCCATAACCGCCCGTCGAGTTAACAACGACGCCAGGCGCAGTAAACGCGATATTCGTGATATCGCCGCCAGCGCTGGGGAGCAGTTCTACTTGGCTTTGCGTAAAGGTCGTATTTGCGCTCGGGTCGGTGCTCATCAGCGGCAAGCTTTCCGTCACTTCAACCGTAGTGGTGTTCTGACCGACTTCCAGGTGGACGTTAACAGGGGTGGTATCACCGACGCCAACCTCAAAGCTGAGCTTCACCGGCTTAAACCCGGGCTGGGAAACATTGACCGAATAACGGCCGGGTTTCAGTAGGGAGAACCGGTATTGACCCTGCGAGTTTGTCGTAGAAGTCAGTTCCGCACCGGTATCAATACTCTTCAGGGCGACCGGAACGTTAGGGACGACAGCGGAGGTAGGATCTGTGATCACTCCAACCACTTCGCCTGTGGTCAACGATTGTGCACTGAGGCGCGCGACATTGAGCGCCATCACGAAGAGCACGATGTTGAATGAAAGTACTAGAATTTTGGAGAGTCGGCTCTGTGGCCAACTAGAGGTTTTTGTTCTTGTTTCAACCATAAGATTTAAGGGCAACTCCGTAACGTAAACCGTCTAACGATTTAATGCTAGCACCGTTTCGAGCGGTAACCGTACTCCGCTTCTCTAGGCAACTCTACAGCCAAACACCTAACTCGTTGATAAAAAGGGAAGTATAGAGTAGGAATTTACGTAATGTAAAAGGAAATACTAGGTAGTGATCCCAAAAACGGGAGGCGACGGAGAGGCGATGGTAGCCGCCGAGGCGAGATTTTCATAAAAACAAAGCCAATGCCGCCCCGGCGAGAAAGAGCAAACGGCGGCTCGGGGGTGCCCGAGCCGCCGTTCGTTTTTTAAGTTGCTGCGTCTTCTAGAAGTGCACTCTTAAACCAAACTCCATTTGGCGCGGAGTGTTGGATTGGCCACCATTCGGATTCGAGCTGCCGAGCACGCCAAACGTTTGCGGAGAAGCGAGACTCAGAGACGGATCATAGAGCTGCACGTGGTTCAGTACATTGGTGAATTGGAACAAGAGAGTGGCGCCGATGCGCTCTCTCCAGCTGAAATCCTTCGATACAGTCGCATCCAGGTTCCAGGTGCCCATACCGCGGATGGTTCCAGTCGATCCGCAGTTGGTGTCAACGCCCAGGATGCAGTTGCGGAATTCAGCGAAGACCTGCGCCGGATTCTGGAACATGTTGATACCACCTGTGCCGGTTGTACCAACGGTTTGTCCCGCCGCCACCTTCTGGTTATAGTTAGCGGAATTTCCACCCGTAAAGGTGGAAGCCAGAACAGCGAAGTCTTCCGTGTTACCCGTACTGCAATTCATTTCACCAAACGATTCGCAACCACCGTTCAAGTTGGAGACAGCCAGCGGAGCCCCACTATGAGCGGTGAAGATAGGAGCGATGGTCCAACCGCCTAACACGTGGCCCAAAATTCCTTTCTGCGACTTGTAGAAAGGCGATTGCCACAACATGGTCAGTGTATAAACAACTTTGTAATCGAAGTACTGCGGACCGTACATAGCGTGCGTATTCCACGGATCAACCACACTATACGAACTCGTCGCCTGGGTTTGGTTGCCCGTGCCCAGTGCGCGGCCGTACGTAAAGTTGGAGTGGAACGTCAAGTTGTGGAAATTGCTGCTAGTCATAGAGATGTAGCCGGCATTGTAATTTCCGTAACCGAAGCTGGCATCAGCGTAAACAGCACTCAGCTGCCCGGCGGGAATCGCCGAACTGGTGCTGCTTGGCAGTGTCCGGCCAAGCGTCCAAGAACTTTGCTTATTGAGCAAAGTCCACAAGTCATAAACTTGCGTGTTCTTCAACTCGTTAAACATGGTGGAGTTCTTGGCAATCGCTGCCGTGCAACTGCCGGCCGCTGCGCAAAAGGCAGAGCCCGAACCACCCAAAGCCGCTTCAAAGAAAGGCTGGGTGGCGGGTGTGGAGCAATTGGTAGCCGAGGCACACGAACTAACCGCCGCGTAGAGGTTCGCATACGCCCGCGCAAACGATTCCCCGTTCAACGTAGTCATCGTCGGAACGGCATCTAAGTCAACTTGTTGCCATTCGTTGTGAATCGCGCGCCCAATGTAGCCGACTTCCAAGAGCAGGTTCTTCTTGAGCTCACGCTGAATGCTGAACTGGAAGTTATCGGTAGAACTCGGGCGGAAATTCGGGTCAAGCACCGAACCCGAACCAGCTGAAGCGTAACCGTTGGTACCCGGGAAATAAGGCTGCGGCAACGTTTGCGAAACACTGGGAATCGGAGCGCTGAGACCGTTAGCGCCGATGCGGAAGGCCGTGGCGGGCGTCAGAGACCCGGCTCCTACGCACGTGCCGGTCGCCGAAGCATAACAGGAAACGGCTTGTCCCAGACCAGTACCAAGAAGCGGAATCAATACCAAATCGACGCCGTTCAAGCGCCCGTAAATACGACCGTATCCGCCGCGGATCACGGTTTGGTTCTGGCCGAGGAGCTTGCCCATAAAGCCATCACCCGATTGCGGGTTATAGGCAAACGATACGCGTGGGCTGACGCCACCGTAAAACGGATTGTACGGATACTTATTGCTGGCGTTGTTGACGGTCTTGATTCCCGTAAAGCCAACAATCGGATTGTAAACGCTGCCATTCAAGGCCGCTGATTCGCGCTGAGCAAGATAGGAAGAGGCTGAAATAGGCGTACCCGTTCTGGTCTACCAACTCAATCTGCTTGCCATTGGCTTCAGTCGGAGGCATCTCCACTTGGTAGCCAATGCCATAGGTTAGGGTGAAAAATGGCTTGATCTTCCAAGTATCGCTGGCGTAAAGGTTGTAGAAGTTAATGGTGCTCTGATCGAACATGTTCGAACCCAGCGGTTGCAGCGTCAGTTGCGGGCCGCTGCGCGTATACATGACCTGCGATTGATCGACAATGCCCCAAACTTCGGCCGCGTAGTTTTCGAAGGTGCTCTGCTGGTTGGTAGGCAAGCCCGTCGGCAAGATTTGCGCCGGACCAAGTCAGACCGTTATTGTTGCCGACTTGATAGACAACCGAATTATCAATACCCTGCCCGTTATCGTTGCGCAGGTGGTAATCGTAATTCCGTTCGTATTGACCGCCAACCGCAATCAAGTGATTGCCCTTGAGCATGGAAACGTCATCTCTAAAGGTGGTGTCGTGACCGTCCCAGAAGCGTTGGCGCGTATTTTGCGTATTGACGTTGTAAGGAATCAACGCATTGGCCGACTCGCCGCCGATTTCAAGCGCACCACCCAAACCGGCGATTTGCGGCGGAGCCGCCGAAGTCGCCCATTGCCACCAGTTCTTCAGAAAGCTGTAAGTGGAAATCGTTGGTGGTCGTGGGGCTGACACTGGTGCTGATGCCGCCAACAAAGAAATCGGGCTTTTGCGGACGGGGCGCGCGCGCAGCATATTGCCCAAATGTGTCACCAGGCAGCAGGCCGCCGACATCCACTTGGTTGGTGGTGAGCTGAACTGAAAGAATAGTAGCGATAGCTGGTGAATAAGCGCCATTTGTCGCCGAAATCGTGATCGATTCGACCTACCCAGAAGTCTGATGTCTGCGGCAATGCGATGGTTGACAGATAACCTTGCGTATTCTTGGTGTCGCCAGACGTGGGATCGTTCGGCATCGGCATTTTGCTCCAAAGCTGCGAAACGAGCGGGTTTAAGCCGAGACCTAAAGGATCGCAATTGCTGCCGCCGCATTGCGCCGGCATATACGTGGTCCCATTTACGGTGACCGGAACAGCGTTCAAGTTGTAGGGCACCCAACCTTGACTACCCTGGTTAATCTGAACCACGCCCGCGCTAAGCAATGCCGTCGGCATAGGCTTTTCGTACGTCTGTGAGAGCGGATATTTTAGGGCTTCATAGTTTACAAAGAAATAAGTTTTTCCGCCGGCAAACTTCGGAAGCATTGGACCACCCAATGCTCCGCCATAGCGGTTCTTATGGGTCTTGGAAATGGGTGTGTAGCCCAATCCTAAAGCCGTATCCGCTTTATGGTCGTTGTCCCAGGTATTGGCCGCACCCACGTCGGTAGAGAAATAATACTCATACGCCGCGCCATGGAACTGATTGGTTCCGCGCTTCGTGACCATTTGCACTTGGCTACCCGAAGACCCGTTAAAGTCCGCCGTTTGGCCGGCAGTGTTCACCTTGAATTCTTCAACGCTTTCAACAGGGGTGGGCATCACACCCGTGGGCGCGCCGTTTGACGCATAGCTCGGGGTGTAAACCGTTTGGTTGCCGTCCATGTCACTGGAGTTGTTGCCGCCGTCCAATTGGAAAGTGTTTTCATCCGACATCGCGCCGCCCACCAATCCGCCGCGGCGCTACGCCCGGCTGGAAGACGGCCAAGCTCGAGGCATCGCGGCCCAGGTTCGGCAAAAGAACCATGGAAGGGCCGGTGATGGTTGCTACCGACCGTGGAACTTAACGTTTCAGTTCCGCGCCCGACTTCCGCTTCAACGGTAACCGTCTGGGTAGAGGCGCCGAGTTCCAAGTGAAACGTTCAGCGTAAGCTGGCTGCCGATTTCGACGGTTTGCTTCTTAAACTGCAGATTTCCGGAAACCTGACTTCTCCATTACGAACGTCGTATATACCGGGCTTGATCGTATTGAAAAAATAGATGCCCGATTCGTTAGTTGTTGACTTTTGCGATTCGCTGGTGGAGACGTCAATAACTTTGACTTCTGCGCCCGCCACCACTGCTCCCGGATGGATCGACGACGCGACCGGTAATGGTCCCGGCGTTTTGTCCGAAAATTGTGCTTGCTAATCCCACAAATGCGATTAGCGCCACAAGAAGCTTCTTTTGCATTTATGCCCTCATTTCGAGGGGGTCTTTCGTGAAGGAATCCCGAACACAGCGACCCTAGTAGAAAAGCACCCCGCACCTAAAGTTTTAACTATGCTGTATATAGTAGCAGACCATTAGGATACCGGTAGTGCTTCTCAATAATCGTGGAAGTACTGAGGGTTTCAAAAGCGGACATTCCGGTCAGCTTCGCTGGCGGTAAATGACAGATACTAAAAGGAAAACGGCAGCCCAGAGTATTTCCGAGCCGCCGTCTTTTGTTTCGATTGTCTTACGATTTAGCGAGCAGCCAGCAGAGCACGCAAATGACGGGCCCGTTCTGGAGATCGAAGCTGCCGCAGGGCTTTGGCTTCAATTTGGCGAATGCGTTCGCGGGTGACATCGAATTCCTGGCCAATTTCTTCCAGCGTGTGTTCGCGCTCACAGCCAATGCCGAAGCGCAGCCGGATCACTTTCTCTTCCTTGGGCGAAAGAGTCTTGAGGATATTAGCCGTTTCATCGCGCACGTTGGAATCAATCACCGCATCCACGGGCGAACCCACCCAGCGATCTTCAATCAAATCGCCCAGCGCCGATTCACCATCACGGCCGACTGGCGTTTCCAGCGAAACGGGATCGCGCGAAATCGTCTTGAGCTTCTGGACTTTCTCCACTGGAATGTCCATGCGGCGGCTGATTTCTTCGTTCGTGGGTACGCGGCCGAGTTCTTTTTCCAGCTCGCGCGTGGCCCGCAGGAACTTGTTCATGCTCTCGTTCATGTGAACGGGAATACGAATAGTGCGGGATTGATCGGCAATGGCGCGAGTGATGGCCTGACGAATCCACCAGGTGGCGTAGGTCGAAAATTTATAGCCGCGGCGGTATTCGAATTTATCGGCCGCACGCATCAAGCCGATGTTTCCTTCCTGAATGAGATCCAGCAAGTGCAAACCGCGGTTGACGTACTTTTTGGCGACCGATACCACGAGGCGAAGGTTGGCTTCTACGAGGTCTTTTTTGGCGCGTTCGGCTTCAATTTCGCCGTGCCGGATGACATGAAGGCTATGCTTCAAATCCGGCAGAGAGGCACCGGCTTCCTGCTCTTTTTTCTTGAGATCGCGCTTGAGTTCTTTAACGCGGGCTACGGCCGCTGCTGAATTGCGAGCTTCCAGCTTTTTGACTTCGGTATCGAGCAGCGCCATTTCATCGGCATTGCGCTCAATCACACGTACAAATTCTTTCCAACGCGCCAGATTAAAGGGAATCGCGCGCAACGCCTTCGACATTTCCACCAAAGAGCGCGCCACTTTGCCCTTCCACTTGGAACGCAGCTTCTTGTTCGAAGCCGGAACGGCGGCATACTTGTCTTGCGTGGATTGCAGCTTCTTCACAGAGGCTTGAAAGGCAAAGAACATCTCGGCCATTTCATTGCGCCGCTTGATGTCCGCCGCGCTTCCTTCTTCAATATCGGAAGGCCCAAAATCTACATAGCTGTCAACTTCTTCCGCGCCCTTGCGAATTAGATCGCAAAATTCCCCAACCAACGCCTGAATCAGCGGCGACCGGCTGATGGCCTTCTGCATACGGACTTTACCGCGCTCCATTTTCCGCGCCAGCGTCACTTCGCCTTCGCGAGTAACAGCGGTACCGATCCCATCTCGCGCAGATATACACGTACCGGATCGTCGGTATAAATTGACTCTTCTACCGGCTGGGTACCGTGGAATTCGTCGTCCTCAACCTCTTCGGGATGAAAGAAATTGGATTCCTCGTCAAACGGAATTCCAAGCGGTTCTGGCCCATCGGCCAGAAATTGATCCTCGAATTGGTCCACCTTAGCTAATCACCTCTAGTTGCCGCCCCATAAAGTTTTTGACACAACCTTCATGCGAAAGTCACACTCCCGCTTGCCTTCTACTTTTTTAGACGCGGATTTAGCCAACCAGGAGGAGCCTTTAGCTTCGAAACCGCCTTACATTCTTCTCTTCGGAAGCTAGGACGAACTTCGCCAAAGAATTGCGATCGAGAGTCACACTGCTCTCACCGCCCGTAAAAGGACCGGGCCAAGCTCCCTAAGACTTTGTAATAATTACGCGACCCTATTATAGCCGGGAATCGGTCTGAAGTTAAGCCCTATTTGTTAAGATGACGCGGAAAGTGATTGGTTTCACAAAACATAAGTGTTTGCACGCCGCTGTTCTGCGCCCGCAATCTGGGAGAAAGTTTTACCGATTGCCACGGCCATATCGCTTCTAGATACTACGGCTTACCGCAACACGCTATTTAGCTCACGCATAAACTCTTCCACATCCTGAAAGTCCCGGTAAACCGAGGCAAATCGCACGTAGGCGATCTTGTCTAGTGCTTTAAGGCTAGCCATTAGCTCCTCGCCAATCTTGATGGTAGAGATTTCCCTGTCCGCACTCTCAAACAGTAGTGATTCAATCCCGTTGACCAAGTCGGCCAGCTTGCCCATGCTCACGGGTCGCTTTTCACACGCCCGCAGCAAGCCATTTAAGACCTTCTGCCTATCAAACGTCTCGCGGCGCCCGTCCTTTTTGATGACCATATACGGCACTTCGTCGCAGCGTTCGTATGTCGTAAAACGACGCTCACAGGACAAGCACTGGCGACGCCGGCGAATGGAATCGCCTTCTTTGCTTTCCCGCGAGTCGATTACTTTGTCTTCGCGAAAACCGCAGAAGGGACACATCATACTGTTTTTGAGGTTATCAGCTTATAGGATACGCGCAATGAAGCCTAAGTTTTTTCCGACCCCCGCAGAGTTTTCGAATTGGCTGCGGAGCAATCACGCCCGCGAAACCGAACTACTCGTTGGCTTCTATAAAAGGGATTCCGGGCTGCCTAGCATGACTTGGCCCGAATCGGTGGACGCAGCGCTCTGCTACGGCTGGATTGACGGTGTCCGCCGGCGCATTGACGATGTGAGTTACTCGATCCGCTTTAGCCCGCGCAAACAGCGCAGCATCTGGAGCGCCGTCAATATCAAACGTGTTGAGGAACTGGCGCAGTTGAAACTACTGCAGCCCGCTGGCGCCAAAGCCTTTGCGGCGCGGCGCGAAGAACGCTCGGCCGTTTATTCTTTTGAACAGGCAACGGTGGAGTTTGAGCCGGCACAGAAAAAGCTGTTTCGCGCGAATAAGGCAGCTTGGAATTTCTTCCAAGCCAAGCCACCATCGTACCGGCGCGCGGCCACATGGTGGGTGATTAGCGCCAAACGACTGGAGACCCGCGACAAGCGGCTAAGCACCCTTATTGCGGATTCGGCGGCTTTGCGTACGCTCCGCCATCTCACGCGGCCCTGAAAAACAAAAACGGAGCCCTTTCTTTTCCGGAAAAAGCCCCGCTTTGGATCTGTGAAAACCTATGCCAACTTAACGGTGATCGCGTTCCGCCCGGTACTCCATGGCGAAATGCAATTGCCGAAGCGCCTCTTCCGACGAACGGATGGCGTCCGCCTTGTGGCCGCCGAAATCGTGCGGCGCAGCCTTCATATAATCAACCGCGTCTTGCAGAGCGATGATGGCTTTGTTAATGCGCGGATGCATCATTCTTTCGTGCTCTTGCGCATAGAGGCCCACACCGCCTACGCTCACCATGACGCCCACAACCAATCCAGCTACAAACTTCATTTTCTTGCAGTCTCCTAATTAATTTGAAATGATCCCCGCGACTCCCGTAAGGCTTGGGCAAGTGTATCAACTGACAGGGAGTTTCGAAAGGCGTTTCGGTTATGGTACTTTCGTTACGCCAGCGGCTGGAGCCGGCCGGGGTGGTGCGACATAATCGACCAGCTCATTCACCGGCTTTTTCGCAGCCCAAGCAATGCCCCGCAACAGAGTCCGCTGGATCTGGTAATTCGAAAAATTTGCGTAGATATGCCCCTGCATCCAAACAAAAGCGCGCGCTGGCTGGCCGCCTTCCACCGTGTGCTCATAGCGTCCAGATCTGCGGCACGATTTCGCCTTTATGTTCGCCCGCGCTCTTCGTACCCGGAATGCTGACATTCGCCAGCACGTGAATGCCCGGCGGGCTGGCCCACGTCATCTTGTAAAACGCCTCATCCAGAATCGTAATATCCGTCATGTCCTGCATAATTGGATCAGCCGCATCCGCCACGTTGTAATGGATGGGCGCGTCCAACGTGTAGTTCACCTCGCCGTGCTTTTTTCCGCCGCCCAACAGCGAAGCCATATAAGCCGGGTCGGGACCGCAAAGCGAGTCGTGCATATTAACCAGGCCGCCGCCGCGTTTGACATACGCCTCCCAAGCGGCTTTGTCGCTGTCCACCAGATAACCCGCATCGCCTTTGTAAATCACCACCACATCCGTTTGCGCTAACTGCGCTGGACTGGGCGGGTGCAAGCCGCCATCCACAACGGCGCCGTGTTCGGTGAGCAGTTTGCTCCAATCCGCCAAAAACTGCGGATAATCGTGCTGACCGGGCTGGTGCGATTTCAAGCCGGCCCAAATATAGATGCGCATGCCATTCGGATTTTGGCCCGGCGCACGCGGAGGCGTTCCCGGTGTGGCAGACTGCGCGGTTGCCAGTACGGCGAAAACTAATAACAAACCGGCGATTCTGTTTATCATGAGCGAGCATCATCATATCAGCAGATCTGAAAGCTATGATGAGATCAAACATGGCTTCTCGCGAACCAGAACTGGACGACCGCCAATTTACGCTCATCAGCAAGGCCTTGGCGGACCCCAAGCGTTTCGAGATGCTACAAAACATCGGCTCTTTTAAGGAGTCCCCCAGTTGCTCGTGCATTGGCGAGTCTGTGGGCCTGGCGCCCGCCACCGTGTCTCACCACCTGAAAGAGCTTTTCGGCGCGGGGCTGATCGATATGCGGCGCGACGGCAAATTCACTTACCTGACCCTGCGCCGGAATATCTGGAACGCTTACCTAAAACGCCTCTCCGCTCTTTGAATCTTTCCGCAAGCAGCCTTCATCAATTCGATAGCTATAGAAATGACGAAGCGATGCGCTTCGCGGAAAGAAGTCTTAAACAATGAGCAACTTAAAAGGTAAAGTGGCCGTGGTCACCGGCGCTTCAAAAGGTATCGGCGCGGCCGTCGCCAAGCAACTCGCGGCTGATGGCGCTAGCGTTGTAGTGAATTATTCCACGAGCCGCGAGGGTGCGGATAAGGTCGTGGCGGATATTCAAAAAGCGGGCGGTAAGGCAATCGCATTCGGCGCTAGTGTGAGTAAGCAATCGGAGATTGACGCGCTCTTCGCCGAAACCAAGAAAGTCTATGGCAAGGTCGACATTCTGGTAAACAACGCAGGTGTCTACAGCTTCGCGCCTCTGGAGCACCTCAAAGCCGACGAATACCGCCGGCAATTTGACACGAACGTCCTGGGCGTTCTACTGACTTCGCAGGCCGCACTTCCGCATTTCCCTGCCGAAGGCGGAAGCATTGTCAATATCAGTTCAGTGGTCAGCACTTTGGCGCCGCCGGCCGCTAGTCTATATGCTTCCACGAAGGGCGCGGTGGACACCATTACTAAGTCGCTAGCGAAGGAATTGGCGTCACGCAAGATTCGCGTGAACGCGATCAATCCCGGACTGGTGATTACCGAGGGAGCGGAGACGGCAGGCATTGCCAACAGTGATTTCGAAAAGGGCGCGGTCGCTCAGACACCGCTCGGCCGCACTGGACAGCCGGAAGACATCGCACCGCCCGTAGCTTTTCTAGCGTCGGACGATGCGCGCTGGATCACCGGAGAAACAATCTTCGTATCGGGCGGGCTCGGAGTTTAAGTCTCGCTTGGAAACGGCGGGTGAGCCTGAAGGCTCACCCACTTCCCTATTCGAAAATCATGGCAATGCATATCTGCACAAACTGTAAAAACAACCGGATGAGTACTCTGCGCGGTAATCGAAGAATGCGCAAGGCACTTGCTCGGAATTTTGCAGCGGCACACTGGCCGATGCCCGGCAAAGATGCACTGATTGCGAAAGCCTGCGGCTTTGACAATTGGCAGTTATGCACGGTCCCTCCCATGAAGGAGATCGCCGCAGCTCAGCGAGTAGCGATGATCCCTCGATGAAATTATGCTCGGGGACGATCCGCTGAGTCAATCGGCAGAATCGCTTGGCCGTGCATTTTATGTGAACGTTTTCGTACTATGAGGGGCTACTGCCCGGCCCCTTTACTCTGCTGTAGGAACGCCGCGACGCCGGCCTTATCCACCACAAACGAACCGGTATCGACGAGACTAGGCAGTGGCGCAAATTGCGACTGCGCCCAGTTCTGTGCCAACGGCGTGGGCGGATGATGGTAAAGATCGTCGAGCAACTTTGCGCCGTAGTAACCCATGGTGAACGGTTTTTGCGCCACCGTAGCGGAGATAACGCCCTTAGTCATCCAATCCAGCGTTTCCGGATCGGTGTCCATGCCGATAACAAACACCTTGCCGCTCAGGTTCGCGCGCCCAACCGCGTCGGCCACGCCACCGCACGCTCTGGATTCGAGGCAAACAAACGCATCTACTTTCTCCTTGCTGTCTAACAAGCGCTTCACGGTATCGAAAGCGAAAGAGGAACGATCTGGCTCGTCTTTGAGATCGATCGTCTGTGTCACTTTGATTTGCGGACTTGCGTCGAAAGCGGCTTGATAACCGGCCAGCCGGCTGATCTGATTCGGCTGGTTCGGCAGCCGGAAAACCACCACGTTGCCTTTGCCGCCCAGCAGTTTTGCCGCGAGCTTTCCGCCCGCCATGCCCGCGTTGTAGTTGTTCGTTCCAATGAAAAGCAGTCTTTGACTCTCGGGCGCATCTGAATCGATCGTAATCACCGGAATGCCTTGGCCGATCGCGGCGTTGATGTCCGGCGTGAGCATGGCTGCGTCAGCCACCGACACAAGGATGCCCGAAGGCTTCAAGGCCACGGCTCTTTTAAACGCCGCCTCTTCGCCTTGTGGATCGTGCCCATCGGGACCGTCCATCAGCGCCTTCACGCCCATCTCCGTGCCCGCGTGCTGCAAACCAGCGAAGACACTTTGCCAGTACTGTACTTTTGTGCTGGCTGCGATCAAAATGTATTTCTCGGCGGGGCTGTGCGCCGAACTCGCGCACCCCGTCATTAGAAGAAACGCCGCGGACGATACGGCCGCAAGCGCTGCTTTGTTTTGTGCTTTCATAAGATCGATCCCCGAAAACTATATCACTGAATTCGCTAGGATCGCACACGCGCTTGTGTCTTTATGGCAAGGCGAACGCCACAACCGTATCCGACGTCGGCGTATCCGCCAGAAAACCGCCGCCCGTTGCGGTAATGACTACATATTGCTTGCCGTTCTTGCCTTGGAACGTGATGGGCGCAGAGTGGGCGCTCGCCTCAAGTTTGGTTGCCCAAAGCTCCTTGCCTGTTTTCGAATCAAAGGCGCGAAAACGGCTGTCTGTGGTGGCGCCGATAAAAACCAGTCCTGCAGCAGTGGCCAGACTCCCGCCGATATTTGGACGTCCGGTCGCTTGTTTGTCGGCAGGCAAATCGTCCGTAATGCCAAGCGTACTCTGCCAGGCGATCTCACCGGTATTCACATTGACGGCGAAAAGGCGGCCCCATGGCGGTTGCTGGCAAGGCCAACCTTTCTCTCGATCCCAGAAGCGGCCCACCGGACCTAGCGGGCTTACCCGCGAGTAGGGAGTGCGTGATCCATCCTTGTTCTTGACGATTTTGCCAATGCCACCCAAGTCTTGCGTATTGATGAACAGATACCCAAGCCTGGGATCAAAAGACATGGGGTTCCAATCTGCGCCACCCAGCGTACCTGGAAACACGACGGAGAGGGTGCTGCCATACGGCGTGAACGGCCCATGGTTTTGCATACCGCCTTCAGAGGCCAGTAAGTCACGGCAGGTTTTCTCATGCTCGGGAGTAACTGTGGCTATTTCGCTGGGGTCGAAGCTATTGCGGGCAAGCGGTGGAGGCTTGAGGGGAAACGGTTGCGTCGGCCAGCTATGTTCGCCGGGGACATCGCTCGCCGGCACCGGACGCTCTTCCACTCCATAAATTGGCTTGCCGTCTCGGCGATCAAAGATATACAGCAGCCCTACTTTGCCGATCTCTGCCACAGCTGGGATACGCTTGCCATTTCTGACTACATCGAAAAGAATCGGCGGCGCGCTCAGATCCCAATCCCACACGTCGTGATGGACAGTTTGGAAATACCATATGAGTTTGCCGGTATTGGCGTCAAGAGCGACGATCGAATCGCCATAAAGATTGGCGCCCTGGCGATCTCCCCCGTAATAATCGAAGGTGGGCTGGCCGAAAGGCATATAGACGATGCCACGTTGCGCATCGAGCGACAGCATGCCCCAAACGTTCACACCAGAACGGCCTTTCCAACTGTCGCCCTCCCATGTGGAGTGGCCGGGTTCGCCGGGTTGGGGCACCGAGTGAAATTGCCACACCAATTTGCCCGTGTGAACATCCCAGGCGCGCGTATCGCCGGCAGCGCCGAGACTGGGGGATTCTTGCACGTGCGCTCCAGTAATGACCAAGTTCTTATAGACGATGGGTGGCGAGGATAAATCATAGAACGCGTTCGGATAACCATTCAGGACGCCCTGCTTCAGATCAACGGCACCTTCATTGCCAAAGCCCGGAACGGGTTTGCCGGTCTTCGCGTTGAGAGAAACGAGCCGAGCGTCGGAGGTGCCAAAGATCACTTGCGGCGGGGATTGTTTATCGCCCTCGAAGTACACTAAGCCCCGAACGGCGGGATTGCCGCCGGTTAGATCGTAAGTCCAAATCACTTTGCCCGACTCGGGCTGAATCGCCACAACCTGGTTGTAAGGCGTAGTGAGATACATCACGCCGCCGATCACCAGCGGGACCGCTTCCCCAACGCGGCCCATACGGTCATGAGATTCCATGGGTGCGGCCGTTGCCGTATTGCTTTGGCGCGCCTCCGGCTTCATGTGGAAAACCCAGGCCGTCTTTAGTTGTGTGACGTTGGCTGGGTTAATCTGCGTGAGCGGAGAGTAACGGGTTCCGGCGGCATCGCGGCCGTAGTAAGGCCAATCGGTCTGTGCCTGAACAAGCGAAGCACCCAGCGAAGCGCCGAGCAGCGTTAATTTGAGGAGCGTTCTCATATGACGGTTCTAGAATACAGACTTCAACGCGAACTGCATGATGCGCGGATCGGCCCGTTGCTGAGTTGGCCCCTCGAACGAAATGCCCGTGAGCGAGTTATCCACGCCTGTGATGACTTGCAAAATGAAAAAACGAACCCAATTTGCGGGGGGTCACGAGAATGAAAAAACGAACCCAATTTGCGTCTCGAAAGATTCGGTACGGCGTTGTGTGCGGACGTAGCAATCCCATCGCCGGGGAAAGGATATTCAGTTGTCAAAGAGCGGTGGGTCGAAGTCTTCGAACGCGGTGAGGCGAGGAAGAGGCGACGCCGGTGAAACTGGTTACTGTTTAGCGGCGGGTGAGGCGCGCCCGGACATAAGAGGGTTAAGTGAGTTGGTCCAGTGCCGATGATCAGGCGGCCGATTTTTTGAACGACGGGTCGATCGCGGGGCTGGAGGGGGCCGGTGCGGGCTGGGCTTGCGGTTGAGGTTGTTGTTGCTGCTGCTGTTGTTGTTGCTGCTTGGCGCGGGCTTCTTCGGCCCGGCGGCGCATCAGTTCCACTTGCATGCGGGCGGCTGGTAGAGTGGTGAGTCGCTTCAAGTCTTTTTCGAAATAGCGGCGCAGGCGGCTTTCCTGGCTGCTGAGTTCTTTGAACTCCTTCTGATACTTCAGATAGGTGTGCGCGGGGATGAGATGGGCGGGGACGTCTTCAGCCAAGGCGAGGCGGGCGACGGCGTGCAGACCCATTTCCAAAGAGGTGATGCGCTGGGAGCGGAATTCGAGGTCAATGATGGATTGCACGAGTAATTCCTCTTCGAACCCAACGGGGCGGTAGTGATCGATGAAGATTTTGGTGAGCTTTTGGTATTCGACGGCCTCGTCGGCGGTGAAGAGCATGGTTTGGTTGGTGAAGGCGGATTTGACGACGGTGGGGACGAATTTGGGTTGTTGTTGTGACATTAGAGGCTCCTGAAATAAAGAATTTTTTGAGGGTTTGTTTGGAGAGGCGACAAACAAAAAGGCCCGCAACAGAGGTGACACTCTGGCGGACCTGATTGAAGTTAGCATGGGGGCCCCGTGGTTTCGTGCCTCGGATTTCGATAGGAATCGAAAAAATGGTTGTAAGTGGTTGATAAAGAGGGGAATAAAAAATCGGTGATTTTTTTCGAGATCTGTGACTCGGATTTTCGAGGAAGGCTATTCTGGGGGAGATGGCTGTAAGCTGTTGAGGAATAAATAGGTTATGGGGAGAGTTTTAAAGAGGCGGGTTGGCAACCCGCCGCAGCTTGACAAGCTGCCCCACATGTCGGGGTTAAGTTATTTGGGGTTTGCTTGCAGTTCAGTGGGGAATTGGGCGGGTTTGGATTTGTTGGGATTGCGCTTGTTCATCTGGCCGCCGCGGTCGCGTTGGAGGGGGATGTTCATGCCATTGGTTTCTTCGAGGAGGTCGAAGAGGCGTTCGCGGAGTTGGTTGATGAGTTCGGCGTGTTTGGGATCGAAGATGAGGTTTCGGCTTTCGAGGGGATCTTCTTGCAGGTCGTAGAGTTCGTCGATATCCCAGATGCCTTGATAGCGGATGAACTTGTAGCGATCCGTGCGAATGGCGTGTTGGGTAGGCGTTTGGGGGAAGTTGCGCTCCCAATAGTATTCGTAGAGCAACTCCTTGCGCCACTCAGTGGGTTTGCCTTGGGCGAGAGGGAGCCAACTCTTGCCCTCGAGACCGGCGGGGATGGGAGATCCGGCGACGTCGAGAACAGTGGGCATGATGTCGAGACCGGCGACGACCTCCTTGACTGTCTGACCTCCGTGAAAGAGATCGGGGCAGCGGGCTAGCATGGGGACGCGCATGGACTCTTCATAGGAGGTGCGCTTGTCGATGAGGCCGTGTTCACCAAAGGCAAAACCGTTATCTCCCATGTAAATGACGAGAGTGGAATCGAGTTCGCCGCGGGTGCGGAGCTCTTCGAAGACGCGGCCGAGGCTTTCGTCCACGGCCATGAGAGTTTCGCAATAACGCTTGTAATATTCAGCGATGTCTAAGTTGGAGTGATAGGCGAAATCGACGCCGTGCCACGAGTTGCGTTGATTCTGCACCCACATGGGACGGTGTTGGGCCATTTCGCCGTCGGCGGCCATGGTGGGAGGGTAGATGAATTTGGCGTCCTTATATTTGCCTTTGTGGCGTTCGGCGGGGATGAATTCGGCGTGGACGGCTTTGTGAGAGAGATAGAGGAAATAGGGCTGCTCATTTGGGAGAGTGCGTAGCCAATCGAGGGCGTAATCAGTCAGTTCGTCGGTGATGTAGCCTTTTTGCTCGACGTGTTTACCGTTGACGTTGAGGCCGTTGGGATTGGGGAGATAGGTTCCCTGCCCTTTGAAACTGACCCACTGATCGAAGCCGGGTTTGGGATCGTCGGTCTCAGCTCCCATGTGCCACTTACCGAAGAAGCCGGTTTTGTAGCCGACCTTTTGTAAGTAAGACGGGAAAAAAACGGTGCCATCGGGGATGGGGGTGTTGTTATCGACGATACGGTGTTTGTGGGCGTAGAGGCCGGTGAGGATAGAGGCGCGGCTGGGGCTGCAGAGAGCGGTGGTGACGAAAGCGTTTTTGAAATGGATGCCTTCGTGGGCGAGACGATCAAGCTGCGGAGTTTCGAGCCAGGGCTGGGTTTTCATGAAGCCGAGAGCGTCGTAACGGTGGTCGTCACTGAGGATGAAGATGACGTTGCGGGGTTTGGCGGGCTTGGCGCTGGCGGTGGGGAGGACGGCACCAGCGGCGAGGGTGGCGAGCATTTGGCGGCGATTCATGGGGTTTCGTTGATAAGGGCGAGTTTAACATTTATGCCATGATTTGGAGTATGCGAATGACGTTGGCCTTGATTGCGGGAGCGGTTTGCTGCGTGCTGGTGGCGGGCGCGGGCGGCGATGGGATTGCGGAGCGGGCGCACAAGCTGCAGTTTTCGTCGATTGTGTTGGACACACATGATGACACGACGCAGCGGCTGTTCATGAAAGATTTCGATTTTGGGAAGCGGAATGCGGAGGGCAGTGTTGATATTCCCAAGATGCGCGAAGGCGGGATGAACGCGATTTTCTTTTCGATTTGGATTGACGGGAAGATTATGGGCGCGCCGGCGGTGGAGAAGGCGTTGGACCAGATTGACGCGGTGCATGAGACTGTCAACAAATATTCGAAAGATGTGGTGTTTGCGCGGACGGCGGCGGAGGTGCGGAAGGCGCATGCGGAGGGGAAGATTGCGGCGCTGATGGGCGTGGAAGGTGGGCACATGATTGGCAACGATATCCGCGTGCTGCGGATGTTTGGCGACCTGGGCGTGCGGTATATGACGCTGACTCACTTTTATAACGATGAGTGGGCGGATTCTTCGACTGACAAGCCAGCGCACAACGGGCTGACGGACTTTGGGAAGGAGATTGTGCGGGAGATGAACCGGCAGGGGATTATGGTGGACATCTCCCATGTGAGTGACAAGACGTTTTATGACGCGCTAGAAGTGAGCAAGGCTCCGCTGATTGCGTCGCACTCGTCTTGCCGGGCGCTTTGCAACCACCCGCGCGATATGACGGACGACATGATTAAAGCGCTGGCAGCGAAGGGCGGCGTGATTCAGATCAATTACGAGAAGAGCTTTATTGATCAGGCTTATAAGGATGCGTCGGACCGGGAGACGGGCGGCGTGGTGCATTCGATGGGCGATTTGACCAAGAACTGCAATAACGATGAGGCTTGCATTGAGCGCGAGATGACCAAGCTGGAGAAGAAGCTGGTGGCCGAGGGAAAGCTGCCGCATGTGAGCTGGGAGAGGATTATTGACCACATTGATCATGCTGTGAAGTTAGTGGGCGCAGACCATGTGGGGTTGGGATCTGACTTCGATGGCGCCAATATGCCGGAGGGGATGGAGGATTGTTCGAAGCTGCCGAAGATTACGGAGGCGCTGTTGCGGAAGGGTTATTCGGAGAGCGACGTACGGAAGATTTTGGGGGAGAATACGTTGCGCGTGATGGAGCAGGTGGAGAAGGTGAGCCGGGAGATGAAGGCGGTGAATTAGCTAGGGCTGCGGGTAATAGCCGTAACGAGTGCGGGCGGTGAGGCCGGGCTTGGCGAGTTTGACTTCTATTTGGTGAAAGTCAGTGGAATCTCCGGCGGGTGTCGGATCGTAAGAGAGTTCGTAGTAGGTGCCGGCGTCAGCGACACAATGAGCAAGTTCGCCAGCTATATCATTGCTGGAATTGAGAGCGAGGCCGCCTGTTTGCGTGGCGAGGACTTGCAGCGCCAGGTTGCCTAACTGCACTTGATTGGGCTTGTTGACGGGCTTGAGAAAGGCCTTGTAGTAGGTGGTTCGCGTTCCTCCGGCGTCGGCCATTCCTAAGGGATCAACACTGTATAGGGTGATATGGGCGTCGCGGAGCTGGTGGGAGACATCGATTACTAAGTGAAGGATGGCTTCTTCATTCTTGTTGGTCAGTTCGATGCGAGGGCCGGAGAGGAGAGCCCAGCCAGGGCTGATCCAGATCACGAGTTTGCGGCCGGGGCGTTTTGACTCATACCCGGCAATTTGCTGGAGGGCGCGGACTGAGGTTTGCAGACGTTCCATGGCTCCATATGCGCCTTGCGAGCGGCGACCCACGCGAAGCGTATGTTCGTTTTCGTCCATTTGCGAGATGAGGGCATTGCCGTCGGTGGTGGGCGCTTTGCCGATGACGACACCTTTATCGGAAAAGAAAGCGACGGAGGCGGGGCGGGCAAGCCTGGCGGCATCGCGGGCGAAGAATTCATGGATTTGGTCCCGGGCGCGGGCGACGGTTTGGAAGCCTGTATTGACTTCGTCGATGACGAAGAGGATCTCCAAAGGCGTCTGCGGCGAATCACCTTGAATGGCGCGGAACCCGGTGAGCGTCTGGGACTGTTTGTTGTCGAAGAGAGAGAAGTCTTGTTGTTGGAGACCGGGGATGAGGCGGCCGGAATTGTCAGTGACGGCGACGTCGAGCAGGAGGTGACGTGGGGTGGGTTGCTGGGCGGTGAGAACAAGACTAGACAGAGTTACTAAGAAGAAATGGCGGTGGGAAAGCATCGAGAGGGAACCTCGTCAGTGGCTTTATTATGTCATGACTTTTCTAGGCCTTGCGACACAATGTGAGAGATGATACGGCTTTGGCTATCGCGGGAGCAGTCGATTCCGATGCGGGAGCAGTTGAGCACGCAGCTGCTGTTGGGGATTGTAAGCCGGAGGCTGCCGCCGGGAGAAAAGTTGCCGAGTGTGCGGGAGTTAGCGCGGCGACTGCATATACACGCGAACACGGTAAGTGCGGCCTATCAGGATTTGGCGGCACGGGGATGGGTGAAGCAGCGAAAAGGCAGCGGCGTGTATGTGCGAGAAGTGGGATTAGGAGGACAGCGGGAGGGCGTTGAAGGATTTGTGCGGGGGTGGTTAGAGGCTGGGGCGGCGCAGGGATTTAGCGCTGCGGAGATTGAGGCGGCTTGGGCGCGGGTGGCGCATGAGACCAAGAGGAAGGAATTTTTGGTAATTGATCCAGATGCGGACCTAGCGCGAATTTTGGCGGCGGAGATTGGAGAAGGGTTGGGTTATGCGGTGGCTTCGGCCGGGCTTGCAGAGGCAAGAGTCAGGGAGGAGATGACTCTGCTGGCTTTGCCTTCGCATGTAGAGCGGGCGAAGAAGGCGTTTCCGGAGAATGGGTGCGTGATGATTGTGGTGCGCTCGATGGATGATTTGCTGGTGGGGTATCAGAGGCCGGAGGGAGCGGCGTTGATTGGGTTGGTGTCTAGGTCGGAGTCGATTCGGAGGTGGTCTTCGACATTATTGGGAGCGCTAGGGTTTGCGCCGGAGGCAGTGTTATTACGATCGCCGGAGAAGGCGGGGTGGAAGCGCGGGTTATCGGCGTGCACGGTGGTGGCGGCGGATGTGGAGGCGTTGGGGGAGTTGCCGAGTGATGTGAAGGGGCGGGCGATGCGGATAGTGTCGGCGGAGTTTCTGAAAGAGCTTCAAACGAGTAAGCGTTCGGCGTAGAGGGCACCGGCGGGGGTGTCTTCGTGTTTGAAGATGGCGTAAGTGGTGTAGCCGTTGCGGACATACTGATGAACGCGTTTGCTGATTTCGCCGAGTTCGGATTCAGTGTAATCGGGCTTGCGGAGGCGGAGGTAGACGAAATCGGCGGTGATGACGTGAGGGGTTTCGAGTGTGTCGTTTTCGGCTTGGCAGAGGGCCACGTTGCCGGCGCGCAGAATCTTGTAGACGTCTTCGTTAAACCAGCTGGCGTTCCGGAATTCGAAGACATATTTGCTGTTTTGGGGAAGCAAACGGATGAATTCGGCAAGGACTTCCAGATCGACTTTGAAGGAAGGCGCGAGTTGAAAGAGGATGGGACCGAGGCGGCCGGCGGCGCGCAGGGGTTCGAGCGAATCGAGGAACAGGCGCGTGAACTCTTCCGCATCTTTGAGCTTAAGGGAGTGAGTGATCTTCATGTGGGCCTTTGGGAGGAACATGAAGTGCGGCTCAGTGGCGGCGATCCACTTTTCAAACGTGGAAGCGGAAGCAATGCGGCGGTAAGTGTAATTGATCTCTACCGCGTTGAGGCGCGTTGAATAGTAAGACAGAAACTTTGCGCTGGGGAGCTTGTCGGGATAGAAACCAGGCTTCCAGGTTGGGTAAGCGAATCCAGAGGTACCGCAGTACAGTTTTGTGTCGGCCAATGTTTAGAGTCCTGCGAACCAATCATATCCCTGTTCATGCCAAAAATCGCGCGGGCGCTGGTTGGTGAAACGGATGAGGCCGATGCGTTTAAGGTTCTTGATGCCATATTTGACGGGGATAATAAGGCGCAGGGGTGCCCCGTGTTCGTAGACGAGGGGCTTGTCGTTTTGCTCCCAAGCGAGGATGGTTTGGGGATGCATGAGACTCTTTGTGTCGAGGCCGACGAAGTAGTCTTCGCCATCGGTGGCCATATAGACGTAGTCAGTAAGGTGAGTGCCGGGTGGGAGGAATTTCTTGGCGAAATCGGAGAAGCGGGCGCCGGTCCACTTTTGAACCACGCTCCAGCCTTCGATGCAACAGAATTTGGTGGTCATCTTCAGCGTGGGGAGCGACTGGATGTCCGAGAGTTGCAGAGTGATGGGAGATGCGCTGGGAGTTTCGAGTTGGAGGCCGTCCCAATCAGGGTCAGTACCCGTCTTCATTTTCTTCGTCGAGACCATACTCGCCGTTCGCTTTTAGATAGCCGATGGCACTATCGGGATAGGTCGGCATGAGGTGGGCGTTGTCGAGATAGCTATGCCAAAGTCTGCCGTTGAGATCGAGGACGCGGCGTTGCGGCCAGGGGACGTCGTCGTCTTCCCGGGCGTGGCGCATGGCTTCATAGCCACCGAGGGCGGCGACAGCGGCGACACCTCCTAAGAGGAACCCGCGGCGAGATTTTTTATGGAAATCCTGTTCGGATAGAGTAACTTCGGGATGGCGGTTCGTCTTCATTTTGAATCGCCCTTCATAAGTTCCCAGCCAATGACCATGCTGCGGAAATTATTCCAGCCAGCGAGTATGACCTGGCCGACATGGACGAGGAAGAAGCCAAGATAGCCCAGAGTGAGCACGAAATGGATAAAGCGGGCGGTTTCGTAGCCGCCGCAGAGAGCGGTCAACCAGAAGAGCTGGGCTGGTTTATAAATCGCAAGGCCGGTAATGAACGAACCGAAGCCCATGACGATGATGCCTGTATAGGCGATCTGTTGGGCGGCGTTATATTTTTCTTGCGGCGGGGGTTCTTTGCGAAGGTGCAGATCATGCAAGACGACGAGCCAGGCGTCGCGAAAAGCGGATAAGGAGGTGGGCACCAGGTAGCGCCACTCGCCAGAAAAGAGCGTGTAGGCGACGTAGAGAATACCGTTGATAATGAAGATCCACATGAAGACGAAATGCAGAGCCATACCGTCGGCCAAGCGCGGACCCTTGCCCAAAACAGCGGTGAACAACCATTGAGGGAAAAGTTCGATGGGGCCGAGGTGGTAGGTGGGGAAAGCCCAATAGATCAGAAAGCCGCTCCAGATCATGAGAAAAAGAATTGGGAAGTTGATCCAGTGAAACCAACGGATTGCCAGCAGGTGCTTCAAAACGAGTTTCGCCATACTATCCTTTTTTCGTTTGACGGAACGAAAGAGTTACGGTAACGTCTGACAATGGTAACAGAAAGAACGGCGACGACATGAAGTTAACCATGCTGTGTTTGGCGAGCTATGAGAAAGGCCAGCGGTTCCTGGAAGAGGCGCGAAAACAGGGCTGCCGCGTTTTGCTTTTGACGTCGCAAAGTTTGCAGGGGAAATGGGCGCCGGAACTCTATGACGACATTTTCTACATGCCGGATAAAGAGTTTGAATGGAACCTGCTGCACATGGTGCAAGGGGTGAACCATTTGTGCCGGACGGAAAAGATTAGCTGGATTGTGCCGTTGGACGATTTTGATCTGGAAAAGGCGGCGCTGCTGAGAGAGCATTTGCGGCTGCCGGGGTTTGGGGAAACGGCTACGCGCTATTTTCGCGACAAACTGGCGATGCGGATGCGGGCCGCCGAGAACGGCATCCAGGTGCCGCCGTTTACCAGCACGTTTCATTACCAGGACATTACGGATTATTTGGAGCGGACGCAGCCGCCATGGGTTCTTAAGCCGAGATTGATGGCGGGCGCGATGGGCATTCGTAAGTGCCATAGCAAGGAAGAGGTTTGGGATAACGTTCACCAGATGGGCGATGAGCAAGCTTACTTTGTGCTGGAACAATTTATTCCGGGCGATATTTTTCACGTGGATTCGATCTGGCATAAGGGCGAAGTGGCGTTTGCGATATCGAGCGCGTATGGGACTCCGCCTTTAGAAGTGGCGAACGAAGGGGGAATTTTCACAACGGAGACGCTGGAAGCGGGCAGCGCGGTGGACTTAAGTTTGCGTGAAATGAATCAAGCAGTGCTTCACGCTTTTGGCTTGCGCGATGGTGTTTCGCATACGGAGTTCATCAAGGCGAAAGCGGATGGCTCGGTTTATTTTTTAGAGACGTCGGCACGGGTGGGCGGCGCGAATATAGCGGATTTGATTGAAGCGGCGAGTGGTTTGAACATGTGGGCGGAGTGGGCGAAGGTAGAAGTAGCGGCGGCGTGCGGTGGGAGTTATGAAGCGACTGAACGAGAGCGGGCGCAGGGCGGATTACTAGTATCGCTGGCAAGGCAGGAATGGCCGGACACGAGCGGGTTCAATGATACCGGAGTTGGTATGGCGGATGAAAAAGAAGCACCATGTGGGATTCATAGTAAAATCGCCACAAAGAGAACGAGTCTCAGAGCTGTTGAAGAGTTACACCGAGCGAGTGCGCAGAGATTTTCACGCGTCTGCGCCACCACGCGCTAAGCCGGGAGAATAGATGAAAGTTACGAAAGCACTAGGTTTCACAGCGGGTGCGTTGCTAGGCGGGTTATCGGCGGCAGCGGCTTATGGAACCGTAGCGAAGAGTTCGCAGATGTTTGGGCCTTCGGTGTATCGAGGACCGGCGACACGAAAAGCGATTGCGTTGACGTTTGACGATGGGCCGAGCGAGGGAACGCCGGAGCTGCTGGAGTATCTAGAAAAAGAGGGCGTGACGGCGACGTTTTTTCAGTGCGGGATGCATGTGAAACGATTGCCGCATGTGGCGGGACAAGTGGCGGCGGCAGGGCATGAGATTGGGAACCATACGTATTCGCATCCGCGGCTGCCGTTTAAATCGGCGGACTTCATTGACGCGGAATTCAGTGAAGCGCAACGAGTGATTCAGCAAGAGACCGGTGTGACGCCTACGCTGTTGCGCGCGCCGTATGGATTTCGCTGGATGGGACTGCGCGCGGTGCAAGAGAAGTTACTGCTGCTGGGCGTGATGTGGACGGTGATTGGGTATGACTGGCGCTGGCCGGAAGAAAAGGTGAGCGAGTACGTGCTGCGCATGAGTACGCCGGGCGGCATTATTTGTTTGCACGATGGGCGCGGGGCGAGCATGAAGCCGGAGATTGGAAATACGATTGCGGCGGTGAAAGAAATTGTGCCGAGATTGAAAGACCAGGGGTACCGGTTTGAGACAGTGACTGCGCTACTGGAAGGTTAGCCCTTAAACGCCAAGGCGGCCTCACGGACGAGGATGCCCATCTTTGAGTGAGTCGGTTCCAGCGAGGGCTTGAGACCGTGGGCGAGGAGAGCTTCGCTGCAGGTGGGACCGATGGACGCGATGAAAAGTTGCGAGAGCGCGTTGATGGCGGCGGTGCGCTGGCCCTGTTGACCGGCAAATTCTAAGAGATGATCAATCTGCACGCCGGTAGTGAAGATGGCAGCGCGGAATTGACCGTTTAGAAGCTGCGTTAGGGCGGCGGCGAGGGGCGCGGTGTCTTCGGGGAGAGCCCATTGATAAACAGGAACGCTGGTGGTTTGGCGGCCCTGCGCGGCGAGACCGGCGAGGAGATCGGCATTGGGGCGGCCATATTCTTGCACGGCGACTGATTTTTCGGGACGGTCGGCGATGGCAATGAGAAGTTCGCGCCAGGTGTTCGGTTCGGGGACAGTGACAGCCACCGGGACTTGCCATTCGCGGAGAACAGCTACGGGTTTGGGGCCGCGGGCGACGACCGTGAGTTTGCGGAGAGCGTCTGGGAACAGGTTCTCAGGCTCGCGAGTGGCAAGGACACGCTGTAAAAGGCGCGCACCGACGCCTGTCATGAAGATGACCATTTGAAATTTGCCGGCGTAGAGGGAATCGGCGAAGGAGAAGGCGGCTGGGTTGGCTTCTAACGGAATTTCGCGGAGTGCGGGCGCAACAACGGGCACGCCACCATTGATGCGAATGAGTTCGGCCATTTCTTTGGCACGGCGGCTTTCGAAGGCGAGGACTTGGCTTTGACCAAACAACATACAAAATGGTAGCGCGTAAGAGTTGATAGGATTGAGGGAAGGTTGCTATGAGACTCTGTACCACCCGCGTTCTTTTATTTGGATTATTTATCGGTTTTAGCGTCTTGGCGCAGAATCCGCCGACGCCTTCTCCGCAGAGCGATGCGCCGGTGTTTCTGGACAATCACCGACCGTTGAATCCGAAGAAGGATAAGAATCCGACCACGCGTACGGTGACCGGCCAAGTACTGGACGATGCGGGGCAGCCGTTAGAAGGCGCGCTTGTCACGCTGGTAGATGGCAAAACGAAAGAGAAGTTTGAGTACTTTACCAAAAAAGACGGGCGCTACAAATTTGAAGATCTGAGTTTTTCGGTGGACTATCAACTGCAGGCGAAATGGAAGAGCTTGATGAGCGAAGAACGGAAGTTGAGTCAATACGACCATACGGCGCGGATCATCAGACAGTTGCAGGTGACGACGCCGGATGGGACGCCGCCACCTGCCGCGAACGATGCAAAGGCAGATAAGCCGAAGTCTTAGGCTCTACCGTTTGCAAAGCTGAGGGTAGTATTTCTTGAGAGCGCTGACTTTTGGCGCATCGTTATACATAATGTACGGCTGAAATGGATTGTTTTCCATGTAGTGCTGATGGTAAGCCTCGGCTGCGTAGAAGGCCTTGAGAGGCACCACTTGCGTGGCGATAGGCTTTGCGTACACGTGGGCCTCGTTTAGTTTCTCGATATAAGCATTGGCCACTTTTTCCTGCTCCGCATTAGCGTAGAAAACCACCGAGCGATATTGGGTTCCGGTGTCGGGGCCTTGGCGATTCTTTTCGGTAGGATCGTGCGCTACCGAGAAGAAAACTTTCAGCAGTTGGCCGTAGGTGATCTGCGCGGGATCGAAGGTGACCTGGACAGATTCGGCGTGCCCGGTATTTCCTTCGCTGACCATTTCATAATGAGCGGTGGATTTTTCGCCGCCGGAATAGCCGGCCACAGCGCTTTTCACACCCTTCACTTTTTCGAAAACGCCCTCGATGCCCCAGAAACAGCCGCCCGCGAAGACCGCCACTTGATCACCGCCGGAAGCGGGCACGTCCATGGGTGGATCGGGGAAGGCTTGTTGCTGCTTGGCGGCCGACATCACGGCGGCCGCTGCCAGGAAAGAAATCACTAATTTTCGGTTGAACATTTTCTTTTGAGCACCCTTTCGTTTAGATTGCTCTACTCCACAGTTCGCTGCGAAATGTACAAAAGTTATTAATGCCAGCCTGGATTTTTGCTCAAGCTGACGAGGTTGGCCAGAATGCGAAACGCGCCAGGAACACCGGCGGGCAGTTGGCGGTATAGGGCAAAGGCATCATAGACGTAAATGCCTTTGCCATAATGCGCCAGCAAAAGGCCGCCTTTTTGGGGATCCTGATCAGGATCATGGGTTTCAATGAGGGCTTGATAATGCTTGTCATCCCATTTTTCGAGGAAGCCATGGCCGCGCTCTTCTTCCCAGCCAGCGAAATCGGCGGCGGAGATTTTGTTGGGCCAATTGAAAAGCGGGTTTTGCGGTTCCAGTATTTTCACGGGCGAAGCTTCATCAACTACTCTAGGGGCCTTACCCACCGTAAGCGAATAGGGGCCATAGTTAGGATCGAAGTTTTGCACTTGGTATTGGACAACCACAACGCCGCCGTTGCTGACGTAATTGAGCAGGCGGTTGTTGGCGGCGCGAAGTTCGGGACGGACGGCATAGGCGCGAACGCCGAGAACGATGGCGTCGAAATGTGAGAGGTCGCCTGTTTCGATATCAGAGGCGGAGAGGGTTTGCAGTTGGACACCGAGATCGATGAGGGCTTGCGGGACATCGTCGCCGGTGCCTGGCAAGAAGCCGATGTGGAGATCTTGGGCGGTTTTGACATCGACGCCGACGGCTTTGTAAGTGGCGGCGTGATAGCTGGGATAGCGGCGGACACCGGGATAGCCGACCATGCGGAAGCCTTCTTCGTAACTTTTGCCGGCGTAATCGGCGACGGCGCGAATCTCATAGTTGGCGGCTTTGAGATCGTGAGGCGCTACTTGGAAAGTGATGGTTTCGCTATCGCCATCGCGCGCGAAAGAGAAAGGAGCTTCGGCGGGAGATGATGTCCAACCGGCGGGCAGACTTAAATGCACGTTGCCTTTGGCCGCGCCTTTTACATTGCTGCGAAGGGCGCAAGAGAAGGTGAAGGACGAGGATGTCAGAGGGACAGCACCGGCAGAGGGGCTTACGGAGACCGAGATAGCGGGCGCCACGATGAGCGGGTCTGCAGTGATGCCGATGCCTTCGGTGCGCTGATTGGCAGCTACGACGCGCTGGAGTATGAAATCCACACCATGGAAGTTGAGGCGCGCGGTGGCGGCGAGCGGATAGGGCGCGAGTGACAGATTGCGGAAGCGTTCGTCAACCAGATTGTAAAAGGGCTGCTCCTGGTTGGGGCGGGTGAAATAGGCTTTGGTCAGAGCGGCGTCTGGGGGTACGGTGATTGCGAACTTCCATTTGCTTTCAGTGACGCCGGCGAGAAGTCCCGGCAGCGGCGGCGGGGCTTGCTCGGTCGTCTTAGCCCTGTCATCCGCGGCCGGCGGCGCTGGCGCAATGGTCCAGGCTTTGCCGTCGGTGGGCTTGATGACAATTTCGGAGACGTTGATTTTCTCTGGTCCTTCGTTGTGAAGGGCGGTTTGAACGAAGAAATTCTGGCCCGGAATGGCGATGGAAAAAGTGACAGCTTGAGCGCCGCCGAAACGATTATCGGCTTCTTTTTCGGGCGCAACAACAGCATCAAAAGAAACTCCGAGCGCGAGGGCGAGGGCTTTTTCGAACTGGTCGCATTTCACCTGGAGTTCAAAAGCGACGTCGCTTTTACCGGGCTCCGGCAATGAACTGGCGTTGACTTGGCTGAGCAGATCGCGCGTGGCTTTCAGACCGTCTGCCAGCAGCGGAGCGATGGCGGAAGGATTGCCGGGGCGGTATTTTTCGCAGGCAGCGGCGGTGATTTTAGAAATGTTCTCCAAGCCTTTTTTCAGGAACGCAGTGTCGCCCCTAGCGAGCGAGACGATACCGGTTAAGGACACATCAATGCCGTCGTAGAAAGAAGAATCTTTAGCAGCCGACTCGACGCGCGAACCATAACGGTGATAGGCGGCTGCATAGAGACCTTCGGGAGGGGTAGTGTTGCCACCGTTTTGGCTCTTTTGAAACCCCCATCCGGTGCGGCCGATTTGCAGGTAGGTTAAACCCACGGAAGGGTCGAACGCGCCTTCCTGAACTTCAAGATTAGTGGCGGGGCGTTCATTGATCCAAGTTCCATCAACATAATTCTTGAAACGGATGGGGCCGTATTTGTCGGTGGCGTAATCGTAGATCGTGTTGTCTTTGGTAGGCGCAAAGAAAGGGACGCGCGCATAGACTTTCAGAGGGGCCCAAGGGCGAAGGCCTTCGCGGATTTGTTCGGGGAAGCGATTGGGATCGGCTGCGGCATTAAACGCTTCTTGCGCCATTTGACCGGAGACTTGATGATTGCCGTGGCCATCGGTGGCTGCGCCGACAAAGCTAGAGGTGATGACGAGAGGACGAGTCATGCGGACGACGCGAACGACGTCGGAGAGAACACGATCATAGCCCCATTTCTCGATGGCTTCTTCGCGCGTTTTGGAAAAGCCATAATCGATCACGCTGCTCCAATATTGATCGACGCCGTAATAGCGGTCGGCCTGCAATAGTTCCTGGGTACGCAGCAGGCCCAGTTCGTCGTACATGTCGCTGGACATAGCGTTCTGACCGCCTTCGCCGCGGTTGAGCGTCATCAAAGAGGCGCGCGTACCGCGGCCGCGTGTCTCGGCGGCCAGCATTCCGCCATCTTCGTCGTCGGGGTGGGCCACCACCATCAACATGCTGGCGCGAGTCTGCAACTCTGCGAGAGCGCGCGACAGGCCGGCTGCGCCGCGATCGGGATCAATCGGCTGCGCATTAGGATCAATGCGAGCGGCTGCTTGAGGGGATTGAGCGAATGCCAAACCGAAGACGGTGGCGACGATGAGGACAGACAGGTAGATCGGTAAGCGATTTCTGGGCATGGGGAGTATTTTAAGATCGGATAGATTTTATGGTACGCCAGGACAACCGCGTCCTATGATTCCACTAGCATCGTGGCGCCAGGGGATGGAGCGCTAAAGGAGTTTAATTTGTTTTGGGCGTAAGAACGGTATCCTTTGAAGGGCGGGGGTCGTCCATAGAAATGGAGAAAGAAGCAGGAGTCTTTAAAATGAAAAAAACAAGAGCACTCATTGCGTTGATGGTAGGCGCGGGGATGGCTACGGTTGCGTTTAGCCAGAATTATCCGCCAGCGCAGCAATATCCGCCACAGGGTCAACAGCAACCCTATCCGCAGGATCAACAACAGTACCCGCCTCAACAGCAGTATCCAGCGCAGCAACAGCCTTATCCGCAGCAAGGGCAGCCACAGTACCCGCAACAATATCCGCAGGGTCAGTATCCGCCGACGCAAATGGGACAGTATCCGCAAGTGGGTCCCGGTCAAGCGCCGGTGTTTCCGCCGCAACAGTTGGAACAGATGGTGGCTTCCATCGCTTTGTACCCGGATGGTTTGCTGGCGCACGTGCTGACGGCGGCGACGGTTTATCAGCAGATACCGGAAGCCGCAGGCTGGGCCAATCAACATGCTTACTTGCATGGGGCTCAGTTAGCCGAAGCGATTCGTGAAGACAATCTGCCATGGGATGTGAGCGTGCTTTCGTTGATTCCCTTCCCGCAAGTGTTGAGCACGATGGCACAGAACATGCAGTGGACCGAACAGTTGGGCGATGCCGTATTGGCGCAACGTCCGGATGTGATGGATGCCGTGCAGCGGTTGCGTGCCCGAGCGAGCCAAGACGGTTATTTTCAAGATCCGCAGTTCAATCGCTACGAGCGAGTGGTGGTAGCAGGCCCGGGCTTGTATCAGATTGACCCCGTGGGACCTGACTACTATGTGCCCTATTACAATCCGCAGATTTTCTTTGTGGGCCGACGGCCTGGCTTTTTTGCAGGTTTCAGTTTTGGCCCGGCTGTGAGCATCGGCGGTTTCTTCAGCCCATGGGGTTGGGGACCCGGCGTGGGCTTGGGCTGGCGCGAACATTCGATTCTCATTGGCGGAACGCCGTGGAATCGCGGGTGGGTGGATCGGGAGCGGTTCAACCGTCCCATTCAGTTCCATGAGGCCGGCCGGCCGGAAGCGCACGGTTATGTGCCACAAAGGCGTGATGGCGCTCCCCGGCAAGAACAGCGCAGAGATGAGCATCGCGACAACCGCGATCATCATTAAGAAGTTCGCGTAAAGTAAGAAGACCAACGGCCGCGAGGGTTCGCTCTCGCGGCTGTTTCTTTTTTGGCGGCCGATAAGGGGCGGAGCGTGGGACAATCCGGGACAGAGGAGCTTTTGCGTTTGAACTGTCGATTGACGGCAATGGTTTTGTTAGCTTTGCCACTACTCTGTGTGGCACACGAGGTCAGCGAACTTCACAAGCAAGGCGCAGATTTTTACGGGCAGAAGAAGTATCCGGAAGCCATTGCGGCACTGGAGAAGGCTGTGCAGACGGAAGATCCGCATTCCGCCGAATACGTGGAATCGACTCTTTACATTGGCCAGAGCTATTTTTCGTTATTACAACCCGCGAAAGCGATACCTTGGCTGGAGAAGACCGCGCCGAACGTGGAAGTGAATTACATGTTGGGGAATGCCTACATGCAAATCCGCGATGTGAGTAAGGCTGAGATTGCGTTTGCGCGTTTGTTTGGAGTACCCCCAAATTCTGCGGCGGCGCATCTGCTAGCGGCGGAATTAATGTTGAAGCGCGAGTATGAAGAAGACGCGCTGGCGGAGGCGCAGAAGGCACTCGCATTGGACGCCAAACTGCCGGGGGCGCATTTCATGTTAGGTGAGATTGCCGTATTCCACGCATCGCTGGACGAAGGCATTGCCGAGATGAAGACAGAGATTGCGATCAACCCCAATTTTTCGATGGCGTGGTACCGGCTGGGCGAGATTCTGGCGCGGCAGGAAAAGTGGCCGCTGGCCATTCCTAATCTGGAGCGGGCGATCTGGTTGAATGCCGATTTCAGCGGGCCTTATATTGTTCTGGGCAAGTGCTATTTCAAAACGGCGAATTATGGGAATGCCGAGGGAATTTTGCGGCATTCGTTGACGTTAGATCCGAACAACTATGCAGCGCACTTATTTACTGGGGCAGACGCTGATGGCCGAAGGGAAGAAGGACGAAGGCCGCGCGGTGTTAGAGAAGTTAAAAGGCATGGAGCACCGGTAGCGTTAGCTTGCCCGCCAACCGGGCGTTAACGCGATCAAGATTGGCGCGTGCGGCTTGGTTGGCTGGGATCGATACGGAGGGCGGTTTCAAAGGCGGCTTTGGCGTCCGCGAAATCGCCTTTCATGGCCAAGAGCGTGCCGAGATTGGTTTGCGTGTCGGCATTTTGCGGGTCAAGCCGGACGGATTCGCGGAAGTGCAACAGGGCATCTGATAAATCATGTTGCTTTGAAGCAGATGGTTCCTAAACCGGCTTGCGCGGCGGCGTCGTTTGGATTTTCCTCTAAGAACGCCGAGTATTCCTGACGAGCGCCACCCAGATCTCCGCTCACGGCCAGGGCACGCGCCAGATTATAGCGGGCGTTCAGGTAGTGCGGATCAAGTTGCAAGGTGGCGCGGAATTCGGCAATGGCGGCAGCCACATCATCGTGCAAGAGCAAAGCGCAGTGGCCAAGCTGTTATGAGCGGTGACATTTTTCGGCTCGGTTTTCAAAGCGGTGCGGTAAGCGGCAATCGCTTCGTCATACTTGCCGCGCATCTGCAGCAACGCCGCCAAGATTATAATGCGCCAAGAAAATCGGCAGGATATTTTTCCAAACGCCGCCGCATGACGGCTTCTTGCAACGCCATGCGCGGATCTTCGCCGCCCGGATTTTCTTTAGGCAACAATTGCAGCCAGACATGGCCCATTTCGTCTTCGCTGCGATTACCGGCCAGAACGAGCTTAGGAGGATGGTTCTGGTTGCGCGGGTTCTCCGCCGTATTGTCATAACGGATGCGCATGCTGACCTTGGTGCCTTTGGGAAGATCTATGGGCTGGGCGTAATCATAGGTGGCTTGCCAGTTGATATCCCAATCCGGTAATACGAATGAGCCAGACGCGCTTGCCATTGGGCAAGGTGGCCCACGCTTCCACGAGTTTGCCCAGATAATGGGCGTGCGGATATATCGAGAGCAGTTGGGCATCAACGGGCAGAGTGAGTTCATCACTTACCTCGAAATCTTTAACGCCGGGGCGAATGCGCAAGGCGCCGTCGTGTTCAAGCTGCACCAGCATGGGCAGGCGCGTAGGTGGATGGGCGGCGAAATAAATGCCGATTTCCGCTTGCAGCATTTCTTCCCTACCTGTGGGCTGCAAATGCAGATTCACAATCAGGTCGGTGTCGGGATCAAGCCGCCACGCCATGTCGTCCGGTTCGGGACGGATGACAGTAGCGGGCTTCCAAAAGAGAAAGTGCGAATCGGGCTCGAAGTTATCAGCGGCCGCTTCGGTGATCACGTCCATACCGGCGAAACCTGGCTGGCCATCTTGGCCGTCGCGCGCTCTGAGCGAATGAGTGCGATCGAGCACGACGTTGCCATGGTGCACCACGCGCGGGTTGCTCATGCGGAGCTCAAAGCCGCGCACGTAGTGGACCTCACTCACGCCACTGGGAATGACGAAATTACGGAAGACGTCGCCACCGGAAGCGGGTACGCGAAACGGCGCGGCCATTCGCAGAATTAAATCCGGCGGACCCATTTGCCATTCGCTATTGAACTGCGGAATCGGGGGAAGATCAGCCTCGACGCCGCGCGGCTTGCCTTGCTCCAGCCACTGGTTAAACAGGCCGATCTGTTCGGGCGTAAGACTGCGATCGCCGAGAAATGAGCCATAGCCTTTCTCGGGCGGCCAGGGAGGCATATAGCGACTCTTCGTGACGGCGACAATTTGGGCGGCGTGTTTGGCCACGTCGTCGTAACTAAGTAAAGGGAATGGCCCGTTGCCGCCTGGATGATGGCAGGGGGCGCAATGTGAGAAGAGAACGGGGGCTAGGTCTTTGTTAAACGTTACGGATGGAGCTGCGGCAAGGGTCCGGGACGAGGCAATGAAGAGCAGGACTGTGAGAATTTTCGCCGTAATCTAAATTTTATCCAAGGCGGCTGCAACGAGAGCGGCGAGATGCGAAAAGAACTCTTTGTGTAAACTTTTTGGCAAGAATGGCGTCTCAGGTTCATGTCGAATTTAAAGCTAGCAGGAAGCGGACTAGGAGCATCGAACGGTGGTGGCGGAGCGCAGTTTAGGCCGGATTCTTTGAAGGCGGAGCCGGACTCAGAAACTGAGGTGTCGTCGCGTGAGGTTACTTTCACGCGCGGCTTGTCTTTCTCTTTTGATGCGGGTCCCGCGGAAGTTACGCTGACCTTATTCGGGCAAATCACGCTCACGACCCCGCAGGGGAAAGAGCCTGAATCGGCATTCGTGAGGGTGTTTGCCAACTTGCTTGCGGATATTAGCCTGTCTTGGGATGGGAAGCAGGCTTGGCTGAACGGCGGCTTCACTTTGCCGCAAAACGGTGCATATTATCCTCCGACTCTAGCGGTATCGCGCCGGGTGGCCGGCGGGGGAGTGAACGGCAAAGGACCTGTTCAGGCGGTGTACGGATTCAACGTCAGCCATGCGATGGAGTTAGTGAGCGGGAACTGGCACGGATGGCATTGGGAAGGCAAATTGGGTTATCAGCTATCGGTGACTTTCAATCTTTTTGACGGGCCGGGGGCTTTTAAGAACGCGCCGATTGCCAGTAATAGTAGCCAGGCTCTTTCCATATCCTGGAACGAGTTCAAGAAAGTAGAGATAGCGGGAGGGATTCTCGTAACGTTGGGGGGGATAGGTTCGATTATCCTGCAATATGCACCAGAAGCGGCTCCGGTTCTTCTTGCGTAAAAATCGGCGAGCGCCGGTAATTTTTGCCCATGCTGGCCTATGGATGCTCGCTTGAAAGAGCGGGACGGAATTTAGGCCGGGGCGGTTCCCCTCCCCGGCCTTAATCGCGACCTAATCTAAGTTCTAGCCAAGGCGGAGGCGATGAGCGCTGCCAGTTGCTCTTTGCTATCTGGGGTACTAATAAAAAGTTCCTGTCGAGCGCCACCGCTGAGTGCGATGGCCTTCCACCCATTCGTGGTTGGCACCGTAATGCGAATCGTAGGCGGCCCTTTGGCATCGCGCACCGGGCGGATGACGCCTGGCACAATGCTGCGAATTTGCGGGTTACTGCGCAGCAAGCGCTCCAGCACGGGGCGCAAGCCGTCAATGATGCTGTGTTCAATTTTGAGCTTGTTTTTCTCTGCTCGCAAACGCATAGGCTATTTGAACTGCTTCTTAAATTGAAAATCAATGCCGAATTCGCCGTTATCGTCACGTAGCGCGACCACGGAAAACTGCCGGCTGAACGCCCATTCGAAACGAAAGATCTGTTCAGATGTTTGCGACAGGTTGGTGACGTAGGTTATCGTAATATCGCGCGAGATCTGCTGCTCCAGCGTAACGCGCGTTTGCGGGGTATTTGTGATGCCTTGCACCAGCGGATCGATGCGAATGTTCGTAATGCCGAAAAGCTTGGACAAACGATTCGTGACAGGCGAAGTTACACCTGCTCCTAACAGCGAGTTAGCGCCGGATTGCAGCGTGCTGGGCGTCGTGGGCGCATTTGGGTTGGTACTGTAGCTCGAATCGGGCGCGCGGCCCAGCGATATTAACGCGATGATTTCGTGCGGCTGCAGAGGCGGGTCGGAACGATAGGCAATGTTCAGCTTACTGAATGTGCCGGAGATAGAAATGTCAACCGTAACACCACGGGCGCGCGTTTCAAGATCGAGATCGAGCGTGGGTTCAATCTTGACCGGATTGGCAAACGAGATTTCGCCGCGGTTGATGCTATAGCGATTGCCGAAAACTTGAATATCACCTTGATTGGCAGCCAAGTTACCGATAAGGACAGGATGATCGGGCGTGCCGCGCAGCCGGAGATTAATCTCCGCCTCCACATCGCGGCTGAGCGCGGTGCTCAATTGCAAGTTAGGCGCGCTTTCAACAGCCACATCCAAGTGCAGGCCGTTGAGAAAATCGTTATCGCTGCTGGGCGCGGCATTAGCGGCGCTGAGACCAGCTAACAAACCGCCGACGTCGGTATTCGGATTGAAGACGATGCGCGAGACGGTCAACGTTCCGGAAAGCAGGCTCTTCGTGCTAGTTCCGCTTAAACGCAGTTTGGAGCTCACCGTAACGCTGATGCTGCCCGCATAACGGACACGCACATTGTCGGCAGAGCCTTCTAAGTGATAAATGAGCGGACCGCCGCCGCCAAAATTGAGAAACCCACTGAGGGCTAGTTCGCCGCCGCCCGATTTAGCGGTCATTTTCTGGAGGGTGGCGCGGTTGCGGTTGAAAACAACGGTGCCGTTCACTTCGCTCAGACCATTCGGGATACTGGCGGGGACAAAAGAGCCGTTCTTCACTTCCAGTGTTCCGTTAACGGTTGGATCGGCGAAAGTTCCGCCTACAGTGGCGGCCATGATCGAGACGCCGGAGGACTGAACATTTGGATCAAACAGGTGATAGGCCTGTAAGTTGACGTTGCCGGCCACCTTCAAATCGAGCGGCCTCTTGTTATCCAGCGGAATTCTGCCTGTCACCTCTAAGCTGGTCTGGTCGCCAGCAATACGAAAACTGCGCAAAGTGGCGGTGTTTTGGAAAAGCTCCACTACCAGGGGGCCAGCATTGCGGAAGACAAATTCCGAACCCTTGGGCTTGCCCGCCTCGTTGGTTGCTAAGTGGGACGAAAGTTCTAATTTGTCCGATATCAGCGAAACATGCATTTGGTCAATGTTTTGGAGTGAACCATCTAACTGGAGCTTCGCGGACATGACGCCGTCAAAGAGCGGCGGGTTCACCGCCCCCGTGAGCGAGTAAAGAGAGGTGAGATCAATGCGGTCAAAACCAATATCTGCAGTGGCATGATTGCCGGCGGCCAAAGAGATCTTCGCCGTTCCGCGCAACAGATTCTTTCTGAGATCTCCAGTGATTACAGCATCGACGGACTGACCGTGCGTCTCGCTGTTAATAGTGATATCGCCGTAAGGGACTTTATTCCAGGTGACGTTTGACAGTTGGATGGTGCCGTTAGCGCCCGTGGGCTCGAAATGACCAGGTCCTACCATAGCTGAGGCTGCAAAGTGAATTTCGGCGCGTGCGTTCAATGCAGGCTCATACTTTCGGATCGGCGAGAAACTCGCCACGGGGAAGCCGTTACTGTCAACTTGAACGCGGGCTTGGCCGCTCATCCATGAAGTTGGGAGATGATCGTAAGCACCGGAGAAACTGAGCACGGCCGCACCGGAAACAAGGCGTCCCTTCGATATTGTTAGTAAGTTGCGAGTCAGGTCTGCATCGAACTGTGCCTGGTTGATGCGCTCGCCGTACGCGTCAAGGCTATCGCTCGCAATATGAGCGCGCCCTTCGGGCTGGGCAAAGGTTCCGCGGAGTTGCAGGGTGCCGGACGCAATCCCTTGAATGATGGGGAGGTCGATTTGCGGCATCAGCGCGGCAATCTTGGCGATGTTCAAACCATGGATGGCCACGGCGGCACGAACGGCGGAGTCAGGCGTCAAAATCCAATGGCTCAGGCCCACTAATCCAGTCCCGTTGATTTGCGTCTCGCCTTGCTGCACGCTGAGAGAAGAGAAATCAACACCATTGCTGGTGGCGTTAAATTTGGCGTCCACTTGATCAATGGTCTGGCGTTCGATCCGTACAGCGGAAGCTTTCATGATGCCGGCGAAGTTCGGGCTGTCGAGAAGATTACTGATGGTTCCATCGAAGTGCGCATGGCCGTCTTGCTGTAGAATCGGCCACGAATCTGGCGGAAGCGCCAAACCGATCAAACTGACAACCGGCTTGAGATCTTCCAGCTCGCTACTGTCGAGAACAACCCGGTTTTCTCCACGCAACGAACCTTTGAACGCGAGCGAGGAATGCGGAAAGTTCAAGAAAGACTGGCCGAAATCGAGAGAGTTGTCCGCTAGCCGATAAGCCAAATCAACCGCGCCTGATACGGGAATGCCAGTGGAAGCGGGAGCGATTTGTAATTTAGCCTCTACCGTAAACTCCTTGGAGAGCGGCGCGAGCGTGGCGGCACCGTGAACCCGGCCGTTTGCCACACCCTGCCAGGCGAGAGGTTTGCTTGTAAAAAACGAGCCGGCTTCACGCAAAGAAAGTGAGCTAATGTCACCTTCAAAGGTTAAGTTGCGGTAGTTCTTGATAGCGGCCTCACCCACAAATTTGGCGCCGCGCGCGGTGCCGGCGATGTGGCGAAAAACCGGTCCGCGTTTTTCGAACCTCCACATCCGATGAACCGTTAATGCCCGCGAGTTTGACGAACTTAGTGTCGAGGCGTACTTGCTGAGCTTCGGCTTTGCCATCAAAAGACCAGCCCTGCGTTTGGTCATAATGGCCCGTGCCGCGAACACCGAGCTTTCCGTCGCGGACATAGCTGAACTTCACCAATGGAAGAACTTCATTGGTAGTGGTGGAAGCATCAACCTGAAAATTGACGCTCGGGCGTGCGAAGTGTTCTACCATGGCACTGCCGACGATATGGGAAGTAGCACCCAAGAGTTCGACTTTCTGGACGAGCACGCGGTCTTTACCGATGGACGCGCGTGCGTTCAGTTGCAACGGGCCGCGCATCATTTGATTCAAACCGGGACCGCCACCAAAAGCTAAATCGATTTGCCTGGAAGAAAGCGTGAGATCGTAGCTCGGTCCAGCTTTCAGATAACTGGCCGCCATTTCAACACCATCGCCATGGACATTTAACGGGATGCGTTGGTCGTTCACCACGGCCAATCCATTGGTGATCACAAAATGATTGAGTTTGAGAGCGAACAATTCGGCGATAGGATCTTTACTATGAACCGCAACGGGCGGAGTGGGAAGGTTAGTGGAACCATCCGGCGCGATGGTGAGACTGACTTGGGGGCGGGTCAAAACGATGGAAGAGACGTCTGCCGAGCGTTCGAGGACGGACAGCACTCTTACGGTAATTTGCGCGCGCTCGACGCGAAACAGCGGATCGGCGGGCGGCTTTTCCGTGCCGTGAATAACGAAGCCGGTCAGATCGGCGGTTAGTTTTCGCCAGTCGTAATCGAAACCGTTGATCTCGACTTTGCCGCCAGTGGTTTTCTCAACCTGCAAAATAATGCGGTTACGAATCTCGTTGCGAAACCATTCGGACTGCAACACCGCGACCAACGCAAAGCCCACCACACACAAAAGCGCGAGGGTCGCGGCGGCGATTTTCCAAGCGGCTTTGCGTTTGAGTTTCATTATTGAAGCGTCTTATCTAAATAGACGATCCGCACCCGTTTGCGACTATCGGTCAGCCAGGCATCAAGGGCCGCATCGGTGCGATCTTCCACCAGCATCGCGCGAAGCGATTCACGGGAGGCGTCGAGCGTGGGCGGCGGCCCGGTATGGGTTTGCTTCCAGGTGGCGATGCGGGTTTGATACGCGGCCTCAATATCGGCATCTGAAATATTGACGTCGGGCCGGAATCGCACGTCAATGAACTTCAATTCGGTGAGTTGCAATTCAAGATGACTGCGCAAAACGCCGGGCGTGAGATTGAAGGCGCGCAAAGTTTTTGCAAATTCGGCGGCGCCGCCGTTGGCTTCTTCAATCTGCTGGTAATACTTATCGACGTCCACAGATTCAGGAAGGTCATAGCGGCTTATTTCCATTTCCAGTTTGATCAGCAGTTGCTCTACCAGCCGGTCTGCCGCGTCGCGCCGCATCTCCAGCGTGCGTCCCACGTTAGATTGGTGATTGAGCATGGCGGTTACGCGTAACTCTTCGTCAATCTGCAATTCGGTGATGATTTGGTGGCCGACGGTGATGGCAAGCCGGTCGATGGTCTCAGCGGAAACGGCTAGCAGCAAGCAGCAGGCAATGGAAATCAGCCGCATCAGAAGGCCTGCCCCAGTGAGAAATGGAATTGGAAAGCATTGATTTTTTGGGTCACGCCGCTCGCCGGGCAGTCATTATTAATGGAGCATTGCAGCAACTGCTGTTCTGTGCCTTTAAAGCCATAGAACCGCGGCGCATCCGGACTGAACGAGAAATCGAGGCTGATGGGGCCGATGGGGGAACGGTAGCGGAAACCGAAGCCTACCGATTGAACCATGTAGTTGAAGTCTTGAAAATCGTTATGGTGCTGCCGGAAGCGGATACTAACATCGTCGATGGAACTATACACATTGCCGGCGTCGTGAAACAAAACGCCGCCCAGGTTATCGCCAAATAACGGGAAGCGTAGTTCAAAAGTATTCGCCACCAGCGCATTGCCACCCACGGGGAACCCGGTTATGCCGATCGCGCGGTCCAGCTTGAAAATCCGGAAAGGCGCGCAACGAAGTGGAACCACCTGAATATAGGCGTTCGGCCAGCGGAATAGGGTTCGGGTCGGTTGTCGTCGCATCGTTCTTACCGCCGGTGCGTTGAATGACGCCGAATTGCGTGCTGCGGGCAAAAACGAAATCGCGGCCAAACAAATGATACGTGGAATTGCGTAACAAGCCGCGAGCAAAGTGTGTCTGCGTTCCTAAGAAACCGGGAGCATAGCTCAGATCGAGCGTTGTATAGGAACCGTGGTGGGCATCGGTGGGATCGTCACGCTTGTCGTGAATGACAGTGAAGTTGGCCACACCGGCAGTTTCCGGCTGCGCCAGGACGGGCAGGACACCTTCACCGATCTTGAGGTTCGACAACGTGATGTGCCGGTAGGCGATGCGGTATTGAAAAGTAAACGAGCGCGAGAGCCGTTGCGAAAGCTGGATAGATCCTTCACGGCGATGCTCCGTAAAGGTGCGAATGTCGTTAGAGTTCTCAATCAGCACTGATGTGGTGAGGCTTAAATTGTCATTCGAAATGAAATGCGGAATGAAATAGGTGAGCGCAGCGCGCTGCTCGATGGTGGACGCGGCCGTTTGCAAGCCAAGCGTTTGTCCTAAGCCGAAAAGGTTGTTGCGGCTAGACCCACGGCGATACGCGGCGTAAATCCCGTGCTGCCTGCGGGATTATCCAAGCTCGTAATGCCGCCGCCAATGCGCGCGATCTGTGCGCCAAATCCAAACGTAAACGAATAATGGCGCGCTTCGTCCACATCGAATAGGACATATTTGTCTTCTTCATCGCCAGTCGGATTCTGCATTGCCGTCGTCACGTGCGAAAAGATGCCCAAGATCATACAGCCGCCGCTGCTATCAATTTCTTTTGCCAAAGAAAGCGGCTCGCCGCCTCTTCAATTCCAGGCGGTTGAAGACCAGCTTCGGATTCGTTGTATCCAATCCCGTCATCAGAACATTCCGCACAAAAGTCCGCGGCCTGGGTTTACAACATAGCGCAAGTGATCTGTGGGGCTCAGCGGCTGGCGTCGGGTAGTAATCGAAAGTGGCATTCAGAAAGCCGCGGCCATAGTAATAATTGAAAACGTTTTCACGATCCAGCGAAATACTGGCATCGCTGTAGACTTGATTCTTCGCGGATGAAAGCAAATCTTCTATTTTTGCCCTGTCGCCTTCGGCGCACACCTTCTAACTTAACATCGTTCACCAGCCATTGGTGTCCTTCTACGATCTCGATGAATACGCCCAGATGATTCGTGCCGCCGTGAAAATCGTCTTCCACGCGTGAGGTGACAGCTACATCGCGGAAACCATTTGATGCATACAGATTGCGAATCGCCTGCAGATCCTGACGCAAGTAGGACGAGTTGAAGCGGCCGTAAGGGAAGCGCGGCAAATGGGCAGGCTCAACAAGCATGCGCTCGCGAATCATCTGATCTGGAGAAATAGTGGTTACCGGTAATGCCTAGATAAACCATTTTGTGACGGCTGCCGCGATCGACGATATAAGTCACAATGCGCTCGCTGGCGTCTTTGCCGTCGGTGATGGAGTGAGAGACTTCCGCCTCAAAATAGCCATGGGATTCCAGATAAGTTTCAATGTTGTGATCGCCTTCCGTCACCAGATCGGGATCAATGGAATGCTCTTGAAACATCGGCACCAGCTCAATGAGTTTTCCTTGACTGATATTGGCGCCCGTTACTCTGATGGCGACACGCGGACCTTCTTTAATATCGATAAACGCTTCAACGGTATTGGTTTCGTCGTGATAATCCAGGCGATTCAGCGTGACGGTTGATTGCAGAAGGCTGCGCTTCTCATAATCGCGCCGGATGCCGTCTAAGCCGCTACGAACGCGCTCATTCGTAACCGGACGCCAGCCAAGACCCAGAAAACCATAAAGCCGCTTCCAATGCGTGGCGCGGATAATGCTCGCCGTAGAGATTTGTTTATTGCCGCTAATAGCAGGCTTTTCCAATTTCGCGCGGCGGCCCGGATCGATAATAAAGCTGACGTGCGCTTCTTCCCACTCAGGCTCGTAATCAACTTGAGGCTGCACATCGGCATTGTAGAAGCCGTTTTGGCGCAAGAGATTCTGCAGGCTTTCGGTAGCTTGGTCGGTGTCGGCCGCCGAATAGAGACTGCCGGTGCGCAGTTTGGCCGCACTGAGCAGTTGGCCTTCGTTAGGTGGGTCTTTGATTCCCTCCACTGCAATTTTGCCGACAAAATAGGCGCGCTGCGTCACGAAACGCAGGGCCACGCCGGCGCCTTCATCGCTCGCGTCCACTGCCAGATCCGCATAGCGGCCCGATGAGTAGAGATTTTGCAGGGCAGTTCGCAAATCGGCTTCGTGGAATGGCGAACCTCACGTGCAGAGGAACGCGTTTGGCCAAATCCTCTTTCGTCAGAGGCTGGTCGGCAGGCTCAAACGTCAGACTCACCACCGTGCGCCCCTCGTACTTCAAAGCTTCTTGCAAGAGGTTGTTATCGGGCTCCTGGGCAAACGATAGCCGGCAAGCCAGGATTGCTAGGATCGTGATAGATGACAGTCGGCGACAACGAACGGTATTCCCGGCAAATTCTTTTTCCCGGCCTCGGAGCGGCTGGACAGGAGAAGATCGGGCGGGCATCGGTCTGTGTTGTCGGCTGCGGCGCACTAGGAAGCTTTCAGGCTGAGGCGCTGGTACGCGCGGGCATTGGCCGGCTGCGCCTGATTGATCGCGATTACGTAGACTACACAAATCTGCAAAGACAATGGCTTTACGACGAGTCTGATGCTCAAAATGAGTCTCCCAAAGCAATGGCGGCCGCACGGCGTCTACAACAAATTAATTCTCACGTGCAAATTGAGCCGCTGGTCAAAGATCTGACGCCGTCGAATGCCGAAGAATTGGCATCCGATTTTGACATTATTCTTGATGGCACGGACAATTTCGAAACGCGATATCTCATCAATGATCTTAGCGTCAAATCGAAAAAGCCTTGGATTTATGGGGCGGCCGTGGGCAGTTATGGCGTGGTTATGCCGGTTGTCCCGGAAAAGGCCCCTGTTTGGCTTGTGTTTACCCAGAGCCGCCGGCCGGCATTCAGCCCACTTGCGATGTGAATGGTGTGATTGCGCCGGTGACCGCTTCGGTAGCGGCGTTGCAAGTCGGCATGGTGATGCGCCTGCTGGCGGGTTGGGACGATTTTGCCTGCTTTATTCATACGATGGACGTCTGGCAGGGGACGAATCAAGCGCGTTTCCGCAGGTGAGCCGGATGCGGGCTTGCCAGGTTTGCGGGGCGCACGAATTCCGCTATTTGGAAGGACGCAAGCGGTCTCCTGTGAGCCTGTGCGGGCGCAACGCGGTGCAATTGCATGAGAACGCGCGGCCTTTGGATTTACAGGATCTGGCGACCCGACTGCGACCGCTGGGAGTGGTGCGAGTCAATGAGTTTGCGCTGCGCTTATCTGTGCCGAAGTATGACGTGACGTTTTTCCCGGATGGCCGAGCCATAGTCAAAGGCACCACGGATGTGGGAATAGCGCGCAGCGTTTATGCGCAACTAGTAGGCAGCTAGCAGCCTTCGATACAATTCGAACGGCTCAAAATGGCAAAACAATCGCGAAGGCGTTTCCTGGCGCAGGCATCGGCTGCTTTGGCGGCGGCACAGGCGTTTTCAAAGCCGCTTCCCAATTTGGAAGCCAGTGAGTGGGTGCTGTGGTACAAACAACCCGCTAAAATCTGGACAGACGCGCTGCCTGTGGGCAACGGCTGTTTAGGAGCGATGGTCTTCGGCGGAGTGGACGAAGAACGACTGCAGTTAAATGAGGATACGTTGTGGTCTGGCGCGCCGCATGAGTGGAATAATCCACAGGCGAGCGACGCGTTGCCGGATATTCGCAAGGCCGTTCTTGAAGACAAGAACTATAAAGAAGCCGATCGCCTTTGCCACAAGATGCAAGGGCCGTATAACGAGTCTTTCCAGCCGCTTGGGAATTTGCGAATGAAGTTCTCGGGTTTGGGCGAGGCGAGTGAGTACCGTCGTGAGCTGGATCTGGATTCGGGCGTAACGCAAGTAAGTTTTGAGGCGGGTGGAGTCAGTTATCGGAGGTCGGTGTTTTGCTCTGCGCCGGACCAAGTGATAGTGCTGCGTTTGAGTGCCAGCAAGAAGGGTGCGCTCACGTTGACGATCAGGCTCGACAGCCTCTTACAAGCGAAGAGTGAAGTATTAGGGGCGAAGGGGCTTCGGCTGCGTGGGAAAGCGCCCGCGCATGTGGAACCCAATTACGTGAACTCGCCGAACCCCGTGATTTATGACGCGTCCGACGGGAAAGGCATGCGCTTTGAATGCCGCCTTGAGGTTCGGCATAACGGCGGCAAGGTAGCGTCGGCCGGCGAAGACTTGCAAATCTCCGGCGCGAATGAAGTCACTATTCTTTTGACGGCTGCTACCGGTTACCGTGGCTTTGATCAAATGCCGGATAAGAGCGCGGATGAGATTGGCGGGGTTTGTGAACGCCGTTTGCTTGCGGTTGGTCAGCAAAAGCGACGAAGAATTATTGCGCCATCATCTGGCGGACCATCAATCACTGTTTCGCCGCATGAGTCTCGATATAGGAAAGTCGGAAGCGTCAACCATGCCGACCGATGCGCGATTGAAGGCATTCGCTACTGATGAAACAGACCATCACTTATTAGCGTTGTATTTCCAATACGGACGTTATTTACTGATCGCCAGTTCGCGGCCGGGTTCGCAACCGGCAAATTTGCAAGGCATTTGGAACGACCAGATTCGACCGCCCTGGAGCAGCAATTGGACAGCGAACATCAATGTTCAGATGAACTACTGGCTGGCCGAGACGGGCAATTTGAGCGAGTGTCATGAACCGTTGTTTGAATTGATTGAAGGGTTGAGTAAAACCGGGCGAAAAACGGCCGAGGTGAATTACAAAGCGCCGGGGTGGGTCTCGCATCACAATGTGGATCTCTGGCGGCAATCGGCGCCAGTGGGGGATTTCGGCAAAGGCGACCCAACGTGGGCCAACTGGCAGATGAGTGGACCGTGGTTGTGCGCGCATCTTTGGGAGCATTATCTATTTGCGAAAGACGAAGATTTTTTGCGGGGGCGTGTGTATCCGGTGCTGAAGGGCTCGGCCGAATTTTACATCGAGTGGCTCGTTCCGCATCCACAAGGCGGCCTAACCACCTGCCCATCGTTTTCTACCGAAAATAGCTTCTTTTCGCCGGACGGCCAGCATTGTATGACCAGCGCGGGATGCACTATGGACATTGCACTCATTCGCGAGTTGTTCACACATTGCATAGAAGCCGCCAGGGTGCTGTCCGTGGACGAGGCGTTTCGCAAGACGTTAGAGGGCAAGTTAGCAGTGTTACCGCCCTACAAAATTGGTCAGTTCGGACAGTTGCAGGAATGGTCGGAAGACTTCAAGGAGGATACCCCGGGGCAGCGCCACATGTCGCATTTGTATCCGCTCTATCCGGGGTCGGAATTGACGTCGCAGAGGCAGACGGAATTCTGGAAGGCGGCTCGCGTTTCGCTGGAACGAAGGCTAGCGGCGGGTGGAGCATACACGGGCTGGAGCCGCGCGTGGGCAATCTGTCTGTGGGCTCGGTTGCTGGACGGCGATCTGGCGCACGAGTCTTTGTGCCGTCTGCTGCAGCACAGCACCGGACCCAACCTATTTGACACGCATCCAGCAGGCGAAGGGTGGATTTTTCAGATTGACGGCAACTTCGGCGGCGCGGCCGGACTGGCGGAGATGCTTTTGCAGAGCCACGAAGATGTACTGCGTCTGCTTCCGGCGATTCCGAAGGTTTGGCAACAAGGCAAGGTCATGGGACTTGCGGGCTCGCGGCGGATTGGAGGTGGATATCACTTGGGCGGCCGGGAAACCTTCCCAAGTGACGCTGCGGCCAAAGATCGCGAAGCAACAGACAATCGCCATTCCTTCGCCTATCACGAAGGTCTTCGTTACGGAAGCCGGCAAACCCTTGGAAGCTCACATCTCAGGTGGAGTGATCGATTTACCACTGAAAGCGGGCGTTACTTATCTGCTAACGATGTCCTAGGCGTCTGGAATATGGCATAGGAATTCCGGGAGAGAAACTAAGGCGACGAGGGACTTATTTGGCGTGGTGAGCATGTCCACCGAAACCCGCGCCGTTTGGAAGCGCCCGAAGCCAACGGGCCGTGAAGCCTTTTTTGGCGAAGACGAAATCATCGTGAGCAAGACTGACCGGAACGGCATTATTCGCTACGCCAATCAAGTCTTCATAAACATCTCTGGATATTCGGAAGGCGAATTGATGGGGATGCCGCACAGCATCTTGAGGCATCCTGATATGCCGCGCTGCGTTTTCAAATTGCTCTGGGACACGATTGAGGACGGGCGCGAAATCTTCGCCTATGTCAAGAACATGAGCAAGAGCGGAGATCATTACTGGGTCCATGCACACGTAACTCCAACCTGGGACGCGTCTGGAAACATCGTTGGTTATCATTCCAACCGGCGCGTGCCGAACCGCGGCGCGGTGGCCAAGATGGAAGACCTTTACCGGCATTTACTAAAAGTGGAGATGGGCCATGCCGATTGGCGGCAAGGAATGACGGCGGCGGGGAACGAGTTAGTGCAAACGCTGAAAGGGCTGGGAATCGAGTATGACGAGTTCATTTTCTCTCTCGAACACTGAGTTGGAATCGAGCGAGCGGGAATGGATCAGAAAGGCCGCCGACGTGTGCGAGCAGGCGGCCAAGGGCAATTTGGAACCCCGCCTTTTGTCCATTAGCGGCAACAGTGACCTGACGCGAATGCTGCACGGCATTAACAACTTACTCGATTTGACGGATGCCTATGTGCGCGAATCCGGCGCTTGCCTGGACGCGGCTTCCAAAGGCAAGTTTTACCGCAAGATTATTGTCCGAGGAATGCTTGGCGCGTTTAACAAAGCCGCGGGTTTGTGCAATGCCGCCACAAGCGAGATGGCGCGGGAGCACCGCACATTGGTTGAGTTAGAACAGCGGCGATCGGTTCTGGCGGCGGAACTCACGCAAGTGATGGAAGCAATAGCGCAAACGGCTTCAGCGGTACGTTCGTCAGCAGGCGCCCTTTCTGAAGGGGCACAAGCCACAACCCATGCTTCATCGAGCGTTTCATCAGCGGCTCACGAAACATCGTCGAGCGTCCAGACTGTGGCATCGGCTACCGAAGAACTGATCGCTTCCTTCTCCGAAGTTGAACGGCAGGCGAAAGAATCGGAACAACTGGCGCGCGCCGCAGTGAGCGACGCCACGCGCACATCAAAAACGATGGCGGTGCTGACACAAGTATCGGCACGCATTGGTGGCATTATCAAGCTGATCACGCAAATTGCGGACCAGACGAAGTTACTGGCGTTGAATGCGGCCATTGAAGCGGCGCGATCGGGCGAGGCGGGGCGCGGATTCGCGGTGGTGGCTTCAGAAGTGAAGAACCTGGCGCTGCGAACTGCCGAGGCGACCGAGCAAATTACCGGTGAGGTTCATCAGATCCAAAGCTCCACAACAGGAGTGGGGGACGGCATCGGAAAGATTGAAGAGCGAGTTCAACAGATGAGCGAGATTGCTGAAAGAATTGCTTTCTCCGTCACCGAACAGCGGCAAGCCACGGCGGAAATTAGTCAAAGCGTGAACAGAGCGGCGGGGAATACGGAAAGCGTGAGCCGCCAAATCACGGCGGTGAATGAGACGGCCACCAGCACGCATGGGCATACGGGCGATTTGATGCAGGCGGCGTCGGCTCTCAGTCAACAGTCTGAGCAATTGGACAAGGTCGTGCGGAATTTGCTCACGGTATCAGCAAAGCGATAGATCGCCCCGAATCAAGGGTGCTAAATTGCTTAACTGAAGAGATGACTACTCCAGAGAAGCCATTCGGCCCCGCCCCGCTCCAAAGCCGTCCTGCTTGGAAGGCACTCGAAGCAAACTATGCGAAGGTCCGCAATCTGCACCTTCGGCAGTTGTTCGCAGACGATCCACAACGCGGGGAACGCCTGAAGATAGAGGCTCTCGGGCTCTACTTTGACTATTCCAAACACAGAGTTACCAATGAGACGCTGCAATTACTGCTGCAATTAGCCGAGGAATCCGGTTTGCGGCAGCGCATTGAGGCGATGTTCAAAGGCGAGAAGATCAACACAACGGAGAATCGTTCGGTGTTACACGTAGCCTTACGGGCGGCCAAAGGCGAGCAGTATTTCTCCGATGGCGCAGATGTGGTGCCCGAGGTTCATGCGGTGCTGGACAAGATGGCGGCGTTCGCCCAACAAGTTCGCAGCGGTGCCTGGAAGGGACATACCGGCAAACGGATCCGCAATGTGATTAGCGTTGGCATTGGCGGATCTGACCTGGGACCGGTGATGGCGTATGAGGCGCTGAAGTTTTACAGCCAGCGTGACATGACTTTCCAATTTGTGTCGAACGTGGATGGGACTGACTTCGCGGAAGCGACGAAAGGGCTGAACGCGGAAGAGACACTGTTCATAATCTGCTCAAAGACGTTTACCACGCTAGAGACCATGACGAACGGGCAAACGGCTCGAGCTTGGGCACTGGCGCAGTTGAAAGATGAAAAGGCGGTGGCGAAACACTTTGTGGCCGTTTCGACAAACGCGGCCAAGGTGAGCGAGTTTGGGATCGACACGGCCAACATGTTCGGCTTTTGGGACTGGGTAGGCGGACGTTACTCGATGGATTCGGCGATCGGGCTTTCGACCATGATTGCGATTGGGCCAGAGAATTTTCAGGCAATGCTGAGAGGCTTCCGCGCAATGGATCACCATTTCCGGACGACACCGTTTGCGCAGAATATGCCGGTGTTGATGGGCTTGCTGGGCATTTGGTACAACACACTGTTTGAAGCGCAGACAGTGGCCGTGCTGCCGTATGAGCAGTATTTGAAACGCTTTCCGGCTTACTTACAGCAACTCACTATGGAGAGCAACGGCAAGCATGTGACGCTGGATGGCCAGAAGGTGGATTATCAAACGGGCCCTATTTATTGGGGCGAACCGGGAACCAATGGGCAGCACTCGTTCTATCAGTTGATTCATCAGGGAACCAAACTGATTCCTTGCGATTTTATTGGGTTCTTCCACACGCTGAATCCGCTGGGCACGCATCATGACCTATTGATGGCGAATGTGTTCGCCCAAGCCGAAGCACTGGCCTTTGGCAAGACGCCGGACGAAGTGCGCGCCGAGGGGACAAAGGAAGACTTGGTGCCGCATCGGACGTTCGAGGGCAACCGGCCATCCACGGTCATTATGGCGGACCGGTTAACACCAGAAATATTGGGCAAGCTGATTGCGCTTTATGAGCACACGGTCTTCACCGAGGGTGCGATTTGGCAGATCGATTCGTTTGACCAGTGGGGCGTGGAGCTGGGCAAGGCGCTGGCGAATCGGATCATTCCGGAACTGACGAGCACTGCGCCGTTGAAGCATGATAGTTCCACTAATGCGTTGATTGCCAAATACCGCGAGGGGCGTCGCTGATCGTAGACGACGTCCATGAAGAGAGTGAAGTTACAGTCGAGCTTGATAGCGGCTGTAGCTTATCGAACTGAGACGAAGATCCTGCGCGTGGAACTAAAGAGCGGCAGAGTCTACCGATATTTCGGGGTAGATGAGCAAACATACCACGGCTTGTTGAATGCCGAATCTAAGGGTAGGTTTTATAATGCCAGGATCCGAGATGAGTTCCGGTACGAAGAAGAAAGCGCCCTAAAGGTCAGGCGGCATACGGCTGGGGTAGTTATCCTCCGTTCTAGCGGCCGTAGCGGTGCTGATCCCATAGCTGATTGCCGATAGCACTGGAACTATGAATCAGATCGCGCGTCGTTTCCAGATTCGGCAAGTACTTGAGCCGAACGCGGGAGAGCACGCCATTGCGAGCCCGCATGGTTTCGTCGGGAATATCTAGCTCTAAGTGGCCCAACTGCATGAGATTCCAGGGAAACGGGCGAAGAATGGTCACGTTGCCGATGTGGCTGAGCGGTTTCGCGGCGGTGGTGGCACTAAAGACACCGCTACTATATTCGATGCGCTGACTGGTAATTCGGTAAGTTGTATTCTTCCAGTTCAGGTAACCGGTGCCGATGTGAACAGCCGCCGCCAAAATCCAGAACAAGACCCATCCGCCGCCGTGGCCAGTGCCGATTGCAACAACTGTAGCGATCAAAATGACAAGTGCCCAAATGACCGCACGCGGCACCAGGCAATAAATTGATGGCTTTCCCTGCCAGGCAATGCGTTCGCCCGTACTTCGAAGCAAGAACTCAGCATCGTGAGTAAAGCGATTGTCGGCAGTTGAGCCCATGGATTGAACAGGCGCGCCTGCGACCGGCGCAACATAGCCAGGCGATCGCATGGACACATGCTGGGCGCCGGCTGCGGCTTGCTGAACGATGACCGGAGCTTCAATCGTGACTGCTTGAGTGACAGTTTCGCCGCCGCAGTGAGTACAGAATTTGCCAGCTACGTCCGTGTTGCAGTTTGCACAATATGGCATTTACTTTTACCTCCACATCTTTTGACCGTTTGGTCTGTGTCGAGTTTATGAGTAAAGAGAGCACACCGTCTAGTGTCTTGGCTGTGATATCACAAAAGTGAGGACTGATAACTTAGGGCAACTGCGCGCGACTGGATGCATCTGGCTGAAATTGGCTCCACAGTTTATAAAAGAAGCTCGGTTGAATTACGGTGGGCTTATACTCGATCACGGCACCCTGTTCCTGCAAAATTTGTACTAACTTTGCCTTGTCGATATCTTGGATCGGCTTGCCAGAATGCAACGCGAGTGCGGTGGCCACTCCCGCAGCCTGGCCCATGATCATATATTGAGGCTCCATGCGCGCCGAAGAATAAGCAACATGACTCGCGGAAAAACAAACAGGCACAATCAGGTTTGTCGCCTCGCTCGGCTTGGGTAGCAGAATTTCGTACGGGATTTGATAGGGCTTGACAGGCACTTGCATGTCGCCTTCGTTGTCTACAAATCCTTCGCTATTCACTATGCGTTGAATGTTGTGGGAATCACTGTTGTACGAGCCCATTCCAATCGGTACGGATTTCGTCAAATCCGTTTGCAGGTCTTTTTGTGTGAGCACATAGACGCCAATCATGCGGCGCGCCTCGCGGATATATAACTGATTAGGCCAGTTTTCGGTGTCAACGAATTCGTCTTTTGCCAGCCCCCACTCGTTCACTTCCTTTTGCAAGCTAGGCGGTACACGCGGGTCATGGGCTAAGAAATAGAAATAGCCTTTTGTGTAATCGACGTGAGCCTGCCAGATCTCAGCTCGTTTTGCATAGGTTGCGTTGGGATAATCCCAACTGGCGCCAATGTAATCGGTTGAAAAAGGTCCCTGGTTATTGAAATCGGCCTTCTGATTTGGAATTGGGGCAATGAGAGTCACCTCTTGCAATACGGGCGCACGGCCGAGCCTTTCTGTGGAAGCCTTCAACAGCCGTGCCATCAACTCGTAGCGATGCGGATCATAGTTTGGGGGCTTTGGGAACGGCACTTGGTTCGCTGGATTGTTGGAGAGAATCATCCGAAAGTTATACGACTGAACCTTTTTGTCGGCACTACCCGGCTTTCCGCGTGGACCGGCATAGATTTCGGGTAGCAATTTACCGTCGTCATCGCGCGGCGAAATCTGCGAAAGGAACTGGTGTTTAGGCGTACGGTCTCGGACGCCGGCCAGACTCTCGCCGTATTCGCTCGTCGATTCACGGCCCCAGGTGTAACTGACCCCGGCTTGCGCCATTAGATCGCCCTCATAAGAGCAGTCAGCAAAAGAGCGGGCTGCGTGAGCGATGCCGTCCTCAGTAACGACAGCGACGATCTGTGTGCCGTTCTTGTGCACACCGTTTGGTTCACGTAATCGTTGGCCGAAGAGTACTTCGACGTGCGCCTGTCGCAGCATTCCGAGAAAAACCTCTTCGCCGACGTGCGGTTCGTAGTACCAGGCGACATCTTGCGCGTAGCGGCCGATGTCATACTTCAGCCCGACACGCCAGTAGAACTCCAACGCATAGCCACCAATCACTTCTTTCTTACCGAAATCGGTGCGCGAAAGCCCCCCAGTTGCCATTCCGCCTACGTGCCGACCAGGTTCAAGAAGAGTGACCGAAAGACCCTGACGCGCGGCTGACACCGCAGTGATGACGCCGCCAGCCGTGCCTCCGTACACGATAAGATCACGCTCCGGAGGAGCAGCAGCAACCAACGACAAGGTCGCTGCTAGTAAGGTCAATAGAGTTCGCATGAGTTGTTTTGATTCTATTGCCGGCCAACTCAGTTTGGAAGTTTCACAGGGTTGTGTTACGGGCTGTTACGGAAGGGATGCAAGGCCACTGCGCTGAACCGGACCAACGTTTCTCCATCCATTTCCGCCGCGACAACCACTTCGTAATATTCGGGTGCCCCCTTTTGCTTCCAGAGTTTCTGCAACTGCGACAAGCCGTCCATTGACGTTAGGAAGGAGACGAGTGCCGCCGTGTGGCGTGATGCAAGGACTAAGAGATGGGTCTGGCCGCTTTGCCCCGGAAGTACGGCAATCACGCCAAGCCAAGTGCCGCGTACTGGCGACTCGACAACTTGATCGAGGCGGACCGCCTCGTCTGCGACCGGCGCTTTATTAATGACGGATTGCTCATGATCGACCAATTGAAAGGTCATGCGGTCAAGGAACGGCTGTAGCGGGGACAAAGTGCCCCACGTTCCGAGCGCGATCACATTCTCATGATCTAGCATCTCAAGCGGAGCGTTGGCGCTACTTGAGGCAGCGGTCTCATAGCCGGCGCGATCCAAATATTGGCTCAGACGAATAGCGGCAAACGTATCAGAAGTAACGGTATAGCTCTGGGCAAGTGTCGGCCTACCGTAAACACTCTCCAATTTCTTGATCGATTCCGATTTTTCGCGATCGGCAAAATCGTTGATATCGGTGTCGCGAAACATCACGGTCGCTGCAGGGCGATCGGGATGTGGACGCCAGGCAAAGAAAGTTGGAGTGGGAAGGATGACCCGAGTTCCGCGTCCATCTCTGAAAAAGGATGTCCAGAACCAAGTGCCGGCGATTGCCTGACGGTTTGACTGGGATTGTTTCGAGGCTCTGAGGAGTTGCGATGCCAAAACGGCGCTCACGATCAACAGACATCCACAGGCCGTCGCTAGCCAGAATGTAATGCGCCGACCGCTTGGCAAGGCTGTTGGCGGGATTGCATCATCCACGACAGCGTGTTCACAAATCTCCTGGATTTCGAGCTGGTGGGAACCCAGCGGGATACTAATTCGTTGCCTGCAGCCGTGCCCCTCTACCTCGTAGAATTTCTCAAGCCTCTGACGAAGGCGCGATATTTGAACGCGCACTGTGGCGTCAATCTTAGGGTCGAAATCGTGGTTGCGTCCGAGCGCGTCGACGGCAATCGCGTACTCGCAAAGGGCTTCGTCACGATGCCGCCAGAGGTATTCAAGAAGTGTGCGAAGAGTATGAGCACGCTGAAATGCGCGGCTTTCAAGAACGGCTGCGAGGCTTTCGGACACCTCCGAACCGGATTCGGCTCGCTCAACAACGACTGGTTGTGTGATCATCGTAGACCCTAGTTGGCTACATCATACCGCCGTCTTTGGGAAGGCGGCGTAGCGCCCGATTCCTATGTCATTGATTGCGCGTGGTAACAGCAGGTTACACAACCCTTCGATACTTCAAACTCCTCAACTCGCGCCTTAAGATCGCATACAGAAAGATATTCCACAAGGGAGTCGCTTTAACGTGTCGATGAAGAGAATTTCCATTTGCCTGGCAGCCGCACTAGTTGTGCTGATCGAGCCTAGACTGAGCGCGCAAACGTTCGAAGCCCAAATCACGGGCGTGGTGAGGGACACGAGCGGAGGCTTGATACCGGGGGCTCACCTTGTAGCAACGAACATTGCGGCGGGGACCACCTTCAACGTTGTCACCGACAGCAACGGCATATACCGTTTTGTGGCGTTGACTCCGACGGCATACAAGATCACGTGCGTGTTCAAAGGGTTCAAAACGGTCGAACAGGGTCCAATCACCTTGCAGGTGAACCAAGTTTTGGAACTGGATCTGACGCTCTCACCAGGAGAAACGAGTGAGCGGGTGAACGTTACCGCCCAGGCACCCCCGCTCGAAACGCAGAGCGGCACGCTTGGGCAAGTTGTCACTACGCGCAGCATCGAGAATCTTCCGCTGAATGTTCGCGATCCGATGGCGCTCATTGCCCTCACGCCTGGCGTCGTGCTGGGTTCGAACTTTGGCGCCAACGCATCGTCCTCAGTAGCTCGTAATTTCTTTAAATCCGACTTCTATGTCGGCGGCGGCCGATCGGGATCGCAGGAGATTCTTCTGGATGGGGCGCCAGACACGACACCGGACATCAACCGCGGCATCATTAATCCGCCGGTGGATTCGGTTCAGGAATTCAAAGTACAGGTCAACACCTACGACGCCAGCTTCGGCCGTACTTCCGGCGGCATTATTAACATCATCACGAAAGCCGGCGCCAACGACTTCCATGGAGTAGCTTACGAGTTTGAACGGCACAGTATTTTGGATGCGAATAACTTCTTCAACAACCGTGCAGGGCTGGCCAACCCTTCCTTTGCGAGACATCAGTTCGGCGGCAACACCAGCGGCCGGGTAATCAAGAACAAGCTTTTCTTCTTTGCCGATTATGAGGGCTTGCGCCAAGGCTATCCGTCAACATCCGTATCGACAGTGCCGTCGCCATTGCAAAGGACGGGCGATTTCTCACAAACGTATGCGGCCAATGGAGCACTCATCACCATCTACGACCCGAACACGACCACAATCTTGGCAGGCGGATCCACGCGGGTGCGCACTCCCTTTCCGGGCAATGTTATTCCTAGTTCGCGGTTCGACCCGGTAGCGATCAATACGTTGGGTTACTATCCATTGGGGAACACCCCGGAGCAGCTATTACCGGGCAGAACAACTACGTTTATTCGCCCACCACCTATACCAACAGCGACAAGTATGACCTGCGGGAAGACGCCAACTTGGACGATAAGACGCGTTCGTTCTTCCGGTTTTCGCGCCAGAATGATCTGCGCGGCGGTGGCGGCGCGCTGCCTTCCCCACTGAACACTTCGGCGGTGGTTCATGACATTTACACCCAGGCGATTGCGGACGTGACGCGAGTGTTCAATCCTAATCTCGTACTGGACCTACAGACATCGTTCTCACGCGGATTAGCGATTCAGTTGGGCGTCACGCAAGGTTTCGACTTGACCAAGCTTGGCTTTGCACCAATTTTTGCCAATGAGGTGGTTCCCCAATTTCCTACCTTCTCGTTCTCGACATCACGGGCACAGCCGGCGGAGCCGCGCAATCGCAGCCACGGAACGTATTTGCAATGCTCGGAAGCGTCACGTATCTTCGCGGCAAACACAGTTTCAAGTTTGGCGGAGACTGGCGCGTTCTCGACTTTAATGAAGGGCAGAACAGTATACCGACAGGATCTTTTAGCTTCACGCGCGGATTTACGCAGGGTCCAAACCCGGCTCAATCGAGCGCTACAGCAGGCTACTCAGTTGCGTCATTTCTACTCGGCGCCACCGCGTCGGGAACAGCCGACCAGTTCAACCGCATCTCTACGCAGGGTTTATACTTCGGAACTTATGTACAGGACGACTGGAAAGCCACGCGCAATCTAACGCTCAACATTGGTTTGCGCTGGGATGTGGAAATTGGAAATCGCGAAAAGTTCAATCGCCTGGCCTATTTCAACCCGTACGTTACCAGTTCCCTCGCGGGCCCTGCAAATTTACCGAATTTGATGGGTCAGTTAGTTTGGGTGGGTCAGGGCAATCCAACAAACCAGCAGCAGACTGACTACAAGAACTTTGCTCCGCGCTTCGGCCTCGCTTACCGTCTGAAAGACAAAACCGTGATTCGCGGCGGGTATGGGATCTTCTTCATCCCCAAGAATATTCAGGGTACAGGCTACGGAGCGGTTGAGGCGCTTCGCAACACATCGATGGTGGGCTCGATCGACGGCTTCACGGTGACGAACACTTTGAGCAATCCTTTTCCGCAAGGGCTACTGCCGGCGCTTAATGACAGAAATCCTAACGCGAACGTGGGCAACGCCATCAGCGTTCCGCTCTATAACTTCCGGATGGGTTATGCGCAGACTTGGAGTTTTGGCTTTCAGCGGGAATTGCCATGGGGCTTCTTGCTAGACGCCCACTACTGGGGCAACAAGGGAACGGCGTTGCTCAACACCTGGAATATCGACCAGCTTCCCGACCAGTATCTAGCGCTGGGATCGAAGCTCAGCAACTTAGTGACGAATCCTTTCTATGGCTTGATTTCGAGCGGAGCGCTGGCGAGTAAAACGGTCGCGCTACAGCAACTACTGCTTCCTTTCCCGCAATACACAGGCATCTCGCAGGTTAACGTTCCGGATGCCAACTCCACATATCACGCAGGCACCTTCCAATTGGAGCGCAGACTTTCGCCCAGCCTCACCATCCTGGGAGCTTACACACGCTCCAAGGCGATCGATAATGACCACACGCCTCTGGATCAATACAACCGTTCGATAGAAAAGAGCATCTCCGCGTTCGATACTCCCAACCAGTTTCGTCTTAGCTCCGTCTGGCAGATTCCGATTGGCTCCGACCGTAGTTTCGGCAAGAGCTGGAACAAATGGCTTACCGGCGCAATCGCCGACTGGGATATCTCCGGCATTTTATCGGTGCAGAGCGGGCAACCGATTGCTATCAGCCGAACAGCTATCGACAATGGACAGAGCGCCAAACTCAGCAATCCCACTATTGCAGAATGGTTCAACACCGCGGACTTCACAACCGCCGCCGCATATACGTACGGCAACGTGGGGCCGTATTTGCCAGATGTTCGGACCAATTTCCAGCGCAACCTTGACGCTGTGCTGGTGCGTAACTTCTCGTTCCACATCGAAGACCGGCTCATTACCTCACAGTTCCGATTTGAGGTTTTCAACATTACCAATACCGTTCAATTTGCGGCTCCTAACGGAACCCTCAACACACAGAGCTTCGGGGTGGTTTCAGCACAAGCTAACAACCCACGGGAACTTCAGTTTGGACTAAAGTTCAAGTTCTAAGCGAATGAGCTACCCGATCAAAGGTCAATCCCGTCAAAATCGTTAGTTCTCTTAGCATTGATCCGCCTGGACTTTTTCTGAGAAGCTTTTCGTTTCGATGCGACGAAGCCTAGCAAGGGAGTGCATCTAACTTGAAACGAGACGGTGTTGGAGCGTTTGGGCACACGTCTGGCTTAGACTTATCGGACAGATAGCGTTGAGAGGCGAATTTAGGCGGCTTGGGCCTCCTTTTTGTCGCTGCGGAAGGTGGCCAGGAACAAATCGAAGTCGGGACGCTGGCCGGTGAGGCGAAAACGGGTGGCGGTGTGCGCTAAAAAGGCGTCAAATTCGGCAAGTGAAAAATCAAACCCAACATCGGAGGGTCTGGAAGTCAGGACCTTCGCTCTCTTTGAGTTTGCTGCAGAATTCGATTTGGCTTTTGCGGCGCAGGTAACGTGCTTTTTGCAGCTCTTCGAGCTTGGCCGTGTCCTTTCTCAATATGGTTGCGGAGGCGTCGCTCCTGCAGAGCTTGATTGGAGAGATCACGGCGGTAGTGGAGAGCGGTTTTGGCACGAATGAGGGAAGCGCGGATCTCGAGGTTCTCCTCGTCGGCAAACTCAGCGGCGAATTCGCGGAGGCCGAGGGCGTAGATAGAGGCTTCCAGTGTTGGAATGCGGGCCACTCGCCATTCGTTATCTATGATGCTTTGCGCGAGGATTTGTTCGTCATCAGTCGCGGGGGCGAATTTTTTGAGACGGCGGGTGAGGTAGTCCTTATAGACGGTTGCGTCTTCGTGAGGTATAACGACGACTTGCGAAGTAAGGCCCGTTTTGAGGGCGTTCAGGGAAACCTTCAATTTTCCTGCGGTTGTTCGCGCGCCGGTGGAGTGCTCCGCGTTTTTGCGGTTAGCGGCGAGGCGGGCTTCGGAGACAGGGGGCTTCGACTGCGCTTGTGCGGCCGAAGGTGCTGAAGTTGGTGCGGACTCGACAGATCCGCCCGAAGCGGTAGCGGAGAAGGACTTCTCGGCAGCAACCGGGAATTCGTTTTCTTCTTCTAGTTCGTTAGTGAAGTCGAATGGGGTGTTGATTCCGTTTAGCAACGGATCGGCTTGCGACGGCGGCTGTTGCTGTTGCTGCGCTTCGGCGGTAGCGGAAGTTGTTGTGGCGGTGTTTTGGCGCGCAGCTTTGGCGGCCAGTTTCGCTGCTTTGCGCTCGGCGGCGCGACGGATGGCACGGGGTGTCATGTGATTCGGTTCCTTTTTTGAGAGATGGATGGCAGGACGCGGCGGCCACTGCCCGGTTTAAGAATTGCAGAGGTTTCCAAACGGGGAGTTTCGGATTTCAGAGGGAGATTTTGTAAGTGATTGAGGGCGAGAGGGTTAGGGGTGAAAAATAAATATGGAAAGGCTGTGATCGGGTTCTTGCATCCTTCGAACGGGGCCTGATTCCGACATCGGGGGCCGCTAGGTCCAACTTAAGTAAAGGCGCTCCATCTGAACATCCGCCGGTATGTGACAGGAGGCGCAGGGTGCTGCTGGCCACTCTTGATTCGCGGTTTGAGGTGCCAGCGGTTTGAGGTACCAGTTGACGCAACCCTGCAGTTCATCGGTTCGCTTTTCGCGGATTTTGGATGTCATTGAACAGATATAGTTCGTTTATGGCCACCACGAGCTATTTGGATCGCTTGTTGGACCCGCTCACTGAGGCGTTTACCCCGAAGGTGGCTGCAGCTCTGTTGGAGCTGCGGGCCGACTCCGCATCGGAGACGCACATCGGCGAGCTGCGCCGGAAGGCGAATGACGCAACCCTCACGCCGGAAGAAGATGCGGACTACAAAGATTTCGTTGAGGCTGTCGATCTGATCTCTATCATGCAGGCGAAGGCTCGCAGGTTCCTCGCCAAGCAATGCGCTTAGCATGGACGCGAGGCTCCGAGAGCTAGTTCGGCGGCGCGTAGGGAAACTGAGAGACAGATCTTATCTACCCTTCCAAAGCTTGTCTGTCAAGATCTTGTGGTTGGGTGGAAATTAGCCTAGCGCAACAACAACGGACAGCCCTTCGCGGGTTGCAATTTCAGTAACGGTCAGATCCGCTGCGTGATAGCGCTTTGCGAGAGCGCTCGTGTCGAAGAAGTAAGCCGGCAACTAGAAGCGTTCCTCACGCCCTGTGGCGATAGCGTCAGCCCAGGAAGAGTTGTCCTTTCCGGTCAACTGAAGAATTTCGTCTATTGAAGGAATGGCGCCATAAGATTGGTGCGACTTCTTTAGGTCGGCGGCATAGGCCATGTCTTGGTACGCCCGCTCGGGTGTGGGGACGGATTCGCTAATGAGAGCTGTCACCTGCTGGTGTTCTTGCAGCACCAACGGTTCCAACGGTCGCAGTACACCACCCTCGTAAATCGCTTCGACTTGACGGTTCATAGCACTACTATTCTTAACGTCTAACGTGCAGAGAAGAGTTTGGGGATGTGACCTGACATTGATTGATTGATGGAAATGGAGATAGCGTCAGAAAATCACAGGGGCCATGGCTCAAACCGAGCCAGCGGTTGTGGGACTCAGCTATCGGTTTTCACTCCATTGCGGACTTCGTTGGCGCTTGCGTGCGCGCCTGGCTCAGAACGCTGAAGGCGGCGTCGAGGTGAATAAAGTAAATCGATTTGCTATCGCCTATGCTTGAGGAATTATGCGGGGAAGAGCTTTTCTCTTGACGGTACTTTTGGGTGTAAGTGGTGTGGGTGCGGAGACGGATACCGGGTGGAAGTTTTTGGTGCCGGAAGAATATAACGTGGGCGATATGACGACTCACCCAGGGAACGGGTGGTTGGCGCTGGTGGGAAGACATGGGGTTTGGCAGCTTGAACCGGCAACGGTGAGGACGCGGCGAGATAAGCGTCCGGCTGAAGATGAGAGTTCGCATGGGTGGGTGGTTTCGTCGAGTGTGAAGGGGACGATCGCGCTCTTTCGCATGCCGGACATCAGGGTGGGAAAAGTAAGTGCGGCACAGATGAATTTTCACAATCCCATTGGCTTAGGTAATGGTGGGACTATTGCGATTCCGTTTGGAGGCAGCGTGTATAAGGTGGAATCGGTAGAAGATGGGTTGGGGGAACCGAGTGTCTATCTGAGAAAAGGGACGCGGCGCGCGCTACTGAGGGGGTGCATACGAATGGGTGTTTTGCCATTGACCTGATATGGGCGGGGGATCTGGATGGGGATGGCCGGTTGGATTTGATCATGGCGGATGGGGCGGGGATTTCATTGTTTCTGTCGGGTGGTGGCAGCACGGCGGGTCCGTTGGTGCGGCTGGCGGCAGTGTGCCGCCGGTATATCGATTGCTAGGGAGTGGCGGTTCTTTGGCCGTTCCATTGATCGCTGGGGGCGGCGTCTCCCAACAAAGGGAAAATAGGGCTCCCCTCTGAAGGAGCCCTTTTTCGTTATGCTGTCGGTTAATTAATAGCCGTAGGGAGGCGCTACGCAAGCGGGATAGTAGTGCCAGTAGCCGGCTTGATCATAGAAGCCTGAAGGATTGCAGGCCTGCGGGGCGTAGCCATAGCTGTAGCCGGGTCCGGCATAGAAACCCAGACCGAAGCCTCCGCCATAATAACGTGGGGCGTAGTAGTTACGTCCTCCATAGTAAGATCCACCATAGCCACGGCCAGCGTAGCCACCGCGCCCACTGTAATAACCGCGAGCTCCGTAAGAGCCTCCACCGCTAAAGGAATGGCCGCGGCTGAAACCGCCGCTAGTCCCCACGTCCGCCGCCATAACCGCGTCCACCGCCATGCTCCGCAGCGAAAGCACCTGTGGCGCTGAAGACAACCAAAGCCATGAGCAGTGCGAGTGGAGCGACCAACCTCTTCGTCAATTTCATCAGTTCGTTTTTCATAATTGTTCCCTTCTCCGCTGTTAGTAGGGCATGCTGGTGGCCGTTTCCAAGTTACTGAAACGAATCGGCCGATTCTGGGCGAAAGCAGACCGAAACCACCGGAGCGGTGGGATGCAGCCACCGGCGGGGTGCTTCTATTAAGATTTCGCCATCAGAACTTCATCATTTGGCGACAGCGAGATAAGGTAGTTTCAAGAGTCTGGCTGTGAACGAATGTTTATGAATTGGGGATTGCGATGAGACGTACGTTTTTCTATTTAGCGTTGCTGAGCAGCTTCGGTGCGGCCAGCGGTCAGGATGTCAACAACCCGTGGCCGAAAGATTCGTATGAGGCCAACAACCGCGCACCCGACGAACGCTTCAAGGCTGACCTTCTCGTTGTTGTCGCGCATCCTGATGATGAGATCATGGCCGCCGCTTTTATTGCGCGTGAGGTTGACGAGGGGAAACGAGTAGCTATCGTTTGGACTACGGTTGGCGACGGCGGCACGAACGAGGTGGGACCGGAACAGGCAAGGGCGATGGGTGATATTCGCGAGGTGGAAGCAATGCGTGGGGCGGCGTCGCTCGGGATTTCTAATATGTGGAACTTGGGCGGGCCGGATACGCCCAGCCAGAATCCGTTAGTGTCGCTCGAGACCTGTGATCACGCGCGGTGCCTGGACCGGCTGGTTCGTTTAGTGCGATTGACAAGACCCGAGGTGATTCTCACGTGGCTGCCGCTGGGCGTGACTGGGGAGAATCATGGAGATCATCAAGCGTCGGGCGTGCTCGCAACAGAGGCATTCGACATGGCTGGCGATCCAACCGTTTTCCCGGAGCAGGTCACTCCGGCGAGCGAGCCGCGCCAGAACCAGAACCATTTGGAAGGTCTGCGCCCTTGGCAAGCGCAGAAGATCTATTACTTTGCCAATCCGACGCATATGGATTTCTTCACGGATCAGGGCCCGCAATACGCTGCCACGGACGTCTCGCCCACGCGGCACATCCCTTATGGCCAGATTGCCGCGGAGGAGTTTGTTTACCATCGAACACAAGGCGGCGGACGAGTGGAACGGGCACTGCGGGAGCATGGTGCGCAAGGGTTGGAACGTCCAATTCCGCTCATGAAGCCGAGCCAATTTATCTTAGGTAAATCGTTGGTAAAAGCCGGCAAGACGGAGGATGTTTTTGCGGGAACCGTCACGCAGGCTATCGCTTATCAGCGCTCGCCCGGTTTCACTTCGCCGATGATTGATGTGCCGGTGATGAGACTTGGCGGGCCTTGGAATTTCTATCGCCAATTCTGGCAAGCGCACGGGTTGGAGCATCTGGCAAACTTGATTCCGGCAGAACTGACAATCCAGGCGGGTGGAACTCTCAATATTCCTTTGATCATCGAGAATCCAACTGATGCGCCTATTCAGGTAAGCTTGCACGTGCAGATTCCCGACGGATGGAAGCTGGTGAGCGCATCAACTTCCACGACGATTGATGCGCGTACAAAATATTTTTTGAGAGTCCAAGCGTTGGCCCCCGCTACTAAGCAGGCAGGTTGGCAAGAGTTTGTGGTCTCGGGTGAATCGGGCGGTCAGAGTATCGGCAGGGTGCCACTGCGAGTGGAACTGGGGAGTTGGGCGCTGCCGCAGTAGGGCGAGCACTATGGGGCGAAGTCCCGAAGCTTTTCGACAGTGGGCGCATCGAGCTTTTGCAGGATGGTTACTAACAGATCAACCATTTGATCGAAATCTTTGCGGTTCATGATGCCATTATGGGAATGCGTATAGCGAATGGGCACCACGAGGTTCACCGTTGGAACGCCACCGACGGCTTTCTGAAGTTCAGCTGAATCATCGCCGTAACCTTGTACGAGATCAAGCTGCAAGGGAATGCTTTTCGAAGAGGCGACGGCTTTGGTAAAAGCAACGAGCTTGCGATTGGGAAGCGCGGACGAATCGTAGAGAAACAAGCCGGGGCCAGCAGCGAGGCGCACTTGCGTCTCTTCCGCGTGGCCGCCGAATACATCGCCTGTGATACCGCCTTCGAGCGCGATGGCGAGATCGGGCTTCACAACGTCGGCTGCGGTGTGAGCGCCGCGAAGGCCGATCTCTTCCTGGGTGGTGATGGTCCAGAAAATCTGATTGGGATGCGGTTGAGATTGGAGGCGCTGCATGGCCTCAATAATCACGGCACAACCGACGCGATCATCCCAGGCTTTGGCGAGATAGTTATCCGTGCCGTTCAGAACGATGAATGGCGAATCGGGAACGACGGGATCGCCAGGCGAAATGCCCATGGCGCGAACTTCCGCTTCGTTTTTAGCGCCGACATCGAGATAGAGTTGGTCTCGCGAAAAGACGCGGGTGCGTTCATCGGGCGGGACTACATGAATGTCGCGGATGCCGGTGACGGCGTGGACTGCCCCGTTTGCACCGATGATGATCCAGCGCTGATCGACGAGCACCTGATCGAGCCAGCCGCCGAGCATTTGCATGGTGAGAAAACCATTGGGCGTGATGCGGCGGATCATGCCGCCCAGCTCATCCATGTGCGCATCCACCATGACGCGCGGGCCGGTGGAGCCTTGCGTGGCGATGATGGAGCCCATGCCGTCATAGCGGAGTGAGTTGGACAGCGGCTTCATGTAATCGACCATCACTTTGCGGATGGGTTCTTCGAAGCCGGAAGGGCCGGGCGCGTCGGCAATTCGCTGGAGCGTTTGGAGGGTTCGATCCTGGGCGGTGGTGAGGATGGGCGCGGAGAAGACGACGAGGATGACAGTGATTAGAAAGCGCTGCATGATTTTGGGATGTTAGCACTTTTGCGCGGCAGAGCGACTAAGCGCGGGTCATGGTGATGGCGCGGGTTGGGCAGGAATCGACAGCGTCTTCGATCTTTTCGATCTCGGCTTCGGTTGCCTCGAGTGTGTACTCGGTTCCTTGTGGCATACCGTTGGCGTCAATCAATTCGACGTGGGATTCGACGCCGATTTGAAATAGCTTGGGGTCCATGCCGACGCAGTTGGCGGCCAGGATGCAGGTGGAGGGGTCAATGATGAGGGTGATCTTCGGCATGGTTCTATAGTGACACCAGCTCCGGAAAAGTATGGCGGAGAGTGCAAGATCACTCTCTCTGATATTCCCGACAGTTAGCAGCGGTGTAAGGTGCAGTGGCGTCACCAGTTCTTGCGTTCTACCAAATCAGGATTCGTCCTCCAGGGCGCTGGCGGGTGAGAAGGCTGTCGCCGTGCCGTCGGGCAAGACGTCGTTGAGACCCAAGTAGTCTTTCCTAAGAAGGCGACGATGCTAGCAATTCTTGCCACTTCAGATATTCAGGGTCATGTTCGAGGTTGGCTGAGTCACACGTGAACTGGATAGCACGCCGTAGCCATCGCACCCTGTCTGCTTGCGAAGCGTACCCGTTCAGTAGAACTCCACTGTCGTGGGTCTCCGTCCTCCCAATCTTGGGACGAACGGCGCTCATCCTGGTATAGCGAGCCATCTCTTCATTGAACGAGTTGAGGTTACGGTAGCACCAACCCGTACCAATCAAATCGATTTGAAAACTGAAAACCTTAGAACGTCTACCCCAGGCATGAATTCGAACTGGACGCTGTTCCCCGTCGGCACCGACCATGCTGAAAGTTTCAGAGTTCAGACTCTTGCCAATGTTGTCCAATTGGTCGTCGGAGAGGTCGCAAAGGTCTAGCATATGTTTTGATTTTAGCCCAATGTTCGGTCACTCTGCTGGGCGGTTTCCCCGTCCGTTGGGGTCAGTTTGCCCGCCTTGCTTATGTTGACGGTCGGGGCAGTCCAGGAAAGCGAAGATTATAATGCTGACACGGAGACAACCGCCAATGAGAGGTAGACTGCTAATCATTTTGTCGTCCTCGCTCTTAACCTTCTCGTGTGGCAATGTGAGGTCTTATGCAACCAGTGACGAATCAGCAAAATCAGAAGCTGTAAAAGCCGATGCTGACGCGAAATTCGAAGACCTCAAACACTCAAAATTTTGCGCGGATGCGGCGGAGGCATTTTGGAAGAGGAACAATTGGAAGGATGGAACCGACCTTCTTGACCAAAGTTCGTATACGAACCACTTCAACAAGTCAATGAATAAGTGTCTAGTGGATGTTCACGAGCTTAATCTCGAAATTGAAAAAGATAAGGTCTACGAATCTGATAACGTTTTCGACGCTTTGGAGAACAAGGGCATTGCCGTTAAACAGCGGATCACGAGGAAGGCGGACCCCGCCACAGAACCAGGACGGTACGTATTGATTAGAGATGGACATCTAGTCGGGGAAGATGATGCCCCATCGTTTCTGTCCTGGTTTGAAACTTTGATGACCAACTGAAAACAATGGAAGCTTACGTGCAAGCTTGCTATTTTGGAACCTCTCGATGAGCCTTAAATCCCGTCGGTCTTTCCATTGCAACCTTTCTTAGATTCTCAGCCGTTAGGCTTCGCAACCAGCCACAGCCTTCATGATCGACCAAGAATTCACCTTCGGGAAGCTTTGCGTATACAGTGGGGCTGCACTCGCAGATAGGAATTTGCGCCCCGCATCCATCGCAATCTGCCACGAGGAAAATCGTGTTCGGCACTTTAAGCTCCGTTTGTCATTCTGCGCTACGCAGGAAAAGCAAGTCGTAGAAGGCTCAAAGGCCAGAATCGAGTTCGACATCATCGAAGTTCTGGGATACAAGACTTCAAAACCGGCCAAGCAAAAAAGCGTTGAGCTAACGAGTGGTTTGAAGTGCGCGAGAATAAGAGCTAGGAATGGATGTGGCCAGCCAACCCAAAAGACCGGGAACGAAACCTGAAATCGACGAAGAAACACGTCGGATTCTCGACGAACGCATTGACGCTTCGGAACAGGATACCGATGTCGTTTCGCGAAAAGATTTGCTGAAGGAAGGCTTGCGGGAACTCAAGACGACTGTTCCCCATTGACGCAAGTCATTTCACCAAGGTTGCCCAGCGCGAAATCAAGGCTGCGGCGAAGTTCTTCGAAAGCCGCAACGAAGGGTTTGGCAAAAGTTGCTATCGGCGGGTCGATGAAGCGGCTGAGAGGATAGAGCTAAATCCTGAAGGATACAGCCCGGTTTACAGGGATGCTCGCCGAGCGCAGCTCAGACAGTTCCCTGAGTGGTTCCTCTGGTTCCGTATTCGCGAACGGAGCTTTGGTGATTGCTTGCCTTTCGGGCAAGCGCCATCCAACCCTTGCGAAGGCAGGCGCGGATCCGCCAGCCAGCTAGTCGCGCGTGCCGGATAGGCGGCGCCGGCAGAAAAGCGCACCTCGTCGCTCCACGGAATCGGCGAGGCCGCCCGAACGCAAAACTCCGCGTCGAGCCGGCAAAGGCCGATCCGCCGCTTGCACGGCTATGACGGCCACCTCCACAATCCACACGCCCAGCTGGTCCGCGACATCGAGGCAGCTTTCGTGCCCTTTTGGAAATTCCATGCCGGCCTCGATCGGAGTTTCCTCCAAAGTTTCCTTCGCGCCTCGTCGATAGGATTTGGCCAGTCGGGCCATTTAAACTACGGCTAAGAAGATGTCGGAGGCAAGTGCAACCGATGGAAATGGTCAGAGTTTGCGAATCGTCAAAAGGGGCCTATGGCACGATTGGCGCTCTTATGCCACCGTCCCCGGCGGGATTAGCCGCCGTCGCTGCCAAACTGTGAAAAAAGGCTTCCCGAGTCCTAGCTGTTGCCGCAGGGGCAGCCGTCGCAAACAATGCAGCTTGTGGGGCTTCCAGGCGGCGGCGCGGATGAACGAGATGATCGGCGATTTGCTGGACTACAGCCGGCTCGCCCGGGAGCAGATCGACATTGCGCCGGTGGCCCTGGGCGAGGTGGTAGCGGCGGCGCAGCAGCAACTGGCGGAGGACCTGACGGCCCGCCAGGCCGAGATCACGGTCGCCGCTGCTCTGCCGACCGTGCTCGGGCACCAGGCCACCCTGGTGCAGGTCGTGGCCAACCTTTTGACCAATGCGGCCAAATTTGTGGCGCCCGAGCGGCCGGCCGCGCATCGAGGTGGGCGCCGAAGAGCGCCAGGGGATGGTGCGATTTTGGATCAAGGATAACGGCATTGGCATCGCCCCGGAGTTCCACCAGCGGATTTTCCGAGTCTTCGAGCGGCTGCATGGCCAAGAGTCGTATCCGGGCACCGGGGTTGGCCTCGCCATCGTGGCCAAGGCGGCCGAGCGGATGGGCGGGCGGGCCGGGGTCGAGTCGGCCCTGGGCGCCGGGTCCTGTTTTTGGATCGTCGAAGCCAGGCAAAGCGCC
>CAWJBS010000081.1:0-121355 GCA_963840845.1 Bryobacterales bacterium
CAGCGACCTGGAGAGCCTCGAGTCTCAGGGCCGTCTAGAGATTACCTATTTCCCGCCAGGCTTCATCACGCCAGAGGAATTCTTTCATGACTCTTGCTCAGCATCAATCTCCTGAAGAGCGGAACGAAAGACGCGCACATCACCGTGCTCTTTAACAGCCTCGATCAGCTATCCTCGCGCTTCCCGCTGTGCTCCGGACAAGGCATCTTCATCCCGGGAATCATCCAGATGTTGTCCGCTGAAGGAGCAACCAGCATTTTTGTCGCCGCTCATGAAGGAAAGATCGATCCGCAATACTATGGCCTTCTCTCAATGGCCGAACTGATTCTTTCGCTAGAACGTGAAGGAATTTACTCGGTGCGAATACACTCAATGGATTAAACAATGGATCAAACCAGCGACTGGTGGACATCTAAGCGAAGAGAATCCTGACGAGAAAGTAACGCTTGTTCAATTGGAAGTGGATCGATTCGCAGGTGGGCAACCAGCCGGCAGGCGCGGCATTTTGGAGCTAGTCAAAGAAAGTGACGCCATCTTCAAATGGTCTGGTCAGGCGGGCCTGATTTTTGTACCCTGCGAGCAACGCGAATCCGCCAAGGCTCCCTCAAAAACTCCGCCGAAAGGTCGCGCACATCAGCAAAGGAGAGCGCATGCCTAAGGAACTCCTTAAAAGGTTCATTGAACTCACCTATATGCTCGGAGCGTTCTGCTCTGGAGTATTAATGATTTCGCTTTTTCTAGCGGCGTTTTTCGAGATCGGATCTGCCGTTCTGAATTTTTTCAGGAAATTTCCAAATCAGAATCCAAGCTTGTCCATCGAATCCGAACTCATCACCGCCGCGCTGAAAGGCATTGAATTACTATTTCTCGCACCCATGACCTTCCTGGTCTATAGAAGTCTGGCCAACTATATAGCTAGTAAAACAAGTGGCGTTGATGACACAGAAGCCGAAGCTGCGGTCACGGAATCTAAGGGTCTGGTAACTAGCCTGATGGCCGCCGTCGTAGCCACAGATCTGGTGGGAAGGGTTCTCAGCACCGATGGCTTCACATCCCATCCCCCAATTTACGAGCTGCTATTGATCGTTGTGCTAGTTGGCTATTTCTACTTGCTCTCAAAAATGGGCCGTTCACTCCAACGACCGGAGTCAGTCACAAAACTTTGAAAAAAAAGATCTTCCTTGCTTTCAACCACTTACACCCTTTCCCCGCATTTCTGCAAAAGCCCCGCAAGCTAACTTGAAAACGTTCTTAGCAATATCTCAAGTTATCCGTCACGAAAGGTTTTTGAAAAAAAGGTTTGAAAATGGAAGAACGTTCCGAAGCGCAAAGAAACGCCAGCAGGGAAAATGGCGCAAAAAGTCAGGGGCCTGTCACGCCCGAGGGCAAGCAGAGAGTTTCTCAAAATGCCCGCAAGCACGGACTAACCAGTCCTCTCAACTTAGTAGCAGCGGAAGATGAAGCGGCTTATGATCACTTAGTCGCTGCAATCTTCCAACATTATGATCCTAAAGGTATCGTCGAAAGTCAAGTGATTCAAGCCGTAGTCGATTTTGAATGGAAACTCAATAAAGCCAACGTCTATGAATCCGGCATCATGGCCAACGGCCGCCGCGAAAACGAACATCTGCTCCGTGAGAAAGACGATCCCGAAGAGCACATTCGCTTTGTCATCATCGAAGGCGTTGTCCAGCAAACTTACACCAAGGCGTTGACCAACTTATCGATGCAAGTCTCCCGCGCCATGCGCGACATGGAGAAACGCATTAAACAATTTGAAAAAATGCGCGCTGAACGCGAAATTGTCGAAGTCGCCCAGCGTGATATCGCCATGGCGAGCATCAAGGTCGGTTTCACCGGCCCCATACACCCTTCTGTCGGGTCTGTTTTTTCATATGCCTACCTGATAGCGCGCTTAGAATTCGCCCAAAGGACCAAAAACAAGCATTTGGACGTCTTCGACCGCACCTGGAAGAGTAAATCGGCTCCCATCTGGCCTTAACGGCCCTATAAAAGCCGAAAAAAACGCCTCCAGATATGGCTTGTACTGCAAGAGCAAACCCGACGTGTGCCTGCTCAGCTGCAATAATATGTTCACATTAATGCACACGCCGATACAAATCTTAGCGTTTGCCACTAAGATTATTGCATTTAAATCGACTCATATGCTATCTTCAGTACAGGCGGTACCGCATCATGGACTTCAACCGACTCACCGAAAAATCTCAGCAAGCCATTCATCTTGCTCAATCTACAGCTCTTAAATACGGCAACCAACAGGTAGACGTCGAACATCTCCTCTTGGCAATGCTCGAACAGGAAGGCGGCCTCGCGCCCTCTATCCTATTAAGAGCCGACGTCAAACTCGAAGCTCTCCACAAACGCCTCATCGCCGAAATCGAAAAGTTCCCCAAAGTCACCGGTAGCGGTGCCACCCGCGCCGACCAGGTCTACATCACTAACCGTCTCTCACAGCTGTTCACCGCGGCCGAAGAACAAGCTAAAAGACTCAAAGACGAATACATATCGATTGAGCACCTCTTCCTCGCCGTCGCTGACGACCAAGGCACAGCGGGTAAACTGCTGCGTGAGTTCGGCCTTACTCGCGACCGCCTGATGAAAGCTCTTGCTCGAAGTTCGCGGCCATCAACGTGTGACCACGCAGAACCCTGAAGCCACCTATGAAGCGCTCCAAAAATACGGTCGCGACCTTACGGAAGCTGCCTCCAAAGGCAAGCTCGATCCCGTCATCGGCCGCGATGAGGAAATCCGCCGCGTCATTCAAGTTCTCAGCCGGCGCACGAAAAATAATCCGGTCCTTATCGGCGAACCCGGCGTGGGTAAAACCGCCATCGTCGAAGGCCTGGCCCAGCGCATCGTGCGCGGCGACGTGCCCGAAGGTCTAAAAGAAAAGCTCGTCGTCTCTCTCGATATGGGCGCGCTCATAGCGGGCGCTAAGTTCCGCGGCGAATTCGAAGAGCGACTCAAAGCCGTTCTCAAAGAAGTGCAATCCGCCGAAGGTCGCATCATCCTCTTCATTGACGAGCTTCATACCGTCGTCGGAGCAGGGAAGGCCGAAGGCGCCATGGATGCCGGCAACTTGCTCAAGCCCATGCTCGCCCGTGGCGAACTGCATTGCATCGGCGCCACCACGCTCGACGAATATCGCAAATACATCGAAAAAGATGCCGCTCTCGAGCGCCGTTTCCAAACCGTTTTCGTCGATCAACCCAGCGTCGAAGACACCATTTCCATTCTCCGCGGCCTGCGCGAACGCTACGAATTGCATCACGGCGTTCGCATCAAAGACGCCGCTCTCGTGGGTGCAGCCGTCCTTTCAAACCGCTATATCAGCGACCGTTTCCTGCCTGACAAAGCCATTGATCTGGTCGATGAAGCCGCCGCCAAACTGCGCACCGAAATCGATTCCATGCCCAGCGAACTCGATGAAATCCTGCGTCGCACCATGCAGCTCGAAATCGAACGCGAAGCTCTCAAAAAGGAAAACGATACCGTTTCGAAAGAACGTCTCGCGCCGCATCGAAAAAGAACTCGCCGAACTTAAAACTCAATCTGCCGCTCTGCAAGCCCAGTGGAAGAACGAGAAAGAAGGCGTCCAACGCGTCCGTACTCTGCGCGAACAAATCGAACAAGTCAAAGTTGAAATCGCTCAAGCCGAACGCGCTTATGATCTCAACAAAGCCGCCGAACTCAAATACGGCACCCTCACCGATCTGGAGCGCAAACTGAACGCCGAACAAGATCACGTCTCCGGCAAACACGGCGCCACTCGCCTCCTGAAAGAAGAGGTGGACGAAGAAGACATCGCCGAAGTCGTCTCCCGCTGGACCGGCGTTCCCGTTTCCAAACTCCTCGAAGGCGAGATGAAAAAGCTTCTCCAGCTCGAGGACGAATTGCACGAACGCGTCATCGGCCAGGATGAAGCCGTTACCGCCGTCGCCGAAGCCGTCTTCCGCGCCCGTTCCGGCTTGAAAGATCCCAAACGCCCCATCGGCAGCTTTCTCTTCCTTGGCCCCACCGGCGTCGGCAAAACCGAACTCGCCCGCGCTTTAGCCGAGTTCTTATTCGACGACGAACGCGCCATGGTTCGCATCGACATGTCCGAATACCAGGAAAAGCACTCGGTCTCCCGTCTCATCGGCGCGCCTCCTGGCTATGTCGGCTACGATGAAGGCGGCCAGCTTACCGAAGCCGTCCGCCGCCGCCCCTATTCTGTCGTTCTATTCGACGAAATCGAAAAAGCGCATCACGACGTCTTCAATTCTCTGTTGCAAGTTCTTAGACGACGGGCGTCTCACAGACGGACAAGGCCGCACGGTAGATTTCAAGAACGTCATCGTCATCATGACCTCCAACATCGGTAGTCATCGCATCCTCGAATATAAAGGTGCTTACGAAGGCACCGACTACGCTCGCATGAAAGAAGCCGTCCTGGGGGAACTACGCCAGCAATTCCGGCCGGAGTTTTTGAACCGTTTGGACGAAATTATCGTATTCCATTCTTTGAGCGAAGAGCATCTCAAACAGATTGTGGACATTCAACTGATGGGCGTCCGCGCCCGTCTCGAAGAGCGCCACATTATGCTGGAATTAACCGACGCCGCCCGTACCCGCTTGGTGCGAAGCGGTTACGACCCAACCTATGGAGCGCGTCCGTTGAAACGCGCCATACAACGGGAAATTGAAACGCCCTTGGCCAAACAAATTTTAGGCGGCGCTGTCCGCGATGGCCAAACGGTCTATATTGATGCCGATCCTGCCGGCGGTGGCCTGCGCTTTGAAACCAAGAAGCCCCACGGGAAGCACCCTCCGCCGACATGGCCAAAGCGTCGAGTGACAGAGGGGATTCAAAGCAAATCGGGGACATTGCGGGTTCGCGTCCCGCCAGCCTCAAACGGCGAGTCAAGAGTGCAGCAGTGTCCCCGATTTGCGTCCTATGCGCAGATTTTTTGCAAGTTTTATGAATAATCTTTAAGCTGTAAATCGAATTTCAGTTTCGAACGTCAAAAATGTTGTAAGGTCGGGAGCGTCAGAAAGAAGCCCCACCCCAGATATGAAAGGATTTTAGAGGAACATGTCTAACGTGGTCCAGTTTCGCAGTACAACAGCGGTTCTTACGCTCATTGCCGCTTCCATCGGTGGTGGCCTCATCGCCGCTTTCGCCGTTTCGCACAACAGCGCTCCCGTGCCGATGGTCGCCAGAGCCGACACCCGGAGCAACAGCGCCGAAAGTCAGAAAGTGACGCAGCTGTCGAACTCCTTCGCCGATATCGTCGAAAAGGCTTCGCCCGCCGTGGTGAAAATCAGCTCCACGCGCGTCATCAAAGCGTCTGAGCAACAGGGCGGCGCAATAACCCCTTCATGAACGATCCGTTCTTCCAGCAGTTCTTTGGTGGACGCGGTCGTGGCGGCCATCCGCAAGATCAGCGTGAATCCGGCCTCGGCTCCGGCGTGCTTGTTTCGTCCTCCGGCTACATCCTTACCAATAACCACGTCGTCGATAAAGCCACACTCTCAAAGTGGAACTCTCCGACGGCCGCATCTTCACCGGCAAAACCGTAGGCGCCGATCCGCAAACTGACGTCGCCGTCGTGAAAATCAGCGCAGATAATCTACCCACCATGGCTTGGGGCAATTCCGAATCGGCCCGCGTCGGCGATCTTTGCTTCGCGATCGGCAACCCGTTCGGTCAAGACCACACCGTGACTATGGGTATCGTTTCCGCGAAGGGCCGCCAGCTCAAAGAAGGCGCACTGCAAATCCAAAACTTCATTCAAACCGATGCGGCCATCAACCCCGGTAACTCCGGCGGCGCGCTCATCAACACCCGCGGCGAACTCATTGGCATGAACACCATGATCATCACCGGCGGCAGTTCCTTCGGCGGTGGCGAAGGTGGTAGCGTCGGTATCGGCTTTGCTGTTCCTTCCAATATGGCCAAGCAGGTGTTTGACCAACTCGTCAAGAACGGCAAAGTGTCTCGTGGTTATATGGACGTCAGCCTCGGTGACATCAGCAACGACGTCGGCCCCTATGCTCGGCCTTAAAGATAGCAAGGGTGCCATCGTTCGCCGCGTAGGTAAGGGTGGTCCTGGCGACAAAGCCGGCCTCAAAGCGGGCGACGCCATCGTCGCCATCGACGGCAAGTCTGTTGCCGACGCCAACGAAACCACCATGGCCGTAGTGTCTCATCAACCCGGCGAAACCGTTACCGTCGGCATCATTCGCAACGGCAGCCCTGAAACAGTGAGAGTCACTCTCGGTCAGCGTCCCACAGGACTTGAAGCCGACAACAAAGATGGTGACGACAACGGTTCGTCCAACGACGGCGATAGCGGCAACGGCGAAGGCGCCACAATCCGCGGCATCCACGTTGAAGCGCTCAGCGGCGACGTCCTCAACGAATTGCATCTCCCTGCTGGCACCAAGGGTGTGGTCGTGACCAATGTCGATGCCGACAGCCCTGCCGCCGATTCCCTCGGCCAAGGCTTGGTCATCGTGGCCGTCAACAAGCAGCCCGTCAACAGCGTTGCCGATTTCAAACGCCTCATGAAGGATGGTCAAGGTAAAGCGATCCTGCTGACGTACAACGCCGGCGGCAACCTCGGCTTCACCGTCATTCCCGCTAAGTAAGTAAACAAACAAACCCGCTTGACGCGCGAACAAGCGGCGTCTAACTGAGAATCGGCCCGGCATTCGGCCACTCCGAATCCGGGCCCTTTTTAGTCTTCAAAATATCTGAGTGTCTTGCACGCAAATAATCGGAGCATCCTTGTAGTCCGTGATCCGCATCATAGAGTAAACAGAAAGTAGGAATCCAAATTGCCGATTAACAACTTCCAAACACTGCCAGCCTTACCGCTGAAAAACACTATCCTTTTCCCAGGATTGCTGTTGCCGTTGTCGGTAGGCCGGGAAAGCTCCCTCAAAGCAGTGCAAGGAGCCTTAAATACCGAAGAAAAGGAAATCATCCTCATCGCCCAGCGCGATCCGCAGGTCGATAATCCTGAGCAGGATGATCTCTACACCATTGGCACTAAAGCCGTCATCCGGAAATCTTCGCGCCTGAACGATGGCGTCATGGAAATCCTGGTCTTAGGTGTCGAGCGCGTCGTAGTCGTCAAGCTGGACGAAGCCGATGGCTACCTCAACGCCAAGTATCGCGTGCTCGCTCTGCCCGAAGATGGCGGTTCCGAAGTCGAAGCTCTTTCCGGCGCTCTGTTGGAACTTGCGGCCAAAGCCATCGCACTTGCCCAGCCACAAACCGCGCCTGAGATGACGCGCATGCTCGCCGGCAACGAAGATCCTCTGAAGCTTGCCTACTTGCTCGCCAGCATCTTCAGCTTGGATGTGGCGCGTGAACAGGAACTGCTCGAAGCGGAAACCCGCGTTGATGCGCTGCGCCTCATTCACCGCTATCTCTCGCACGAACTGCAGGTTCTCGAACTGCGCAACAAGATCGCCTCCACTGCTCGCGACGAAATGTCGAAAGAGCAGAAGGATTATTTGTTGAAGCAGCAACTGCGCGCTATTCAACAAGAGCTCGGCGAAAAAGACGGCGAAAAGGCCGAAATCGAACTCATTCGCGAACGCTTTGAAAAGGCCAACTTGCCCGAAGAAGCGAAGAAGGAATTTGAGCGCGAACTGGCTAAGCTTGAACGCTTGCCCGCCCAGGCGCCCGATTTTCACGTCACCCGCAGCTATCTGGAATTCGTTCTCGATCTGCCGTGGAACGAAACTACCGGTCGATAACCTCGATATTCCGCATGCTCGCACCGTGCTTGATGAAGATCACTTCGGCTTGAAAGAAGTGAAGGAACGCATCCTCGAACACTTAAGCGTTCTGAAGCGCAACCCCGGCGCCAAAGCGCCCATTCTTTGCCTCGTCGGCCCTCCCGGCGTTGGTAAGACGTCGTTGGGCCAATCCATCGCTCGCGCCATCGGACGTAAGTTCGAACGCTTCAGCTTAGGCGGCATGCATGACGAAGCCGAACTCCGCGGCCACCGCCGCACCTACATCGGCGCCATGGCCGGACGACTGCTGCAAGCCATGCGCCGCGCCGGCGCCAACAATCCAGTGCTCTTACTGGACGAAGTCGATAAGCTCGGCCACGATTTCCGTGGCGACCCAGCCGCTGCTTTGCTTGAGGTTCTTGATCCGGAACAGAACAAGACGTTCCGCGACAACTACCTCGACATGGCGTTCGATCTATCGAAAGTCTTGTTCGTCACCACCGCGAACTCGCTCGATACCATTCCGCAGCCGCTGCTCGACCGTATGGAGATCCTGCGACTCTCCGGCTACAGCGAAGAAGAAAAGGCGCAGATCGCCCGTCGCTATCTCATCCCGAAACAGCTCAAGAATACTGGGCTGTCCGACGAGCAAGTCGAGTTTACCGACGAAGGCTTGAATGCCGATCATTCGCAACTACACTCGTGAAGCGGGCTTGCGCCGCTTAGAAAAGGCCATCGCCCGTGTCACCCGCAAGATCACTTTGCGCTTCGCCGAAACCGAAGCGGAGAAGGTGGTCGTCACGCCTGAAACCCTCAGCGAAATGCTGGGTCCGGAAATCTTCCAGCAGGAACAGATGCGCAAAAACGTTCCTCCGGGCGTGGTGACAGGCTTGGCCTGGACCGAAGCCGGCGGCGATGTTCTCTATATCGAGAGCGCACTGCTTCCTAACGGCAAAGGCCTCACACTCACGGGACAACTCGGTGAAGTGATGCAGGAATCCGCCCGCATCGCTCGGAGCTATATCTGGTCGCACGCCGCAGACTTGGGCGTCGATCCGGAGAAGATCAAAGAAAACGGCGTTCACGTGCATGTGCCCGCCGGCGGCATTCCGAAAGATGGACCCTCCGCCGGTGTCACCATGACTTCCGCCATGGCGTCTCTCTACACGGGCCTACCCGCCCGCAGCGATATCGCCATGACCGGTGAAGTCACTCTCGCTGGTTTGGTGCTGCCCATCGGCGGCGTCAAAGAAAAAGTGCTTGGCCGCCCGTCGCGCCGGGATCAATCGTGTCATTCTCCCGCAAGGCAATAAGAAAGATCTGCGCGACCTTCCGGATCATGTCCGCCAGGAAATGCAGTTCCACTTCGTTGACCGCGTGGAAGAAGTGCTTTCAATTGTCATCCCCGGCATCAACGTCCGGTCATTAGCAATCGCTAGCTAACTCGCCGTACTCATACTGCTCGGCGTAAAGGTCTGCGATTGAAATGCGATAAATAGGGCCGTCCATTGGGCGGCCCCGTTATTGGGCAGTTGTATAAAGATGCAACCGTCCTGGTAGGATCCGTTATCTTTAGCGAATGGCCCGGGGGGATTCCCTTGGTTGAAATGAATGTCATGAACCCCATCCGGATTCGTAAAGTAAGAACCGAAAGCGTAGATCAATCCATCCGGATCGTTCAACGCTTGATTCAGTAAATTGGCAACCGCATCCTGCATGCTGCTGTCTTTCAAGTTCAGCAACTGCAACTGCGATGGATCGACCAGCGGTGTTCCATCCGGATTCTTGTCAAGAATGTAATCCGACGCGCAGGTCGGAGTCTCCCGTATCGAGCGGCGTTCTGCCCAACGGCAGCGCAACCAAGCCAGCCGGATCCGGTGGCGTGAAGTTGTTCACGATCAAATAACGTATCTCCGACCCGTCGGTGGATTGTACGTTGACGTCGACTTGCACTTGGCTGCTGTCGCCGACATTTAAAGCGAACCGGTAATGCGGATTAGATCCGCTGATGCTACCCATCCCGGCCGGATCGCCTTTAACAACACTGTAATTGGGGATTCCCATTGCCCCTTGAGTTTAACTGAATAGATTCGGTATATACTGTCTGTCCAGAATGCTAACTCCCTTGTTGTTGCTCTTGTTCTTTGCCGGCCCCGAAGGCAACGAGATTAGCGGCGTGGTAACGAGCGCGCAAGGTCCGGAAGCAGGCGTCTGGGTGATAGCCGAAACCACGGACCTTCCCACGCGCTACATCAAGGAGGTCGTAACTGACGATAAGGGGCGCTATCTAATCCCCGCTCTCCCGGCGGCGAACTATAAGGTTTGGGCGCGCGGCTATGGCTTGGTCGATTCGCCAAAGATTGCGACGAAGCCTGGCAAGAAGGTTGATTTACATCCGACCGTCGCGCCGGATAAAGCCACGGCGGCGCACTACTATCCGGCTAACTATTGGTATTCCATGTTGACCATACCCGAAAAGAGCGAATTCCCCGGCACCGGCCCGACCGGCAACGGCATTTCGCCGAACATCAAAACGCAGCAACAATGGATACACTTGATCAAGACGGATAGCTGTGAATCGTGCCATCAGCTTGGCAACGAATACACCCGCACGATTCCGAAGCTCTTCCAGAATTTCGATTCGCCAGCGCAAGCCTGGCTGCGTCGCGTGCAATCCGGCCAAGCGGGATCGGCTATGGTCGGTGGCTTAAGCCAGCTTGGCGCTGAACGGGCCACTGCGCAGTTCGGCGATTGGACTACACGCATCTCTAATGGCGAGTTGCCGTTCGCTGCTCCGCCGCGTCCGCAAGGCCTTGAGCGAAACGTGGTCATAACCCAGTGGGATTGGGCCGACGATAAAGCCTATCTGCACGACGAGATTTCGAGCGACAAGCGTAACCCGCGTATCAACGCCAACGGCTTGATCTATGGTTCGCCCGAGGAGAGCCGCGATTATCTGCCGGTGCTGGATCCGGTTCATCACACCACCAGCCGTGTGAAAATCCCGTATCGTGATCCCGATACGCCGGGTCAGCCCAAGCCGTTGCAGCCTTCGGCCATCTGGGGTGACGAAGCGATTTGGGATAGCCATACGACGGTCCACAATCCAATGTTCGACCAGCGCGGGCGGCTCTGGTACACATCTCGTATTCGAGCGAGCAGGAACCCGGATTATTGCAAGGAAGGCCCCACTCCGTTGACGAATTCGGGACGACAGTTGGCCGTGTATGATCCGGCCACCGGCCAGACGTCCATGATCGACACCTGCTTCAGCACGCACCATTTGGTTTTCGTCCGACGCGAATAACACGTTGTGGACGAGTAGCGGCGGCGGTGGCGGCGTAGTCGGCTGGCTCAACACCAAGCTGTGGGACGCCACCCACGATGAGAAGAAATCGCAAGGCTGGACAGCCTTGGTACTTGACACCAACGGTAACGGGAAGCGAGATCCTTATCTGGATTCGGAGATGAAGGTCTTGACCGCTCCCAGTGGTGAGAGCCTTGGGACGGCCTCTGCGTTGAACGGACCCGTGGCCGATGCCTCGCGCGACACCAGGCTGAACGCCGCCTTTTACGGCTTGGCTGTGGCCAGCGATGGCATGGTTTGGGGCAGTGTGCTTGGTTATCCCGGCGGCTTGGTTCGCTTGAATCCGGAGACCCAGTTGTCGGAATACTATGAAGTGCCGGCACCCGGCTTTTCACCCCGTGGCATGGATGTCGATAGCCACAACGTCGCTTGGGTGGCGCTCGGCAGCGGTCATCTGGCCAGCTTTGATCGAACTAAGTGCAAGGGTGCGCTCAACGGCCCAACCGCCACCGGCAAACATTGCCCGGAAGGCTGGACCTTGTATCCGACACCCGGCCCGAATTTTCACAACGTGAATGATCCCGGCAGTGCCGATTCACACTATTACGATTGGGTAGATGTCTTCAACACGCTGGGCCTCGGAAAAGATACTCCTATCATTACCGGTAACTCTTCGGATTCTTTGATCGCCTTAGTAAACGGGCAGTTCGTTGTTCTGCGAGTTCCTTACCCGCTGGGTTTCTTTGCCAAGGGAATGGACGGGCGCGTTGACGACCCGAAGGCTGGTTGGAAAGGCAAAGGCGTGTGGACCACTTGGGGAACACGAACACCTTTCCATAGCGAGACAGGGAAGGGAACAACCAGCAAGGTTGTGCATTTCCAAATCAGGCCCAATCCGTTAGCTGACTGAGCATCAGTTACCTTAAGAACTGATGCCTCCTCTTCCGGAACAAGTTCGTTTAACTGAAGACTTAGAACGCACGAAATATTGGAAACGCTGGGGGCCGTATTTGGCCGAACGCGCCTGGGGCACCGTACGCGAAGACTACAGCCCGAACGGAACCGCCTGGGAGTATTTCCCGCACGACGCCGCTCGTTCGCGCGTCTATCGCTGGACTGAAGACGGCATCATGGGCATTTGCGATAACCATCAGTATCTCTGTTTCGCCTTTGCCTTTTGGAACGGCAAAGACCCGATTCTGAAAGAGCGTCTGTTTGGCTTGACTGGCAACGAAGGCAACCACGGCGAAGACGTGAAGGAGCTCTACTATTACCTGGAAGCCACGCCAACCAATTCTTATTTGAAGGGCTTGTACAAATATCCGCAAGCGGCTTATCCATACGAGCACTTGCTGTCGGAAAACCGCAAACGCGGCCGCATGGATCCAGAGTTCGAACTCGAAGATACCGGCATTTTTGCTGAGCGCCGCTACTTCGATATCTTTGTCGAATATGCGAAGAACGATGTCGATGACATCCTCGTCCGTGTCCGCATTGTCAACCGCGGTCCCGATAAGGCAGACCTGACATTTCTGCCCACACTCTGGTTCCGCAACACCTGGTCTTGGCTCGACACGCCGAAACAAGACATACCGCGTTTATCCAAGGCAGGCGATAGCTGCATCGCGGTAGCGCATAAGAATCTGGGCAATTTCACGCTCACCTGTGACGGCACGCCGGAGATGCTGTTTACCGAGAACGAAACCAATACCGAACGCATTTTCGGTTGGCAAGGAGACAACCGCTTTTACAAAGATGCCTTTCATGAATATCTGATTCACGGCAAAAACGATGCGGTCAATCCCAACACAGAAGGGACCAAAGCTTGTGCCGTCTACAAGCTTTCCATTGAAGCGCAAAATCAAGCTGTCCTGCACTTTCGATTGGCCCGCGATGGCTCCGCCGATTTGCCCGGTATGAAGTGGGACGGCGTCTTCGACGACCGCATTCGCGAATGTACCGATTTCTATGGCAGCTTCGACGAAGGCTTGAACGAAGAATCGCGCCATGTGCAGCGGCAAGCCTTCGCCGGGATGTTCTGGAGTAAGCAGTATTACCATTTCGTCGTTGAAAACTGGCTGAAAGGGGATCCGACGATGCCCAAGCCGCCAGAGCAGCGCCTAACCGGGCGCGATTCCAGTTGGATTCATCTGTTCAACGAAGACATCATTTCGATGCCCGACAAATGGGAATACCCATGGTATGCGGCGTGGGATTTGGCCTTTCACTGTGTGGCGATGGCGCCGGCTGATCCTGATTTCGCCAAGCAGCAGCTTTCTCTTTTCTTGCGCGAATGGTACATGCATCCGAACGGCCAGATTCCCGCGTACGAATGGGCGTTCGGCGACGTAAATCCGCCAGTACACGCTTGGGCCGCCTGGCGCGTCTTTAAGATAGACCAGCGGCTCAAGGGCAAGCCCGATCACGATTTCTTAGAACGGGTTTTTCATAAGCTGCTCATGAACTTCACCTGGTGGGTGAACCGCAAAGATTCCGAGGGCGCGAATATCTTTGAAGGCGGCTTTCTGGGGTTGGATAACATCGGTATTTTCGACCGTAGCGCTCCGCTGCCAAGCGGTTGGACGTTAGAGCAATCGGATGGCACCTCATGGATGGCCATGTATTGCCTGAACATGCTGAAGATTGCTTTGCAATTAGCGTTTTTGAATCCCTGTTATGAGGATGTCGCCAGCAAGTTCTTCGAGCATTTCCTGTATATTTCCGACGCCATCAATCATCATGAGGGCTCCGGTTTGTGGGATGAGGACGACGGCTTTTATTACGACCGTTTGCGCGTTGCCGACGGCCAGCACATTTTTGTTAAAGTGCGTTCGCTGGTGGGGCTGGTGCCTTTGTTCGCCGCCGACACCATCGAGCAGCAGACGATTGACCGGCATCCCGGATTTAAGAAGCGCATGCAGTGGTTTATCGATAACCGCAAAGACTTGACCGAAGGTCTGGCATCGATGACAGAAGGAGGAATGGAAGAACGGCGGCTCTTGTCCGTTGTGAACAAAGGACGGCTAGAACGGATTTTGCAGCGTTTGTTTGACGAAACTGAGTTTCTTTCGCCTTACGGCATTCGTTCGGTGTCGCGCTATCACGCCGAACATCCATACGAATTGGATGTGAACGGTTCGAGCTTCCGTATTTCGTATGAGCCGGCCGAATCGGAAACAGGGACGTTTGGCGGCAATTCCAATTGGCGGGGGCCCATCTGGTTTCCAATGAACTTTTTATTGATTGAGGCCCTGCAGCGGCTGGATCACTATTACGGCGATTCGTTCACGATTGAAGTGCCGACCGGATCGGGCAAAAGGCTAGGCTTGCGGCAAGCGGCGCAAGTCTTATCTGTCCGCTTGGCGCAAATTTTTATGGCTGACCAGCAAGGACGCAAGCCAGTGAACGGCAACAGCCAGATGTTACAGCATGATCCAAACTTCAATAACTACACGCTATTTTATGAATATTTCCATGGCGATGACGGCAAGGGTTTAGGCGCGAATCATCAGACTGGCTGGACCGGGTTGATTGCGAAATTACTGCAGCAAAATGGATTTCAGGCTTAGAATGTAATTCCGACCACTGCCGAGAGTTGGTTAGCGTCTATCTTGGCAATGTTAGTGCCGCTGCCAAGATAGCCGTCGGGATTCAGAATACCGCCAGCGCCCCAACGGGTGTAGCGAATGGCAGGAGAGATGCGGAGAAACCTTCTTTTGCCGATCTCTAATCCGCCGCCGAAGGTGACGCCGTAGTGGGAGATGTTGAAGCTGTTAATCGTTCCGCGGAATGTCGGACCGCCTTCTACAAATGGACGAACGATGCCGTTCGTGAGGCGTGCTTTAAGCAAAACAGGGATTTCGAAAACGTGGTAGTTGTAGGTCGTGTTGGCGGTGAAGCCCGGAGGGTTCCTGGGGCCCACCTGAATGTCAAAGGGGTGAAAAAGGAAGTCGCCTTCTACCGAAAGTCCGAAGGGGAGACCCACCTCAAAGGTAGGTCCAATCAGGTAGGTGTGAGCGGCGGTAAACGTATAGCCGCTCGGGTTAGTGACCACCGTATTCGTAATTGGCACCCCGCCAACGATGCCGACCGAAAACTGCTGGCCGTAAACAGAGCAGCTTGATATAACAACAAGCAAACCTGCAAAACCCCAACGACTGGGAAACATAACCATTCGACGGGGAATGGTTACAATTCGTTTCGTTGAAACAGCTAGCGGCTAACTGGCGGTAGACTGAGAAGCCCGGCTGTCAAGCCGACGGCGATAGCGGCGGCAACTGGAACCAGGAACTTAGGGTTTTCAAACAAAGGAGGATTGGAATTAGGGGCAGCAGTCGCACCCGAGTTAGCGGTGGAATCTGGCGGAATGGCAGCGGCAACCGGGGCGTCGAAGAAGATCCCGTTCACAATGGCGCTACCCTTTCCGGTAGCAACAATGCGGATCTGCACATGGCCCTTGATGTTCCACGACTCATACAACCCACTAGCAAAAGAAGCGAAGTTCTGGGTGGAGAGAACGGTTTGAGTGGCGGGATCAATAATCGTGATCGTCTCAGCGCGGCCGGCATTGTCAAAGTCGGCTAAGTAGAGCGACACCCGGTGTAAATTGCCATCGGTCAGATTCAGATCAATCGTGAAGTTGTTGGCGTATGTGGTGACAATTCTTGAAGGAGCAGAGGCGTTGCTCGCTTGCAGAGCGCGCGGGTCGTTGGCATCGGTCGTCAAAGCGGTCGTGGCATTACCGATCAGGCTTACTGTCGCGTAGGGCGGCGGATTGGTCACGTCGGACGGAATCAGTTCACCGTCGGACCCATATTTGCCCTTCCAGTTTCCTACTGTGTTGGTATCTTCGCCAACGTAATTGGCGGAGACGTTTTGATTCGAAGAGGCAGCGCCGGACTGTTGATGGCGGCCAGCGGGCATATCGAGCTTGGCGGCGATTTGGCCAGGATGAAGCTGCAGAAAAGCGCCGACAACCGGAGGCGGTACCGCAGCGGAAGCAATCGCTACGTTGGCGGCTGCCGGGTTCCCGGACTTGTGGTCCGCATCTAGGTTCATCACGGAAAGGTTGGAACCCGGAACGAGCTTATAATCCAAGGCACCAGAAAGGAGAACAACTTTGGGTTTCGTATCAACTCCGGCTATGCGGACGGCTGAATTCGAACCCAATTTCATAGCACTACCGTCCGAAAAGAGGAGAACGGCAGGTCCCCGGGTAGTGGAGACTGTATCGCCAACAATGACGGGGAAAGAAGAAACGCCCGGCGTATTGACTGGATGCCCGTCAAGGGCAAACGGCTCTGCACTGGTGATGCTGGCAACTGGTTTAGCTGCGAAAGCCGAAAATACTATGATGCTGAAAAGAAAGACTGATCGAGGGAATGGCTTCATAGTTGTGGATCCCGGATAAACGCTTCGGAGCGCTTATGTAGGTAGTCCCATTATAGACTGTCGGGTATAGATTTTGTTTCCTGAGCAATTTTTCGGCGGCACGTCAAATGCCAAACGGCCGATATAACCCGATATAATATGGGCGACAGGCGGAGTCAGACCCCCGCAAAGGGCTTTCTGTAGGCCATTAGAATGTAAATTTTACGGCCGCTTGGACGATGCGCGGAGCGGACGCGCTCACCACGTTGCCGAACGTCGAACTGCCCAGCGTTCCATTGACCGAGAGCGGGCCGAAGAATTGGGCATGGTTAAAGACATTGAACGCTTCCAACCGGAACAGCAGGCCCATGGATTCAGTGATCACAATTTTCTTGCTGATGGCCATATCGAAATTTTCGGAGCCCGGTCCATGGAAAAAGCGCCGCTGGCTGTTGCCGGGAGTGCCGAGGGGTTGAGGGCTGAACACCGCGGAATTGAAATAGGGTTGACCGTTTCGCGGATTCAAGTTCAGATTCAAGGCGCCGCCGCTGTATTGAGGTTCGTCAACGCTGGCGTTATTGATTCCGTTTGGATTTGTGCCCAACAAGGAATTATCGGTGTTGTTGACCAGCGTGATGGGAAAGCCGCTGCTGAAGTGGCTGATGCCCGATAACGTCCAATCTTTGGCCCAGCGATTGGCAGTGTGAAAGAGAACATCAATGGGCAATTGGTATTCGTAGCTAACGACCGCGTTATGGGCGATGTCGAAAGAACTGATAGCGTAGCTCAACGCATAGTTCAGAGGATTAATCGCCTCGCCCAGGTTGGATGAATGGTCGAGTGACTTACTGTACGTATAGGAAGCGAATATTTCAAGCCGGCCGCTGGTATGACGAACACTGAGTTGCATGGCGTTATAGTTTGAGTTGCCAATAGTGGCTTGGTTGGCGTTGCTTCCGAAGTTCGACCCCAACGGTCCGCGCGTGCCATGGATTGTCTGGCCAGAAGCGTTGCTGTAGGTTGTATCTTCGCCAAATGGACCGCAAGTGACGGTTCCGGGAGCAACCTGGCTCGGCTGGCTCAAGCTCAAACATAACGCCGGGTTGCCTGGATTGTTCTCCACCAGCGCTAAAAGCCGGTGGCCTTCATTCCCGACGTAACTCGCGTTAAGGATGGTCGCTTGCCCTATCTGCCTCTCAAGCGAGAACATGACTTGCTCGCTATAAGGAATCTTGTTAGAAGAAAGATAGGCAGGAATGCCGCTGATGGGCACATACTGCGACCAATCAACGTTGGCATCTGGATTCTTGCTGGTGACGTTCAGTGGCGCGAGTGCAACCGGGAACGGCTGTCCGAAGTCTTGCCCGGTCGCCGCCGACACGAAAGGATTGTTAAAGAGCGGAGGAGCCGGACTGGTGTAAGTGGTTCCGTAAGGTGCGTTGCCCGCCGCTACCGAAACGGTGAGCGCTTCAATGGAGGTGTAGAACATGCCCATACCGCCGCGGATGCTGGTTTTGCCGCGACCGCCGAGCAGTTTGCCCCAAAGGGTGCCGGCATCGGTTGTGGGCGAATACGCAATGCCGATGCGTGGCGCGAATTCGTTGCCGGGCGGCGCTATGCCTCTCGCGACGCCAGGATCGGTAGGATATAAAATACCCGCCGGCGCGCCCGGGAATGCTACCGATTGCTGTCCGGGGGCAAATGTGGAAATCTGATTGTACTTTTCATACCAGGGTTCGATGCGGTCATAACGCAAGCCGTAATTCAAAGTCAGGCTGGGCGCGATCTTCCAACTATCCTGCAAATAGCCGCCCACGTATTTGTTGCGGCTATAGAAGAAAATGAGCTGGCTTTGATTGTATTGGCTCGGCGCGCCAATCAGGAAATCAGCAAAGTCGTTGCCCGTTTCGCTTCCGGTGAAGACAAAGCTACCGTTGAATTGGGCAATTGGGTTAGCGTTAACTTGGTCGTAGTGAAATTCGGCCCCGAACTTGATGGTGTGGCTGCCGCGCACTTTCGAAAAGCCGTCGGCCACTTGGTAGGTGTTATTGACCTGTTTCAGCTCATTGGTATTGGTACCGATGGAGAAGCTATTGAACACAACGCTTTCGACGCCTTCCAGTTGCGGCGCCAGCGGCACAATGGATGGACTGCCGCTGGCATTGACGAACCCTTGCGACGCCAAACTAACGCCTACGCCGCCTTGCGGCTTGCCCAGAATGTTGTTGTTGCGGATGAAGCTCAAAGTCAACTCGTTGACGGCAGTGGGACTGAAAGTTTTCGTATCCGCGAGGCTTGCCAGTTGCGCCTGGCCAGTGTAGAGAGCGTTAAAACCAGGGACGCTCGCTCCGCCTTGCGCGACCGGATATGGATTATTGAGGGAATAATGATCAAGAAAAAAGTAACCGGCTAACATGCCAAACCGTGTATTGGCATCTATGCGAGCGGCGCCCTTGTTGTCGTTGAGTGTCTGATTGTAGGCGGACGTGGCATATGTGTCGGCACCAGAATTCGGAGTTGGAATGTATTGCAGAAGGTTGCGCGCTGGAGCAGACCAAGCTTGCTGTGGAATCACCGCATTGGGAAACACGCACTGCGCGCTGCTGCTGCAGCCCGGCGTATAGTAGCTCTCGCCGGAAGAAACGGCATAACCGAGACGCTTCGACAACAGGCTTGCGATGTATGGCCCGCTGACCGCGCCGGTGAGCGAAGACGCGATATCAGAGAGCTTGCCGCTTCGATCCTGTAACGATGGCACGGCAATGTCGCCGGTATCCACTCCTTGCGTCTGACGGGTGCCCTGGTAATCGAGAAAGAAGAAGACCTTGTCGCGGCGCAAGGGGCCGCCGGCGGTGGCGCCGAATTGATTCTGTTGAAAGGTGCCGCGCGTGGGCGAGAAGAAGTTATGGGCATCCAAGTCGGTGTTCCGCAAAAATTCGAAGAGGTCGCCATGCAGGCTGTTCGAACCCGACTTCGTCACGACGTTGATTTGACCGCCGCTGAACTCGCCATATTCGGCGTCGAAGTTATTTGTCAGGATACGGAATTCGGCAATGGAATCAAGATTCGGAACGATGGATGTGCCCATGTTCACGTCTTCTTCGGCGTCGCTGCCGTTGACGATAAACGCATTCGCAAATTCGCGCTGTCCGTTGATTGAGACTGTGCCGGGATTGAGGTCGCCGGAAGGAGCGAAAGTGCTCGCGCCCACGTCTTGCACTGTGTTGGCATTAATAGAAGTTGCCGGCGCTACACCTGGCTGTAAGGAAAGCAGGTCGGTAAAGGCCCGCCCATTCAAGGGAACCGCCGTCATGGCGCGCCCGGAAATGACTTCGCCCATATGGGTGTTAGTGGTCTCCACATGAACCGCGCTATCGGTAACGGTTATGGTTTGGTTTTGCCGCCCAGGTTCGAGCGTCACGTTGATCACCAGCGCACTGTTGGCATCCACTGCAATACTCGTACGCTGGTAGGGCCGGAAATTAGGGTAACTTACGGCTATGGAATAACGTCCGATAGCCAGCACCGGAAAGCCATATTTTCCATCGGTATCGGTTTCTGTTTTCAGCGTCAGCGCAGTGGCATCATTTACGATTGTGACCGCTGCACCTTTGATAACCGCACCGCTTGCATCTGTGACTTGCCCGTCAATTCGCCCATCGGTTGTAGCAGATAAAGCTAAGCCTGCAAACAAGGAGATGACAGCAATTCGTTTCAAACAACAACCAAACACACGTATCCTTCTAACTTCGGACCTGCGAAGTACTTCTGAAATGGGTCTCTTCTAGTTTAATGTACGACTGGTTTGGTCTGTGATCAAGCGGGTCAGGTCTGAATGGGGATCGAAACGGTCTGAGATGGGAAGAATTGTGCTTGGGAGGTGGTGGCGCCACCTCCCAAGCAGCTAGTTGGCAAGCGTGAAAGCGGCCAAGCTATCGCCCGCACCGACAAGCAAATATTGTTTGCCGTCAAGCAGATAAGTAGACGGTCCGTTGGCCACGCTGCCAGGCAGATCGGTATGCCACAGAATTCTTCCCGTGGCGGGATCGAAGGCGATCAAGTGGGAAGAGCTATCGCCAGCGAAGAGCAGATGACCAGCTGTCGTGAGAAGTCCAGCGGTACCGCCGCTGGGGAATTCGTGCCGCCATACCGTCTTGCCGGTTTTATAATCGATCGCGCGTAGCGTGCTACCCAATCCGCCCGCGTTCTTCTCAGCTGCGCCATAGCCTTCCGGGTGCGGGTCGGTATCGGTGAGGTAGAAGACGCTATAAGAGGCCGAGGTGCCCACGTAGAATAAACCCGTTTGCGGATCGAAACTAGGAGGCGGCCAATTGGTAGCGCCACCCGAAGGAGGAGAAACCAAAACGCCCGGGACCTGTGGCTCTTTGGCGGGATCGGGAATGGGGCTGCCGTTCGCATCAACGCCCTTCGACCAGTTCATGGTTTCTAGGAAAGGAACGGAAAGGATGTTCTTGCCAGTGACGCGATCAAGCACGAAGAAGTAGCCGTTGCGATTGGCTTGCGCCAAAAGCTTGCGGGGTTTGCCGTCAATGGTGGCATCAAAGAGAACGGAGGTCTGCGCGGAATCCCAATCATGCGTGTCATGCGGAGAAGCTTGGAAATACCACTTCATCTTGCCGGTCTTGATATCCAGCGCGACGATGGAGCAGGTGAATAAGTCGGTGCCTTTGCGGCTCTGGCCGGCCATCACTGGATTCGGGTTTCCGGTACCGACATAATAAAGAGCTAACTCCGGATCGTAAGTTCCGGGAATCCAGGTCATGCCGCCGCCGTGGCGCATGGAGTATTCATCTGGCCAGAATTCGGCGCCGGGATCGCCCTTCTTCATCGGCTCGCTCCACCACTTCCATTGCAGGTCGCCTGTTTCGGGGTCGCGCGCTTCGAGGAAGCCCGGGACGTCGAGTGAATCGCCGCCCGTTCCCACAATCACGTGATTGTCAACAACGATAGGCGCCGGGGTTGAAAAATACTCCTGCTTTACGTCGGCAATTTCCTTGTGCCAGCGTTCCTTGCCGGTCTTCGCGTCGAGCGAGACGAGGTAGTTATCGGGAGTTTCGAAGAAGATCCAATTGCCGTACATACCAACGCCGCGATTGCCAATATGAATGCCGCCGCGGGTGCGCCAGAAGTAGTGCCAGATTTCTTTGCCGGTACGAGCGTCTACGGCCCAGGCGTTATCGGGCGTAGCGAAATAAAGAACACCGTCCACCATTAGAGGAGTGGCCTTGATGCTGGAGCCGAATGGATTGCCACCTCCTCCGGGGTTTGGCGCGGGGCCTTCGCCGCCGACTTGCGAGCCGGGAATTTCACCACCCTTAGCCTTAAAGGTCCACGCCAGTTTCAAGTCTTTCAGGTTCGATTGGTTGATCTGAGTAAGGGGGCTGAAACGTTTCCCGGAGTAATCGCCGTTATAAGTAGGCCACGCGTTGGTAGGCGGCTTCAGTAGAAGAGCAGGGTCGAGCATTTGCGCCGGCAGAACGGAGGGCAGCAAGGTAAGAGACAGTGTAAGAGCGATGCGTGAGATGTTCATTTCAATGTCTCCAGGTAAGCAGTCAGATTATGGATATCCGCATCTGTGTACTGCTTCAGCAATTCAAAGTGACCTTTCATGGGGTCGTGCAGTTCTACTTTGGGCACATCGTTATCGCGGGCGAACGTGTGCAGCTTTCCCGTTCTGATCGGTGACCGTAACGGAGAAGTCGTCAATGTGGCCCAGCACACCGTTCACCACTTCGCCAGAAGGTGTAGTGACCGTGGCAGTGACGGCGGTGCCATTATCAACGGGGCCGGCAGGACCGCGGGGACCGTAACGTTGTTGGCGCGGCATCACGATTTTCTGCTGAAGATCAACCGGGTCATATTTAGTCGCGATATGGGCCAAGTCTCCCGTAACGGAATGGCAGCTTGTGCAACCACCCGCGCCGTTGAAATAGGCTTGCCCCGCTTGCGGGTCGCCCACCAGGATGTCGAGAATTTTGTAGGTGCCGCGTTGGGCGGCGGCGCGAACGCTATCGTGCAGGAAGGCGACGATATCGGCAATTTGATCGGGCGGGAGGGTGAACTTGGGCATGCCTTTATCGGGGCGACCGTTCAAAACTACTTTGCTGATGAGGTCTCCGTTCTCGTCATGCAAGACCGTGAGCGAGCGAAGCAAGTCGGGGCCGCTTTCACCGCCTTTGGCGTTTCCGCCATGGCAAAAGGCGCAGTTCGCCGTGTAAGTCTTTTTACCGCGCTCAAGCGTGGCTTCGTCATAGGCTTTATAGTCAAGACCCGCACCCCCGCCGCCGCGTCGTGGGGGTGGCGGTGTTTGGGGAGTGGCGGAAGCAGCGGCAGGTGGCCCGCGGGAGCTTGTGCCCAAATGGGGGGAACAAGTCCGCAGAGCAAAACCATGGCCACGCGGGCAGGTTTTACGAAGTGGATCAAACTGAAGTCTCCTAGGAAGATTACAAAAAGAGTGTATCGCGACTGCTTGAGGCAACCGGCAGACGAGCGGCGATAGAATGCGGATTGATTCCTCTCTATGTAAAAGTGCATGCAGCCGATAACGTCGGCATCATTGTGGCGGCGGACGGTGCGGCGCTAGGCCAGCGAGATGACAGCGGGTTCGCCGTACAAGAGCGCATACCGCAATCGCATAAAGTGGCGTTGGCACGCATACCGAAAGGCGAGCCGGTGGTGCGGTATGGCCAAACGATTGGGCTGGCCAACCGAGATGTGGCTGTTGGGGCATGGGTGCGTGAAGAAGACTTAGACCTGCCGGCGGCGCCGAAGCTAAGCGAGATGCCGCTGGCTACGGCGGTACCGAAAGCGCTGCCCGTTTTGGAAGGATTTACGTTTGAGGGCTATAAGAACGCCGATGGCAGTGTGGGCACCCGCAACATTTTAGGCATCACCACGACGGTTCAATGCGTAGCGCCCACGGTGGATTATGCGGTGCGGCGGATCAAGGCGGAAATGCTGCCGCGCTTTCCGAATGTGGACGATGTGGTGGCCGTAACGCATGGTTATGGCTGTGGCGTGGCGATTAATGCGCCGGGCGCGGCGATTCCGATTAGTACGTTGAAGTACATTTCGACGCACGCGAATTTTGCGGCGCGGCCGCTGGTGGTGAGTTTGGGCTGCGAGAAGTTGCAACCGACGCGCCTGTTTTCATCGATCCTGCCCGTGCTGGCGGAAGAGAGCAACGTGATCCGGCTGCAAGATGAACAAGGATTTGCGGCGAGTGTAAGCGCGATTATGCAAACGGCGGAGCGGCGCTTGGCGGAGTTGAATTTGCGCAGGCGGCAAACTGTTTCGGCAGCGCATCTTTCCGTGGGTTTGCAGTGTGGCGGCAGCGATGCGTTTTCAGGCGTGACGTGTAACCCGGCGGTAGGATTCGCCGCCGATTTATTAGTGCGGGCCGGCGCTTCGGTTTTCTTTTCGGAGGTGACGGAGGTACGAGATGCCATTCATTTGTTGACACCGCGCGCGATCACTCCAGAAGTAGGGCGCAAGCTGCTGGCTGAGATGCAATGGTATGACGATTACTTAGCCGGCGGCGGTGCGGACCGAAGTGCGAATCCAACGCCGGGCAATAAACGCGGGGGCTTGGCCAATATTGTGGAGAAGGCGCTCGGTTCAATTGCGAAGGCCGGGACCACGGCGATTATGGATGTGGCGTCGCAAGGGCAGCGAGTGGCGAGCCAGGGACTGGTGTTTGCGGCTACACCGGCGAGCGATTTTATTTGCGGCACGCAGCAGTTGGCATCCATGAACATGCACGTGTTCACCACGGGGGAGGGAAGTCCTTACAGTTTGGCGTTGGTGCCGGTGGTGAAGGTGTCATCGCGCACAGCACTGGCGGAAAAGTGGCATGACTTAATTGATGTGGACGCGGGGCGCATTGCTACCGGGCAGGCCACTATTGAAGATGTGGGTTGGGAGTTATTCCGCTTCATGCTGGATGTGGCGAGCGGCAAGAAGAAAACCTGGGCAGAGCACTGGGGTTTAGGCAATGCTCTGGTGCCATTCAATCCGGGGCCGGTGACTTAGCGCTTACCAGCGCGGCAGCACACGCTTCCAATTGGGATCGACGTGTTTGCGCATTTCGGCTTCGTCGTCACGTTTGCGAATGGTGATTTTTTCGTAGCGTTCGCGGCCGCGGGCCAGTTGATCGTAATCGAGTGTCACGCCAAGGCCAGGTTTATTGGGAATTTTGACAGAGCCGTTTTCAAACCGGATGCGGCCGCCTTCGACGATTTCATCTTTCTCAGTCTGCCAAGGGTAGTGCGTGTCGCAGGCGAAAGTTAGATTGGGACAGGCTGCGGCCACGTGCGTCATAGCAAGCATGCTGACGCCTAAGTGACTGTTGGAGTGCATAGAGAGGCCCATGCCGAGGACTTCGCAAAGGTGTGAGAGATGCTGCACTTGACGCATGCCGCCCCAATAGTGCGGGTCGGAGAGGACGATTTGGACAGCGTCTAAATCACGAGCGCGGGGAACGTCGGCAAATTGAGTGACGGCGACATTACTGGCTAATGGAGTTTGAATGCCTTTGGCGAGAAGACGTTTTCTTACTTCGCCCATGCCGGCCAGTTCGGGGCAGGGATCTTCCAGGTAGCCGCCAGCCGGAAAGCTCTTCCTGAGAGATTCGCCCACGACGACGGAGGTATCGACGGACCAGGCGCAATTGGGGTCGATGCGCAATGGATAGTCTTTGCCGAATTCGGAGCGCAAGGCCTTGATAGTGGCGATTTCAACGGCGGGATCGAAGACACCGCCTTTGAGTTTGATTTCGCGGAAACCGTATTGCTTAACCATCTGACGGCATTCGCGAACGGTGGCTTCGGGCGTGAGAACTTCACCGTATTCGTCGGCATACTGGCCGTCGCCTCCTCCGCCGGCGTGTTTGTAGAAGAGATAGGCGGAGAAGGGAACAGCGTCGCGCACGCGGCCACCGATGACGTCGCAAACCGGCCGATTGACGGCTTTGCCGATGATGTCGAGGCAGGCAATTTCAAGAGCGGCGAAAGTGCGATTGTGTTGATCGAGCGGATTTTCACCGGGGACGAGCCAGGTTTGCGAACGGCCACCGGGAACGTCGCGCTGCGCGGCAGTGCTTCCGCAGATTTGCTGGTAGAGACCGGCCAGTTGGAACGGGTCACGGCCAATAATGGATGAGCGCGCGGCTTCCAACGCAGCGAGGGGAGCGTCGCCACCATAGGTTTCGCTCACGCCTTTTATACCGTCGTCGGTTTCGAGTTCAACAATGGTGCGCAGGGCCCAGGGGGCGTGCAGGCCGTAGGAACTGCGCAAGGGCGGATCGGCAATAGCGATGGAGTGCAGTTTGAGGTTAGAGATTTTCATTTGGCAACGAATGTGATAGTTTCAAGCCGAGTCAATCATGAACAGACGGACATTCACCAAACTAACAGCCGCTAGTCTATCGCTAGCAACGAAGGTGCGGAGTGCGCCCGCTGCTCCACCCAGTGGGCGAATGAAGTTAGGCACGCAGCATCAATCCACCAACGAAATACTGCGGGTTCTAGCGGCATTGGGCATCACGCACATTTGCAGCGATTTGCCGTCGGCAAAGTTTGATGAGGCGTGGAGCGTAGAAGGGCTGACAAAGCTGCGCGAACGCGTGGAATCGTTTGGCATTCGCCTGGAAGCGGTACCGTTGCCATTGAGTTCGAGTTACATTACGAAATCGGAAAATCCGAATATCATGCTGGGGAAAAGCCCGGAGCGCGACCAGGAGATTGACAACATTTGTCACATGGTTGAGAATGCGGCGCGAGCGGCATTCCGATTTTGAAGTACAACATGACGATTTTAGGCGTGGTGCGCGGAGAAAGAACGCCGGGGCGGGGCGGCTGCGGTTACAGCACTTTTGATTACGATAAAACCCCGCAAGAGCCCGCACTGACGGAAGCGGGGCCGGTAAGCGCCGAAATGATGTGGGAACGAATCACGTATTTTCTAAAGCGCGTGATTCCGGTGGCGGAACAAAACAAAATTAAAATGGCGTGTCATCCGCACGACCCTGGTATGCCGGCGGATAAAGGATTTCGAGGCGTACACAGAGTTTTAGGGAGCGTTGCAGGGCTGAAGAAGTTCATTGAAATTAACGCAAGCCCATATCACGGGTTGAATTTTTGCCAAGGTACGGTTTCGGAAATGCTGAAAGATCCGAACGCTGAAATTGGCGACGTGATTCGTTACTTTGGCAGCCGCAAGAAAATCTTCAATGTGCATTTTCGTAACATCCACGGCGGTTTTTTGAACTTCCAGGAAACGTTTCCCGATTGCGGCGATGTGGATATGCTGGCGGCGCTGAAAGTTTATAAAGAGGTGGGATATGACGGTATGCTGATGCCCGACCATGTGCCGCTGATTCAAGGCGACCCTGGCGGCAAACAGGCTTTCGCATTCGCTTACGGTTATATTCGAGGATTGATGCAAGCGGTGAATGCATAAATTCAAAAATGACTCCTCAACGAACTTTCGTTTCTAAACTCACAGGTGTTTTCGGCTTCCCTGTTACACCTTTTCGCAAAGACCTATCGCTCGATTTGGATGCTTTGGCTCGCAATGTAGATGAAATGGCGGCGTTTCCCTTTTGCGCTTTGGTGGCGGCTGGTGGTACCGGAGAAATGTACTCGATGTCGCCCGAAGAGATTGAGCAAGTGGTGGCTACGTCGGTAAAAGCGACGAAGGGTCGCATGCCGGTGGTTGCCGGAACGGGCTTTAATACGGCGCTAGGCGTGGATATTGCCAAACGCGCGGCAAAGGCGGGCGCCAGTTGTATTTTGGCGTTGCCTCCTTATTATGTTTCGGCGCCGGAAGAAGGGCTGTTTGCTTACTACGAAGCGATTGGCAAAGCGACGGATCTGCCGTTGATGGTTTACAGCCGCGTCTCTGCCTAATTCACACCCGATATGCTGGCGTCGCTTGGCAGACCCGTGTGCCGACGCTCGTGGGTTGGAAAGATGGCCAAGGCAACATTCGCCAATATCAGCGGATTATGGAGCGTTGCGGCGACCGGCGGCCTGGTTCGGTGGCTTGGGTGACGATTGCGTGCCGGGTTACTTCGCCATCGGTGTGCAGGCGTATACATCCAGCATTTCGAACGTGGCTCCGAAGATTTCGCTGGCACTGGCAGACGCCGGGATGAAAGGCGATTTCAAACGGCTGAACGAACTGATGAAGCGCTATGTGAACCCGCTCTATGCGCTACGGGAACGGTCAAAGGGCTATGAAGTGGCGGTCATGAAAGAAGCCATGGAAATGTTGGGTATGCCCGCGGGTCCAGTACGGCCGCCGTTGATGGATTGCCGCGAAACCGATAAGAAAGATTTGGCGGAGCTCATGAAGATTTACGCGGAGATGCGTTAGGTGCTGAATGAGACTTCAATATTTCAGCTAGAATAAGGTTGTCGGCGATAATTTGACTGAACCACTTAAGCTGCTAAGCGTGGTGATACCCGCGCGCGATGAAGAGGGATGCATTGTTTCTACCGTGGAACATTTGCATCTTGAACTGAATCTGAATGCTATTGCCCACGAAATTATTGTTGTGGATGACGGCAGCACCGATACCACTTGGCCTAAACTGCAAGATTTAGCGGAACGGCTACCTGAACTAAGGCCGGTCCAGAACCTTGGTCGAAACGGTTTTGGCCGCGCCATTATTTACGGTTTAGACCGGATGACGGGCGACGCCGTGGTGATTATGATGGCCGACGAATCGGACGACAGCCGAGACGTGGTGCGTTATTGGAAACTGCTCAACGAAGGTTGGGATGCGGTATTTGGCTCGCGCTTTGTGAAGGGCGGGGGAGTGATTGATTACCCTTGGTTCAAGTTGCGCGTTAACCGTTTGGCGAATTTTTTCATTCGGGTGATGTTCAATATTGGCCTGAACGATACCACGAATGCGTTTAAGGCTTACCGCGCGAGTGTGATTGAAGGATGCCGCCCGCTGCTTTCGCCGCACTTCAATTTGACGGTTGAACTGCCGTTAAAGACCGTAGTGCGCGGATATCGCTGGACCGTGATTCCGATTACCTGGCGGAACCGGCGCAGCGGCGTGCCGAAGTTGAAGTTGAAGGAGATGGGCAGCCGTTATCTTTTTATCTGCATGTATGTTTGGCTGGAAAAATATTTCAGCCGGGGCGATTATAAGCGGCCCGAGGAAAAGGTTGGCGAGCAAGCACAATCGCGCACGGCCGGCATGTAGTTTCTAATCCAGGATCAGGTGTAAGTTCGGGTTGATGGGAACGGCGAGCGGGTTGAGCGGTTGGTGACGCCGACGCGCTGCTTCCCAATTCTCAATCTTGACGGCATTTTCCTTCCATTGCATGTCCTGAAACATTTTCGCCGCGAAGTTTTGCGTTGTTCCCCAGGCGAATATCAGGGCCAGTAGAGCGGATGCTATACGCGCATTCTTCGATGGGACAAATGTCTGGAGCGCGAGCGCCAAACAAAAGATGAACATGCACGCGCCAATGAAGAAATAGCGCTCGGCCGTGTAGTTCCGTAAACCGTCGATGGTTAGGAACGGTTTTACCAACCCGCGACCGTACATGACGGCAAACAACGAGCCGACGCCTACGTAGGCGGCGCCGAACAACCATTTAAACTCTGGCGAGCGAAAAAGCTTGCCACGCGAGTAAGGCCGCAAGCGCGGATCCAATCATCACACCGAGGGCCAGTGTGGCAAACAGAGCAACGTCTCGATCGTCTCTCAGAAAGCTGGAGCCGAGGAGGGGCGAGAGCGACGCAGCGGGAGAGTCCGCTGGAGAGAGTGGCGAGGAACAGAGAATTTAATTGAAAGATCCGCTTGGGTCCGGACGATACGTCTTGCCGCATGATCCATGCTTGGCCGAATAAGGCAAGTAAGTGGATGATGGGGCGGAGTTTTAAAGCAGCGCGGTTCTTCGTCGCTTGCCAAAGGAGAAAGGGGACGTAGAGGAGAGTAAGCGGCGCTGTGAAGGCGATGCATACTTGCACGATCGTGAGACCGATTTCGAGCCGCGGCACCGTGATCAGAAGCAGAAGGAGCGAAAGAATGCATAGATACCACTGCACGTTGGAAAGCGTGGCGATCAGTTCGCTGCCTGCCACAACGGAGGCGGCGGCAACGAGGCAACAGTTGCGCGCAGCAGATCGGAAGCAATCACTTTTCGATAGCAGGGCCAAAGAAAGCGCTGCAGGAAACAGCTTCAAGCGACAACGTGCATACATTGAATCCGAGGGGAACCCAGCGAACGGGCACTAGACAGATGGCTGCGGCGATCATGCGAGGAATAGCGTGAAGGTAACCGGAATACGGGCGCGTGATTGTTCCCCAAAAGCCGAATAACACTTGCTCGCGAAAAAACACGCCGCCATCTTCGGCCCAGAATTGCGCGTTCAAAAGCGAGTCGGGCCGTCGCAGCCAAAGCACGACGAAGATTGCAATTGTAAAAACGGCGGCGCTGAAAATTTCGCGCCTGTGTGATTGATCGGACAAACCGTCATTTTGGCATGGATGCCGATGAATTGGTGGTGTACGATAGAAACGCTTGTGCGGTTCAACCCTCGGTTGCAGGAGATGAAATGAAGTTTCCCAGCGCAGTTCGTGCCACAGCCCTTGGGGCGATTTTGTTAGCTCATGCGTTGGGGGCAAGATGCCGCGGCGCCCAAGTTGACGAATAGCCAGCTTGCCGAAGCCTCGCAGGCGAATGTCTATTTTCAGCAGAGTAACCTGATGGCCGCACTGCCGCTGTACGAACATCTGGCTGCGGAGATTCCGCAAAGTGGGGCATATGCCGAACGGCTGGCGTTTTGTTTAATGAGCAAGGCGGAAAACCTTCCCGCCGGCGAAGAGAAAGATGCAACTTTCAAGCGGGTGAAGGTGGAAGCCGAGCGCGCCAAAGCGTTAGGCGACAACAGTGGTTTGTTACAAGTGATTCTGGACCGAGTGAATGCTGACCCAAGCAAAGTTGTCGTCGATTCAAGCCCGAAAATGAGATCCGCCGAAATCGCGTTCTCTAAGGGCGATTTGGATGGAGCGCTGGCGCTTTACAAAGAGATTGCGGCGGATGATCCAAAATCTTACGAAGCGCGCTTATTCGCCGGCGACATGTACTTTCGCAAGCATGATGCGGAGCATGCGGGCGAATGGTTTCAGCAGGCCATTGCAGTGAATCCAAACCGCGAAACCGCCGTACCGATATTGGGGCGACACGCTTTTTGCCGATGGACAAAGAGATGCGGCGCTGCAAAAATTCATCGATGCCGTTGTGGCGGAACCGTATGATCGAAAAGCGTTCGGTGGTCTCCGTCAATGGGCGCAACGAACCGGTGCTACGCTGCGGGCACCAAACGTGCAAATTCCCAAAGCGCCCGAGTTGCAAAAGACCGAGGACGGGAAGACCACCACGAATATTACGATTGATGCGAACCTGCTGAAAGATCCAAAGTCGGGAGCTTCGGCGTGGTTCATGTATCCGATCAACCGGGCGATGTGGCGCAATGAGAAATTTGCGAAACAGTTTCCGAATGAAAAAGAATATCGCCATTCGCTGGCGGAAGAAAAGGATTCGCTGAACTTAGTGCTAAGTTCGTTAAAGTCGCAGAATCTGCCGGACGATAAATTGGACCCCAGCCTGCGCGATCTGGTGCTCATCGGCAGAGACGGCATGTTGGAACCGTTTATTCTTTTAAACCTCGCCGACCAAGGCATTGCGCGAGATTACGACGCCTATCGCACGCAACACCGCGAGCAGATTCACGCCTATATCGAGAAGTATTTAGTGCATCCTCGGGCCGCGGCCAATTGATAGCGCGCTATTGTTCGCGTTTTGCTTTGTCTTCTTCCGAAGCGCTCTTCCAACCTTCGTGCGCATCTTTGGCGGCGTTCTTTAATTCGTGTCCAACAACTTTCGCCGCTTTACCGGTTTCCTTACCAACCACCAAGGCGGCTTTCTCCGTCTCTTTCGATACGGTGTAGGCGGCTTGTCCGGATTTGCCGGCAACACTGTCGGGATTGCCGGCGCTGGTGGCTCTGTCTTCGTGTGAGTGACAGGCTGTCAGCAAAAATATGGCGCCGGCAAAAAGGATCAGTTTTGATTTATGGTGCATGATCATCTTGTTTCGATCTTTCACCAGGATAACGGACAACTGCTTCCAACACGGCTAAGCTGGTTATAGTGTTACGCAAACCTGAAATCATGAGTCCCGCCGGTCATTGGCCGCAACTCCATGCTGCCATTGAAGCCGGTGCGGACTCCGTGTATTTTGGCCTCACACATTTCACTGCGCGTGCCAAAGTTGGTTTCACGCTTGAAGAGTTGCCGTCGGCGCAATACGTACGCTTCATCAGCGCGGCGTCAAAGGCTTCATCACTTTCAATACTTTGATTTTCGAAGATGAGTTGCGCGGAGGCGGCGCGGACCATTGCTGCCATTGCGGATTCCGGCGCCGACGCCATCATTGTGCAGGATCCGGCCATTCTGAAACTGGCGACGGAAGATTGCGCCGCATTTAGAATTGCACGCCAGCACGCAGATGAGCATCAGCGATGCCGCGGGCGTTGAATTTGCGCGCAGTTTGGGTGCGGCTCGCGTGACGCTGGCGCGCGAATTGTCGCTGGCAGAAATCGCAGCCATTCGGCGCGCGTCCGATTGCGATCTGGAAATTTTTGTTCACGGCGCGCTTTGCGTGGCTTATTCAGGGCAATGCTTTTCTTCTGAAGCTTGGGGCGGTCGCAGTGCGAATCGCGGTCAATGCGCGCAGGCTTGCCGCCTGCCCTATGAGTTGATTGTAGATGATCAGTTGCAGCCTCTCGCGGATGCGCGTTATCTGCTTTCGCCTGGCGATCTTTGCACAATTGATCATATTCCGCAAATTGTGGAATTGGGCATTGCCGCTTTGAAGATAGAGGGCCGTTACAAAGACGCGGAGTATGTAGCGTTAACTACGCGCGCCTATCGCCAAGCTGTCGATGCGGCTTTTGAGAAGAAAGCCTCGCCCATGACGCCGCTGCGATAAGCTGCAGCTCGAACAAGTCTATTCGCGTGGTTTGGGCGCTCATTTTTTATCAGGCACAAATCATCAGACAGTGGTGGAAGGGCGGGCACCACGACATCGCGGCGTTCTGGCCGGGCGTGTGACGTCGCGTTCTTCCGAACGCCATTGAAGTCGAGCCTTCCGAATCAAATCCGCATTGCGCCGCTTAAGCCCGGAGATGGTGTAGTTTTTGATGCTGCCAGTTGGCGCAGCCCGCAAGAAGCGGAAGAAGGCGGCCGCGTTTATGAAATAGATATGCCTGGCAGCCAAAACGTGGCAGCTGCGATTTGCCAATAAAGCGTTAGATTTCGCGCGTATTCGAGTGGGTGATCTGCTGTGGCGCAGTCATGATCCCGAACTGGATCGCGTGGCGCGCCCTTATCTTGAGCCAAGCTGCGCCCATTCGCAAGCAGCCGCTCACTGTCACGGTTACAGCGCATGAAAACGAGAGGCTCAACGTCGAATGGGCTCTTGCTTCCGGTCGAGCGTTATTACTGTTTCAAGCGAGCATTCTGCCTCACGCGAACAGTCGCGGCCTTAACGAAGAAATACTGTTGGCTCAGTTAGGCCGGCTGGGCAGCACTCCTTATGAGATTGGCGAGTCTCACGGCTCGACATCGCCGGCGCTCCGTTCGCGCAAGCGTCGTTGTTGAACCAATTGCGCCGCGAAGCGGTTGAACAGTTGCAAGCATTGCAAGCGGTGGTCGAAGCGCCTCATGTCGTCGCCCCGAGCCCGCCCTTGCTCGCTGAGAAATTCGACGCAGCCGTTTGTAGAGCCCTCCGCATGGCGCCGCAGATTACATCTGCTTGTGCGCATTCCGGAGCAACTCGATGCCGCGTTAGCATCCTGGCCCCGCCAGCATCACGCTCGACTATTTGGATCTCTATGGCCTCAAGCCTTCCGTTGAGCGTGTGAAGTCGGCCGGTATCGCGGTGCGTGTCGCGAGTCCGCGCATTCTGAAGCCCGGTGAAGATCGCATCGTCGATTTCCTGCTGCGTTTAGAAGCGCCGTTGCTGGTGCGGTCCAGCGGTTTGCTCGAGAAGCTTCAGGGCAGGGACGCACGCGAAATCACTGGCGATTTCAGCCTGAATGCCGCGAATTCGATCACAACCGCAGAGCTTCTGAACCGGGGGCTACGGCGGATCACGCCCACACATGATCTCAATGCCGCGCAGATCACCGCCTTCGCACGGACAAATTGGCGGCGGTTCGCTTGAGGTTATGGCCTATCATCACTTGCCTGTGTTTCACACCGAACATTGCGTCTTTTGCCGCTTTCTCTCAACTGGCACTTCTTATAAAGACTGCGGCCGGCCGTGCGAAAAGCACACCGTTTCGCTGCGTGATGTGAATGGCCGCGATCATCCGCTGGTTGCGGACGTGGGTTGCCGCAACACAGTGTTCGGCGCAGAAGCGCAAGAAGGTAGTGCCTGGCTGGACGCATGGCGTGCGGCCGGCATCGATGCATTTCCGTCTTGAATTCGCGCATGAATCCGCAGCTGAAGTTACCGCCATCACTCGCGCTTTCGCGAAAACACTCGCTGGCGAACAATCCAGCGCGCAACTTGCGCAAGATCTAAAACGCCTCGCGCCACAAGGCACAACGGCCGGCAGTCTTTTTGTTCCCATCAGTAGTCTCGTCCGCTCCAAGCTTTAAAACCGTTGGCCCTTGCATCCACTGCCGCTTGCGAGTACCATACACTCTGACGTGGAAATAATACTTGGCATTCTTTTTGGCGCTTCTGCTTTGGTTCGGGATTCGCGTAATCTGGCTCGGCATTTACACGGTTAATCAGAACGAGCGCGCTGTTAAATTGAGTTTTGGCCGCGCTGAACGGTTGGAAGAGTAAGACAACGCTGGAGGATCCAATCGGCGAATGTTGCGCCCAGAAGAGCGCGAGCGTTACTGTTATCCGCAAGTGCGCGTCATTCCGCCCGGCGGCCCTTACTTCAAGATGCCTTGGCAGAGCATTCGGAAGATTGTCATCTCCACCAACACAATCAATATGGCGGTTGATCCGGAATAGCCTAGCGCCAATGCAGGCGGCACCATGCTGGACGCTGTCACCAAAGACCAACTGAACACCGGATTAACGGGCAGATTCGCTATCGCGTGAGCGAGAACAATCTCTACGCCTACCTGTTCGGCATCCGTCAGCCGCTTGTTCACGTGATGGCTTATTTCGTATCGGTGCTGCGTCAAAAGATTGCAAATTTCGAAGCGAAGGCCGATCCAACCGCCGCCCCCAACGCCGTGGCCAGCAGCGAAATGATTGGCGTTTCCATCAACGATCTGCGCAAGAATCTGCGCGATCTGAACGAATATATGGATTCGGAATGCCGCAATACCGCGGCGCGTTACGGCGTGGTGCTGGATGCTTCGCTGATCACCAGCATCGATCCTCCGCCGGAAGTGGAATCGGCGCTTGGCGGCTATCAATACCGCGCATAATCAGGTCTCGAGCGACATCAGTCTGGCGCAAGCGTCGGCCGATCAGAAGATCGTGCAATCGAAGCGCGCCGTAGAGATTCAAACATTGCAGGCGCAAGCCGAAGTGCAGCCAATCAAACTTCTGGCTGAGCAACTGGCGCAGTTGCGCCGCGCCGGTCCGGGCGTTTTGGAAGCGTATATCCGCAACGTAAAGTTGAAGCTGTTTGAGAAAGTCGAAAGAAATCTATTTGGATGTGAGGGCGTAATGATGCTATCACCGTTTCTCGCTTTCGGCGCTGGCCACTTTTCTTGTATTCACTTTCTTATTGCTGCCTGTGCTTGCTGTTCATCGCGGCTTTTCGGCTTCTATACCATCGTTGAGGAACGCACTTGCCGCGTGTACGTGCTTTTCGGCAAGGTGATTGGCCACTGTCCGAACCGGGCTTGCATTTCCTCCCCAGTATCTGGGTCTCAATGCATTCATCGTCAATCTCTTCGGCCGATGCCGTGTGCTCGATCTCCGTCTTGATCAGGAATATCGCCGCAGCGAAGCCTGTCAACTCTGAAGAAGGCGCACCCATGGGCGTCGGTATTTGGTATGAAATGTGGATCAGCGATCCCGGTGGCCTATCTCTTCAAGAACACCGATCCGCGCGGCTCGTTGCGCGCCAATGTGAGCAATGCGACGGTGCGCTGCTTGAGCAACATGCCGCTTGCCGAAATGCTGCAAACGCGTCATGAAATGAGCTTGGCGGTGCGCAGCGAAGTGTCTGAGCCAATCGCAGTCTTGGGGCTACAAACTCGGTTCCGTCTACATCCGCAAAGTACATTTTCGCGACGCCGCCATGATCCGTCAGATTGAAGAGAAAGTGGTGAACCGGTTGCGGCAGGTAACAGCGGCCATCCGGCAAACGGGCGCGAATCAAGTTAGCGTGATCACCAGTTCTGCCGAGCGCGAAGCCTCGGTCGAATTTGCCAAAGCCAACGCCATTCGTCCCAGCACTTTGAGCGCGGCACTGCAAGAGATCGCGCAAGATCCGGCCGTGGCGAATGCGCTCTTCGAGGTTCTGGAAACGCAACGCATTGCCGATAATCCAGGCAAACTCGTGCTGCTGGCCCCTGGTCCGAACAGCCGCATCCTCACTGATCTGTTGGCCACGAAAACCGGCCGCCCAGCCTAACTCTGCCGAAGCGCTGTAGCCGGATCCACTTCGGTGGCTCTTTGAGCGGGCCACCAAACCGCTACAGTACCGCAACCGCTGCCAAGACAACCGGTATCGTCACGAACACCACCGGATCCCACACAGTGACGCCGAAAACAAAGCTCTCCAATTGTTTCGCTAACGCAGCGCGGCGCCAACGCCAACACAATGCCAGCCAACGCCAACAAGACTCCTTGCTTAATCACCATTCCTCGCACGTCGGATACTTCAGCCCCTAACGCCATGCGTATCCCAATTTCTTGTGTGCGCTGTTCCACCGAATACGCCATCAAGCCGTAAATGCCGATGGCCGCAAGCAGCAGTGAAACACCTCCGAAAACGGTCATCAGCAGCATATGAAACCTCTCGCGCGAGGTCGAACGCGACACTGTTTCGTCCATCGTGCGCACATCGGAAACCGGAAGGCCACTCACTTGGCGGAGCTGCTCTCTATCGGCTCGCGCAAAGTCAGTCGGATTGACGCGCGTCTTGATCACCCACGCCAGCGGTGTAAGCTTCACATTCAAAGCTTGAATCGCATCGGGCACTTGGGCGTTGGGCAGATACATGCCCGGCCCGGATCTTGATTCAAAGCCCCATCGCGCACATCGGCGACGATGCCGATAATCTGGCGTGGTTGCTCTGTCTCTAATTGCGGCATCACGCCCTTGCCAATCAAAATACGATCAGCGAGCGGGTCACCCTTCGGCCAGAATTTCTTAGCCATCGCTTCCGTAATGACGACCACGGGAGTCGATGTAGCCGTATCGCGATCGTTGAAGGTGCGCCCGCGCAGCATATGCATGCTAAAGGCTTCAAAGAACCCAGGTGATACTGTTTTCCATTCGCCGCCGCCATGGAACGGACCCTTTTCGAGTGGCCTTCCCATAATCCGGAAGGGCAGTCCATAGCCGCCTTCTAGCGGCACGCAGCAGGTGGCGGTGGCGATCTCAACACCGGGCAGCGCCTGCAAACGCTCTACGCCGCGCCTCACCAATTCGTCAATAGCAGCGCTTTTTTCATACGTCTTGCCTGATAAGGACATCCGCATAGTTAAAATATTTTTGGTTTCAAACCCTGGTTTCACGGCATAAATCGCCATCGCGGTTCGTATCAACAAACCGGCGCCCACCAGCAACACCACAGCCAGCGCCATTTCAGTAATCACCAGCGTGGTGCGTGTCCGGTTGTGCCGCAAGCCGCTGCCGGAACGGCTCGCGCTCTCTTTGATGGTGGTGCTTAAATCGGTCCGAGTCGCCTGCACGGCAGGGAACAGGCCGAACAGAACTGTTGTCAGTAAGGTCAGCGCCAAGGTAAAAAGCAGAACGCGCCCGTCTAGATGAACCAGTTCGCCGTCAGTGCCAATGCGCGGCAAACCGGCAGTGTTTACCGCAAGCAGAGCGTGAATGCCCACAATGCCCAGCAGCAATCCACAAACTGCGCCGGCCGTTGCCAATAACAAACTCTCCGTCATGAGCTGGCGAATAATCTGCCCCCGCCCTGCTCCCAACGCGGCGCGAATCGCCAGTTCGCGCTTTCGTGATTCAGCGCGCGCTAGTAAAAGGTTGGCTACGTTCGAACAAGCGATCAGCAATACGAATCCCACGGCGCCCATTAAGACGAAGATAGAAGTTTTAGAACCGCGCACGAGAGAGTCCTGCAGCGCCACCGCGTCGAAAACTTCTTTGGGATTGAGTGCGTTTGGATATTTTGCATTGTAAGCCCGCGTGGACGCGCTTAATTTCGCCTTGGCTTGCTCCAAGGTAATGCCGTCTTCGAGCCGGCCCGCCGCCTGAAAGTAATGCCCTTGATCGACCGAGTTGGAGTCGAGTTGAAAGGGAACCCAAATTTCCGGCGCGCGGCCGAAATCCCGAAAATCGAAGCGATCGCTCACGACTCCGGTAATCGTGAATGGCTCACCGCCCAGCAGCATTTTCTTCCCCACCACCGCCGGATCGCGCGCAAAACGGCGCGTCCATAAGCCTTCGCTAATCACCACGGCGGGCGACGCTTGCGGAGAATCTTCCTGCGCATTGAAAGGACGGCCTAGCACCAAGGGCACGCCGAACAACGAAAAATATTTTGAACTGACACGCGCCGTGCGCAGCTGTATAGGCAGTTCAGCGCTGGTCCAGTTCATGACGCCGCCGTTGAACGCCGCTACGTCCTCCAGCAGATCGCTTTGTTGTGCCCAATGCGCGAACTTCGCTGGTGAGGCGCCGTCGTTTTCGCCCTCCGGCACTTTCGAACCTAAAATGACAATGCGGTCCGCCCGCGGAAATGGCGGCGGCTTGAGCAGAACGGTGTTCACCAGCGAAAAAATCGCCGTGTTCGCGCCTATGCCCAGCCCCAGCGCAATCACCGCCGTCACCACAAACGAAACACCACTCTCTCGGAACATGCGCAGAGCATGCTTGATATCGCGCAAAAAAGTTTCCATGAAAACCTGGAACTTAGACGGATTCGCTGCGTAAATGTTCCCTCCACCTACGTTATTTTTCAAAGCGCCTATGCAACTCGCCAGTTTCTAATCTGTTATTCCTGATGTATGCGGGTTTACGGCTCCTATTCTCTTCTCGGCCTCGTCTTCAGCGGCGTGATGCTCGGCCAGAGTTCCTCCGTCTCAAGCGGCATTGATCTAAAAGCAATTGATTCGTCCGTCAATCCATGTCAGAACTTTTATCAGTATGCTTGTGGCGGCTGGATCAAAGCCAATCCCATTCCGCCGCAATATTCGCGCTGGGGTCGTTTCAATGAATTGCAAGAACGGAACCAAACCATCTTGCGCGGCATTCTGGAAGATTCCGCGGCACATCCAGACCGTTCCCCCATCGATCAAAAAATCGGCACCATGTATGGCACGTGTATGAACGAGGCCACCATCGATAAAGCCGGTTACACTCCCATCAAGCCCGCCCTTGATCGTATTCAAGCCCTAACCAGCAAGTCTGATCTGCCTGCCGAAGTCGCGCGTTTCCACAATCAAGGCGTGGACAGTTTCTTCCGCTTCAATTCCACCCCCGATTCAGACAATGCACGCATGACCATCGCAGATGTCGATCAAGGTGGTCTGGGCCTTCCCGACAAGAGCTATTACCTAGGCGACAAAGACGCTGATAAACGCGATAAATACGTGGCGCACATCTCTCGCATGTTTGAGTTGATCGGTATCCCGAAACCCGATGCCGACGCCAAGGCGAAAGCCGTGCTCGCTATTGAAACTTCGTTGGCCAAGGCGTCGCTCGACCGCACTGCCCGCCGCAATCCGCGGTTGCTGCACAATCGCATGACTGACGCCCAATTTGAGGCGCTGGCGCCGGCCTTTAATTTCAAACGCTATTTTGCCGACCGTCACTCGCCGGTCTTCGACTCTCTCAACGTCTCTGTGCCGGATTTCTTCAAAAACCTAAACACTTTGATCGATACCAGTAGCCTTGACGATCTGAAAAGCTATCTCACCTGGCACCTGCTGAATAGCTCAGCCACCGAACTGAGCAAGCCCTTTGTAGACGAGGATTTTGATTTCTATCAGCGTTATTTGAACGGCACCAAGGAACTGCAACCGCGCTGGAAGCGCTGCGTTCAGTTGACAGACCGTAGCTTGGGTGACGCCGTTGGCCTGAAATTTGTAGAAAAAGCCTTTCCGGCCGAGTCGAAAGAACGCACCCGCCAGTTAGTCGCTCTCATCGAAAAAGAGATGGCCGCCGACATTGATTCACTAACATGGATGAGCGCGGCTACCAAAGAGCAAGCACTGGTGAAGCTCAAAGGCGTTACGAACAAGATTGGCTATCCGGAAAAATGGAAAGATTACAGCAGCGTGAAGGTCACCGATAATCTTGTGGCCGACGTTCGCAATGCGCGCGAATTCGAAGTGCATCGCAATTTGGAAAAAATCGGCAAGCCGGTGGATCGCGCGGAATTTGGCATGACGCCGCCCACGGTCAACGCCTATTACAGTCCGTTGCAAAACAATATTAACTTTCCGGCGGGCATTCTGCAGCCGCCGTTTTATAGAGCTGGTGCGGACATGGCGATGAATTTCGGCGGCATCGGCGCCGTGATCGGCCACGAACTCACACACGGCTTCGATGACCAAGGACGCCAGTTTGACGCCGACGGGAACCTCGCGATTGGTGGACCGATCAGGACAATGCGGAGTTCAAGAAGCGCGTTGATTGCATCGATAAAGAATACTCAGGCTTCAGTCCGGTGGAAGGCGTGAATTTAAATGGCCGGCTCACGCTAGGCGAGAACGGCGCCGATAATGCCGGCATTCGCCTGGCGTTTATGGCACTAATGACCAGCCTGGAAGATGGCTCGGTGAAAAAGGAAAAATTAGATGGCTTTACCCCGCAACAACGCTTCTTCCTGGGTTACGCCCAGATATGGTGCCAGAATGAACGGCCGGAATCAGTCAAGAACTTGGTTCGTACCGACCCGCACTCCCCGGGTGAGTTCCGCGTGGATGGCGTTGTCCAGAACATGCCTGAATTTGCTACCGCATTCGGTTGCTCGGAAGGCCAGCCGATGGTTTCAGCTAACGCTTGCCGCGTTTGGTAGCGCCGCTTGCCTCTGTGTAGCGGCCCTATTTTTGTCACCGGCTTTTCTTTCCGCTCAATCAAAGAGTGGCGTCGATCTCAGCGCGATCGATAAAGCGGTCGATCCTTGTAACGACTTCTATCAATATGCTTGCGGCGGATGGATCAAATCCAATCCTATTCCTCCTGAAGAGGCTACCTGGGGACGCTTTGACTTGCTCCAGGAAAATAACGAAAAGATTTTACGCTCCATAGCCGAAGACGCCGCCGCACACCCCGATAAATCCCCTATCGCTCAGAAAGTCGGCGATTTCTATCAATCTTGCATCAATGAAGATGTCATCGAAAAATTCGGCGCCACGCCCTTGCGGCCCGAATTAGATCGAATCGCCGCCATTGCCAACCGCGCCGACCTAGTGGCGGAAGTCGCTCATCTCCACACCTTACAAGTGCAAGTCTTTTTCAATTTTGGACCATCGCCCGACCCTAACGATGCCAAGATGAATATTCCCAGCCTCGACCAAGGTGGTTTGGGATTGCCTGAAAAGGATTTCTATTTCCGCACAGACGCGCATTCGGAAGAAATTCGCCAGAAGTATGTTACACATATCGCCAAGATGTTAGCGCTCAGCGGTACAGATTGCCAGCCGTAGCTGAAAAGCAAGCCGCCGAAATCATGCGCATCGAAACGGCCCTGGCCAAGGGTTCGCTCGATATCACATCAAGGCGCGACCCGAAGTTGTTGGTTCATCACACCACGCTTGCCGAACTAAATGCTGAATCGCCCGCTTTTTCTTTTGAAGAATACTTCCAAGCCATCCACGCGCCGAAGTTTAACACTCTGAATGTTGCCGTGCCCGCATTTCAAAAGGCTCTGAACGACTTACTGACGAACGAACCAATGGCCAACTTAAAGCAATATCTGATTTGGCATTACGTGAGTTCCAGCGGCCGTTTGCTCTCTCACCCTTTTGTCGATGAAAACTTTGAGTTCTATAGCCGCACCTTAACGGGCGCCTCTGAATTGCGCCCACGCTGGAAACGTTGTGTTGCTGCCACCGATGATGAATTGGGTGAAGCTTTGGGGCGCTTGTTTGTAGAGCGCACGCATGCCGAGGAAGGGAAGGCTCGAACGTTGGCCATGGTGCTGGAAATTGAAGCACAGATGAAGCGCGATATCAACGCTATCACGTGGATGAGCCCGGAAACGAAAAAGAAAGCGCTTGAGAAATTAGCCGCGGTAACCCGTAAAATCGGTTACCCGGACCATTGGCGCGACTATTCCTCTGTTCGCGTTGATAGAGCCGACTATTTTGGTAACTGGTATCGCGCGAATGAATTCGAAAGTAAGCGCGAGATTGCGAAAATTGGCAAACCGGTTGACCGCGGCGAATGGGAAATGACGCCGCCCACCGTAAACGCCTATTACGACCCCACCCAGAACAACATCAATTTTCCAGCTGGTATCCTACAGCCGCCCTTCTATTCGAACGATGCGCGCGATTCCGTGAACTATGGCGCGGTCGGCGCCGTCATCGGCCACGAACTCACGCACGGTTTTGATGATGAAGGGCGTCAATACGATGCCGACGGCAACCTTAAAGATTGGTGGACAAAGAATGATCGCGACCGCTTTACCAAGCTCTCCGATTGCTTTGTGAACGAATACGGCAGCTTTAGTCCGGGCGCCGGCGTTGAAGTGAATGGCCGGCTGACGCTGGGCGAAAATACCGCCGATAATGGCGGCATCCGGCTGGCCTATCTTGCTTTGCTCGATGATTTAGCGAAGAAAGGAATTCCTGTGAGCCAGATGCAGGATGGCTATACCCAAACGCAGCAGTTCTTTTTAGGATTCGCACAAGTATGGTGCGAAAATCAACGGCCCGAAGCCGCTCGGCTGCAAGTACAGACAGATCCGCATGCGCCTGCGCAGTTTCGCGTCGATGGAACGGTTTCAAACATGCCGGAGTTCGGCAAGGCTTTCAGTTGCAAGCCAACCGACAAGATGATGGCACGCAAAGCCTGCCGGGTTTGGTAGGAGCTAACTTCTGATTGGCGTTTTTGATAGCGGATTCGGTGGCCTCACGGTTCATCGCGCGCTGGTCGATGCGCTGCCCGATCGAGATTTTGTCTATCTGGGCGATAATCGCAACGCGCCCTACGGAACGCGCACACCGATTGATGTGCTGAATCTAACATGCGCCGGGTTGGAGCGCCTCTTCAGTGAAGGTTGCACGCTGGTCATCCTGGCCTGCAACACAGCCTCTGTGGTGGCATTACGTTGGATTCAACAACAGTGGTTGCCGGTCCGCTGCCGTCAGGATGGAGTGCGGCGTAATGTGATCGGAATTGTCGCGCCCACCATTGAAGCTGCCACTGCCGGTCCCACGCTGAAGCCCTCAAGCAGTATCGCTATTTTCGCCACTCGGCGGACGGTGGAGTCGGATTGTTATCCAATCGAGATTCATAAACGCCGTCCGGACGTCGTCGTTTTTCAGCAGGCATGTGAGGAGTTGGCTGGTCTTATTGAAGCGGGTGAGACGCCCATAACAATTGACGATCTCGTGCGGCGGTACGTCGGTGAACTTTTGGAGAAAGTGAATCATCCTAGCTGCGCCATTCTTGGCTGCACTCACTATCCTCTCGTCGCCGCCGCATTCGCCGCGGCTCTGCCAATTGGTATGCCCGTCATTCATCAACCGGCCGCCACTGCCGCCGCCCTCAAATCCTACCTTTTTCGCCATCCAGAGTACGCCGCCGGGAACGCGAGCAGGCGAATCTTTCTATCAACAGGCTTTTCGGCCAAAGCCATGCCGCTCATTGAGAAGTTCTGGGGTGATCATCTCGTCTTCGCCCAAGCCTGAACGTAAGGGAACAGGGAGCACCCTCACAACTCTCTTTCGATAGAATCAAGACTTGGCCACAGAAACACTTGAAACCCCCTTGTTAGCCGCGCGCTTTCCCATTCAATTTGACGCCGTCAAAGCTGAGCAAGTTGAACCTGCCGTTCACCAGTTGTTGGAACTTGTGAAGGCCCGTATCGCTGCGCTCAGCAGTCCCGCTGTGCCGCGCACTTTCGAAGACATCATCCTCGCGCTAGATACGAGTACGGAACCGCTGGATTTTGCTATGAGCATTGTGCGCCACCTGGAATCTGTTGCCACTACGCCCGCATTCCGCGACGCTTTCAACGCGGTGCAAGAGCCAGTGAGCATGTTCTACACATCCATTGCCCTGGATGAGAAGCTCTGGACTGCTGTGAAAGCGGTCGATCAATCGGTTGATAAAAAATCTCTGGCGCCCGTCCATCAACGATACTTGAAAAAAACGGTTACTGGCTTTCGTCGCGCCGGCGCCGATCTTGATGCAGCGGGCAAGCAGAAATTGGAAGAGCTGGATGTAGCGCTCACAAAGACCACTACTAAGTTTTCGCAAAACGTTCTGGACGCCACTAATGCTTATGAACTGTTGATCGAAGATCAGGCCAAACTGGCGGGCCTGCCACAGTCGGCGCTCGACGCTGCTCGCGAAAGCGCTAAGAGTAAGGGCAAAGAAGGCTGGCGGCTCACGCTGCAGGCGCCCAGTTATACCGCCGCTCTTACCTACTTAGATAACCGTGAAATCCGGCGAGATCTGTGGTTCGCTTCCAATCTGCGCGCGGCGGTGGATGGCCCGCTGGATAATCGCCCGCTCATTGCCGAAATCCTGCGGCTGCGCCGCGCCAAAGCACAACTGCTTGGTTATCGCGATTTTGCGGATTTTATCTTGGATGAGCGCATGGCGCACACCGGCCAACGCGCCCAGGATTTTTTGGCCGACTTGCGCGTCAAAACGGTTCCTTTTTTCGAAGCGGAAAACAAGAGCCTCGCGCAAGCGGGCAGGGAACTGGGATACGAAACCATTGAACCCTGGGACGTTGCCTACATTGCCGAAAAGCAGCGCATTGCGCTATATGAGTTCGACGAAGAAGAGTTGCGGCCTTACTTTGAACTCGAGCGTGTTGTCTCGGGCATGTTTGAAATCTTCAGTCAGGTGCTGGGTATCAAGGTGATCGAGCAACCCGGCGTTCCCGGTTGGGATCCGGCGGTGAAATATTTCAAGGTAGAAGATGCGGCCAAAGGCACCAATCTGGGCGGCTTTTACACCGATTGGTTTCCGCGCGAAAACAAACGCGGCGGCGCTTGGATGGATTCCTTGTTTACCGGTAATCCTACCGCCGGTCAGCCGCATGTAGGCTTGATCTGCGGTAATCTCACACCGCCCGTTTCCGGCAAGCCATCTTTGCTCACGCATCGTGAAGTCGAAACCATTTTCCACGAGTTCGGTCATCTGTTGCATCACACCCTAAGCCTGGTTCCGGTGAAATCGCTCGCGGGCACCAACGTGCCGTGGGATTTCGTCGAACTGCCGTCGCAGATCATGGAAAACTGGTGCATGGAGCGTGAGGCGCTGAACAAATTCGCCTGCCATTACCAAACAGGTGAACCTATTCCTGAAGATCTTTTTCAAAAGATGAGGCGTGCGCGCAACTTCCGCAGCGCTAACTTCCAGATGCGCCAATTGGCGTTTGGCACGGTTGATCTGAAACTGCATCGCGAATACGACCCGGCCGTTCATCCGGACGTGATGGCCTATGCGCGCGACATCTATGCCACATTTTCGCCGGCGGCTTTGCCAACGAATTATGGCATGATTGCCAGCTTCACGCACTTGTTTTCCAGCCCGGTCGCCTATGGCGCCGGCTATTACAGCTATAAATGGGCCGAGGTTTTGGATGCCGATGCGTTCACAAGATTCCGCCGCGAAGGCATCTTTAACTCCACTACCGGCGGTGAGTTCCGCCGCTTCATCCTCGAGCGCGGCGATAGCGAAGATCCGGCGGATCTCTACCGTCAGTTCATGGGACGCGATCCAGATGCGAACGCACTGCTCGAACGGCTCGGTCTTTTGACCGCGGCATAAAATGGCGACTCCTTCGACACCGCTGCCTGATTCTCTCGAGGAGATTCTTCGTGAGAATCAGGAACTCCGCAGTGCGCTCGCCCAGTTGCAAGAAAAATCGAACCAACAAGCAACGGCGGTGGCTTCCGCCCATGAGCAGTTGCAACAGTTCTTGTACGCCGCCAGTCACGATTTGCAGGAGCCCTTACGCGGCATTATTACTTACGCTCAATTGCTTGACCGCCAGTTCGCTGCCGATCCGGCGAACCACGAGTACACGGCCTTCATTCTGAGCGGCGCGCTGCGCATGCGCGATTTGCTTCAACAGTTATTGGTCTATTCGCGCGCGGGCAACGCGAAGCACCGTAAAGTGATCAACCTCAACGTACCGTTGCAAATGGCTCTGCTGAAACTGGCGCCGGAAATCCGTTCCGGCGGCGCCCGCATCGTACGCGATTCTTTGCCGGAAGCGATTGCCGATGAGAACGAAATCTCGCATTTGTTCCATCACATCCTCACTAACTCTCTTAAGTACCAGCGCGCGGACACAACGCCGGAAATTACCATAACGGCAGAGCAGGGAACTGACGAATGCACCGTTACCCTCCGAGACAATGGCGTCGGCATCGATCCGCGTTTTTGTGAGCAGGTGCTGCTGCCCTTCAAGCGACTGCATGGGAAAGAAGTTCCCGGTAGCGGGTTAGGTTTGGCGATCTGTGAAAAGATCATCCGCGCTCACCAGGGTCGGTTGTGGATTGAAAGTGATGGCACTCATGGCACGGCGGTCCGCTTCACACTGCCGGTTTAGGCCGTCACGGTGGAAACCAAACAGGAGTGGTGCATTTCAACCACTGCTGAGCCCGAACAATCACAGACAAGCTGTTTAGTTTCAGATATTTGCAGTTTGGATCTCGGCGTGTACTAAAGGAGTGCGAAACGTATGCGCCGCTCACTCACTTTGCTGTTGTTCACGCTCCCGATTTGGGCTCAAGTTCAGCCATATCCGCAGGACGACCCGAACAGCGGTTATCCACCGCAATATCAGGCGCAATCTCAGTATCCGAGCCAGCAGCCATATCCGCAGTATCCGGCGCAACAACAATATCCAACTTCGCCTCAACCGCAATATCCCGGCCAGCAGCCACAGTATCCTCAGGCACAACAGGATGATCAGCAAGGGCGCGATTTTGCCGCTGATCAACAACACGGCGTTGCTCGCATTCGAATCGTGCAAGGCGATGTGAACGTGGTGCGCGGCGACAACGGGACGCTGACCGGTGCCATTATGAATGCGCCGCTCATGTCGCGTGATCGTCTCCAAACGGGTCCTGGTTCGCGCGCTGAAGTGGAACTGGACAACGCTAATGTAATTCGCCTGGCGCCCGATACCGACTTGTCCTTTGCCAATCTGGCCTTTGGTCATGTGCAAGTGCAACTTGGCGCGGGCACGGTGATTATCCGCGTGTTACGCAACACGCAAACTCAAGTTGAATTAGATACGCCCAGCGTGGCGTTCCATCCGCTGATGCCTGGCGAGTATCGGATCTCAGTGCTCGGCGATGGGACTTCGCAAGTGACGGTTCGCTCTGGACGCCTGGAAATGTCCGGCCCGCGCGGCTCGCAGAATATCGAGCAGGGTCAATCGATGATGGTGCGTGGCGATGCTAACGACCCGGAGTTTCAGCCTGCTTATGAGCTGCCCCGCGACCAGTTCGACGAATGGAGCGGAGGCCGTGACGCTGAGATGATGTCTTCGCGCAGCGCTCAATACGTGAGCGGCGATATCTACGGCACCGAAGATCTGGATCGCTATGGCAACTGGGTTCCTTCGCAATATGGTCAGGTTTGGGCTCCGCAGGGCGTTGGTCCGGATTGGTCTCCTTATAGCAATGGTCAGTGGTCGTATGCCGATTACTACGGCTGGACTTGGATCGGCTATGAACCATGGGGCTGGGCTCCTTATCACTATGGACGTTGGTTTTACAACACGGGTGTTGGCTGGTGCTGGTGGCCTGGGGCGCGGCTTGGTTTCGGCTTCCACTGGAGTCCGGCGCTGGTAAGCTTCTTTGGATTCGGCGGTGGGCTCGGCTGGGTTTCCTTGGCGCCGTTCGAACTGTTCCACCCTTGGTGGGGTCACGGCTTCGGCGGCTACGAGGCGTTTCGTGGTGGCTATGATCTGCGCGGCTTCCGCAACGCGGGCATCCGCGGCGGCGCTTTGACAGCCGGTTTCAACTCCTTTGCGGGAGCAGGGCATCGCTATAGCATCGCGAGCGCCGGGCAGTTGCGATCGGCTTCCCTTTATCGGGGCGCCATTCCCGTTTCGCCGAATGGGGCGAGCTATCGGTTTAGCGACCGAGCGGTGAGCGCCAACCCACGCTTCTCACAAGCTGGGTCACGGACGTTCTTCAGCCGATCATCTTCTCCTGCGTTTAACAACGCTCGGAGTGGCGGATCGTTCAACGGTTCGCGCTACTCGACGCCCTCCGCCGGCAGTGGCGGTGGTTGGCAACGATTCGGTTCAGCGAGTCCGCAGCGGCAGGCGGCGCCTAGCTATTCAAGCCGGCCCAATGCGGAAAGTGGCTGGCACGCTTTCGGCCAACCGCAGCAATCGGCACCTCGGTACAATGCGCCGGCGGGCGGCGGCTTACCGGGCTCCCGCGGCACCAAGTTACAACTATCGGGCTCCGGCCAGCGCTCCTCATTACAGCGCTCCGGCACCGCACTATAGCGCGCCATCAGCGCCTCACTACAGCGCACCCAAAGGTAGCAGCGGAGGCGGCGGTGGCGGTCATGCTTCTGGTGGTGGCGGTGGCCATGCCAGTAGAGGGGCGGCGGCGGTGGCGGGCATCACCGCTAGCTAACAATTTCTTCCCTCAAGGCCGATCTAGCTTGCTGACTGAGCTGGGTCGGCCCATTTTCATCCCTATTCAAGAGTTGACATAATACCTGTTATCGGACATTTCGAGGCAGTGGTGATCTAATGGGATTTCCCATGTTTAAGCCCTGTCTTCTCTTTAGCCTCTTCTCGTTGAGCGCATTTGCTCAATGGATTCCCGAAAACCCTTCTCTGAGTTTTGACAAACTGCCGAACGGCGTGCTGATCCATATGCAAACTGGCGCGATGCGGCTGGAGGTTTGCACCGCATCCGTTGTCCACGTTACGTACGCGCCCCAGTGGCCGCCGCCGGCAAATCGTCCGGAACTTTCGATCATCAAGAAAGACTGGGCACCGGTCGCTTGGGATGTCCAAAGCGATGCCAAAACTATCACTTTAAGTACCGCCGAGCTCAAGATTGCCGTGAACCGCCAGGACAGCGTCCTGAATTATTTGGATGCCAGCGGCAAGCCGCTGCTGGCCGAAGGGCCCAAGAAAATGGATGGTCCGAAGGCTGAAGATGTATTCAAAGTCTACGGTTCCGATGAGGCTTTCTATGGCCTTGGCCAGCACCAAGCCGGGGTCTTCAACCAGCGCGGCGAATCGGTCGATCTGTCGCAGGAAAACACCGATATCGCAATTCCCTTCTTTGTTTCGACTAAAGGATATGGGATCTATTGGAACAATACCTCACCTAGCCGTTTCAATAATCGATTCATTCATTACTTGTATTTAAGCTGCGCAAGTAGCTGATTCCATAGATTATTACTTCTGCTACGGACCCCAGTTCGACAAGCTGGTGGCGGACTATCGAACCCTGACGGGTGACGCGCCGCTGTTCGGCAAATGGGCGTATGGGTTCTGGCAGTGCAAGAACAAGTACACCAGCCAGACCGAGCTTCTGGGGATCGCCCAGAAGTATCGGGACTTGAAAATCCCAGTTGACAATATAGTGCAGGACTGGTTTTGGTGGACCAGCACCGGAGAGTTCAAGTGGAACTCGAAATATCCAGATCCTAAAGCGATGATTGAACAATTACATGACGAACACTTTCATCTGATGGTTTCCATTTGGCCTTTCTTCTATCCGGGGACAGCGACTTATGACGACATGGACAAGCGCGGATTCTTCATTGAGAAGACGCCTTCGGTTTCGTTCCACCCGAAAGGCATGGCTCTTTACGATGCCTTCAACCCGGCGGCGCGGGATTACTATTGGGACCAAGTAAACAACGGCGTGTTCAAACTCGGCGCCGATGCCTGGTGGATGGACACCACGGAACCGGAGACAGAGGGCACAGAAGAGAACATTCTGCTCAATCACAAAGTGGCCATCGGCGAGGGGGCGCGGTACGCCAATGCCTACCCGCTGATGACCACGGGCGGGATTTACGATCATCAAAGGGCCACAGATAACGATAAGCGGGTCTTCATCCTTTCGCGTTCGGCCTGGGCGGGCAGCCAGCGGTACGCAGTGACGGCTTGGTCTGGCGACATCTTGTCGGACTTCGAAACCTTCAAGCGACAGATTCCGGCTGGGCTGAACTTCGAACTTTCGGGTGTCCCCTACTGGACGACGGACATTGGCGGCTTCATCCTGGGACATCCGAACGATCCAACTTATCGTGAATTGTTCATCCGATGGTTTCAATATGGCGCCTTCTGCCCGATCTTCCGAGTTCATGGAACGCGGGTGCCGAACGAGAACGAACTCTGGTCTTATGGACCGGAGGCGCAGACGATACTCACCAACTTCGACCGGCTGCGTTACCGGCTGATGCCGTACATTTACTCGAACGCCTGGAAGGTGACGAGCGAGAAGTTCACGCCGATGCGGCCCTTGGTGATGGACTTTGCGGACGACACGAGGGTGCGCAACATCGGCGATCAATTCATGTTCGGCAGTTCCCTTCTGGTGAACCCGGTTACGGAACAAGGCGCGACAACACGACACCTTTATTTACCCAAGACCACTTGGGTGGACTTCTGGACGGGCGACACTCTGAAGGGCGGCTCTTATATAGATGCGCCGGCACCGCTTAGCAGCTTGCCGCTTTACGTTCGGGCCGGATCCATTTTGCCAATGGGACCGGAGTTGCAGTATACGAGCGAGAAGCCAGCGGACCCGATCGAGCTGCGCGTTTACCCCGGCGCGGATGCCGACTATACGATTTACGAAGACGAGGGCGATTCGTATCGATACGAAAAAGGCGCCTACGCCACCATCCCGATGCACTGGAATGACCAGACGAAAACTTTAACCATCGGTGCAAGGAAGGGAAGTTTCGCCGGCATGTTGACGAAGCGGACATTCCAAGTGGTGCTGGTCAAGGCAGGGCACGGAACAGGGATAGGCAGCACTTCCCTTCCCGACCGGACTGTAATGTACGATGGCAATGCACTCTCCATTCGTCCCTGAAGACGACCCCCATGAACATAACTAGAAGATCCTTTATCAATACCTGCGGCGCGGCTTTGGCGAGCTCGACGCTTTTAACAGCACGCAATGGCAGCGGCATTTTTTCGCGTTACGACGCCCAAGCGATGGCTCTCTTGAAGCAGATGACGCTGGATGAAAAGATCGGGCAGATGACACAGCCCGACAAATTGTTCATCCAAGACCCAGACGATGTGGCCAAATACAGCCTGGGCTCAGTGTTGAGCGGCGGCGATTCGGACCCGAAGACCGGCAACGACCTGATCTCTTGGACTGATATGTACGACGAATATCAGTCGCGGTCGTTAAAGTCACGCTTGAAGATTCCGTTGATCTACGGCGTGGACGCGGTTCACGGTCACAACAATGTCATCGGGGCGACAGTATTTCCGCAAAACATTGCGCTGGGTTGCACAAGAGATGCGCAGTTGATTGAAAAAGCCGCGCGCATAACAGCCGCGGAAGTGAAGGCAACGGGAATGAACTGGGCGTTTTCGCCGTGCGTCACCGTGCCACAAGATATAAGATGGGGCCGGACGTACGAAGGTTACAGCCAAGATCCAGAGATTGTGAAGCCGCTGGGCGCGGCGGCGACGAGAGGGCTACAGGGCGATTCGCTGGCTGATCCGCTTTCGGTGGCGGGTTGCGCGAAACATTACATTGGCGATGGCGGAACTTCGTTCGGCAGTTCCAAGACCGGCAACGACCAGGGCGACACAATTGTGGACGAAGCCACACTGCGGCGCATCCATTTGCCTGGTTACATATCCACGGTGAATGCGGGTGTGGCGACGATCATGCCGTCGTACAGCAGTTGGAACGGCGTACACTGTTCGGCCAGCAAACAGCTGCTGACCGACTTGCTCAAGACGGAACTGGGATTCGAAGGGTTTCTGATTTCGGACTATGCGGCGCTGAATCAACTGCCGGGCAACTACAAGCAGCAGGTGCAGGCTTCGATTAACGCAGGCATGGACATGGTGATGGTGCCCGATAAGTGGATGGAGTTCATCACTACCTTGAAGGCGCTGGTGGCTGAGGGCGCGGTGCCGGAAGCGCGGATTGACGACGCCGTGTTGCGGATCTTGCGGGTGAAGATCGCGATGGGTCTGATGGATAGAAGCAAACCGGTGTTGGCGGACCGGAGTTTACATCGCAGCTTTGGATCGGCGGCGCATCGGACAGTGGCGCGACAGTGTGTGCGGCAATCGATTGTCGTCTTGAAGAACGAGGGTGGGGTACTTCCCTGCTCCAAGAGCGCGGGACACATTCACGTGGCCGGCGAATCGGCGGATAACATTGGCAACCAATGCGGCGGTTGGACGGTGTTCTGGCAAGGGCGAAGCGGCGAGGTGACGCTGGGCACGACGATCTTGCAAGGCATTCGCGATGCTGCTGGTTCGGGCACCAAGGTTACTTACAGCCCAGATGGTTCGGGCGGAGCGGGCGCCAAGATTGGCATTGCCGTGTTCGGCGAGTTGCCGTATGCGGAGATGATGGGCGACCGGAAAGAGTTGAGGCTTGATCCGAAGCATTTGGAAGTGGTGGCCAAGATGAAGGCCGAGGGCATGAAGGTGATTGCCGTGATCACGTCGGGGCGACCGTTGATTATTGACGAGTTGCTGACGCAGGCGGATGCGGTGGTGGCGGCTTGGTTGCCTGGCACCGAAGGCGATGGCGTTGCTGACGTCCTGTTCGGAGCGCATCGACCGACGGGTAAGTTGTCGTTTTCCTGGCCGAAGGGGACGACGACGGATTACCGCATTGGGAGTGCCGGGTATCAGCGGCTGTACGACGTTGGGTACGGGTTGAGTTGGTAGGGCGGGCTACTGGCCTCCTCGGAATTGAGGCGGTGAGCACCGCAAAAAGGGTACAGTCCACGCGCGCTTGGTGTGGAAATCTCGATCGATGGGGGATCGAGGTGGGCGCTTGGTACAGTCCCCCTTTTGCTTGGTCGGGGCTGGGAAGAGAGCACATGGAGCGGCAATCGCCACGCACTAGCCGCCGGCGATGGCGCCGACGACGAGTAATGGTTCGGCACCGGAGGCGATGGCGGCGGGCAGCGGAGTATCGGGAGGATCGTGGGAGAGATCTTCCTGACAGGCAAAGAAGCGGACGAACGGGCGGCGCTTCTTGGTGACATGATCACGAATGGTTCCGCGCAGCATTGGGTATTGCTGTTCAAGAGTATTGAGGATGGAGTCAATAGTTACGACTCCATCCACTGTGAGACTCACTTCCGAGCCTACTCCAGCCAGGTTGCGGAGATGGGCGGGTAACTGCAGACGGATCACGCGAGCGTCTGAACCTCCACTGACAAGACGGATGGGAGGTTTTGGACGATGGGAGTCCAATTATCTCCTGAGTCGGGAGAGACGTAGACTTGGCCGCCGGTGGTGCCGAAGTAGATGCCGCATTTGTCGAGTGAATCGACGGACATGGCGTCACGGAGGACATTCACATAACAATCCTTTTGTGGGAGGCCGTTGCCGAGAGGCTCCCATTCGTGGCCAGCGGTGCGACTGCGATAAACACTGAGTTTGCCTTCGGGCGGATAGTGGAGTGAGTCGCTGGTGATGGGGACGACGTAGATGGTTTCGGGATCGTGGGCGTGAACGTCGATGACGAAACCGAAGTCAGTTGGGAGGTTGCCACTGACTTCCTCCCATTGGTCGCCGGCGTTGTCGCTGCGCATGACATCCCAGTGTTTCTGCATGTAGAGGCGACCGGGCTTAGCGGGGTGCATGGCGACGTGGTGAACACAATGGCCCACTTCGGCAGTGGGGTTAGGCATCATGTTTGAGACGAGGCCTTTATTGATGGGCTTCCAAGTATCGCCGGCATCGTCGGTGCGGAAAGCTCCGGCGGCGGAGATGGCGACGTACATGCGCTTGGGCTCTTTCGGATCAAGAATGATGGTGTGAAGGCACATGCCGCCAGCGCCGGGCTGCCAGTGCGGGCCCGTTCCGTGCTTGCGGAGACCGGAGAGTTCGTGCCAGGATTTGGCGCCATCGGTGGAACGAAACAGAGCGGCGTCTTCCACACCGGCGTAGACGATTTCGGCGTCGTTGAGAGAGGGTTCGAGGTGCCAAACGCGCTTGAACTCCCAAGGATGCGGAGTGCCGTCGTACCACTGATGAGTACCTGGGACGCCGTCATAGGTGAACTTGTTGCCGGCGGGCTCCCAGGTTTTGCCGCCGTCGTTCGAACGCTGGACGACCTGGCCGAACCAGCCGCTGGATTGGGAGGCGTAAAGGCGATTGGGATCCATAGGCGAGCCTTTGACGTGATAAATCTCCCAGCCACCGAAGTGGGGACCGGAGACGGCCCATTTGTCACGTTTGCCGTCGGAGGTCAGGATGAAAGCACCTTTCTTGGTGCCGACTAAGACTCGGATGTTGCTCATGCATTCCTTTCTGGGGCTGAGTCGGCCCGTTTGGACACACTTCGAGTTTACTCTTGAAATACAAGCCATATCTGGAGGCGTTTTTTTCGGCTTTAATCGGGCCGTTAAGGCCAGATGGGAGCCGATTTGCTCTTCCAGGTGCGGTCGAAGACGTCCAGATGCTTGTCTTTGGTCTGTTTTGCGAATTCTACGCGTGCGACCAGGTAGGCATATGAAAAAACAGACCCGACGGAGGGGTGTATGGGGCCGGTGAACCCGACCTTGATGCTCGCCATGGCGATATCCCGCTGCGCGACTTCGACAATTTCCCGTTCGGCGCGCATTTTTTCAAACTGCTTAATGCGTTTCTCCATGTTGCGCTGCGCGCGGGACACTTGGAGAGATAAGTTGGTTAACACCTTTGAGTAAGTTTGCTGGACAACGCCCTCGATGATGACAAAGCGAACGTGCTCATCGGGATCACCCTTCTCGAGGAGCATGTATTCGTTTTCGCGGCGGCCATTGGCCATGATGCCGTTTTCATAGACGTTGGCTTTATTGAGTTTCCATTCAAAATCGGCCACGGCTTGAATGACTTGACTTTCGACCGGGCCTTTGGGATTGTAGTATTGGAAGATGGAAGCGACTAAGCTATCATAGGCCGGTTCATCTTCCAAAGCTACTAAGTTCAAGGGACTGGTTAGTCCGTGCTTGCGGGCATTTTGAGAAACTCTCTGCTTGCCTTCGGGCGTGACAGGCCCCTGACTTTTAGCGCCATTTTCCCTGCTGGCGTTTTTCTGCTCTTCGGATCTTTCTTCCATTTTCAAACCCTTTTTTCTTTAAAGAAAACCTTTCGTGACAACACAAGTAACTTGAGATATTGCTCAGAACGTTTTCAAGTTAGCTTGCGCGGCTTTCAGGCGGATGCGGAAAAATCTCGTAAGTGGTTGAAAGCAAGGAAAATAACTTTTTTCAAAGTTTTGTGACTCGAAAATTGGGGGAGTTTGCGGCGGGGATATCCCCGTTCTCTTTGGCGGATTGGATGGTTGACAAGCGGCCATATTTCGACAATACTCGAACTATGGAAGGCGGAGGTTTTCTTTAGACTTTATGGCCAAAGCGAAAAATGAACCGAATGTGCCGCGTTATGCGGATATGCTTTCGGCGATGGGGACGGAGCCGCGGTTACGAATCATGCGGCTCTTGTTGTCGGCCCACCCGGAGGGGATGGTGCCTTCCGAGATTGGCAGCGAATTGGACATTCCTCCGTCGAGCCTGTCTCATCATTTGGACAAGCTGAAGAACGAAGAGCTAATTAATGTTCGCCGGGACACGCGATTCCTTTGGTATACGGCGAACACGGAAGCACTGAAGGAATTGCTTGGATTCCTGTACGCGGAGTGTTGTACGAGGAACAAAGCGATTGCCCCGGAGTGCGTCATCGAGATTTGCAAATAAGGAGACCCAAATGGCGATCAAAGAGCTGGTGCAGGAAAAATATGGAGAAGCGGCCCGGCGTGTGGCGAAAGGGGAGGGTCTGCCAGCGGATTGCTGCGCCAGCACAGAGTGTTGCTCCGGGAGCGCGTCCGCTTCGTGCGATCCGATTACTTCGAACCTGTACGATGAGGCGCAATCCGGCGAGTTGCCTGATACGGCATTGAAGGCGTCGCTGGGTTGCGGCAATCCGACCGCGCTGGCGCAGTTAGCGGCCGGCGAGGTGGTGTTGGATCTGGGTTCCGGTGGAGGGATTGATGTGATCCTATCTGCCAGACGCGTTGGTCCGAAGGGCCGGGCTTACGGGCTAGATATGACCGACGACATGCTGGCGCTGGCCTATGAAAACAAGCGCAAAGCCGGGGTGGAGAATGTTGAATTTCTGAAAGGCGAGATTGGAAATATTCCGCTACCGAACAACATGGTGGATGTTATTATCTCTAACTGCGTAATCAACCTTTCGGGGGATAAAGACCGCGTGATGGCCGAGGCGTTTCGTGTTCTGAAACCGGGGGGCCGGTTCGCCGTTTCAGATGTAGTGGTGCGCGGTGAAGTGCCCGAGGGGGTTCGCAAGAATATGGAGCTTTGGGTCGGTTGCATCGCGGGTGCATTGGAGGAGAGCGAATATCGCGAGAAGCTGGCGCATGTTGGGTTCGAAGGGATTGACGTTGAAGTGACGCGCACTTACAGCATTGAAGATGCCCGAGCGTTTATGACTGCCAAAGGAATCGACGTAGACGCAGTTGCGCCGCAAGTCAACGGCAAAATCGTGAGCGCATTTATTCGCGCGAATAAGCCAGCGCCCGAGGCGTGCTGTGGCGGCCAGTGCGCTTGTAACGCATGAATCGCAAAATCGTAGCGGAGGCTTTAGGAACGGCGCTGCTTTTGGCGGCGGTGGTGGGCTCCGGGATTATGGGAGAACGTTTGGCCGGAGGAAACGTCGCGATCGCGTTGCTGGCCAATACGATTGCCACCGGCGCGATGCTGGCAGCTCTCATTCTGACGTTCGGCGCGATCTCCGGTGCGCACTTCAACCCGGCAGTGACGCTGGCGGACGCGATGATGGGCGGCTTGGCTTGGAAATTTGTTCCCGGATATATTGCGGCGCAGACGGCTGGAGCGCTGGCCGGTGTGGGCGCGGCACACATCATGTTCGGATTGCCGGTATATGCCATTTCGCGGCACGCACGTTCGGGATTCGCCCAAGGGTTTAGCGAGTTTATCGCGACCTTTGGACTGTTGTGCGTGATTTGGGGTTGCAGCCGATTACGGCCTTCGGCGGTTGCCTATGCGGTAGCGGCTTACATCACGGGCGCCTATTGGTTTACGGCTTCGACATCATTTGCAAATCCGGCTGTGACGCTGGCGCGTTCGCTGACGGACACATTCGCCGGTATTGCTCCGGTGGACGCTCCCGCATTTATCTTGGCGCAACTTCTGGGCGCGGCGGCGGCGACTTTCTTATTTCGCTGGCTGACGCCGGTCACGGGTGTGGGATTGCCGTAGAAGATTGGTTATGGCAAAACAGTCAGTTTTGATCCTCTGTACGGGCAACTCAGCTCGGAGCCAAATGGCTGAAGGGCTATTACGGCATATGGCTGGTGACCGGTTTGCGGTGGAGAGTGCCGGCACGAAGCCCAGTACGGTGCGTCCGGAGGCAATTGCGGCGATGCGCGAGTTAGGGATCGATTTGAGCGGACACCGCTCGAAATCGGTGGATGAATTTGCGGGGAGACCCTTCGATTATGTGATTACGGTTTGCGACAACGCAAAGGAAAGTTGCCCGATTTTTCCAGCGGCGAGCCAGCGCATGCACTGGCCTTTTCAAGACCCGCCCCGACCGCATGAAGAAACGGAAGAAGTAAGGATGAACGCGTTTAGAAGAGTAAGAGATGAAATGAAAGCGCGTTTTGCGAATGAGCTGGGGGAAGGGGTTTTTGCCCAAGTAGGCGTAGATGTTTGACGCCCCGATGTACGTTACACCGGGGCGCTTTGGCCTTTCTCTTTGCGACTACTTTTTGTCCGGGGAAATTACGGTGATGGTGCCTCTGCCTTTGTGTTTGCAGCCTTTGAGCTCAACCGTATATGTGTAAGTGCCGTTAGGAACATCGGCGATCAGACAAGTAGGGTGGTTGGCGTCGAACGTTTTTTCGCCGCAGGGACTTCGACGGAACGTGACTTTCCAATCGACGTTCGAGTCGGCGGAAGCCCAGGGCATAGACAAAGTACGGGCGAGCTTTACGTTAGGATGCTCGATGGTGACATGATCCTTATCGCAGCGGATTTTGTTGGTGTCGCCGGGATGAAAGATATCGCAACCAATGCAACCGACACCTGCCGTGGCTTGGGTGATTGGCGATGACTGTTGAGCCAGAAGCTGACAGGCCAAGACGCTGACGATGCCTAGAACAATTCGATTCATAAGACTCCTTTTGGTTGTAAAGTGCTGCTATTACGGGAGACGGCGGGCTTTGGAATAGCGGAGTAACGGGGATCTTGCAACAGTGACTGAAGATCTTTTGTTGCCTGCAACTCGAAAGCAACGGGGCCGCGTTTAAAACAGGATGCAACGACATCGAGAGCTTCCTTGCGCTGACCGGCCAATTCTAAGATCCGGATTTGCAGAATCTGAGAATCGAGCGCCAGTGGCGCGGCGGATCTGGCGTGCTGAACGAGATGCAAGGCGTCTTGCGGGGAAGCCCCTTTAACTCGATAAAGGGCGAGCCGCATTAAAGTAGACGCATCGTTCGGTTTGGTTGTGAGTAGTTCTTCGGCTAGGGATGACGCTTTTTGGAAAGCATTGCGCACGTCTTTTGCGTGGCCGCCGATGGTTTCGTAGACAGCGGCCAAAGTGAACCAAGTCTGATCATCTTCGGGCGCGAGGTCAATGGCGCGCTTGGCGAAGAGGAGCGCGTCGGAGAGTTTGCCCTGGCAGCGTAAGGTCTCCGCCAAATTGAAGCTGGCAAAAGCCGAAGGTTTGATGGCTAGGCTGCGACGATAAATTTGCTCAGCGAGTTGGACGTTTCCCAGCTTCAGGTTGAATAAGCCCAAATCGTTGAGCACCACAGTAGAATTCGGGGCCAGGGCACTTGCCGCTTTAAGCGAATCAACAGCTTCCTGATATCTGCCCACATTGCCCAACGTGACGGCTAATTCGTCATAGGAAACGTAATAATTGGGACGTTCCTTCTGCGCTTGACGAAAAGCGTACTCAGCCTCTGGCCAGCGGTTGAATAAACGGTAGATCTGTCCCTGCCAAGTGAAATTCGTGGGGTTTGTTGGATCGAGCTCAATCGCGGAGCGGATCTGGGACAGTGCATCTTCCGGAATTCCCTTCGCTGCGAAAAAGAAGGCGAGGGCGACATGCGCACCTGCAGTTTTCGGGTTTAACTGAAGAGCCTTTTCGGCGTTAGCGCGTGACAGTTCAAGCACGCCAGAATCAGGAGTGATGGCATTGAGACGGATATAAGCCCAAGCCAACCGCGCATAAGCGGCGGCGTAGCGAGGGTCGGCGTCAATGGCTTTCTTATAAGACTGGATGGCCGACTGCAAGCCATCGTCATTGCCTTTCTTACGGAATTCCTCGGCATCGAGGAAAGCTTGGAGAGCGGTGGCGGAACTGGTTGAGGGCGTGAGGCGTTCGACCGAGCGTTCATTCCACGGGACGTTGAGGAGGGTGGCGGCGGATTGAACGGCATTGATGCAAAGCGCGGCGACTTCATTGGGGCGGCAGAGTATTTGATGCTGGCGCAAGATGGCGCCGTTTGAAACATCAACCACTTTAAGAAGCAACTGAAAGGCGTTGCTTTGCAGATTGCCGGAAACCTGAAGGGCGAGATTGACGCCGAGGGACGCAGCTAGCTTAGCAAGGGAGGCGTGAACCGGATCATGCGCGAGAACGACGAATAAATCGCGGTCTGCCGCTTCGGCGCGGGAGAGTTCGCTTTGCATGGCGTCGATAGCGGCGCTGACGACGGATTTGGTTTTTTGGTCAGCGGCGAACGGCCAAGGCATGATGGCGACAAAACGCTTCTGAGGAAGAGGATGAAGAAGATTGGCGATGTTATCGCGGCTACGCCAAGTAACTCCACCGAGAGCCAGAGTAGCGCCGACGCCGACGCTCAACCAGTGACGACGAGAGAATGCGGGCTGGGACAGAGTTTGGAGCGCCGATGCAAAAGCGCGGGTGCGGCGATCGGGCTGAAGACTAAGGAACTGGGAGGTGAGCCGCTGATAAGCGCGCGACACATCCGGAGGTTCGCTCTCTTGCGTGCGATTGCCGTTGGACATTTCGTAGAGCACAACGCCCAGGGCGTAAATGTCGGAAGCCTTGGAAGCTTTCTGACCCAGCAGAAGCTCAGGGGCCATATAACGTTGGGTGCCAAAGAAGCCCGTATTGGCGGCTTCGGCGGCGAGACCGAAATCAGTAATGACGGCGCGGAGGGATGGATGAGCCCCGGCTGGGCGGCAGATGATGATGTTCGCAGCTTTGAAATCCCGATGGATGACGTTACTGCCATGAGCAGCGGCGAGGCCGGCGATGAGTTGACGAGCAATCTCTAGGGCTTCTTCAGCAGGAAGTTTTCCGGTGCGCGCAATGAGTGTGGAGAGAGGTTCGCCTTCGAGGAACTCCATGGTGAGGAAATCGACGTCGCCCGATGTGTGAATTTCGTTGACCAGGCAAACGTTGGGATGGCGAACTTTGAGTGACGATTCGAGTTCGGGAGTGAGAAGGCGACCGAAGCCGGGTTTGGCGCATTTGAGGGCGATACGCTGATTGCGTTTGCGATCAAATGCCTCGTAGACAACGCCCATGCCGCCTTCGCCGATGCGGCGAATGATTTCAAAACGCTGGGAGACAATTTCGCCGAGTTCAAAAAGACGACCGGAGTTATTGGGGGGAAGGAGCATGGGCTGGCGTAGGAAGGCTCCCATGCGTTCCTCCCATTGAATGGCTTCCAGGGTTTCTTCGAGAAGAGGCTGATCTGAGCCGCAGGCGGCACGTAAGTAGGCTTCGCGCTGGAGCGCATTCAGGGTGAGCGCGGTGGCCACGATGGTCATGATGCGTTCGTCTTGAGCGGAGCCATTGTCCATAGGGGCAACTAGTTCGTAAGCCTTTCGAAGAGCCAGCGGCGAGCGCGATACCATTCGCGCTGGAAAGTGTGGAGGGTCAGGTTCACGACTTCGGCGCCTTCGGCATCGGTCAATCCGAGAAAGAACTTCAATTCTACTATTGATCGCTGTTGCGGGGATTCGAGCTCGAGTTCGTCCAAAAGCGTGTCAAGCACTGTGGCCACTTGAACAGCGGGGCGGCCGGCGAGTACGCGCTCGGGTAACCCTTCCATGGGGCAGAAATCGGCGCAGGGCCGGGAGCGGGCATAGTCAATGAGGTAACGGCGCATGACTCTAGCAGCTATAGCGAGAAAGTGGCCGCGATCCCGCCAATCAATTTTGCGGGCGCCGGCTAAACGGAGGAAGGCTTCGTTCACGAGGGCGGTGGGCTGGAGGGTGTGGCCTTCGCGTTCGCGAGCGAAACAACCGGCGGCAATGCGATGCAACTGAGGTGCGAGGGCATCGAAAATCTGATTGGCAGCGCCGGGATTGCCGCCTTTCCATTCATGAAGCAGATTCGTAATTTCACCAGTTTCAACCATAAAAGCCTTTCGACTACCAGGTAAAGATTCGACAGCGGCGGCGTGTGAGTTTGCCGGACAGGGTGAAAAGAGCGCCGCCACTTAACCAGCCGGGAGGGATGGCACGTCCGGTTGAACGTTGATAGCGGCGATGAGGAACAGAAACGTAGGGGCGATGGGGATGAAGTGGGTCGGACAACTCGGACTCGCTCCATTCAGAGAAGAATTGCGTCAGATCCAGAGAATTCGTCATAAACACCCGAAACCGAGTGAATCATTTACACGGAATGACTGCTTAACCACACAAGCGGAAAAAAAGAGTAAAGACGTTCAAGGATTTCGACTTTTCTTGGGGTTGAAACCTAATTTATTCACTTGCTCTGATTCTGCCGGGCTTACTCAAGGGCGTCCTCTCCCTAAGAGTGAGAGAACGCGCGGAGACGTTACACCTGTCGCGGACATTTTATTGAATTTCTTTTTTGAAAAATAATTTGATTTTCGGAGGCGGAGTTATTTGGGAAGTCGCGCTCTCTGTTTTGAAGGTCGCAGAAATTTGCAGAACAAACTAGACCGTGAAAGGAGGTGAAACACCAATGACCAAGTTTACGGTTCGCGAAGTTGAAACTTTGAAGACGACGGCGGCGATGTACGGGGCATGCGGCGGACATCCGCCCGTGATTCTCGTGTAATGCGCTTTCAGTGATCGGAGGGGGGCTAGGGATCTTTAACCAAGGATTTCTAGCCCCTGATTTTAGGGAGGCGAATAAGAGGAATGGAAACTTATCATCTTGAAACTTTTGGCAGCGAGAGCCGCGTGATGGTGTTGCCCTTCAGTCAGCAAATAGAAGGTGAAGAAGTGATTATCGGGCGCGTTGAGACGGGGACGTTTCTGGCGATTCCGCGGCTGGCCGTAGAAGTGTTAGAGGGGTTGGCGGACGGCAAAAGCATAGGAGAGGTGACCGAACTTTATCGCGAGGCGCACGGCGAGGTCATCGACCTTACGGAGTTTCTGAATATTTTGGAGACGAAGGGGATTATAGAGCGCTACGACGGGGACGGCCAAGCGAGTTCGGGCAAGACGCGGGAAACGAAGAAGAAGCCAGCAACGAAGAAGTATCATCTCGGCGGCTTTCCGGAATCGCTAGCGGCGCGACTAGCAAGCTGGCCGGCGGTGGGAGTGTGTTTGCTGCTGATTGCGGCGGCGGCTTTGTTGGTGATTCGCGATCACTCCCTTTTCCCTAGAAGAGAGGATCTTTTTATAACAGATCACCGGGCCATTATCGTGTCCTTCATGATTCTGCTGACTTACGCGAGCGTGATGGTACACGAGTTTGCGCACCTGGTCGCAGCCAGGGCGATCGGCGTGAATTCGCGAATCGGCTTCGGATATAGGCTGTATGACTTTGTGATTGAAACGGACCTGACGGGGTTGTGGTCAGTGCCGAAACAGAAGCGCTACTTCCCGATGATGGCCGGATGTTTGGTAGATGCGACGATGAGCGCGCTAATGATTTTTGCGTTGCTGGCTTATAAACACGGGATGCTCCATTTCTCCGACGTTGGTTTACGGATTTTTAAAACAGTGCTGCTGACTAATATCATTCGGATCGGCTGGCAGGCGGCTATCTTCGTGCGAACGGATTACTACTATGTGATTTCCAACTTTCTCAATTGCCGTAACTTACTGGGCGATACGGAGGCGTATGTTGGAAATCTTCTGGCGCGAGTGATTCCGCGGCTGAGACAAGTAGACCAGTCGGGGATTCCGGCAGCTGAGCGAAAAGTGATTCCGTATTTCGCCGTGATTTGGGCGATTGGACGAGTGATGGCGGTGTACTGGCTTTTCATCTTCATCGTTCCGCTGTGGGTTCTCTATTTCAGGGAGCTCGGTCAGAATTGGGCGAATTACGGAAACGACCCGCTTGATTTTTGGGGATGTCTGGCGATGATCTGCATTGTGATTGGGCCGCCGATTCTGGGATTCGTTGTGTGGGTTAGGTATCTAGCGCGAATGTTTTCGTCTTCACTGCAAAGGATTTTTCAATATGCTTAGCGAATTGCAGGTTTCAGCGGGGCGGCGGAGTTGCGATGAGCCGCGAATTAAGGTTGTGGCAGGGGTTGCGGGCAAGGGGCGACGCGCTTTTCTGGAGCAGCCTTCAGATGCGACGAAGGTGATGGACTGCGAACGCTGGGTGGTTTCCTGCGACACAGAGATGGGCGGGCCGTGGGCAGGCGTTAAAGACTTCTTTGCCAGCTTGGTTCCCGAGATCCTTAGTGAGCGGCCGGAACTGGCTCAGTTGCACTCAATAGAGCTGATCCACATCCTTCCTGCCTTACAAAAGAAATTACGCCCCGCACATACGAACCTCACGGACGGCGCGAAACGACAAGAGCGAGTGCGCAACTATGCGACTGACCGGGCGATGCGGCTGGTGCATGGGCTCATTGACTTACTCGATAGCTGGAAAATGTGGAAGGCTCCGGATCAGCGGTGGTGCATAGCCTGTGATGATTTCGACCGGGCGGGCGTGATTGGCAAACGGTTTTTACGAGAGCTGATGCGACGCCGAAGCGAGCGGCTGGACCTTTATTTGACGGTGGCGGTGGACGTAGGGAACGAGGCAGGCGCTCGAGAGTGGTTTGGTGAAACAAGTGTGGTTGAAGTGATTGCGCCGAACTTGGAACGAGACGACGGGTCAGAACCAGGAGAGACACAGACGCCTGAGGCGGCGGCGCTTTTGGCCACTGAGTTAGAGAGCAAAATCGCGGGCGATTCGATTGACGCTGAAACCTACGTGGATGATTTGATCCGGTTATGGAAGTTGGCCGGGCGGCAAGACAAGTTACTGCAGTGGGCGCAGTTTGCGACGGAACACTACACGCGACTGGGGCTGTATGAGGATTTGCGGCCGTATACCGAGCAACTTTTGCCGTTGTCGGATGCTTATGCGCCGAATGACGGCAGGCGGCGGTTGTGGATACTGAACAAGGTTTTGACGGGATACATGGGCGTGCCGGATAGCTCGATTGGTATGAAGCTGGTAGAGACGGAAGTGCTGCCGGTTTTGGAGAAGCCAGACGCGGCGGAGCATATTAATCTCTTCTTTTTAACCGCGATGATGTATGCCCGTTATCATAAGCCGCGCGATTTAGGAAGAGGCGAGGAGCTCTTAGATAAAGGCCTTGCCACATTGGAGCGGATCCGCCCGGACGATTATCATTTCCAATACATTTTTAACAGAAATGGCGTGGCGATGATCCGAACATTTCAGGGCCGGTTTCAGGAAGCGATTGACTTGTGCAAGAACGGAATTGAAAGGTTGAATCAGAATTTAGCGTCGGACGAGCACCGGCTGCACCGGTCGGTATTGGTTTACAACATTGCGCAGGTTTATGCCGCGATGGGGGCGTACGACGAAGCGATTGAGCATTACACGAAAGTAATTGCATTGGACCCCGATTTCTCGGAGTATCATAACGAGCGCGGCAATCTTCTTCTGCGGGTTGGCCGTTTAGAAGAAGCGCGCGAAGACTATTTGAAGGCGATTCACGTTAGCCCACCTTATTGCGAGGTTCATACGAACTTGGGTCAGTGTTACCGGCGGATGGGTGAGTTTGCGGAGGCGGTGAAGTGTTATGAGCGTGCGCTGGACCTGGAGCCAAATCAGACACTAGCGCTGGTAGGACTGGGTAAGGCGCATGAGGAATTGGGAGAGCGCGAACAGGCTATTGCTTATTACACGAAGGCGTTGGCGCGTGAGCCGCTGCAATGGGAGGTACTGGCGAGCCGGGGAGTATTGCACTACGAGACGGGAGATTATTCAGCTGCGCTGGCGGACTTTGACAAAGCGATTGAACTGGCTCCCAATGAGGACGGCCTGCAGAAAAACCGTGCGGTGGTGCTGAGCGAGTTGAGCGCCGTCGCTTAATTTAACAGGGAGGAATTGGGACGTGGACACGCTGTTGAAGGACTTGAGATACGGGATAAGGGTGTTGGGAAAATCGGCGGGGTCGAGCGTGCTGGCCTTGCTGACACTGGCACTGGGCATTGGCGCGAGCACGGCGGTGTTTGGCGTGGTGAATGCGATTTTGCTGAAGCCGCTTCCCTACCCCGAGGCGTCGCGCATTATTCTGCCATGGCGGTTGGCGCCGGTGGCGGGTGGGTTTGGGAGCGAGAAGGCTCCATGGGACAAGTATGGGTTCCGACTGTTTCGACGCGAGACTAAGGCCTTTGAGAGTTTGGCGGCGTTTCAGGGAGATACCTTCAATTTGACAACAGACGGCGAGCCGGTGCGGCTGGATGGAGTTCGCGCGTCGGCAGGGTTCTTTCCGGTGTTGGGAGTGAGTGCGGCGCTGGGTCGAGTTTTTACCGCGGAGGAGGATCAGCCCGGGCACGAACGCGAAGTTGTTTTGAGTGACGCGTTGTGGCGAGAACGGTTTGGAGGCAACACCAAGATACTGGGACAAACGATTCGGCTGAATGGCTATGTATATACCGTTATCGGGGTGATGCCGGAATGGTTTTCGTTTCCGCGGGCTGAAGAGATGCCGGCGACGCTCGACTTTCGGCGTGTGCCACAGGTATGGGTGCCGGCGGCTATTCCGCCGTCTCAACCCGGTACGGCGGATATCGCCGTAATGGGGAGATTGAAGCGCGGGGTGAGCATGGCACAAGCGCAGCTAGAACTGAATGCTTTGACCAGGCAGTTAGAAACGCAGATGCCGGAATCGAAGGGATGGTTTAGCACTCGCGTGACGCCTATGGCGGAGCAAATTGTGGGCGACACAAGGCGGCCGTTGCTGCTAATGTTGGGCGCCGTTGGGATTGTGCTGTTGATTGCGTGTTCGAATGTAGCGAATCTTTTGTTGACGCGCGCTATTTCAAGGGCGCGGGAATTCACGCTACGTTCGGCATTGGGCGCAGGGCAAGGACGCCTAGTGAGACAGGTGCTTACGGAGAGCCTGGTGCTGACGGTGATGGGAGGCTTGGGAGGTCTTGTTTTTGCGCAGGCGGCTATAGACCTAATGAAGCTTTTGGGGCCGAGCAATATACCGCGCCTGCAGGAGGTACGCATCGACGGTTGGGTTTTTCTATTTGCGAGCGTTGTGACGATTGGCGCGGGCATGTTGTTTGGGCTGGCGCCCACGCTGGGTGCGGGGCGGACGAATTTGGCGGAGGCCTTGCGAGAAGGAGTGCAAAGAGCGGGTGGGAGTTTGTCGGGATCGAGACTGCGCAATGGGTTGCTGGTGGGAGAAGTAGCGTTGGCGCTGGTGTTAGTGATTGGCACGGGGTTACTGGTGCGCACGTTTTATTCGATGGCCGGGGCGAGCGCGGGATTTCAGGCGGAGCATGTGAGTACGTTTGAACTGTCGTTGCCGGCGGCGAACTATGCGGATCCGGATGCGATGGCTCATCTTTATAAGAATGTGATTGGCGCGCTTTCTGAGAATCCGCAAGTGCGAGCGGCCGGCATGGTTTCGTATCTGCCATTGGCTGGAGCGCCGGATAGCACGCAGATCAGAATTCCGGAACGGGCAGTGACGAACGGGAAGGATGTGCCATTTGCGAATTATTCGTTTATCTCGCCGCGCTATTTTTCGGCGATTGGGACGGCACTGCTTCATGGGAGGTACTTCTCCGAAAGCGACACGCTGAAGACAATGCCGGTGACGATTATCAACCATGCGATGGCGCGGAAGTATTGGGGCGGAGAGAATCCGGTTGGCAAGCAAGTGGGAGTGTTAGACGCAACGTGGCCGGTGCGCACGATTGTGGGAGTGGTGGCGGATATCAAACATGGTTCCTTGCGCGAGGAGGCAGTGCCAGAGATGTTCGTGCCGTTTACGCAGAACGAGATCAAGGTTTGGCCGTCGATGCAGACGATGCAGTTTGCGGTACGGTTCAACGGCGATGCCGGAAGCACGGCGGCGATAGTGCGGAGGGCTGTGCATTCGGTAGACGCGGAATTACCGGTGGCGAAGTTAGCGACGATGACGAATCTGGTTGACGAATCGTTGGCGCAGCCGCGGTTCGCGATGATGTTGCTGGGATCGTTTGGCGGGCTGGCGGTGGTGCTGGCGTGCATTGGTCTTTACGGCGTGGTTTCGTATGGAGTGGCGCAGCGGACGCGAGAAATTGGCGTACGGATGGCGTTGGGAGCAAAGCGCGGGGACGTATTCCGCATGATTCTTTCGCAGAGCGGGCGGCTGGTCGGAGTGGGAGTTTTGGTTGGGCTGTTGGCGGCGTTTGGGCTGACACGATTGATGGCCAGTTTTTTGTACGGAGTGGCGGCGAGTGATCCATTGACGTTTGCGGCGGTGGCGTTGTTGTTGGTGGCCGTGGCGTTTGTGGCGTCGGTTGTGCCGGCGAGCCGGGCGACGCGGGTGGATCCGATTACGGCGCTGCGGTGCGACTGAGGAGGAGAGCATGGAAGATTTGAAGGTTTTAGGAATAGCGGGGAGCTTGCGCGAACGTTCGTCTTGCCAGATGGCGTTGGAGTATGCGATGGCGATGCTTGGGCGAGCAGGGTGCCAGACGGGGATTTTCGACTTGCGGCACGCGGATTTGCCGTTTTGCAATGGGAACCCGGATGAACAGGAGCGGACGGTGGGGAGCGTGGCGGATTTGCGAAGGGCGGTTTCGGAGGCGGATGCGCTGGTTTTGGTGACGCCGGAGTATCACGGAGCCATTAGCGGGGTTTTGAAGAATGCGCTGGATCTTTTGGATGCGCGGCATTTGAAAGGTAAAGTGGCGGGGGTGGTGAGCGTGTTGGGCGGCACGCCTAATAGCAACGCGTGGAACGATTTGAGTCGGATTTTACGCAGCTGCGAAGCGTGGGCGATTCCGCAATATGTGGCGGTAGGGCGCGCCAGCAGTGCGTTTACGGATGGGCAGATTCGTGACGAAGACTTACGGTTTCGGTTTGACGAGTTTGCCGATAGTCTAGCGCAGAGTGCGCGGCGGTTGAGCGGCTTTTCACAGGGGCCGCACAAATCGGTGATGAGACTGGCGAGGACGGCGGCGGCACACGCGGCGAGCCGGTAATGTTCAAAACAAAAAAGGAGACACACGAAATGAAATTCGCAAAGTTTTTTAGCGGCCTGCTAGTGGTTTTAGGAAGCACGCTGGCACTTCACGCCCAGACTGGGGCAGATTCACAGACCTTTCATGCGGCACGGCTGAAGAGGATGAAACTGGCGGCCACTACTGCGCAGCAATTACCGAGTAATGCGACTTGCCTGGCCAATTACGGAATTGCCTGCTATGCGCCGAGTGACATTCACAATGCCTATGGCATTACGCCTTTGTTGGCAGCTGGCTATACGGGGTGGGGACAGACGATTGTCATTATCGACTCCTATGGGAGCCCGACGATTGAACAGGATCTCAAAACATTCGATGCCGCCTTCGGATTACCTGATCCACCGTCATTTAAAGTGCTGGCGCCGCTCGGGACGGTGCCGTTTGATCCGACGAATGAAGAGCAATTAGGTTGGGCCGGAGAGACTTCGCTGGACGTGGAATGGGCGCATGCGATGGCTCCCAACGCTAGTATTGTGTTGCTTACGAGTCCGGTAGACGAGACGGAGGGGGTGCAAGGGCTGCCGGAGTTTTTGAAGTTGGAAGAATATGCGCTGGACCACCACTTAGGACAAGTTATTACGCAGAGTTGGGGGGCGACGGAGAATACGCTGTTCGATGCCGCGGGGCGAAAAGTGTTAAACGATTTCGAAAAGCTTTATGAGCGCGCAGCGGCGGAGGGGGTGACGGTGCTGGCGTCGGCAGGAGACTACGGGACTTCGAACCCGGATGTGAATGGCGCTAATTACGGGTTCCCGACTGTGAACTTTCCAGCATCGTCACCTTATGTAACGGCGGTAGGTGGAACGACGCTTAACCTGAATCCGGATGGGAGCTACGGATCGGAGACGGTTTGGAACGAATCGGCGGCGGGCGCGGGAGCGAGTGGTGGAGGGGTGAGTCAATATTTTTCCGAGCCACTGTTTCAATATGCATTAAGCAGGCCTGTGCAGAAGCAGCTGGGAGGATATCGGGGATTGCCCGATGTTGCCTCGAATGCAGACCCATTTACTCCGGTGTGGGTATATTTTGGATTTTTTGCGGAGGCTGCGTACAACGGATTTTCGCCGGCCGGTAACGGTACGAGCGAGGCTTCGCCGACATGGGCGGGGATTGTGGCTGACGCGAATCAAATGGCTGGACATCCGTTGGGATTTATAAATCCAAAGCTTTATGCGATTGGGGCGGCGAGAGAGCAGACAGAGTTTTTCCATGACATTACGGTTGGAAACAATGCGTACAACGGTTTAACGGGATATACGGCGACGGCAGGGTTTGATTTGGCGTCGGGCTGGGGGACGCCGAATTTAGATAAGCTGCTTTGGGAGTTGTGCCGTCCTTAGACGACATTAAAACTTTTCGAGTACCGGATAACAGGCGCTTAGCCGGTACTCAAACGTGCTGGAGTTGTAAACAAAAGGTCGATGTATTTGTAAAGGCGGTTGGGACTTGTCGATTAGAACTTTGAGCGAAAAACGCGGTTTGCGTGGTTTCGCTCAGAGGACTAATGAAGCGCAACGCCCTATTTCTTAATTTCGTACTAGCGTCGATGTTGGTTGGCTACGGCTCGGCTCTGGGAGAGAAGCTAGTTGACGACAGCGAACGAGTGACGTTGGGTGGGAATGTGCACCCGGCCGTAGCGGCTGCGAGCGCCACCAGTGCGGTGGATGACAGCACGCCCATGGAACATATGGTGTTGTTGCTCAAGGGAAATGCCGCACAGGAAGCGGCGTTGGCGCAGTTGATTGAAGGGCAGAACGATCCGAAGTCGCCATCGTTTCACCAGTTTTTGACGCCACAGCAGTTTGGAGCACAGTTTGGCGTTACGGACGCGGACATGGCGAGCGTTACGAACTGGCTCGAAAGCCACGGATTCAAAGTGGAGGAATTGCCGGCGGGTAAGCGCGCAGTTGTCTTTAGCGGTACGGCGGGACAGATCAGCGCCGCATTTCAGACAGAAATCAAGCGTTATAACGTGGCGGGTGTGAACCACATTGCCAACGCGACGGACCCGACGATACCGGCGGCGCTAGCAGGAACGGTGGGCGGAGTGGTGAAGCTGCACGACTTCCGGTACGCATCGAATATTTCGAAGAAAAGCAGCGTTTCGGCGAGCCAGTTAGCGGCTCCACAGTTCACTTACGGTTCGGCGCATTACTTGGCACCGGCGGATTACACGACGATTTACGATATCGGGCCGTTGTATAGCGCGAATATTAACGGCAGCGGGCAGACGATTGCGGTATTGGCGCGTTCGAATATTCTCTTGTCTGACGTGAATTCGTTCCGTACCGAATTCGGTTTGAAAGCAAATACACCACAGATTGTGATTACGAATAGCGATCCCGGCATTGTGGATGGCGACACGACGGAGACGACGTTGGACACGGAATGGTCTGGCGCGATTGCACAGAGCGCCACTGTGAAAGTGATTGTGTCGGCGTCAACGAACTCGGCGGATGGAATCGATCTTTCGGCGTTGTACGCGGTGAATAATAATGTGGCGCCGATTGTGAGTTTGAGTTACGGATCCTGTGAATCGGGGATGGGATCGACAGAATTAGCTTTTTACAATTCGTTGTGGGAACAGGCGGCGGCGCAAGGGATGAGCGTGATGGTGTCGGCGGGTGATGCGGGCGCGGCCGGCTGTTCGGGCGGGTCAGACAGTTCAGGGTCGGGCCAAGCGATCAACGGGTTGTGCAGCTCTCCGTATGCGACTTGCGTGGGGGGAACAGAGTTTGTGGAGGGGTCGAATCCGGGGCAGTATTGGCTGGCGGGTAACAATTCGGTGCAGGGATCGGCGATTAGTTATTTGCCTGAGACTGTTTGGAACGAAAGTGCTTCGAACGGAGGTTCGGGACTGTGGGCGGGCGGCGGCGGCGCGAGTATCACGTTTAGCAAACCGACTTGGCAGACGGGGCCGGGCGTACCGGCGGATGGAAAACGCGATGTGCCGGACGTTTCGCTGACGGCATCGGGCCATGATGGCTACTTGATCACGTTGGACGGTAGTCTGTATTCAGTGGGAGGGACTTCGGCGTCGGCTCCGTCGTTTGCAGGCTTGATGGCGTTGGTGAATCAGAAGACCAATGCGAAACAGGGACTGGCGAACACGGTGCTTTATCCGCTGGCAGCAAAGCAAGCGACAGGCGGAGCAGCGGTTTTCCACGACATTACAACGGGAAACAACACGGTTCCGGGCGTGCAGGGTTTTGCGGCCACCGTTGGCTATGACAAAGGATCGGGATTAGGGTCGGTGGATGCGAATGTTCTGGTGAACAACTGGAGCAGCGCACAGACAACGGCTGCCTTGACCTTGAGCGCTTCGGCGAGCACGCTGACAGTGCCGACAGGGCAATCTGAGCAACTTACGATTACGTCGGTGGCGAGTTCGACTTTAAAATCGGCGGTTTCGCTTACGGTGAGCGGTGCGCCGACAGGTGTGACGGCAGCGTTTACGCCGGCGACGATTGCTTCGCCCGGTTCGGGCGCGGCGACGCTGAAGGTGACGGCAGCTTCTACCGTGGCGGCGGGGACTTACACGCTGACAGTTACGGGAACGGCCGGGACGCAAACGGCGAAAGTTACGGTTCCGGTACAGATAGTGGTGCCTACCTTCACGCTGGCGGCGAGTGCGAGTACAGCTACGGTGAGTGCCGGCAGTTCGACGCAGATCACGATGACGACGGCGGTGCAAAACGGTTTTAGCGCGGCTGTGGCGCTGACGGTTTCGGGCATGCCGACAGGGGTGACGGCGGCATTTACGCCAGCGAGCATTGCTGCGCCGGGTGCAGGAACTTCGACATTGAAACTTACAGCAGCTTCAACAGCGGCAGCGGGGACTTATACTTTGACGGTCACGGGAACGAGCGGGACGGTAACGCAGAAGGCAACGGTTGCCGTGCAGGTAGTGGTGCCTAGCTTCACGGTAGCGACGAGCGTGAGTTCGGCCACGGTAATTGTAGGCAACAGCACGCAGGTAGCAGTGACAACGCCGGTGCAAAACGGATTTAGTTCGGCGGTGGCATTAACGGTGTCTGGTTTGCCGAGCGGTGTAACGGGAGCGTTTTCGCCGACGTCGATCAGCAGTCCGGCTAGCGGCAGCAGCACGCTAACGCTGACAGTTGCGAAGACGGCGAAGGCGGGATCTTACGCCCTGACGATTAACGCGACGGGCGGAGGGCTGACAAAGACGGCGGCCGTGACGCTGGTGGTATCGGCGCAGCCGAGTTGCACGTTGAGTGTGAATCCGACGAGCTTGAGCTTATCGGCAGGCTTGTCAGGCGCGGTGCAACTGGCTTGCGGTTCCGTGCAGGGTACTTTTAGCGGACCATTGACGGTTTCGGTGACGGGCTTACCGAGCGGAGTGACGGGGCAATTGGGCGCAGCGGGGCTGACGGCGGGGAGCACGGGTACGCTGAGCCTTGGGAGTACAGCAAAGACAACGGCGGGCAAATATACGTTGTCGATCGCAGCGAGCGGGAGTGGATTTAGCCAGACGGTTACGCTGCCGTTGACGATTACGGCACCGTCTCTATTCACCCTGACTGGATCTGCGAGTTCAGTGGCGATCACGGCGGGCAGTACTGGGCAGATGACGGTGACGAGCGCGCATGTGGGGGCTTTCAATAGTGCGATTGGTTTCAGCGTCAGTGGATTACCGGCGGGCGTGACGGCGTCGTTGTCGAAGACGACGCTGGCGGCTCCGGGCGACGGCAGTTTGACGGCGACGTTCACAGTGGCGAGCAACGTGGCTGCGGGCAGTTATCCGGTGACGGTCGTGGGGACGGGCGGCGGTGTGACGGAATCCGCGCCAGTTGTTCTGACGGTCAGTGCGGCGAAAGCGGGCTTCACCTTCTCTTTGAACGTCGCTACCTTGACGGACCAACAAGGCGTAGCCAGCAGCCCGCTGATTGTCTCGGTAGGCAATTTTTCGGGTGGGTTTAATTCAACGATTATGTTGGGCTTCAGCGGAGTACCGGCGGGGATGAGTTACGCTAACACGGCGGCCACCACGGGCAACAACCTGATCAACATTTCGTTCGCGCTGACGGCATCTGCGGCCACGCCGGTAGGTACCTATCCGATAACGGTGACGGCGAGCGGAGCGGGCATCGTCCACTCGGCTGTGGTGCAAGTGACGGTGACTAAGGCGACCGCTGCGACGCACGTGATCCAAACACAGGGCCGGTAGGCAGGCAAACGGCCATGGTCAACCAAGTAGAATAAGAGAGTGGGCGTCTTCTTACGTCGCAACTTTGAAGCTTGGCTAAATGACGAAAAAATTCTGGAAGGTCCACGCACCGTTGAAGCTCAGATACCCGGGGACCCAAACATTCGAAACGGCGGGAGTTGATGAGATTGTAGAAGAGCGTGTGGAAACGGGGATATCCGCGACGCCGGAAGCGGAAGTGCGAGTGTACCGACGGCACAAGGAATTCAACGATTTTCACAGCTTCATTGTTTCGCGCACAGAGCTTGACGCGAGCGCGAAACCCGTAGGCGAATCGGACGCCGATTAAACTTTTCGAGGACAACTTCTCACTTGGGATAACCTAGACTTGCCACTCTACAGAAGAGTGCCAATGTTTTGTTTGGATGGGAGATCCCTTTTCGTGAAGAAGTTCAACCTTACCTTGTTTCTTGGACTGGTGCTGCCAATGGGTGCGCTATTCGCTCAGCAGCAGACGAGCGACCAGAAGCCTTGCCCTGCCGAAGGATTCAGCGGAGGATTCAGCCGCGGGTGTCCGCAGAAGCAATTTGCGAACCCGGCGGACGTTTCCGCGATGATGGCGGCGATACCAGATAAGCCGATTGCAACTCCGCAAAGTTTGCGGCATGTTTTGGTTTTATGCCGGGCGACGGGTTTTGTGCATAGCTCGATTCCGCTGGCGGCCAAGATGGTTGAATATTTAGGCGATAAGACGGGCGCCTGGATGACGACGATCAGCTACGATGCGGCCGCGATTACGCCGGAAAATCTTAAGCAATATGATGCGATTTTCCTGGACAGTACCACGGGCGCCTTTTTAGACGACCCCAACGATGCGGCGACGACGCAGATGCGGCGACAAGCGTTGCTGGATTTTGTGAAGGGCGGCAAGGGGTTGGCCGGGATTCACGCGGCGACGGATTCGTACCATACAAGCGCGCGGGCAACGACGCCGGGTGGGCCGGTTCCTGAATTGAAGGGGATGTGGCCGGAGTTCAACGAAATGATTGGCGGTTTTTTTAAGTTTCACTGGACATATCCGACTTTGATTCCGGTGAAGATTGACGACCCGAATAGCCCGTTGACGGCGATGTTTCCGGCGCGCGGCTATGAGATTGTGGACGAGACCTATACCTTTGCGCAGGATTCCTTCAGCCGGAAGCGGGTGCATGTGCTGACGAGTATTAAATACGAAAAGATGAGCGCGGAGGATAAGGCGAAAGAGCCGGCGGCGACGAAGAGAACGGATGGCGATTATGCGCTGAGTTATATACAGCACGTGGGGAACGGGCGGGTGTTTTATGAAGCGCATGGACATGATGAGAAGGTTTATTACTCTCGGCCGTTTATTGCGCATATGCTGGCGGGGATTCAGTATGCGATTGGCGATTTGAAGGCGGATGATAGTCCGAGTGAGAAGTAGGGGAGAAGGGACAAGCGACGACAAACTAAAAGATCCTTATGCTGGACACTTAAATCGCCTCGGTAAATTCTGCGGGAGTTTTCGGGCACAGGGTTCTGAACCAATTTTTGGGCTTGACGGCTGTTTTTCCTGGAGACTTTCCCTCCGCAGACACCAGTCAGTCCGCTCATTTTGGCTGTTCGTGCTAATTACGATTCCGCCTTCGCAAATAATGCGGCTTGGATGGTAGGCCATCTTCAACTGGCTAAGGTGGTAGACAGCGTTAATTAATCGGCCCGAACTTGATATTCTTTCCGGATATGCGATCAGTACTTACTTTCTTGCTTTTTGTAGCAACTGTTGGTGCGACTGATTCATCACCGGCGTCCGAAATCCGACCCGTCGGGCACAAAACATCGATTGGGGAGCGATATTTAAGTCTTGGCAGAGTCGACGAGGCCAAGAAGATTTGCGACGAAGCGCTTTCAGCCGAACCGACTAACAAGAGTGCGGAGCAATGTCTTCTCAATGCCGAGTGGGCGATTATTAAGCGGGATCTGATTAATGCCAAGGCCGCTCTTTCATTGGGTGACAAAAAGGCTGCGATCTTTCTAGCCTCCAAGCACATACCTAACAAAATCAGCGCAGAGCAGGATAAGAGCGCTCGCGGAATGATCCGCGCCGCGACAGCAACTTCCTTATACTCCTACATTTTCAATTCAATTCCCGAATGGCTTCGGCAGTTACTCGTGACCGTCCTTTGCATTGCGATCGCGTTTTTGCTAATTGCGCTCCGCAAGCTTCGGCGTGAATGGCGAAGGGCCAAGTGGTATGGACGAATTGTTACCACCACTCGTGGGGCTTGATTCCACTTAAAGAGTTAACTGACATGCCCACCGGCGAAGCTACCGATCACTTCCTCGACGCCCTGACTCGTCTACCGGATATGCTTCGACGCCCTCTTTGGAATCCGCGCATGTGCTTCTGCGCCCAACGCCACCAGAAGACCACGATCCGGCAATCATCGACGATTTCATGTCATCCGGGACGCGCGCAATTCCCCTTTCGCCAAAGCCGGATCATCTCGAGATTGAATGGAAAGAACACGACGTTGAGCTCGACGATGCGCTCCGCAATCTTCAATTGAAAACCAATGCTGGTGTCGACCTAGGAAGTATTACAAAATTCTTTAGCAGTGTCGTCCACTGGATGAACGCAGGCGCACCGACGATTTCCGGACTTGTTAGAACGAATCCGGACAAAAGTTGTCGAGATCCACATCGCTGCTTCTGGAGGAAAGATTAAGTGCGTGTCTGTCAGCGCTATGACTCCTCAGTCGCCGGGTATTGACGCCACTCAGTTGGCGGCTCAGCGAGTTGCGGTTAAGTTTTTGCTGCGCATGAGATATCCCAATATTACGAATAATGAACTGGAGGGGTTTTCCGCCCTTCGTCAAGCTATCAGTCTGTTTGGCCAATATGCAGGAACTGTCAAAGGCGATAACGCCGAAACGCGTAATTCATCTCTCCGACAAGCAGCGTGTGATTTTGGGCTTTTCCGCGCCTCGATTCCGATGCAGTTAAAACCTTGCAATGAGGAGGAGCAGTACGTGAAATGGATCCGCGATGAGAATCGACAGGCTGCGCTCCTGGCGCAAGGTGTAGCCCACGCTCTCGGAGGAGGTGATCTTGACTTCAGCGCGGCCGTGAGTTGCTTTCGAGAGTTGCAGGACTGGCCTGGGTCCTCCGAAACTGGCTATCTTCGTTGGCAAGCTGCATATAACGAGGCCATAGCCTGGCGCTATCAAGGGTTCCACTCCCGAGCTGTTCTAATGCTGACCGAACTACTGGGCGAGCGCGCGCCGGACACGAGACGAGGATCGACCCATGGCGGCGTCGGACGAGAAGGTGACGCTCGGCCTTCCGAGAAGGACGCGATCAGGTACCTGCGCGACTGGCGCGACTCGCCGCTTTCGCCATATAGGCTCGAGGATCGGCTACCTTGCCTTCGGAACCGCATTCAGTACTCATCAACGACGCCGAACAATTGATAGAACAGCTGCGAGCGTTATCAGAGCTTGAGACGACCCTTAGTGAACATGACAACCGAATCATTCGTTACATGCGCCTTGAAGCTCTGCGAGCAATTGGACACGTAGAACTTCAAAGAATAATTAGCCTGAGGTCTGCACATTTCCTCGATCAAGATCATCGCCCTTTTCGTCTCAAAACGGAGAATTTAAATGATGGCGACGACCATGATCGGTTGACAAAGGCGGTGGGCTGGATGTGCGAGGCCGAAGAAGTTCTCCCGACCACGCAGCTCTACTGTGATCTAGCCGAGTCATACATGCTTCTAGGAGAATTCAGGCGGGCTGGTGGTTACGCACGTCATGCTACGCTCCAGCGAGATAAGCTTGAGCGCGCATTCTACCTCGCATCGGAGAGCTATTTCCTTAGCTACTTACACGAAGGGGCAGAAGACTCGCTGCGATTTGCGCAAAAGTATGCAGAAAGCTATCTTACACCGACCTTGCCGGAATTTATTTCTCTGCAGAGTGAACTTCGGTCCTTGGAAAAGCGGCGCCCACCAAACGATCTTTCTGGAGCTGCCAAGGCAGCCGGAGCCATTTAGGTACTTCAGCGCGCAGACTTGTTCATTCCGAGGTGAAGCAGGCGAGGAGCAGCGAGAGTCGCTCACTATATTTTGCAACTCCGGAACGGACGTTAGAAGCTTCCGGGTTGGTGTCGTAATGTTATAGGAGGTGAGTTTTTGACCTCGCCCTAAAGTCTCGATCCATGAATCGACCGTTCGGAATCCTAGCGACGGATCCCTTTCTCAAGCGCGAATTCAGCCTGAAGTCCACTTGTGGGAGCTTTCGTTCCTGACGCAGATTTGTCGGTTAAACCGTTTTTAACGGCGCAGGTTTAGTGAACGTCGTTGAGCCACCGCCACCTCAGTCACCGGTTTGAGGGTCAGCCCACGGTGCTGGCGGCGTTGGCGTTTTTCGCTTGATGCTCTTGGTTAAGGCAGTGTATAGGCGTAGAGAGTGTTGCCGGCACCCACTACTAAATATTGTTTTTTCTCTAACTCGTACGTCATGGGGCCGTTGCTGACGTTGGCTTGGAGGAACGAGTGCCAGAGAATGGCGCCGGTGGCGGGATCGAAGGCGATCAGGTTATGGGAAGGGTCGCCGGTGAAAAGAAGCTTACCGGCGGTGTTTAGGATGCCGGAGATGGATCCGCCATCGAGGCCGGGGAAAGTGTGGCTCCAGCGAATTTTGCCGGTTTGGATGTCGATGGCTTTCAAAGCGGATTCAGACCACAAGCCACTGTCGCGACCGCCGTAGCCTTCCGGATGGGCGCTGGTATCGGTCAAATAATAAACGCTGTAGGAAGGGCTGCTGCTGACGTAGAACAAGCCGGTTTCGGGATTGTAGCTGGGCGGCGCCCAATTGGTGGCGCCACCGGAGGCGGGAATGACGAGGGTGCCATCGGTCTTGGGTTCTTTGGCGGTATTGGGGATGGGCCGGCCGATGGCATCCACGCCTTTTGACCAATTCAGATCGATGAAAGGCGCAGTGACCACGCTCTTGCCGGTGGCGCGGTCGAGAACGAAGAAGTATCCATTGCGCGCGGCTTGCGCGAGGAGCTTGCGGGGGACGCCATTGATTTCGGCATCAAATAAAACGGGCTCTTCGATATCGTCCCAATCGTGGGTGTCATGCGGGGAGGGTTGAAACCACCAGACGAGTTTGCCGGTGTTGGGATTGAGGGCGACGATGGAACAGGTCCAAAGGTTATCGCCGATTCTTCCCTGCCCTGCGTGGACGGGGTTCGGATTGCCGGTGCCCCAATAGAGGAGATTTAAATCGGGATCATAAGTGCCGGTGAGCCAAGTCATGCCGCCGCCGTGAGTCATGGATTGTTCGTCGGGCCAGGATTCGGAGCCGGGATCGCCTTTTTTGCGCGGCTCACTATTCCAACGCCATTGGACAGCGCCGGTTTCGGGATCGCGCGATTCGAGGAAGCCGGGGACGTCTAACGAATCGCCGCCGACGCCGACGATGATGTGATTGCCTATGACGAGGGGCGCGGGTGTGGCGAAATATTCTTGCGCTAAATCGGCAATTTCGATAGACCAGCGGAGCTTGCCGGTACTTCTCTCTAGAGAGATCAAATGATCATCGGGCGTTTCGAAGAAGAGCCAATCGTGATAGATGCCGACGCCGCGGTTGCCGGTGTGGATGCCGCCCTGGCTTTCCCATTTGTAATGCCAGAGCTCTTTGCCGGTGCGGGCATCGATGGCCCAGGCGTGATCGGGCACGGTGAAATAGAGAACGCCATCAAAAAGGAGAGGCGTGGCCTTGATCTCGACGCCGAAGGGGCTGGCGGCGCTGCCTGTATTGGCGCGATAGGTCCAGGCGGGCTGCAGATTACGAACGTTGGCGGCGGTGATTTGATTGAGCGCGCTGAAGCGGCGGCCTGAATAATCGCCGTTGTACGTGGGCCAAGTACCTTTTTCAGGATGCACGATGGCGGCTGGATCGAGGCCTTGTGCGGAGAGCGTCAAAGCGGACGAGATGAAGAGGGCGAGAGAGAGTTTCACCTCAAGGTCTCCAGATAGGCAAGAATGTTGTGCATGTCGGCGTCGGTGTATTGCTTGAGCAGATCGATGTGGCCTTGCAGCGGATTGTTGACCTGGACTTTGATGCCGGGTTCGGATTCGTATTGCCAGGTATGCGGGCCGGTTTGATCTGTGAGGGAGACGCTGAAATCGTCAATACGGTCGAGGTTGCCGGCGAAGGTTTGACCGGAGGGAAGAGTGACTGTGGCGGTGACTTGCGATCTGGGGTTTTCCGGAGCACCGGGTCCGAAAAAGGTTTGGGATTTGGGATACAGGAAGCGCGACTGGAGAGCGGCGGGGTCCATCGTAGCGGCGATGTGAGCAAGGTCGCCAGTGGGTGAATGGCAAGTGGCGCAATGGGCGATGAAATAAGATTCGCCGGCTTTGGGGTCGCCGGTGACGATGTTCAGGAGCTTGTATTCCATACGATTGGCGGCGGCTTGATTGCGCGAGAGCAGGAAGGCGGCGAGATCTTGAATTTGCGCGTCGGTCAATTTGAAGGCTGGCATGGCGGTGCCGGGGCGGCCGTGTGAGAATGACCGGGCCGATCTCTTTACCGGTGCCTTTATCGTGGAGAACGAGGACAGAGCGAACCAAGTCAGGCCCCGCGTTGCCACCACCGGCGTTGGTGCCATGACAGAAGCCGCAGGTGGGCACGAAGAGCGCTTGGCCGCGTTTGACGGCTTCAGGATTGGGCGGCGCGCCGATGGCGAGAAAGTTGCGGACTGCTTCTTTCATGGCGGCGGATTGGTCGGCCGGCGGTGGAGCGGGCGCGGGTGCCTGCTGCTGATCTTGAGAGAAGGCGGACAGACTGAAGACTAGCAAAGCACCGGCAACGAAGCGGCACAGTTTCATAAGGTTCAAGACAGTTTCCCCTGTTTCTCTAGTATGACAAGCGCGCTAATGAGAGTCGGGCAGCGGGAAGCCGGCGCTCGCATCTTCGAGGAGCAGCACCCAATCGTGGCCGCGGCCGGACGTGGGCGGAGTGTAGATTTGCATGCCCCAATGTTCGGAACGGTGAATCTCGTAAGAGACGCCATAGCGCGGGTCGTACCAAATCTCGCGGAGGCGGCCGGGCTTCAGGACGCTTCTGGTGACGGTGAAGCTTTCGCCGTAGGGACTGTAGATGATGGCGAAGGAACCGTCTGAGGCGCGGGCGGCGCGCACTTTGGCGCCACCGGTCGTAGGGCCGTCGAGAATCATGCTTTGATCGGGAATTAACTTTTCGAAGGGGACGGATTCGAAAAGCTTGCGGACGTACTTCATTTGAAATGCGCCGGGACGATCGAGGGCGTCGTACCAAGGGACGTTTGCGCCGATCATGCTGCCTTCGCGGCCGAGCCAGCGGTTGGTGGATACTTCGGGCGGTTTCGATGCGACGGGCGGTTTATACATTTGCCAGATGTTGTTGTCGCCATAGGTGTGTCCGCAAGCGCCGGCGAGGAGTGACCAGTAGGCCGACTGGCGCACATCGAAATCGTCAAAGCGTTGAAGAGCGCTGTTGCCGGCAAAATAGAAGCCGACGGGGATCTCTTCGTAGCGGTTTTCGCCGTCGAGCGTGGGACGGAGCGGTTTGCGTTTGAGATCTTGTTCGGCGTATAGACCGTTGTCGAGATCGCGCGCGGCGTGCGACGACTGGTACATGTTGAAATCGAGCCAGGGCGCATCGTTCAACATTTCGGAGGAATCGGCGGGGCCCACGGGATGGAAGGTGATGAGGTGATGGCCGAGATCTCCAGCACGGAGACCTTCCGCGAGGGCATCAAGCGTGGCGCGTTCCTGCGCGTTGTCAATGCCTCGGTCGCCGCCTAAGATCCAGATGATGGGTTTATCGCGATAGCGAGTGCCGAGGAACTTGCCATATTCCCGGGCGGCGGCAGGTGTGTGGAAGATGGAATCGGGCGATTTCCAATACTTGCCCCAGGTAGGCAACATGCCGACGAAGAGACCGAGTTGTTCAGCTTTATCGACGATGAAATCGACGTGTTGAAAATAGGCGGGGTTGGGCTTCTGGATGTCGCCATCGATGAGGGGAAGGTCGCCGTTGGCGTTGGGAACGGTGAGTCCGTTTAGTTCGCTGAGGACGACGGCTTGGATGACGGTGAAGCCTTTACTAGCGCGGTTTTCGAGATACTTGGAAGCCTCGTCGCGGTTGAGACGGTGGAAGAGTTCCCAGGCGGTGTCGCCGAGATAGAAGAAGGGAGTGCCGTCTGTGAATTCGAGGTAGTGGTGGTTGGCGGAGACTTTCAGCGTGCCGTAGGACGCGGCGGCGAGGGAGTTCGCCATTGCGAGAAATGCGAAGGCGAATCTAATCTGCATAGTTAGCGACGACGCGGACTACCTTGCCATTAGGGGCAAATTCCATAAATTCACCCGTTTTGGTGCCTTTTTGATTTGTGTAGTAAAGAACAACGCTGTTCAAACCCGACATTACATCCATTAGCGTGAACTGCAAGTTCGGATATGCTTCGAGCCCGCGTTTGAAGTACGAGCGAAGCGCGTCTTTGCCGCGCACCGTTCCGCTCGGATCGTTCAGCAGCTGAGCCGCGATGGGAGAGGTGAGAATGACGGCATCGTCATAGTGGGACATGATCGAATCGAGATTATGGGAGTTCCACGATTCTATCCAGTGGTTCGCGAATTCATGGACCGGCATTGGTTGTGCGTCCTAATGACCGGCGGGCTGCGCGGAGGCGACGGCTCCGAACACAGCCTGATCGTAACTGATGCCGTTCTTGGTTAAAAGATCGCCGAGCGCGCGGTCAAGGGCGATGCGGGCTTTGATCCAAACGCTGCGAGTGGCTACTTCGGTGGAACGGGCTTGCGCCAGAAAGGTTTCCTGCTGAATGACAAGCAAATTAGTAGAAGCGCCGACGGAGAATTTGTCGCGCTCGGCACTGACGAGCTGCTCCTGGTATTCGCGCGCTTGGGCGGCTGCGGTTAAGGCACCGCGGGCGGTACGCAACGCAATCACGGAGCTTTCGATTTGTTCGCGAACCTGATTGGCCAGCAGATGAGTGCGGGCTTGCGCCTGGCGGAGTTGGAGGATGTCGCGTGCGGCATCAGATTCGGCGACACGATTGCGGAGCGGCAAGTTGAATTGCACGCCGGCTTGATAAACATGGGAGGTACGCGAGGAGGCGGTGCCGAGATCGCTAGGAGCACCGATGGCCGCCGTGCCGGCATTGCCGATGGTTTCGAAGGGCACTTCGCTGGCGCCTCGTGTTTGGAAATTGCCGACTACGTCAATCTCCGGCAGAGCGGCGTTGCGCGATGCTTGTGCGGTAATTTGATCGCCTTCGACCTGAAGCTGCGCTTGCGCCACATCGGCGCGACTGCGTAAGGCGTCGCCCACGAGTTCATTGATGGACTTGAGGTCGTCGTTAGCAGGAACGTTGATCGTGTCTGTTGTGACGATGGGGAGATCGGCGAGAATTTCATCGCCACTTCCGTTGCGTGCCAGCTGCGCTTTGAGAATGACCTCTTGTTGGCGAACGAGGCCTTCGGCCTGAATCAAATCTAACTGGCTGGAGGTGAGGAGGCTTTGGGCGCGGGTTACTTCCAACGGCGCAAGCGTACCTTGTTCGACCTGGGATTGATTGGCTCTCAAAAGCCGCTGGGCTGCGTCGAGGCTCTGTTTTTTTACCGCGGCATTTTCACGCAAGCTCACCAGATCCCAATACAAGCGAGAGACGCCGTAGACCGTGGCGATGAGTTGTTGATAAAACACCAGGCGCGAGATGCGTTGATTAATGGCGCCGATACGCATGTAACGCAAGTTCACGCTGCGATTCGAACCGCGCAGCAAAGGCTGGCTCAACGTTAGCGAGATATTGGGCATTGAGAAGGGGTTGTAGTTGGTCTGGTTCGCAAAGAGAGCCTGCGACTCGTTATTGACGTCGGCCTCTAGTTGCGTGCCGGTTGAAAAGCCCTGCACAAAGGCTAAGTTGGCGGCCGTGTAACGCAGAGGCGTGTTCGTCAAATCGTTAGCACGTTGAAGGAAGAGGCTCTGGCCGACCAGCGTGGGCTGATAACTGGGTACGACGGGACCGGACGCATAGGGATTTGGGCCCTGTTCGGAAAGACTCGTGTTGGTTTCGGTCAGGATGTTGAGGGCGTTGAGATCATTGACGGTGGGCGTGGTTATGGTTCCGGACGAAGCAGCGCTGTTCAATAGCGGCGAGCCGGGTCCACCGACACCGGTGGGGCCCTCGGCCACAGAGTAATCGACACCGCGCAGACTGCCGCCGCCACTGGCGCGCAACGTATCAAGACCGGCGATGGATAGGGAGTAACGACTTACTTCCACTGAAAGGTTGTTTTCAATCGCCAAGGCAATCGCGTCATAGAGAGACAGGTAGATGGCGCCATTGCGCACCAAGGCGCGTGCGCGTTCGGCTGGGCCTAACAATAAAGATTGCGCACTTGGCGCTCCGTACGAGAAAAAATCTTTACGCGGCAGTTGCGCGTTTTCTTCTTTAGGCGTGGCTTTGTTGATCTGAATATTCGATAAGTCAACGGTGGCTTGCGCCGCCGTCATCACTGGGATTAGGAGTGTTGCGAGTAACAATCTCATGGACGCTTGGGATTATCCGCCTTTACATTTCGGTAGCGCGGTTCGACTTCAACGTTTTCTTGAATGTCGTCGCTGACGTTTTGCACAATGATATCGCCCGCCTGAAGGCCACTGACGACCTCGGTTTGATCGCCATAATCGCGGCCCAGTTGGAGGGGCTTGAAGTGGACACGGGAATCTTCGAGCACGGCGACCATGTTTTTGCCGTTGCGAACCACAACCGCTTCGCCGGGAATGAGGAGCGCAGACAGACCAGCGGGTGGGGCGAAACTGGCGACCACATAAGTACCGGGCATAAGTTTGCCCTGCGGGTTGTGGGCTTGCACTTCGACTAACAGAGTGCGGGTGCTGGGATCAATGGAGGCAGAGGTGCGCGTGACTTTGCCCTCAAATTTTTGACCTGGGAATTGTTCAAAAGCCAGACTGGCGGGCTGATTCAGGTGAATATAGGGTGCGTAAATTTCGGGGACGGAGACGAGAATGCGGAGAGGATCTAAGCTGGCCAAGCTGAACATTGCGCCACCCTGAGCGCCACCAGTACTGGGCGAGACGGCAGAGGAAGCGGCGCCGGCGATACCTTGATTATTGCCGGTTGCGCCAATAGTGGCAGACGCGCCGCCCGCGCCACCTTGCGCGGTGATCAAGGCTCCCACATCAACGTTGCGGGCGGTAATGACACCGCTGAATGGAGCTATGACGCGCTCATAACCTTGCAATACGATTTGGCGCTGCAGATTGTCTTTGTTGGCTTGCACGGTGCTCTTGGCGGCATTGGTATTCGCTTTTGCCACCTGAAGATTCGCTTCTTGCGTGTCGCCATCCTGACGGGAGAAGACGCCTTTTGCGACAAGGATTTTGTAACGATCCCAATTGAGTTGAGCGAGATGTTCCTGCGCTTCCATTTGTCCCAAAGTGGCTTCGCTCTGCGCCAAGACCGAACGCATTTGGGCGGTTTGCTGGTCCAGATCCGGGGCATCGACCACGGCTAGCAACTGGCCGGCTTTGACACGGTCTCCGATATCGACTAGACGCCTTTTTAAGTAACCTGAGGCGCGCGCATAGATGGACGCTTCGTTATAAGCGAGCGTGGTGCCGGGAATGCTCAACTCGTGGGAGAAGGGCGCGGGCATTACTTTGACCACGGTAGCGATGGGCTTGGCGCTGACGCGTTCCTTTGTTTCGCTCGCGACTTCGCGGGTTTCTTGCTGGCGCGGCTGCACGGCGTATTTGAAGATGAGAAAGGCTGCCACGGCGGTAACCAAGAGGAACAAGAGCCAGTGACGCGACGAATGGCCTTTGCGTTGATTGGCGCCCACGGCGGGGTCGGTTAAGAGAGGCTCGTTAGAGGTTGCCATGATTTAGGCTTGCTCCGCTTTGGCTGGATCAAATTGCCCTTTATACTCGAGGTCGATGCGTTCATCGTAATCCACCGGGGGCTTGCCGCGCAGCATGGAGTAAATAATCGGCACAATAAACAAAGTGCCAATGGTGGCCACGGCTAAACCGCCAATGACCGCGCGCCCGAGCGGAGCGTTCTGCTCGCCACCTTCGCCGAAAGCAAGCGCCATGGGTAACATACCTAAGATCATGGCGAGCGCAGTCATACAGACGGGACGCAAACGAACATAGCCGGCTTCGAGAGACGCCTCCCACGGATTCTTGCCATGAGCGCGTTGATCATTGGCGAAGACAACCAGCAGAATGGAGTTTGCGGTGGCAACGCCGATGGTCATGATCGAACCCATGAGAGACGGGACGCTGAACGTGGTGTGAGTGAGGAAAAGCATCCAGAGAATGCCCGAGAAGGCACCGGGCAAGGCCATTAAGATGATGAACGGATCGAGCCAGCTTTGGAAATTCACAACCATCAAAAGATAAACGATGATGACCGCGAAGCCGATACCGATGAGGAGACGGGAAAATGACTCTTCCATGGTTGTTACCTCGCCGCGTAATTCTAGGAAGGTCCCTTTGGGAAGAGCCTGCGTTCCGTTGATGATTTTGTGGAGTTCGTCAGCCACACTGCCCAAATCGCGACGGTCTACGTCAGCGTAAATATCGAAAGTGGGTTGAATGTTGTAGTGATTCACAATGATGGGGGATTCATCGCGCTGGATGGTGGCTAGATTTGCAAGTAACTGACTGTTTGAACCGGAGGCGGAGGTAATTGGCGTTTTCTGTAAGGCGTCAAAAGAGTCCATTTTGGACATGGGGCTTTGCACGACCACCTGGTAATTGACGCCGTTGAGCGGATTCAGCCACTGATTTGGGTTCGTTTGCGCGGTGCCGGAAAGCGAGATGAGCATATCGCGCGTCACGTCGCTCTGGGTCAGTCCCAGTTGTTCGGCGCGATCGCGGTCAACATTCATCTGAATGGTCGGATACTCAACTTGTTGATGGATGTGGGCGTCTACGACACCTGGAATGGCGACCACTTGGCGAAGGAGATGCTGAGCGATTCGGTAATTATCTTTCGGGTCGCGGCCGACGACTTGCAGGTCGATGGGAGCGGGCAAACCAAAATCTAAAATCTGGTTCGTCATGTTGGCGGGTGTGAAGAAGAATGTTTCTTCGGGAAATTTGTCGATCAATTGCTTTCTGAGCAGGCGGGTGTATTCCAGAGTGCGGCGCTCACCGGGCTTTAGTGATATCTGGATATCGCCATCGGAATTACTGATGGTGGCGCTATTGGAAAAGGCGAGATTGAAGCCGCCATTTGGCAGACCGATGTTATCTAAAATCATCTCGATACTGCCCTGAGGAAGAATTTTACGAATGGCGTCTTCGACAGCGGCGAAAACGCGCTCCGACTCTTCAATGCGGGTTCCGGCGGGAGGCAAAACATGCAGACGCATTTGACCGGAATCGACATATGGGAAAAAATCACGGCCAATGGCGGGGATCAATAGAAACGAGCCACACACGTGAAGCGCGAAAATGGCGAGAACGACAGGGCGGTGATGAAGGCTCCACTCTAACCAGTTCTTGTAATGCTGGCGGAGCCATTCGAAGTATTCGTTGAAACGCTCGTGAACATGCCAGATCCAAGACTTGGCTTCGTCGGGTTCCGGATCTCCTTCGCTCTTCTGGTAAAGAGCAACTTCGCGCGGCAGGAGGAAATGCATCATGGTGGGAACCAGCGTTCGCGAAAGGAAATAGGAAGCGAGCATTGCGAACACGACTGCTTCGGCGAGCGGGGTGAACAGGAATTTTGCCGCACCAGTGAGCAACAGAACCGGAAGAAAAACTATACAGATGGCGAGAGTGGAAACAAGCGCGGGCATAGCCACTTGGCTAGCACTATCAAGAATGGCATGGACCAGAGATGTGTTCTTGTGTTCGAGATTGCGGTGAGTGTTTTCGATTTCGACAGTGGCATCGTCCACCAAAATACCGACGGCAAGGGCGAGGCCACCAAGCGTCATCACATTGATAGTCTCGCCTAATGCCGACAGAATGCAAAGAGAAGTGAGAATCGAAAGCGGAATGGAAATACAAACGATTAACGTGCTCCGCCAACTGCCCAAAAAAAGCAGAATCATTAAGGCGGTAAGAATGGCTGCGATGGATGCTTCGCGCAAGACCTCATTGATGGAGGAGCGGACAAAGATAGATTGATCGAACAAGGGCGTGATGCGAAGCGCAGCGGGAAGATCGGCTTTAACGCGAGGGAGCGCGGCTTTTACCTGGTTTACGATATCTAGCGTTGAGGCTTGACCATTCTTTAGAACAGTGAGAAAGGCAGAGCGATGGCCGTTGGAGCGGACAACGTTGGTCTGCACGGCATAGCCGTTACGAACCTGCGCTACATCTTTGATGTAAACAATGGCGCCCTGCGAAGCACGGATGGGCAGATCGTTGAGCGCGGCAATGGTGGTGGGACTGCTGTTGGTTCGGACGACATATTCGATGTCGCCGATGCGTGCAGTACCGGCTGGCAGAATAATGTTCTGCGCCCCAAGCGCGTTCGAAACGTCGGCAGCGGAAAGATGCTTCGCATACAGGGCATCGGGGTCGATATCCACCATGATTTGGCGTACTTTACCGCCCCACGGCAAGGGCAATGAGGCGCCCTGCACGGTTGCCAAACGGGTGCGAATGAAGTTCCAGCCTAAATCCGAAAGATCCTGTTCGGTAAGTCCTTCGCCAGAGAGCCCCAGTTGCAAGATGGGGACGCTGGAGGCATCGTATTTGATGATGCTGGGTGGGAAGGCTCCGGGTGGCATCACGCGCAACATAGTTTGCACAATGGAGGTGACTTGTGCGAGCGCCAGTTCCACCTTTACTTTGGGCTGAAAATAAACGCGGATGACGGCGACGCCCTGATACGACTGAGATTCGATGTGCTCAATGTCGTTCACGGTTGTCGTAAGACCGCGCTCGCAGATTGTCATCACGCGCTTTTCCATCTCTTCCGGCGTGAGGCCGTTGTAAATCCAAACGACGCTAACAACGGGAATGTTGATGTAGGGGAAAATGTCTTTCGGGGTGATGATGGCCGCAAGCGTGCCGAGAATCATGACCAAAACGGAAAACACAACGAATGTGTACGGCCGTCTAAGAGCTAAATGAACTATCCACATTTTGGAAAGAGGGCGGGGGCAAACTTCTTATCAGCATATCGCAACAACCCCAATCATTAGAAGACTCGCTGGACGCAAGAGAAGTTACCCAACGGGCACCGAACGAAGCGATGCCTTTGGGGGGCTCTAGGAGAAATATTCATCGCTCATGCGACGCAGGAAGGCCAGCGATTCAGCCATCTCTTCCATACCGTTCATGCCGTCTTCGATGCTGATCCAGCCTTGATAATTGTGTTCGGCGAGAATTTTAAAAATCGCCGGGTAGTCGTTCAGTCCCTTACCGGTGACGCCGTGGCGCAGCTTTGATGAGTAACCGATTGTGCCGTCCGTTTGGCGCAAATCTTCAAGCGTTGCGCCGTCGGCCAGATAGCGATCGCTAGCGTGCATGCTTACGACGCGGCCCGCGATGCGGCGCAGCAACTCTAGTGGATCGTCACCCGCCACGATAGCGTTGGATGGGTCGTACTGAACACCAAAGAATTGGCGCTCCGACACGCTGTCGACAATTTCGGTGAAGTGGTTCATCTTCTGGGCGAATTCGGGGTATTTCCAGAAGCCGTCTTTGTAGTGGTTCTCCATGCCGAGAATGATTTTGTTTTCCTTGGCGATGGGGATGAGTTGATTGAAACCGTCCAGCACCCATTCCTTGCCTTGCTCCCAAGCGACTTCCGGATAAGCCTGGCCGCTGAGAACGCGACACACGGCACGTTCGCCGCCGAGGCGCTTGGTGATGCGGATCATGTGAACTTGCCGCTCAATTTCGCGCTTACGCTTGTTGGCGTCGGGCGCGGTGAAATCCGGCGAACAGCAAAGCATGGGCATGGCGAAGCTGGCGTTGTGGATGGCTTCGCCCACGCAATCGATATAGCCGTCTTCAAAGCTAGTAAAGAAGCCGGTGTACATTTCGAGGCCATCGGCATCGAGTTGCTTGGCCATTTCGATCCAATCGAAAACGGTCATCTGGCCATTGGAAATAGTCTCCAGATAACATTTCGGAAATGCTGAAATGTTGATGGCCATTACGGAGTCAAAACCGCCTTCACGTATTCGCCCGCTTCCATCTTTTCAAAACATTCATGCCAGTCGTCTAGACCAGCGACGTGGCTAATGACGGAATCGAGATTGATCTGACCGGAGACGATCATGGAAATGACGCGCTCCCAAATGGGCCAGTTGTGGGAGAAGCTGCCAGAGAGGGTGACGTTCTTCTGGACGAGGGGATCCAAACTGAATTGAATGGGTTGCGGACCCCAACCCACTTTGATGATTTGCCCGGCGGGCCGGACCGCCTGCAGCGCCATTTGCAGGGTGATGGAGGCGCCGGACGCATCGATAGCGACGTCTACGCCGAGGCCATCACCGAGTTTTGAAACGTATTCTTGCACGCCGCCTTCGAGCGTCGCGGTTGCTCCCAATTTCTTAGCCACCGACAAACGATGCCGGTCGCTCGGCAGACCGGCGACGATTAATTGGCCAGCGCCGCTCAGCTTTGCCATCATGGCGCAAAGGATGCCGATGGGGCCGGGGCCAATGACAAGAACGCTATCGCCGGGGCGAATGTGGCCATTGACGCACACCGCGTTATAGGCGACACAGCAGGGTTCGGTAAGCGCCGCTTTTTGGAAGGGCAAACTATCGGGAATGCGATGCAGGCAACGCTCGGGGACACGCACGTATTGCGTCATGGCGCCATCTACGCCGTACCCGAATCCGCGGCGTGTTGGGTCAAGATTGTAAAGGCCGGTGCGGCTGAGTGGCGATGCTTCGTCAATCACGGCTGCCGTTTCACTGACTACGCGGTCGCCTTCTTTGAAATGCGAGACGCGCGCGCCCGCTTTGGCGATGGTGCCGGAGAACTCGTGGCCTAAGATGCAGGGATAGTTCACGTTCCAGCCGTGAGAGCCGCGCCATTGGTGCAGATCACTGCCGCAAACGCTGACGGCACCGACGCGCAAGAGGATGTCGTTTTCACCAATTTCCGGCACAGGTACATCGCGCAGTTCCACCGAAAGCGGGGCGCGCGCATAGTTGACCAAGCCAGGCATTTTCGCACTCATTACTTACTTTCCTTTCCTACTTTCACGTCGCCGAAGGCGTGAACTTTTTCGCAAATCAAACGCAGCGTCGCTTCCACATCTCCCTTCGCGGTTTTGAAAGCGTTCGGGTCAATGGCTAGCGGCGCACCCACTACGACGAGCGGCGCGCCGTAACGCGGCGTATCGGTGGCCTGCTCCAAGGTTAGCCCGCCTACGGCTTGGACGGGGACGGAAACGGCATTCACCACTTCCTTGAGGCGGTCTAACGGCGTATCGGCATGCTGTCCGCGGGAACGGCGCAGAGTTCGCATATCGAAACCGATGTGGTGAATAATGTAGTCGCAGCCCAAATCTTCCATCTGTTTGGCGCCGGCAATTGGATCGGGCATGGCCATGTTATCGCCCATGACCTTCGCGCCAAAATCGCGGCCGGCTTTCACAACGAGCTCGATGGTTTCCGAATGCGCCTGGCCCATCACCACCACCATACTGGCGCCCGCTTTCGCCATGACTTCGGCTTCGAGCCAACCACCATCCATAGTTTTGAGGTCCGCGACAATCGGGACTTGCGGATAGCGGGCGCGTAACTCTCGAACGCCGCGCATGCCTTCGGCAATGATGAGCGGAGTGCCCACCTCAAGCCAGTCCACGCCGGCACGGATGGCCATATCGGCGGTACGTAGTGCTTCGTCCAAATCAATCAGGTCAAGAGATAGCTGTACTGTTGCTTTCATGCTTTGTGCAATTTCGAAGGAATAGGATGGAAGTCGATAGTTTATGACATTGCGACTTTGGATTTTTGCTGTGGCGACATGCGCCGCTTTTTCAGCCGATTTGCGGCCGCTGCCGAATTTTGCGGTTTCTCAACATGAACTGGAAATTGTTTCGCCTTGTATTCCGACGCGACCGTGGACGGTGGCGGGTGAACACGGAGCACTGTTTGGCAGGCAAAATGGGAAATTCGAGGCTTGGCAATGGCCAGTGAAGATATTGAGCGATTTTCGGATTCGCGCGGAACTGGCTGATTATGCGGTGCCGATTGATGTGAACGCGCTGGCGGCGTCGATTCGCGTCACGCCGGCGGAGACGATTATTACGTATTCGCACGCGGCGTTTACGGTTCGGCAACACATGTTTGCGGGGCGTGGTGCAAACAGTTCCCTGCCCGCGGCGGTCTTCTTTGAAATCGATTCCATTCGACCGCTATCGCTAACGTTTTCATTCACGCCGGAAATGCTGCGGATGTGGCCTGCGCCGAATTTCGGCCGGCCGAATGGCGAGTGGATTAAGCAGGGCGACGGCGGCTATTACGTTCTGCATACGGATAACGAACATGTGACTGCGGCGATAGCAATGCCGCGGACGCAACCTGGCATTATGGTGCCCTATCAAGAGCATCCGCAAACTTATCCGCTCGAGTTCAAGCTTACGTTCGACCCGAAGAGCGACCGCGGATTGGTGTTTCCGCTGCTGATGACTTTAGCGCGCGATTCAGTTGGAGAGATGCTGACTGGTTTGCCGCAAGCGTATGCGCAAACACAAAGTTACTACGGGCATTTTTTCGATCATCGTTTGACTGTGAACACGCCGGACAAGCGCATTGACGAAGGGTTGCGATGGGCGGAAATTGCTATTGATCAAGCGCAGGTGAAAACTGCTGAAGGGGAAACGGGCATGGTGGCGGGCTATTACGAATCGGCAGATTCGGCGCGCCCTGGGTACGCCTGGTTTTTCGGGCGCGACACGCTCTGGAGTTCTTACGCCATCAATAGCTACGGTGATTATGGGCTTACGAAAAGGGCGCTTGAGTTCCTGATTAGACGGCAACGTGCGGATGGCAAAATTATGCACGAATATTCGCAGGCGGCGGAGAGCATTGATTGGAAAGCTACGCCTTATTTTTATGCTTCAGCGGATTCGACGCCATTGCTGTTCATGGCTGCGGGTGATTATGTTCGCAGCAGCGGCGATCAAGCCTTTATAAAAAGCAATTGGGAGGCGTTCAAGAACGCTTACGGCTTCATGCGAGCGCATGAAGGGAGGGACGGCGTGTATTCGAACGCGGAGGGAACGGGCTGGGTGGAATCTTGGCCGGGCGGCATGCCGAAGGAAGAGAGTTATCTTGCGGCGTTAGATGCGCAGGCATATCTGGCAATGGCCGAGCTAGCGGAACAACAAGGGGATAACGTACTTGCGCAAGAGGCACGCGCCAAAGCGACGGCCACCAATGCGGAGATTGAAGAGCATTTCTACGATAAAGCGGACCGATTCTATGCGTTCAGCCGGAATGAGGATGGAACGCTCGACCATACAGCGACGGTGTATCCGGCGGTGGCTTGGTGGGATAAGACCACGGCGCTTCCGGCAGCGACAGCAATGCTGGGGCGTTGGGCTTCGAGTGAATTTTCGACTGACTGGGGAGCGAGAGATATCAGCGAGAAAACAGCGTTTTACGACCCGATCAGTTACCACCAGGGTTCCGTGTGGCCACTGTTTACAGGTTGGGTTTCACTGGCCGAATACCGGGCGGCCAAACCGCTGGCGGGCTACGCGAGTCTGATGCAGAATCTGAATTTGACGTGGGCTCAAGACTTGGGCTCAGTTACCGAATTGCTCTCCGGGCAATTTTTTCAACCGCTGGGGCGCAGCAGCTCGCATCAGCTTTGGTCATCAGCCATGGTTGTGAGCCCGCTGATTCGGGGCCTGTTTGGCGTCACCTGGGATGCGTCAAAAAAAACAATTTTTGTGAATCCGCATCTGCCCGCCGATTGGGATCATGCCAGACTCGAACACGTTCAACTGGGCGACATCGACGCATCTATTGAGATGCACCGGGTGGGGCAAGAACTCCGGGTGGAATCGACGCCACAGGTCTGTCTGGCGGTTGGGCCGACAACGCAGCGCCCGTGCGTTCGCTCGCTGAGTATTCCCTTGCCTGCCGTTGAACTTGCCCTACCCGCAGTCCTGCCTGAGCCAGGGGACGTCACTCGTCAATTGAAGGCGATTGACGAAAATGTGGGCGAACATTCCGCTACATTCACTTTCGAAGCGCAGGCCGGATCTCTTCACCATTTGACTTGCCGCTTGAACCGCGCCGGCGTAAACGTGGACGGCGGGACGCTCAACGGCAGCAAGCTCGACGTGCAATTTCCCAGCGGCCAAGGCTACGTTAAAAAAACAATTACGTTTCAATGGTAAGGACATCCATCTCTATGACAAGGCGAATTCTCCCTTTGCTAGCGCTATCCCTTTTAACCGCACAAGAGCCGGCGAACCGGCCGCCCATTCTGACCTATATTAAGCAGAGTTGGACAACGCTCACCCGCTCCGATAAGGATCTGGCCAAAGCTGTTGTTGATCCCAAATTTCAGCCGGACCCCGATGGCAAGTGGCCTCTTTATATTTCGCGCACAGAAGATGCGCAACTGGTGGAAGAAGGTCTGCGCCGCGACATGCCGGCCGCCGGTTTCGCCACGATTAGCATTAAGCAATTGCCGACTGAAATAGATTCGCTACCGCAACAAGGATTGCTTTATCTGCCGAAACCTTACGTTGTGCCGGGCGGGCGCTTCAACGAAATGTATGGGTGGGATAGCTACTTCATTCAAGTGGGATTGCTGAAAGATAACGAACTCGATTTGGCCAAAGACATGGCCGACAATTTTTTGTACCAGGTGAAGAATTACGGGAAAGTGTTAAACGCGAATCGCAGCTATTATCTGAACCGCTCGCAACCGCCTTTCCTGACGCAAATGGTTTTGGGAGTCTACGCGAAAACTCACGATAAGAGATGGTTGGCCGACGCTTTGCCTTTGATCGAGAAATACTACCAGTTATGGGCGACCGAACCACACATGACACCGCAGACCGGACTGGCGCGCTATTGGGACTTCGGCGACGGTCCCGCACCGGAAGTGTTATCCGCCGAGCGCGATGCGCAGGGCCGCACGCACTATGACTTGGTGAAGGATTACTTCCGCACCCATGATGTGAACGATTACCGCTTAAACCAGTACTACGACAAAAAAACCGACACGCTGACGCCGCTGTTCTACAAGGGCGACCGCTCGATGCGCGAATCGGGCTTTGATCCTTCAAATCGTTTCGGGCCCTTCAATATAGACATCATTCACTACAACCCGGTGTGTCTCAATTCCCTGCTCTATTTGATGGAAACTCAAACGACCGAGATTTTGACGGATCTTGACCGGAAACAGGAGGCCGAGGTTTGGACGAAGCGTGCGGAAACACGCGCGCAGGCGATCAACAAACTCATGTGGGATCAAAGAGACGGCTTGTATTACGACTACGATTTCGTAGACGGACATGTCCGCCGGTACCCGTTCCTCACTACGTTCTACCCGCTGTGGGCCGGCTTCGCGAGCAAAGAGCAAGCGGCGCGCGTGGTGCGGAATCTTTCGCTATTTGAAAAAGTGGGCGGTTTACAGACGAGCACAGAAGTAAGCGGCAATCAGTGGGATTCGCCTTTTGGTTGGGCACCGCTGGAGATGATCGCGGTTGAGGGTTTGCGCCGCTACGGTTACAAAGAGGACGCGGAACGCATTTCAATGAAGTTTCTTTCGCTGGTGAAGCGAGAGTATGAACGCACGGGCGTCATTGTCGAAAAATACGATGTGGTGAACGGCGGGTCGAGCGTGAAGGCGATTCATTTCGGTTACAGTGCGAATCAAATTGGCTTCGGCTGGACGAACGCCGCCTTTCTTGAATTGCTTGGCGGGCTAACGGAAGAAGATCGCGCGAAGCTCTTAAAGCAGTAGGCGAGAATAAAACGATGCCTTCAGACAAAACAAGTGGTGCTAAGCAGGCCGGGCCGTGCTGCATGGTAATTTTCGGAGGAGCCGGCGATCTTACAAAGCGTCTTGTTGTTCCTTCTCTCTATAATTTGGCTTGTTCCGATCTTTTACCGGAAGGCTTCGCCATCGTCGGTTTCGATCTGGCCGACGTTGCCGAGGATGCCTGGAAAAAGACCCTGTCCGAGATGGTCGAACAGTTTGTCAAAGCGGCTGATGCGAATGCGCAGGTCAATCAAGATAAGTGGAAATGGCTTACCGATCGCATGTTTTACGTGCAGGGCGATCTAAACAATCCGGAGAGTTATCAAAAGCTGAAAGGCAAAATCGGTGAAGTTGATAGTAGCCACCACACGGGCGGCAACTGTCTTTTCTACTTGGCTGTAGCGGATCGCTTCTTTGGCTCAACCGTTGAACAAATCGGTAAGGCTGGCTTGGCAGTGGAAGAGAAGGGGGCTTGGCGGCGAGTCGTAGTTGAGAAGCCGTTTGGCCATGATCTGGCTTCGGCACAGGCGCTGAATAAACAGATTTTGACGGTTCTGAACGAAGGCCAAATCTACCGCATCGATCATTTTCTGGGCAAAGAAACGGTTCAAAATTTACTCATGTTTCGCTTCGCCAATGGCATGTTCGAGCCCATTTGGAATCGCGATCGGGTGGACCACGTGCAAATCACCGTGTCGGAGACGGTGGGCGTCGAGCAGCGCGGACGCTTCTACGAAAAGACCGGCGCGTTGCGTGACATGATTCCGAACCACGTGTTCCAATTACTCGCCTTTACAGCGATGGAGGCGCCCAATTCGCTGAGTGCCGACGCGGTTCGTTCGGAGAAGGCGAAGGTGATCGAAGCGATTCGCCCGATGGGCCCTGAAGAAATTCCGTTATGCGCGGTGCGCGGGCAATATGATGCGGGCGCCATTGGCGACAAGCCTGCCGCTGGATACCGGCAGGAACCGGATGTGGCTCCGGATTCGCTGGTGGAGACCTACACAGCCATGAAGCTCAATATTGACAACTGGCGCTGGCAAGGAGTGCCGTTTTACATTCGAACCGGGAAACGTTTGAATGCGCGGAAGACGCAGATCGCCATCCGCTTCAAAGAGACGCCAGTGATGTTACTGAAGGACACGAGTTTAGCTCCGAACTGGCTATTGATTCGCGTTCAACCCGATGAAGGCATTTCGTTGGAATTTGGAGCAAAAATCCCTGGCCCCAATATGAAACTGGGCAAGGTGAAGATGGATTTCAAGTACGGCGATTATTTTGGGACAACACCTTCGACCGGTTACGAAACACTGATTTTCGACGTAATGATTGGCGACGCAACGCTATTTCAACGCGCCGACAACATTGAAGGGGCATGGGCCACCGTCCAGCCCGTGCTGGATTTCTGGGGCACAAACCCGCCCAAAACTTTCCCCAACTATATTGCGGGGAGCTACGGCCCGCAATCGGCGGATGCCATGCTACAACGCGATGGCCGCAGTTGGAGACCGATTACTTAGCAACAGGCGCTGAGTGGAAGCTGCGATATTTGCGCAGCAGTTCGTACATCACAATCGCACCGGCGCTCGCGACGTTCAACGAGTGCTTCACACCCAGCATCGGCAAGCGCACATGGGTATCACAAGTCTCTAAAATTTCGGTGGAGATTCCATCCACTTCATGCCCGAACAACACACAAACGGGAAAGCGCGGTTGCCAGTCAAACAAATCCACGGCTCGGTTACTGGTTTCAATAGCGGCTAACTCGTAACCGTGTTGGCGGAGTTCAATAAGGCGGGTGCGCAAATCCGCCACGGGTTCCCAGGCGACGCGTTCTTCGGCTCCCAGCGCGGTTTTCGCGATGGCATTCATCGGCGGCCGCGCTGTGATGCCGCTGAGCAGGAGACGCTCGATCCCCGCACCATCGGCGGTGCGAAAGAATGCGCCCACGTTGTACATGCTGCGTACGTTGTCGAGCAAGATGCTCACCGGAAGGCGCAAGCCGTCATAGGCAGCCGCGCCTTCGGTGGCACGGTAAGGAACTCGCTCCATAGCTATTTAGACAGCCCTGCGCGCTTCCACAAATCATCTACCCGCTTGACTATTTCTGGCGACATCTTGATCACATCCGGCCAGCGGCGGGTAAACCCCTCGCCGGCGATCTTGCGTGTTGCATCGACACCCATCTTCGAGCCATAGTCGGGCAAGCGGCTGGCATGGTCAAGTGAATCCACCGGCCCCATGCAGAACTCGATGTCGCGCTGGGGATCAATATTGTTGAAGGCTTTCCAAGCTACTTCGGAAACGTTTTGCACGTCAACATCTTCGTCAACCACAACAATGCATTTGCTGAACATCGCCTGACCCAAGCCCCAAATGGCGTGCATCACCTTACGCGCATGGCCGGGATATGTCTTGCGCATGGAAACGAGGATGAGGTTGTGGAAAACGCCCTCGGCGGGCATGCAGATGTCCTTGACCTCAGGCAATTGTGTCCGCATGAGCGGTAAGAAGATTCGTTCAATTGCTTTGCCCATGTAGAAGTCTTCCATGGGCGGCGGACCCACAATCGTGGCCGGATAAACGGGATTCTTGCGCTGCGTGATGCATTCGATGTGAAACACCGGGTAATCGTCATCGAGCGAGTAGAAGCCGGTATGATCGCCGAATGGGCCTTCGCGCCGCAGTTCTCCCAAATTCACATAGCCTTCGAGAACGATTTCGGCATTGGCCGGCACTTCAATATCGTTGGTTTCGCACTTTATTAGTTCAACGGGCGCACCGCGCATGAAACCAGCGAACAGCATCTCGTCAATTGACGGCGGGAGCGGCAGGATTGATGAATAAAGAGTGACAGGATCACAGCCCAGCGTTACCGCAATCGGCATTCTTGTCTCTTTGCCTTCGGCTTGCATGCGCCTGAAATGATCGGCGCCTTGTTTGTGCTTTTGCCAGTGCATGCCCGTGGTTTGGCCGTCGTAAACCTGCATGCGGTACATGCCGCAATTACGTTTGCCGGTGGACGGGTCTTTGGAAAACACCATGGGCAAGGTAATGAAACGACCGCCGTCTTGGGGCCAGCAATGCAAAATGGGATATTCGTCCAACGAAAACTGTCCGGCTTTTTTGATGACATCCTTGCAGGGCCCTTTGTTGACAACCTTTGGGAATGAGGCGCTGATCTCACTCAGCTTTGGCAGCATTTTGAGCTTGTCCAGCAAGCCTTCGGGCTTCTGTAATTCCAAAAAGCCGGCGATTCGTTGAGCGATTTCGTCAACGTCCTTTACGCCCAGCGCAATTTCCATGCGCCGCATGCTGGCGAATGCGTTGATCAACAAAGGCACGGTTGAACCCTTGGGTTTCTCGAACAGGAGCGCCGGCCCGTTGTTTTTTACAGAGCGGTCGGCGAACTCGGTCACTTCCAAATACGGGTCTACTTCAAACGGAATGCGCTTGAGTTCGCCGTGTTTTTCCAGGGCGCGGATAAAATCTCTGAGGTCTTCTAGAGGCATGAGCTACGTACACCCATTATGATGAGAGGGAATCATGAATGTCAGAACAGCACTGATCACAGGAGCGAGCCGGGGTATTGGGAAGGCGTGCGCCCTCGCCCTGGCGAGCCCGGCATACAAACTTATTTTGGCCGCTCGGACGATCGAGAAACTCGAAGAGACCGCCCAATTGACGCGGGCCGCCGGATCTGAAACCTTCGTTGTGGAAATGGATTTGGGTAATAGTGAATCCATTGCCGCCGCTATTGACAAGGCAGCCAAAGAATTCGCGTCCATCGACATTTTGGTGAACAACGCGGGCGTTACCAAAGACGGCTTGGCCGTGCGCATGAAAAAAGCAGATTGGGAAACCGTCATCAATACGAACTTGAGCGGTTCGTTCTATGCCACCCAGAAAGTTCTACAGGGAATGATGCGAGAACGTTGGGGTCGGATCGTAAACATTTCTTCGGTGGTGGGCGAGAAAGGAAATCCTGGCCAGGTCAATTATGTGGCGTCGAAGGCTGGGCTGATCGGTTTGACGAAATCGCTCGCGATGGAACTGGGCAGCCGTAATATAACCGTGAACGCCGTGGCGCCGGGCTTTATTGCCACGGATATGACACATGTGTTGTCTGAAGAATTGAAGCAGCGCATGATTGACGAGACGCCGCTGAAGCGCATCGGCACGCCGGAAGACATCGCGGCCGCCGTAAAGTTTCTGGTGAGCGAAGAGGCGGGATTCATCACCGGGCACGTTCTGGACGTGAACGGCGGGATATACATGTAATGGCAGCGAATAGAGACAGCAAATTCAAAATCGGCCTTGTGCAGACGAAGTGTTCAACTGACCCGGACGCCAACTTAAAGCGTGCGATTGCAGGCATTCACGAAGCGGCCGGCAAGGGCGCGGAGATCATATGCCTGCAGGAACTTTTCCGCAGTCAGTATTTCTGCCGCGAAGAGAACGCCGAGCTTTTTAACTTGGCGGAGACGATTCCCGGCCCATCAACTGAAGCGATCGGTTCCGTTGCTAAGAGTTTGGGCGTGACGGTTGTGGCTTCGCTTTTCGAAAAACGCGCGCACGGCTTGTATCACAATACGGCCGCCATTATTGATGCGGATGGATCGCTGCTCGGCACGTATCGCAAGATGCACATTCCCGATGATCCGCTGTTTTATGAGAAGTTTTACTTCACGCCGGGCGATCTGGGGTTCTTGAATTTCGAAACGCGCTTTTCGCGCATTGGCGTGCTGGTGTGTTGGGACCAGTGGTATCCGGAAGGAGCTCGACTTACCGCCTTGCAAGGCGCCAACGTTTTGTTTTATCCGACGGCGATTGGCTGGCATCCCTCGGAGAAAGCGCAGTATGGCGAGGCACAACTTGATGCGTGGCGCACCGTGCAACGCGCGCACGCTATTTCAAACGGTATTTATGTTGCGGCGGTGAACCGCACCGGCTATGAGGGCACCGCGGAGAGTGGTTTGGAGTTCTGGGGTAATTCGTTTGTTTCGGACCCATTTGGGCGGGTGATTGCGCAGGCATCGGCAGCCGAAGAAGAAGTGCTTGTCACAGAGTGCGACCCCAAGCAGATGGACGAAGTACGCCGCAACTGGCCGTTCTTCCGCGATCGGCGCATCGACGCGTATGCACCCATTACGAAGCGTTGGCTTGCCTAAGGCGATCGCAAAAGGCATGAAACAATCCAGCTTCCGCATGCCTGCCGAGTGGGAACCGCACCTGGCAACCTGGCTCGCTTGGCCGCATGAAACCACCGACTGGCCGGGCAAATTTGCGCCGATTCCGTGGGTCTATGGCGAAATTGTCCGGCATCTGTCGCGTGTTGAGAAAGTGAGAATCCTCATAGCCGATAAGGACTCTGAACAAAAGGCGCGCAAGGTTCTTGTAAAATGTGGCGCGCAAATGGCGGCGGTAGAGTTTTTTCAACTGCCAACGGACCGAAGTTGGACTCGCGACTATTGCCCGATTTTTGTATGCGGACCGAAGAAGACAAAGACTATCCTGAACTGGCGATTCAACGGCTGGGCCAAATACGCAAACAGCAAGAGTGACAACGCTGTTACTGCCAAGCTCGCACCTAAACTAAAGCTCCCGCTGATCACTCCCGAATTCAAGGGCGAGCAAATTGTACTGGAGGGTGGCAGCATAGATGTGAACGGCACGGGCGCCATACTTACAACTGAAGAGTGCCTCTTGAGCCCTATTCAAGCGCGCAATCCGCATCTGACACGCACAAATATCGAAGGCGTTTTTCGTCAATACTTGGGCGCGCAGCAAACGCTGTGGCTGAAGAACGGCATCGCCGGTGATGACACGCATGGACATGTTGACGACCTCGCCCGGTTTACCGATGCCCAGACTATCGTCGTCGCCAGCGAAGACAACAAGGATGAGGCGAACTACGAGCCACTGAAAGAGAATCTGGCCATTCTGCGCAAACTGCCGTTTCGTGTTGAGAAGCTTCCGATGCCTGAGCCGGTTGTGTTTGATGGACAACGCCTTCCTGCCAGCTATGCGAATTTCTACATTGCGAACGGTCTGGTTCTGATGCCTACGTTCAATGATGCGAATGACCGCATTGCGTTGAACAAGCTGGCGCAGTTATTTCCAAATCGCAAGGTTGTGGGAATTGCCGCCACTGACTTGGTTCTGGGCCTCGGTACGCTTCACTGCATGACTCAGCAAGAGCCCGCATAAGAGCATGATTTGGACTCTGGCCGCGTTGCTGTCCCTGCTGATCTGGACTTATCTGGTCTTCGCACATGGGCGATTTTGGCGTCTTAGGCAGCCGCCCGCGTCAAACCTTCGAGCCGAACGGCGGGTCGTGGCGGTGGTTCCCGCCCGCAATGAAGCGGATGTGATTGGCGAGTCACTTACGTCGCTCTTCACGCAATACTTCCTGGCGCCGCTCCACATCGTGCTGGTTGACGACAACAGCAGCGATGGCACGGCGGAGGCAGCGCGCACGCTGGCTCGAAAAATGGGCCGCGAAAAAGACCTCACCATACTGGTCGGTGCGCCACTACCCAGCGGTTGGACAGGCAAACTCTGGGCGCTCAAGCAGGGCACGGAGGAAGCGTTGAAGCATCAGCCCGACTACCTGCTTTTCACTGACGCCGATATCCATCACGATGGCCGCAACGTGGCCAATCTCATTGCGAAGGCGGAAGCCGAAGGTCTAGATTTGGCGTCGTATATGGTGCGGCTATGCACGCAGACGTTTGCCGAGAAAGCGCTCGATCCCGGCGTTCGTTTATTTTTTCTTGCAACTTTATCCACCGGCGTGGGTGGCCGATTCGAAGAGGGAAGCTTGCCGGTGCAGCAGGCGGATGCGTTTTGATTCGCCCATCGGCACTGGCCCGCATCGGTGGCCATACCGCCATTCATGGGGAAATTATCGATGATTGCGCACTGGCCCATGCCGTGAAGTCTTCCGGCGGCAAGATCTGGCTGGGCCTCACGCCTAGCACCTACAGCATCCGACCCTACACGGGCTTTACTGAAATTGGCCGAATGATTTCGCGTTCCGCCTTTAATCAACTGAAGCATTCTGTTTGGTTGCTGGCGGGAACGCTGCTCGGCCTCGTCATTACTTATCTGGTGCCGCTGATCGCACTCTTCAGTGGAAATATCGCCGCTGTCGGACTAGGAGCGGGCGCTCTATTTCTGATGAGCCTTCAGCTACGCCGCCCATGATTCGCTTTTATCGCCTGCCCTTGCTGTGGGCGTTTACTTTGCCTTTCATCGCCATGTTCTACGCAGGCGCCACTATCCATTCCGCTATGCAATATTGGCGGGGGCGCGGCGGCGTCTGGAAAGGCCGCGCGCAAGACGTCTAGCGGTTTCGCAGCAAAACTTTCAGCACCCCGCGTTCGGCAGCTTTCGCAAAAGCCGCCGGAGCTTCACTCAACGGATATTCAGCGGCCAGCATCGCCGCGGTATCAATTTTCCCCTCACTGAGCAGCTTAACGCGGGCTCAAATAATCCGCAGCGCGAGCCCACGAGCGTAATCTCATTCACAATAACCGGGGCCATATCATGTTCACTTCTTCATGCACAGTCGATTTCATCACGACTGTTCCGCGCGGCTGAACCAGGCTCACCGCTTGCCGCAAACCATCAGCTGAGCCCGTGCAATCCACCACAATGGAAAACGCTCGGACAAGATCGCCTATAGCCGCACCAGCACGCTGCGCTATTCTTAGTTTCTCGGAATGCCGGCCGAAGACACTCACGCGGGCGCCGTGCGATAACAGTGTTTGAGCAATCAGCAATCCCAGTTTGCCGTCACCCAGTACGGCTACTTCCCTGCCCTTCGGCACGTTCACTTGCTCAAGAATTTCACAAGCCGCCGCTAACGGTTCCACAAACACCGCTTGTTCGTCAGTCACATGCTCCGGCACGATTCGCAAGTTCGCTTCAGGCAGGGTTAAGTACTCGGCAAAAGCGCCAGGGTGCTTCACAATTCCCAACACTGTACGCGCTTCGCAATGCCGACCCAAGCCAACAGAGCAAAAGGCACAACGTCCACACGCCAAATTAATTTCGCCAACGACTCGCTGGCCTACTAGCGAAGCGGAATCGGCCGCCACCACTTCGCCGACAAACTCATGGCCGGGAATGCCAGAAAATCCGTAGTAGCCGCGCAATAGTTCTAGGTCCGTATTACAAATACCGGCAACGCGCAACTGGATTAAAGCGAAACCAGGTGGACGTTGAGGAACGTTCACCTGTCGCATTGTGATTTTCTTGGAATCAAGAAAGACGGCAAGCATACCGTCTGAGCGATGAGCAGCGATTACCAGCGGTTCTTACTGCCGCCAAAATCGCGCTGACCGCCTCGACTACCACCGCCACCCGAATTGCCGCCACCCCGCCACCACCATGGGAGCGCTCGCGCTTCTCGGGCGGTCGAGCCTCATTCACCACCAGAGCTCGGCCCATCATCGCCCGGCCATTACAGGCCTGTACCGCTTGATTGCCCAAGTTGTCATCGTTAATTTCCACGAAGCCGAATCCTCTGGCTTCTCCGCTAAACCGGTCGCGCAAGATGTTCACGGTGTCTACGTGAACGCCCGCCTCTTCAAAAAATGCCTGTATGTCGGCCTCAGTCGCTTTGTAGGGCAGGTTACCTACGAAGAGCTTCATCTCTCAATACACTCCTAACACTATACGTTCGGAACCTGGAGACCGTCATTTCCATGCGGACTAAACGCAGAAATCCAAACATCCTAATACTACTTTTCGTATGGTCCCACAAAAAAGCTGCGCTGGCGAGGCCAGCGTAATTTTGCGAGGGTGTGGAACACATAATTCTGAGCCTTATCTCGGTGTAATCAACCCACCGAGCCGGTCCTGCTGCGACGCCGCATACCTGGGAAAGCGGGTCGCATAAGCTTCCAGATATTTCAACCCCGAGCCTGTGTTGTAGATGACGATCCGTTCGCTGCTCTTCAAAAACCCCGTCTTCAGCAGTTGCCGCACTGCGGCTACGCACGCGCCCCCTTCCGGTGCGGCGAAAATGCCTTCGTGTTCGGCCAACAGAACACCGGCATCCAACATATCTTCGTCGCTGATAGAAATCGCCGTCCCGCCGCTTTCGCGTACAGCATCCAACACAAGAAAATCTCCCAATGCCTTGGGCACGCGCAACCCGCTGGCAACGGTGTGGGCGTTTTCAAAAAACTGACTGGCCGTCGCGTTTTGCTGGAAAGCCCTCGTAATGGGCTCGCATCCCATCGCTTGCACCGAAATCATCTTCGGACGCTCCTGGCCAATCCAACCGAGTTCCTCCAACTCGGCGAACGCCTTCCACATGCCAATCAAACCAACACCACCGCCGCATGGGTACAAAATCGCATCGGGTACTTCCCAGTTAAACTGTTCGAGCACCTCGTACCCCATAGTTTTCTTGCCCTCGATTCGGTACGGCTCTTTCAGGGTGCTTACTTCAAACCAGCCCTCGGCGGCCTTGCGCTCGCCCACAATGCGCCCGCAATCGCTGATCAACCCATCCACCAGCGTTACGTGCGCACCGAACGCTTTGCACTCAATGAAATTCGCTTGCGGCACATCTTTCGGCATGAAGATGTGTGACTCCATTCCGGCGGCCGCGCCGTACGCCGCCAAGGCGCTGGCTGCATTTCCTGCCGAAGGAATTGCCAGTTTCTTCAACCCCAGTTTCTTTGCCATGGTGGTGGCGCACGATAGGCCGCGCGCCTTGAAAGAATCTGTAGGGTTGCGTCCTTCATCCTTCACCCACAAATCTGTTGCGCCCAGTTCGCGCCCTAAACTTTTCGTTTGAATTAGCGGGGTCCAGCCCTCGTTCAATGTCACGGCATCGCTCAGTTCAGCGGGCAGAACCGGCGCGTACCGCCACATGCTAGGGACACTTGTGCGGAGCTGCTCCTTGCGCCATGTTGATTTCACCGAAGACAGATCATAGCGGACCAGCAATGGTCCGCCGCATTCACACAGATTGATGGCTTGGCCGGGATTGTAGTATTTTTTGCATCGACTGCAGACAAGTTCAGAGGGTTGACCCATGTTGACCATGGTATCCACCCACATTAGTCTATTTGTGGAAGACGCTTAACCGGCGCTAGGAACAGCCGATTCTTCACTGAGATCGGGCATATCGTCGCTGGCCAGCGACGCCATGAAGACCGAAACTACCGATTCCAAACCTTCCTCGTCATCTTCATCGAACCGGTTCAGACTCGCGCTGTCGACATCCAAAACTCCGCGTAATTTGCCCCAGTTCAGAAGTGGCACCACAATTTCAGATCGGGAAGCGCTATCGCAGACTATGTGGCCCGTAAACTTACTAACATCGGGTACGATTACAGTCTTTTGTTCAAGTGCGCTTTTACCGCAAACGCCTTTGCCGAAAGGTATCCGCGTACAGGCAACCTTACCTTGGAACGGTCCGAGAACTAACTCGCCATCTTCAACAAAGTAAAACCCGACCCAATTGACGTCGGGGAGCCACTGCATCAGCAAAGCCGATGCGTTGGCAGCGTTCGCCACCAAGTTACGCTCATTCACCAACAAGTTGTGAAGCTGTTCGCAAACTTCCTGGTATAAGGCAAATTTGGTACTATTTGCCGTAGTTGAAACCTGCATTATGCGTTTAGTGTAACCTGGACTCGTTCAATCTCAAGTCCGCGAATGAACGGAATCGTTCTATCGGAGGCACGTTGTGGTACTACTTACGCCTTTTCTTTGCGTCGATAAGGACTATCCATATAACTCTTAGCCTCGGCTGCTGCTTCTGACTTAGGTGCGGTCCGGATCGCTTCCCGATAAGCAGGTAAGGCCTCTGCGTGGTGTCCCTGCAAATCTTCCACTTGGCCCAAACGCAGCCACGCCAAAACAGCCGTATTCAAATCAAGATCGCCCGCCTTCTGCGTTACCTGCCGCAAATCCGCCAAAGCGCCCGGCAAATCGTTGTACCAAAATAATAGGTTGCCGCGGAAATAAAGCAGTTTCTCCGGGTTCAGACTGGAGTAACCGCCGGCTCCGCTCTTGCGCAAATTGTCCACTTCGGCCAAAACCGCGAGTGCGGATTTCTCATCGCCCGCCTCACTGTACATCTGCACCTGCTCTAAGCGGAAAAGATAATTGCGCGGAAAGCGTGTTGCCAGTTCCTTCAAAAGAGGGATTGCTTTGCGCGGGTCCTTTTCACGCCGGTAAATCGCCGCCAACAAAACCTGTGCGTCGTAGCGGTTTCGTTGGCCTTGCCGAGCCACAATCTCCAGCTGCTGAATTCCATCGTTGCGATCGCCATGAAATCCGCCGATAAAACCGAGCGCCCGCATATAAAACGGCAGCGACCCCACCACATACTCATTCAGCCCGTAAACCAATTTGGCATCTACATCTTTCGGATCCAGCTCACGGATCTGCTCGTTGGCTTTGCGCGCGGCGGTGGCTTCTTTCAGCGAATCCACCCAAGACTTCTCCACCAAAAACAGATAATTCGATTTCAATCCGTGCGCGACACTCAACGCCGCCAGCGCATCCAGATCGTTTGGCTTGCGGTTCAACTTCGCTTCACTGATGGAAACGGCCTGGTTGAAACAGTATTCAAACCGCTGCTTGTCCTTGTCTGAAATCTCCATCTTCGGACGCCGCAAGAATGGATTATTTCCCGAAACCAGTTGGCTTTCCAACGCACCGCTGCGTAGCATCTCGCGATATAGAATTCCTTGCGCGACGTGATTAAACATTTGCGGATCTTCCGGATGCGCCTTCAAATCCGACTCGAACACTGCCAGCGCCTGATCGAATTCGTTGTTATAAAAGTGATCGTAACCAGGGCTCACGGGCGCATCCGCAGCTCCTCCCCCCCGCGCTAATAAAAACAAAATCAGCAGCGCTGTCACCCAGCGCAACGCTTTTTCGGCGGTACGCGCCACTACCGGGTTCACGTGTTTCGCCAGCCGCGCCAAAGGTCTCTTCATATCGGGATTCTTCGATTGTCCCAAGCTCACAGCTACGTTCCGCAAAAAGCCTTCATACTTGGCGCGCCATACTGGCGTCCGCCGAAAAACCTGGCGGAATTGCTCTTCGGAAAATTCGGCCATCTCAGCCAAAACAGGCGCAAACACCGCCGGCTGAAACGCCTTCTCATCCGTACTAGGCGCACGGCCGTTCCAAGGACAAACATCCTGACAAATATCGCAGCCAAAAATATGCTGGCCAACAGGAACCAAGTCATCGCCCGCAAACTCACCGCGCTTTTCGATGGTGAGATAAGAGATACACAGCCGGGCGTCTAGTATCCACTCGTGATTTTCGTTTTGACGAATCGCATCCGTCGGGCAAGCGTCAATGCAGCGGCGGCACGTACCGCAGCGGTCAGGCGGCGGTGTATCGGCAGCCAGCGGAATGGAAAGTAAAATCTCGCCCAAAAAAAACCAGGAGCCTTGCTGTTCATTGATCAAACAAGTGTTCTTCCCGATCCATCCCAACCCCGCCGCGCGCGCATACGAACGCTCTAACAGCGGCGCCGTATCGATGCAGATCTTCGCTTCAAATGGTTCCGTGTGCGCATCCCTGATCATGCCGAGCAGCCGCTTTAACGACGCCCGCATGACGTCATGATAGTCCTCGCCCCAGGCGTAACGCGAGATCCAACCGCGCGTATCATCGTCCGCCTCTAGCGACAAAGGATAAGCGGTTTGATACAGCTTTCCCACGCACAAAATACTCAGCGCACCGCCCAACAACTGCCGTGGATCAGAGCGCGCGTCTCCGCGATGGTCCGTCAGATACCCCATCTCCCCCGCGTGTCCCGTTTCGCGCCACTGCTGGTATCGCGCGAAATCTTCACTTGGCGTCGCCGGAGTGATGCCTGCCAGTTCGAACCCGCAGGCGTGCGCCATCTCCTTCAAGCTTTCCGCGCTGACTGGCACTTGATTGTTCCTATCTGCATGATATACGTGCCGCGCTTGCAAGGTGGCCCTGCTACCCTCTTGTTTTGAGCCAACAACCTTCGCTTCTTGAACTAAAAAACGTTTTTGTTGAACGCAACAGCCGCCTCGCGCTTAGTGGCTTGAGCCTTTCGATCAACAGTGGTGAGCACGTCGCCATCCTCGGTCCCAATGGCAGCGGCAAATCGACCCTCATCAAAACCATCACTCGCGAGTGTTATCCCTTACTGCGGCCCGAAACCTCACTCCGCATTCTGGGCGCCAGCGATTGGAATATCTTTGAGCTGCGCAACCACATCGGCCTGGTGAGTAACGATTTGATGGCCCAATGCACGCGCGACATCACGGGCCGTGAACTCGTCCTGTCTGGCTTCTTTGGTTCGATTGGGATTTGGCCCAATCATCACGTCTTGCCCGCAATGGAAGCGGCTGCCTCGCAGGCAATGGACCGTCTTGAGGTAACTCACTTGACGAACCGCTGGCTCAATGAACTCTCCTCGGGCGAAGCGCGCCGCCTTCTCATTGCTCGCGCCCTAATCCACAACCCAGGCACGCTCCTGCTTGATGAGCCCACTACCAGCCTCGACCTCCCATCCCTTCGCGAGGTGCGGCAACAACTCCGCAATCTCGCACAATCCGGCGTTGGTCTACTGCTGATCACGCACCATCTTGACGACATCATCCCGGAAATTGACCGCGTCGTCCTCTTGAAGAACGGCCAAGTCTTCCTTGACGGTCCCAAAAAGCAGGTGCTCACCTCCGAGAGTTTATCCACCACATTCGGCGTGCCGCTGGAGCTAATCGAGCGAGACGGCTTCTTTCACGCTTGGTAACTCGCAGGCTCCGGGCCTTACATTTTCCCCTTCGGCGGGAAATCTTTCAATGCTTTGTCTAGATCCTTATCCAACCCCTTCACGTTCTTGTCGGAGTTGTCCGCCACATTGCGGCTAATCACCGCTCGGTACATCAGAGTCTTATCGCCCGATTGAAAAATGTCTATCACAAGATTGGCAACCGGCTTGTTTGTTTCGGTGGTCGTCGCTTCGCCGAAACCGGCGCCCGCACCCCATCCCCAACGGCGCCAACCCCAACCTCCGCCCCAGCCCGGGCCGAAGTTGTCATAGGTTGTTTGTAATTCAGCTTGATTATGCACCTGGCCGGTAGCGAAAATCGTCGCATCCCCGCCAGACTCAACCATCTGCCAGCCCTTCGCCTGCAGGTCCCGGTTAACCTCTTCTTTAATTCGTGTCTGGTAGAGCGGGTTGCTTGTCTTCACTTGGCCCCACGAATAGGTGTGAATCTTTGAAAAGTTAGCGCCTTTGTCGAAATCGGTTTTCACATTGTCTGCCAAAACGGCTACGGCGGCTAGCGTAAACACGCCAGCGAGCGCCAATGTATTTTTGAGCTTAAATTGGTGTCTCATGCTTTAGAGACGCGCAGCGAGCAATCCAAAAGCACTCAGTAGATGTGCTTGAACGCTCCACATCAACGCTGTGAACTAGAATCATTCCTAGCAGCATGAGTCAAACTACTTTGCAGTCTCAGTTCATCCAAGCAGCTTTAAGCAATTTGCGCCAAGCTCAGGAAATACTGGCGAAGCATCCCGAAACGGCTGACGCCGATTTCTACAGCGCGCTCGTTCTTGGAGATGTCGGGCGAGTGAAGAAGGAATTGCAAGAGTCGCTGGAGAAGGCAACCGCGAAGGGAGGTCCGCTGAATGCCGATCCTTTGATTTACGTCTGTTTCTCCCGCTTTGCCACTGGCAAAGGCACTCACCCAAGTGATTTTGCGGCACTAGCACGTTTGCTTCTTGAACACGGGGCGGATCCAAACACGGCGTACAATGATCCGCTCTGGCCGGATAATCCCCTTCCCTGTTTGTATGCGGCCACGGGACTTAATAACAACCTGGAACTCGCCACAGTGCTGCTGGATGCGGGAGCAAACCCAAACGATGGTGAGTCGCTTTATCATTCGACGGAGCATCCGGATTTGCAATGCATGAAACTGTTGTTGGAACGCGGCGCCAAGCCGACGAACGGCAACATCTTGAAACACATGCTCGACTACGAAGCCGTGGAAGGAGTGAGATTGCTTCTCGCTGCCGGGGCTGACCCGAACGAAGTGAATGAACGCCGCGAGACAGCTTTACATTGGGCGGTAAAACGTGGGCGAAGTGCCACTGTTCTGGCTGCCTTAGTGCGCGCTGGCGTGAATGTGGATGCGCGCAGAAATGACGGCCGTACCGCCTTCGCCATGGCAAAAATGAGTGGGCAAGCGGAAGCCGTCATGGCCTTGCACCGCAGCGGAGCCAATATGGAAATTTCTCCTATTGACTCCTTGTTGGGTGTTTGCGCCTTGGCGGAGGAGTCGGGCATCCCGCTGCTTGTAGCTTCGGCCCGTCCACAAATGCCATTGCCTGCTGAATATCAAAACTTACTGGTGGAATTCGCCGCCAATCATGATGTCGGTGCCGTCCGTGGCCTTCTAGCCATGGGTGTTCCGGTAGATTCTCGCGGAGAACACGGCGGGACGGCCCTACATTGGGCGTGCTGGAAAGGATACCCTGATCTTGTGACGCTGCTGTTAGCTCACGGCGCATCCACCGACATCAAAGACAATTCGTATCAGGCGACCGCCGCTGGCTGGTTTCAGCATGGACGCGAAAATACGCAAGGCTCTGACGAGCATTATGCGGCGCTGGAGACGATATTAGGCAAAAAGGCTTGCTCTGAGAAAAGTTCCCAGCCACAGCCACTCTTTTGCTATGAAGACGCTGGTGGCCGCATGCTTGCTATGTCTCGTTTCGCCCTCTGTGCAAGCTTTTCAGTCTCATCCCAAGCCGCATAAAGTGGCCAAACACAAGACAAAGGCGACCATCGGCATCACTTTCCTTGGACGAAGAAGAATAAGGAGTTAAGCTGACGCGCCGGCTGTGGCTACGGGTTGCTTCCACTCATAGCGCGTTTTGCACTTCGGACACTCAATCAATTTCATTTTTCCGCTCAGCGGAATGGTGGGAATAATGAAGAAGAACGTCAGAAACCGCATAGCGGTTTTCTCAATAAAACGACCCACTGTTCCACACGTCCCACAACGCAACGGCTCCGGAGTTGGCATGGCGCCCCAACAGAAGATTTTTGTTCCGATAATCAACATAATTTGAGTATCGTAACACGTCAGAGCTGTATGGCGCTAATGGATTGCATAGTCAGTTTTGCAGCGTCCTTTGCTGCCAGGAGAGCCTCGCAACTGATGGTGGCCCCGAAGCATACCAGCAGTCTTCCCTGCTCCTCTCGGATCGCCGCGGGCTGCACAGGCAATCCCTTTTGAGCCAGGTGGGACAAAAGTCTCGCTACACCCGGAATCGGGTCGGTCAATTGGCCGGCCGCGCCCGCGACGCCTTCCGGGAAAATACCCAGCGGACGATTCAACAGCGCAGCTTCGCGCAAAATACGCCGCAGACTGCGTGCTGTGTAAGCGGGATTGCTGCGTGCAAACGACACAGGATAGCAAGCGAGAGCGTCGGCCACGCGCGGGAGAAGGATATCGCCTGGCGAACGGAATTTCCAAGGCCCCAGGCACAAGGGCGGCCAGTTAGCGGTCACCATCCAGCGCACTGGCGGGTCGCCCGCACCGTAGTGCTGCCGAATGGCTTGCGTGAGAACCGAAGCCGGATGCATGATCCACAGACCCGGCCTTTGATAATGATTCGCAGCCAGTACGAAGCGGGCGGATACCGGGAGGTTTTCGAACCCGGTCACGAGTGGCGGCAATGGAAGATTTGCAACGATGGAAGCCGAGAACCCATCAACGGAGGTGGGCGTGCGGTGCAGCATGTTCGGCCACAAGTTGAAAACCGTACGCCACGGAATGGGATATGACACTAATTCAGACATTGCGATTCTTCCACTGAACCGGGCGACGCAAAACCGTGGAGACCATTCCGTTCAGCGCAATGAGTTGGAAAAGATAGATACCCAACGGCGCAAGCAGCACGTTGAAATTCCGATACCACGGCCAGAGCGACACAAACGGAGCAATGAACAACAACGTCAGGGGAGTGGGAGCGAACGAGAAGCCCGGATAGTCGGAGAAGCCCAGCAGTAAAACCGGAGCCCACGAGGTGAGTAAGATCGACGCCAGAACAACCTGCAGACCGCTCCACGGGTTGATCAAGAGAAAACGGAAAGAGTTTTTCTGAAAGCCGCGCCAAATGGCGGCCAGACCGTCGTACATGCGCACGTGCCCTAATCGCTCCGCCCGGATCACGCGCACGGTTACTCCCTTTTCCTTGGCGTGCCGGGCCAGCGCGACATCTTCGATCACCGAGTGAGCAACAGCGGAATGGCCACCCAGCTTTTCATACACCGCGCGTTCAAATAGCATGCATTGGCCGTTGGCTAGCGCTTGCCGTGATTTTGGATTATTCACCGCGCGCGCGCTCACACCAGTAAAGTATAAAGCGAAAGCGTATGGCAGCAACGCTTTTTCACAAATCGTCAAGCAAACCTGCTCCAAAAAAGCGGTGACGAAGGGTAGACGCGTTCGTTTCAGCGTACGCTACCAAAGAGCCGGCGAACGGAGGATCGAACCATGTATCGGCATCCACGAAAAGTATCCATTTCGTGTTGGCGTGTCGTGCCCCTTCGGCACATGCGTTGGGTTTTCCCTTGTCGCCTTCGTTGAGCGGCGGCGCGGGAATGACGAGGGCGCCGGACTCTTTGGCAACTGGGGAGGTGTTGTCAGAAGAGCCATCATCAACTACGATGACTGGGAGGTTTGGGAAGCTTTTCACCGCGTGCGCGATCTGATGAGCTTCGTTACGGGCTGGAATGATGATGGTGAGATCGGGAGTTCTAGTCTCGGTTACAGAAGGCAACTGTGGAAGGAAAATGTAGTTCAGCCGCGACTTCCAAAGAACCAACAAAATGGCAGCAGCCAAACCGATCACGATAAATTCGATCATGTGCGCGCCAAAACAATAGTAGGTCCACTCATGCCATTCGGAAAGGGACCCGCTTCCTGCAAATCCTGCCAAGCACCAGACGCATCTTGGGCATTGGCTTCTAGAACAGCACCTTCGCCCGCCGGCAGTTGTGCCGCCCAGCGCGTCCAGGTATAAGGAGAGAGTGAGATTTCCAGTCTCGCCGCTTGCCACGGTCCCTTATTGGCGCGAACTCGTACCGCCCGAATCGGCCGGCTCCCCGCGAAAGAGACGCCGCCGAATTCCACCAGACTGCCATCGCGCCGGATGCGGTCAATATGCGAGCAGATATGAATAACAGGTTCTTTCGTATAACCAAGGCGCTGCCACGTTCCATAGTAAGGCTTGCTCACAAACCGAATCTCGCGAATCCATTTCACATTGCGGCAACCGTAATAGTTCGGCGCTAACAGTCGTAGGGGAAATCCATGAATACGGCTCAGCGTCTTGCCGTTCATGCCAAGCGTGAGAAGCGATTCTTCGCTATAGGCATAGTCAATCCGCAAACTATCGTCATGCCCTTCCACGCCAATAAACGCCGCTTCCACCACACCTTCCGGCAACTGGCGCCGGTCAATGAGTTGCGATAAATGAACGCCGGCCCAGATAGCGGTGCCCATCAGATCCGATTTAAGAGTATTACTAATGCAGCGCAGCGTTACATAGCGAATCCGTTTGGGGAAACTCAGAAGTTCCACGTAGCTGTACTGCCGCAGGAGTTTACCGTCTAACGTAATCAGGAGCCGCCAGGAAGCCGTGTCGATGTTCGGATCAACGGTGTTCTTGCTCATGCCGTAGAACTCCGTAACAGGCGTGACCGCTTTGCGTACCAAGCCTGGTGCAAAATTCGCGCGGTCCAACGGCGGCTGGTAAGGAAAAAGGTCGAACGGTTGGCGCGCGCGGCGTGCCAGTGATTGTTCGCGAAGGTAACTCTCGCCCGCCACCGCCACCACACCGCTCGCCATTAAGAATCCACGTCGTGGCAACGAGACGGGCTGCTCAGCTCCCTGGCGAAAGGCGAATAGTGCAAACAGAACCGAGGGTATCCAAAAGGTAAGCCCTCCCATCGTCCACGCAAAAAGTATCGCTAAAACCACCGCGAAAAGACGGTTCGACACAACTCGAATGACAAAAAGACAAAATCCCAGGCAGGCCAGGGCACCTGTCATCGCAGACGGTTTCGCCCATGCCCCCAGCGTCTGAAGAATGGCTACGGCATAGCGTGAAGGCGTCCGAGCCATGATCCATTCCGCAATCTGATCGGTAATCAGCGCAGTATTCAATAAATAATGACTCGCGTAATGCACCAGTAGTCCCAGGAGGACAGCGGCGGAGGAGACTTGAATCGCCGGCGCGTAATGGCGAGCCACGGGACCAGCCAGATTACGCGCCGTGAGCCAGTATTTCCGAGCGGCCGGCACCACCGTGCGGTTCTCAAAAACATTGAAGCGCGAAGCTTCCACGCGGTTCAAGATCTCGCGATACACGTCGGACGCCACCTTCACGGCAAATCGCCCGCGCTGGTGAAGGAGGTTTATCCCGGCATTGCCGCGCTCATAATATTCACGTGCGCGTGCTGCTTGAAACGCCATGAGTTCCTCAAATGCCGGCGTTCGCTTGTGTGCTCTGAGATCTTCCTCCGAATAGTGAAACCGTCGCAAATCTTCACGCGGTATGTAGATTCGGTTACGTCCTAAATCCTCGCCCACGTCGCGCAGAATATTCGTGAGTTGCAGAGCAATCCCAAGATCAATCGCGTAAGGAGTAGCTTTTTCCCGATCTTCCGGCTTCTCAAAACCGATCACCCAGCACATCATCAGACCCACAACCGAGGCCACGCGGTAACAAAAGACGCGCAGTTCCTCAAATGTTTCGTAGGTCGTTTGGTTCAGGTCCATCCGCATGCCTTCTATCAATTCAAAGGGATATTGCATGGGAATTTGGTACCGGCGGGCCGTGTCAAGAAACACGGAAAGAACGGGGTGATCTGTCGAATTTGTCTGTTGCGCCTTGTTTAATTGCGCGGCCCAGTCTTCCAACTGGCGGCGGCCGGTTTCGATGTCCGGACATTCGTCAACCAAGTCGTCGGTATAACGGCAAAACCAATAAACCGCGTGCGCTGCCCGTGCCAAGTCGGGCGGGAAAAAACGAGTGGCGAAGTAAAAGCTCTTCGAGCCTTCAGCGGTAGCGGCCGCCGCTTTCTTGTATAACTCCGCTAGCCCAGCCGTTGACACACAAGCTTCTCCGCAATTTTCGCTGACGAAAGAACACCCGGAACGCCGGCCCCCGGATGCGTCCCCGCGCCCACAAAAAATAGATTTCGGATGTCTTCCGATTCGTTATGGGGACGAAACCACGCAGACTGCCGGAAGATCGGCTCAAACGAAAATCCGGTGCCGTTATAAGTGTTCAAAGTCGTCTCAAAATCCAGCGGCGTCAACAGCCGCTCCGTTACCAGATTATCGAGAAGACCCGGCAGATAACGCGCATCCAGAAACTTCATAATTGCATCCCGAAAAGGACGCGCCCGTTCACGCCAGTCAATGCCACTGAGTTGATTTGGAACCGGCGCCAGCACATAAAAGCACTCATGATCGGGCGGGGCCATACTCGCGTCCGTGGCGGTGGGGCGGTGCAGATAAAGGCTAAAATCGCCCGCCAGAACTTTCTTGTCAAAAATCTCTGTCAGCAGCTCACGATAACGCTCACCCAAAATAATGGTGTGATGCTTGATATCCGGATACTGTTTGCGAGTGCCAAAGTAAATCACAAACAGCGACATGCTGTAACGCATGTTTTTCAGTTTAGAGGCGGTGTACTTGGGCCGGTCGGCGGCATCCACCATCTTTAAATACGTGTTGGCGATGTCAGCGTTACTCACCACTGCATCGGCGCGAAAGGTTTCTCCGCCTTGCGTGACCACGCCCTTGGCTGTTCGATTTTCCACCAGCAATTTAGAAATCCCCGTCGATAGGTGCGTGCGCCCACCCATTTCCGTGAACAGCTTGCCGAGCGCTGCTACGATGGCGCCCGTTCCGCCAATCGCGTAATGGACACCCCATTCCCGCTCCAGGTAGTGGATCAAGGCATAAATAGACGTGGTCTGAAACGGGTTGCCGCCCACCAGCAGCGGGTGAAAACTAAATACCCTCCGCAGTAGCGGATCCTTTATATATCCAGCCGCAAATTGATAGACGGTCTTGTAAGACTGCAGACGAATCAGATCCGGCGCTACTCGCAGCATGTCCGAAAACTTCAAAAATGGTTTGTCAGAAAGCTCAAGGAACCCTGTCTTGAAAACGGCCTTGGCATGCTGGACTAAACGCCGGTAACCCGCCAAATCGTCGGGCGCAAAGCTCTTAATTAGTTCTTCTGTGCGCGTCTCGTCTTGGCCGTATTCGAACCAGCGGCCATCGTGAAACTCGATACGGTAAAACGGCTCCACCGGAACTAGCCTGAGATAGTCTTCCGCGTTCTTCCCCGCCCCGCTAAACAGTTCGTTGATGAGAAACGGCGCGGTGATAACGGTGGGCCCGCCATCAAACTTGAAACCGTCCTGTTCATAGACATAGGCGCGGCCGCCCAACTTATCGCGCGCTTCAAAAAGATCGACCTGATACCCTTTCGTCTGCAGTCGGATCGCAGCCGCAAGCCCGCCAAAGCCGCTGCCGATCACCGCTACGGACTTCTTAACGGGCACGGAGGGCGGGAATGCGGGCATGCAAGTAGTCAATCAAATTTTCGAGCGAAGCAGAGGCTGCGCCGAACGGTCGAATGGCCGCGCGCAATGTAGATAATTTTTCTTCAAATGGTTCGGCGCTCACCATTTCGCCATCCAGCAAATCATCGCTCATTTGAAACGCCAGCCCAAATTCCCGGCCGAAGCAATTGAGTAACGCTCGCTCATTGGTCTGTAAATCCGCCAGCAGCGACCCCGCCATCACAGCTAGATTAAAGAGTGGCACCGTTTTCAGTTCTGAAATGGCAGCTGACGATGTGTGGCATTGCAAATCCAAAGATTGTCCGGCTATCAGACCGGAACAATCCAAGCTGCGCAATAACGCCAACTGAAATTCCACCAGCCGCGCCCGATACGCCTCTGCACAGGTACCCTCCAGTACGCTACGCGCTGCTAAAGCCACCAAACCAAAAGCCGCAAGCAGCGCCGTGGCCTCGCCAAACTTCACATGCACCGACGCTTTATCACGCCGGTACTGCGAATCATCCATACAAGGCAGGTCATCCACTACCAACGAAGCGCAATGCAACAATTCCACCGACGCCGCCAACCGTAAAGCTAAGTCCAGCGGAGCTCCCACCATTTGCGCAACCCGCAACGCCAAAATGGGCCGGATTCGTTGCGCCGCCCCGAGCACCGCATACCTCATCGCATCGTGAACAATCGTCGCACCGCTGCCAGGCCCTTCTAAGCAAAGGAGTTGACTAAGAAATTCATCAACGGCCACGCGCTCCGATTGCAGATCTGCCGTAGAACGAAGAGTCATTGTTAACCGTTCTGATTACGGCCCGACCATAACGGAGCCAAAATTTTTAATTGCCACCGAAATTTGGCTTACATTAACAAACATAAAGATCTGCCGTAATAGTAAACCAGAATACCAGTTCCTTCGTTCTAGTGTCGAAGCGGTAGGACTTGCAGTACTGCTAGGGGCAAGACTCCGCCGATCAACGAGTACCAACGAAGGGAGAAATATGAATAGACCCGCATCTATGCGGTTCGCTGCGGTTGGGTTTGTCTCGGCCATTTTGTGTGTAGCACAGAGTCCGGGACCAGGGATGTCGGCTGCGGCAGCATCGCGAATTTTGGAGCAAGCCACCTGGGGCCCGACACCGGCCTCCGTCTCAGCCTTACAATCGGCTGGATTCGATAATTGGTTCGCCAGCCAGGTAGCAACAGCTCCAACAACTTATCCGAACCAACCCATGCTGACATCCACTGGCACTGCATTTTCCAATATGGCCGGCCTGCAAGTGCAGTTCTTTGAAAATGGCTTGTACAACAACGATCAATTACGCCAGCGGGTAGCGTTTGCCCTCAGCGAAATTTGGGTCGTCTCCAAAGAAAGCACCATCGGATACGCCGCCGCTTTTCCACCGCTCCTCAACATTTTTCAACAAGACGCGTTTGGAACTTATTCGCAATTAATAAAGGATGTAACTCTCAATCCCGCCATGGGCCAGTATCTCGATATGGTCAACAACCATAAGGCCTCCGGCACATATCTGCCGAACGAAAATTACGGACGCGAAGTGATGCAGCTGTTCACCATCGGTTTAAACGTCCTCAACCCCGACGGCTCTGTCGTCGTTGATTCGTCCAACAATCCCCTTCCAACCTACTCGCAAACAACCGTTGCCGAGATCTCGGCGGCGCTGACAGGCTGGACATACGCCGCGACACCTGCCGGCGCGCAGAGCCCGAATTACTTCTTGCCCATGGTGCCCGTCGAATCGAAGGGCTTGGAAAGCCAACATGACACGACCGCAAAATCGCTGCCATTTACCTATCCCGACGGATCCGTTCACACCACGACTCTTGCGGCAGGCCAATCAGCGGAGCAGGATCTGGCCGACGTGATCGCCGCGCTGATGGCTAATCCCACCATGGCGCCCTTCATATCGAAACAGCTCATAGAACACCTTGTCACCAGCAATCCCAGCCCCGCGTATATCTCGCGCGTCTCCGCAGTATTCACTTCCACCGGTGGAAACTTGCAATCTGTGGTCTATCAAATCCTCACCGATCCGGAAGCGCGCGCGGGCGACGCCGGCGGCGATTTAACTCAATTCGGCCACCTGCGCGAACCCGTTCTCTTGGTAGAAAACCTTCTTCGCGGCATGAACGGCACCATTTACGATTCATCTTCGCTTTACAACTACACCTCCAACCTCGGACAGAATCTGTTCTATGCGCCTAGCGTCTTTAGCTACTTCTCTCCCGACTATCATGTTGGTGCTCTAACCGCGCCCGAGTTTCAACTCAATTCCACGCAAACCGCAGTCACGCGCTCGAATTACATTTATTCCGCCATCTACAACGGCAAGTTGGACGCCAGCACCACGTTCGATATTTCACCGTTCGTGACTGCCGCCAGTTCTACCCCCACCCTGATCGCCGCCATCAACAGCCAGTTTTTCCATGGCCAGATGACTGCTGCTTTGCAATCGGCAATTACTAGCGGCATCGTTGGACAAACAACGGCCACCACCAAGGCCCAGGCTGCTCTTTTAATTGCGCTCACCGCGAGCGAGTACCAGATTATTCACTAAAGGCGAAAGGACAAAGGAGACACAATATGCATTCACGTCGCAGATTTATAAAGATAGGTGCGGCCTCCGTTGGTTCGCTCGCCCTACGCAACTTCGGGTTAATACCGGCCATGGCGCAGAGTTCATCCAGCGGCTATCAAGCCTTGGTGTGCGTGTTTTTGTATGGAGGGAACGATTCGAACAATATGATCATTCCCGAAAATCAATACACTGCCTACCAAGCCATTCGCGGCACCGCTAACCTCGCGCTGCCCACAACGGCGCTCACGGCGGTTACGGATAAAAGCTCAAACGGCTACTATTTCCACGGTAAAATGCCGCAAATCGCGAGCCTGTTCACCGCCGGTAATGTGGCAGTGGCCGCCAACGTCGGCCCGTTAACGGCGCTGACACAAAAATCGAACCTCACCAATTTACCCTCCAACCTGTTTTCGCATGCCGACCAGCAGCAGGAATGGCAGACTACCGATCCTACCGAACTGGCGCATCCCACATATGGCTGGGGCGGTCGGGCAGCCGCGATCGTCCAGTCCCAAAACACCTCCGGATTTCCCACTCTCATGTCGCTGGCCGGCAATGACATCTACGGTCTGGGCCCGGATGAGCAACTCGAACTGAACCCGGGTGGTAATTTGAATCTCTCCGGATTTGATTACACGTTGAAGCAAGCCCGCAGCGTGGCCATCAACAATTTGCTCACCACCGATTCCGGCTTGAGTCTCTACGGTGCAGCGAACGGCGTGATGTCGCAATCCATCGCCAATGCCAAACTGCTAAGCGGCGCCCTGAACGGTGTTACCCTGAACACCGTTTTCACTGCCGCCAGCGGCAGTCTTGGTCAGCAGCTCAAGCAAGTCGCTCTCATTATGAAAGCGAATCAAGCAGGCACCGGCCTTGGCATGACTAAGCAAATCTTCTTCTGTTCGCTGGGTGGCTTTGATACCCACACCGGCGAACTCGAAGCTCACAACAATCTCTATCCGCAATTGGACGCCGCTCTCAGCACTTTCTGGGCCGCGTTGAACGAAATCGGATTGCAGAACAACGTGGTCACCTTCACCGAATCGGAGTTCAGCCGCACGATGCAGCCCACCACCACCGACGGTAGCGACCATGCCTGGGGCAGTCACCACCTTGTCATGGGCGGCGCAGTGAAGGGTCAGAAAATTTACAACTCGTTCCCAACCTTCGCCCTCAACGGACCCAACGATTTTGATGGCCGCGGCCGCTGGATTCCCACAGCCGCAGTCGATCAATATGGCGAAAGTCTCATCCGCTGGTTCGGCATTACCGACGCCGCCAACATCGCTAAAGTGTTCCCGAATCTGGCAAATTTCGATACGAGCACAAATCCCAATCCCCTTACCTTTTTCAGTTGAGGCCCTTA